>CAZDWC010000006.1:0-224609 GCA_964509075.1 uncultured Pseudomonadales bacterium | reverse complement strand
GCCCAGCACCTGCATCTGCTTCAGCAGTTCACGCATGTTCTGCGCGCCGGCGCCGGAAGCAGCTTGATAGGTCATCGACGAAATCCACTCGATCAGGCCTTCGCGAAACAAACCGCCGAGCGCCATCAACATCAGGCTCACAGTGCAGTTGCCACCGACAAATTTACGCTGACCGTGGTCGAGCGCGCGGTCGATCACGTCGCGATTGACCGGATCGAGCACGATTACGGCATCCTTGTCCATGCGCAGCGCAGACGCTGCATCAATCCAGAAACCTTTCCAGCCGGCGGCTTCCAGTTGCGGAAAAATAGCCTTGGTGTAATCACCGCCCTGACAGGTGACGATGATGTCCATCTCTTTCAGTGCATCGATGCTGTTGGCATCGAGTAGTGCAGACACCGGCTTGCCGACATCCGGCCCGGGCTGACCTGCCTGCGAGGTGGTGAAGAAAAACGGATTGATATCGCGAAAATCGTTTTCTTCCTGCATGCGCTGCATCAGCACGGAACCCACCATGCCACGCCATCCGACAAAACCGACCTTGTTCATAAACAACCTCGTCAATGTATTTATTGCAATGCCGCGACGACAGCTTCGCCCATCGCGCGCGTGCCCACTTTCTGCATACCGTCACTCATGATGTCCGGCGTGCGCAGCCCTTGATCGAGTACAGCACCCACCGCTTTCTCGATTGCATCGGCAGCGGCCGGTGCTGCGAGTGAATAACGCAACATCATCGCCACCGACAAAATCGTTGCCAGCGGATTGGCAACACCCTGGCCGGCGATGTCCGGCGCCGAACCGTGACACGGTTCGTACAAGCCCTTGCCATTCACATCGAGCGACGCCGACGGCAACATGCCGATGGAACCGGTCAGCATCGCCGCTTCGTCAGACAGAATATCGCCGAACATATTGCCGGTGACCATCACATCGAACTGTTTCGGCGCACGCACCAGCTGCATTGCCGCGTTGTCGACATACATGTGCGACAGCGCCACATCCGGGTAATCCTTGCCGATGCGCTCCATCACTTCGCGCCACAGCACTGTCACTTCCAGCACATTGGCTTTATCAATCGAACACAATTTCTTGTTGCGCTTGCGTGCGAGTTCAAACGCCAGGCGACCGATGCGCTCGATTTCACTCTCGCGATAAACGGCCGTGTTGAAACCTTCGCGCTCACCGTTTTCCAGCACACGCACACCGCGCGGACCGCCGAAATACAGACCGCCGGTCAACTCACGCACGATGAGAATATCGAGCCCGGCCACAATTTCAGGCTTCAGCGATGACGCAGCCGCCAGTTGCGGATACAGAATCGCCGGGCGCAGGTTGCCGAAAAGGCCAAGTTTCGAACGAATCGCCAGCAACCCTTTTTCCGGACGGATTGATGTTTCCAGCTGATCCCATTTCGGACCACCGACAGCACCCAACAAGATCGCATCGGCTTTTGTGGCTTGCTCATGCGTGACATCCGGATAAGGCACACCGTGTGCGTCGATCGCCGCGCCGCCGAGCAAACCCTGTTCGCACTGCAAACCCAGCGAAAATTTTGCGTTGACGACATCCAGCACGGCCACGGCCTGCTCGACGATTTCCGGGCCGATGCCGTCACCCGGCAGGATCAGAACTTTTTTGCTCATACTCATTACCCTCACCCGGCGCTACGCGCCACCCTCTCCCCGAACGGGAGAGGGAAAACCCATATCTTGCCCCACTCTCCCTCTCCCCGAACGGGAGAGGGAAAACCAGTATCTTGCCCCACTCGCCTTCTCCCCCGGCGGGGAGAAGGTGGCGCGCAGCGCCGGATGAGGGGGGAGTTGTATCACCAACGCCCAAACAACCAGGGCGATGATGTTTTGTATTGCTGCTCAAAGGCGCGAATGGCATCAGCATCCTGCAGCGTCAAACCGATATCGTCGAGCCCGTTCAACAAGCAGTGTTTGCGAAAGGCATCGACACTGAAATCAAAGCGCTGACCCGATGGTGTCACCACCTGCTGCAACGGCAGATCCACCGTCAGTTGATAGCCTTCCTGCGCATACAGTTCGCGAAACAGCTGGTCGACAATCTCGTGCGACAAGACGATCGGCAACATGCCGTTCTTGAAGCAGTTGTTGAAGAAAATATCGGCAAAACTCGGCGCGATAATTGCGCGGAAACCGTAATCATCCAGCGCCCATGGCGCGTGTTCGCGCGAGGAACCACAACCGAAATTCTCACGAGCCAGTAGAATCGATGCACTTTGATAACGCGGCTGGTTCAAGGCGAAATCCGGATTCACCGGACGCTTGCTGTTGTCCATGCCCGGCTCGCCGACATCGAGATAACGCAGCTCGTCAAACAGATTGGGACCGAAACCGGTGCGATGAATCGACTTCAGAAACTGCTTCGGAATGATCATGTCAGTATCGACATTGGCGCGATCCATCGGCGCCACCACACCCTGATGTTGCTGGAACGGTTTCATGCAGCACCTCCCGCCAACTGTTTGTCTGTCAACAACTGACGCACATCGACAAAATGGCCGCTTACCGCAGCGGCAGCAGCCATGGCCGGACTCACCAGATGTGTGCGTCCACCAAAGCCCTGACGACCTTCAAAATTGCGATTCGACGTTGATGCACAGTGTTCGCCATTGCCGAGACGATCCGCATTCATGGCCAGGCACATCGAGCAGCCGGGCTCGCGCCATTCCATGCCAGCTTCGATAAAAATCCTGTCGAGACCTTCGGCTTCCGCCTGTTTTTTAACTTGCTGCGAGCCGGGCACGATCAACACCTGCTTGACGTTCGCCGCCACCTTGCGGCCCTTGGCCACCTGTGCCGCTTCGCGCAAATCTTCAATGCGCGAATTGGTACAGGAGCCGATGAACACACGATCCACATTGATCGACGCAATCGGCTGATTGGCCTGCAATCCCATGTACTGCAACGCGCGCGCATAGCCTTCGCGTTTCACTGCATCCGTTTCTTTTTCCGGATCCGGCACCGTGGCATCCACCGGCAACACCATTTCCGGCGAGGTGCCCCAAGTGACTTGCGGCTTGATGTCTTCGCCACGCAATTCCACTACTGCATCAAACTGCGCGCCATCATCACTTTTAAGGTCGCGCCATTGTGCAACAGCCGCATCCCAATGCTCTGCTTTTGGTGCGTAGGTTTTTCCGCGCACGTAATCAAGCGTGATGTCATCCACCGCAACCATACCCGCGCGCGCGCCGGCTTCGATCGCCATGTTGCACACGGTCATGCGACCTTCCATCGACATCGCGCGCATCACCTCGCCACCGAATTCGATCGCGTAGCCCGTGCCGCCTGCGGTGCCGATCTTGCCGATCACCGCCAATACCACATCTTTCGCAGTGACACCGAGGCCAAGCTTGCCGTCGATTTTCACCAGCATGTTTTTCATTTTTTTCTGGATCAGGCACTGCGTGGCAAGCACATGCTCGACTTCGGAGGTGCCGATACCGTGCGCCAACGCACCCAGCGCACCGTGCGTGGATGTGTGCGAATCGCCGCAGACGATGGTCATGCCCGGCAAGGTCGCCCCACTTTCAGGGCCGACCACATGCACGATGCCCTGGCGCGCATCGTTGATCTTGAATTCGGTGAGACCGAACTGATCGCAGTTGTCATCGAGTGTTTGCACCTGAATGCGCGAAGTATCGTCTTCAATACCGGCAACACCGGCGGCGCGCTCTTTTGTGGTAGTAGGCACGTTGTGATCCGGCGTAGCGAGGTTGCCGTCGAGCCGCCAAGGCTTGCGGCCGGCCAGGCGCAGACCGTCAAATGCCTGTGGCGACGTCACTTCGTGCAGCAACTGGCAGTCGATATAGATCAGGGCCGTGCCGTCATCGCGCTGCTTGACGAGATGGGCATCCCAGAGTTTGTCGTAAAGAGTACGGGCCACTGCGGCACCTCACTGTCTTTCGTCGAGATGTGGGCAGCAAAACGCTGCATCAAGACGGGCATTAAAAAGCAGGGCGCGCAGTTTACCGGCGCAGCACTTGCAGCGGCAAGCACTACGCCGGCTGGATAGCCGATCAATGCGGCTTGATAGCGCCGCAGTCCGCCTTGAGCCAGCGCCCCGTGGCTTCGCTGTTGATGGCCTGCGGCTTGCCCTGCTCTTCAATCGTCATCCGTGTGGTGGACTGCCACTGCACCGGACTGATCTGCGTCACCGTGGTTTCCCCTTCTCCCTTGGGGTCTTCACAACGCATTTTCAGCGACGTCCTGTTGCCGCTGTGCTGCACATCACTGACCTTGCAATGGCCTTTGTTATCCATGCCATAGGTGTTGTTGTTGATCTGCTCCTGCGTGATGCAAACCGAAACACCTTTCTCGGTCATGCCGGCACCGTTTTTCGCCATCATGGCTTCCACCTGGCCACGCATGCCGGGCGGCACATTGGCCATCATTTGTTGCATGTCCGGCAATTCCTGGCCGTTTACAGCTGTCTTGTGCTGAATTTCCCACAGACCCGGCTTGATCTTGCTGTCCTGCACGATTTTCTTCAACTGCTCTTCCGATGCATCTGCCATTGCCACCGAAGCAACACACAGCGCCAACGGTAGCGAAACCAACAACCGTGAAGAGCGAATCAATCGTTTCATAAAATACCTCCGTCAGAATCCTGTGGATGATAACGCAGAACGTCAGACAAACCTTCAGGGCACTGCCTTATCGATGGTCAGCGTCAACGCAGATGGCAATTTCCCTGCCGCCAGACTTGCACTGCGCGCTTCCCAGTCGCCACTGGCCGCCATCGGCTGACCGCTGCGCGACAGACGGGCCACCACTTCAAAAGCAGTCACCGATGCCAGATCCACTTGTCCGCGCATGGGTGATGTCGCCGTATCCAGCAACACCGGTTGCTTCAGCGCTGCCACCGTTGTCTTAACAGCAGCAAGAGGCATGCGCGGGCCATTCACGGCACGCAGCAATACGAACACCGGCTCATCGGCTTTTGCCTGTGCCGCTGCATCGACAACCACCTGTACAGAGAGGCGAATATCGGCAACAGCGGCTTGCACATCGGCATCAACAAGATTGCCTTTGCTCTTCGCACTGGCAATACCGCTGGCAATGGTCTCGGCCTGCGGACTGCCGGGTGGCAGACCAGCCAGCAAACGCTGCCACAATGAAACCGCCTTGCGGTAATCCTGCTTCTCGAAAGCCTGCATGCCCAGCAATCCCAGTGCCGTGACATTGTGCGGATTGAGTTGCAGGGCCTGATCGAGAAACGCCGCTGCGTCCGTCGTCAACACGCGATCATTCTGCAGAAAAAGCACCTGCGCATACTCGGCGAGCAGGTTGTCCTGATCCGGAAAACGCGCAAGCAGCTGTTGATAATCCCCTGCTGCACGCTGCCATGCACCGCCTTCTGCCAACAAGCGCGCGCGCATGTACAGGAACTTTTCCTGATCCGGATGGCGGGCAAGCCAGGCATCGAGCTCCGCCAGCAATTCCTCCTGCGCCTGCGCAGACTCTGCTGCCGGCACCTGACCACTAAAAAGACGCGTGCCCGCTTCGGTGATGCGCAATGCCTGCGCCGCACCGAGAGAGTGGTACAAATACAGCGACAGCACAGCCACCAGCACAATCGCCAGTACAGACAGCGCATTCACAAAACGAGGGGTCAGGCCCTGTGGGTCTGACCCCGACATCGAAGACACAGGCGCATCCCGAGTCTGTCCCTCAGGATCTGACCCCGACACGACAGCGTGACGGCGCGACCACCACAGCGCAGCAGCCACCAGCAACAACAATGCCGGCGGCCCCAGCCACAACAGTAGTGTGTTGTTCTGCAGCGGCGGACGGTACATCACGAAGTCGCCGTAACGCTCGCGCATGAAATCCACAATCTGCTCGTTGCTTTGCCCCTCAAGCAACAAGCGATGCAATTCTCGCCGCAAATCCGCCGCAATCTGCGAATCCGAATCGGCCAGATTCTGGTTCTGGCATTTCGGGCAACGCAGCTCTTCCGCAAGTTGGCGGTAGCGCGCACGCTGGTCGTCATTCTGGAAATCGTAGGTTTCGATGGCCGCAAACACAGACGCCGCCAGCAACCAAAGACCGATCAACCTGACAAAAAATTGCATAAAACCTCATATAAGAAAAAGGGGCCTGACCCCACGGGCCAGACCCCTCGGTGACAGCCTGCGCATCAACCGCCGAACAGGAAACGTCCGACCGGATTCTTCCACATGAAGTTCATGATCCATTTCATCTGGTCGAATTTTTTCTGGTCGTGCGGGTAGCCGGTGTCGGCGCCGCCATAGCGACCGACAACGATGGGCATGCAATGCGAGTAGCCGCGCAAACCGTTCTGGCCATTCACCGAACCCACACCACTTTCTTTCACGCCGCCAAACGGCGCATTGGCCACGCCGTACATCATGCCGATATCGTTGACTGCCATGGAGCCGGTTTCCACGCGCTTGGCGATGGCAATACCCTTCTCCACATCCTTGGTCCAGACACTGCCGTGCAACCCGTAAACGGAGTTATTGGCTTTTTCGATGGCTTCGTCAATGGTGTTGAACTTGACGATAGGCAGGATCGGCCCAAAGGTTTCCTGTGTCATCACATCGAAATCTTCTTTCACATCCACCATGATGGTGGCTTCGTAATAGAGGCCTTTCAGATCCGGATTGCGACGACCGCCAGCAAGAATTTTAGCGCCTCGATCAACAGCATCTTTCACATGCGCTTCCATGATGGCGAGCTGGCGATCCCAGAACACCGCACCCAGATCTTCATTGACGCCGTGTTTCTGGCCCTGGCGGATCGCTTTTGCCATCTCGGTGGCGCGGCGCACAAATTCGTCATAAACCGGCGCTTCGACATAGATGCGCTCGATGCCGCAGCAGAAGTGACCGGTGTTGACGCAACCGCCCCACACAGCGCCGTGCACGGCTGCGTCGAGATCGGCATCGGCACAGACGATCATCGCGTCCTTGCCACCCAGCTCCAGCGTCACCGGAATCAGGCGCTCGGCGCAGACAGCAGCAATTTTCTTGCCTGTGGCAACAGAACCTGTGAAGGAAATCTTGTTCACGTCGGCGCGGGTCAGATCCGAGCCGGTCTGGCCATCGCCATTCAATACCTGCACCACGCCTTCCGGAATACCGGCCTGCAAGCAGAGTTCTTCAAACAGCTTGGCCGAATACGGCGTCACTTCAGAGCCCTTGATCACGACGCTGTTGCCGGCGAGGATCGCCTGCACACCGGGGTTGGCGGTGAGCACGAAAGGCCCGTTCCACGGTGTAATGACACCGATAACGCCCAGCGGCTTGTAAGTCAGGTAGACCTTCTTCATCAGGCTCATGAGGCCCGGCGCACGCATCACTTCGTCTTTCAGCGTCTTGCGCGCCTGCTTGCACCAGTAGGAAATGAAATCGCACACCGCATAGACCTCGAAGGTCAGCGCATCCTGCATCGGCTTGCCGGTTTCGCGGATAACGGTTTCCACGATGCGATCCTGCTCGGCCAGGATCACTTCGCGCAACTTCAGCAAATGCTGCACACGCTCTTCAATGGATTTGGCACCCCATGCCGGCTGCGCCTTGCGCGCCTTGGCCACAGCCGCCTGTACATCCGCTTCCGAGGCGCAGATCAACTCACCGATCGGCTCCAGCGTAGCAGGGCTGGTCAATTGCAGACGGCGATGGCCGTCGGCGGTCTCGGCAATACGTTCAAAAATAGCCATGGATGAACTCCTCAGAAAATAAAACGGAAAGGGTCGAAATCAGGTGCGCCGATGGTAACCGCTTGTGGGTCCAAGACCAATCAGCAGGAGGTCGTATCAACCGCCAGGAGCGGCTACCGGCTGCGCCGTCGGCACCACAAGCCCCGACAACAAATCCCGCCGCTGGAGGTGATTCCAGATAAAACGCGCCGATTCCTTGTTGCCCTCAGAGGTGTGATGCGGATCGTGGGGGAAGGTCAAGGGAAACACCGACGTATTGCGAAAATCATCCAGCAGAGAAATCAGGGGATAGGATTTCCGGGGAGCCACCTCGTCAAAATAACGAAAAGGTTCCAGCGAGTATGGCCCGAGCCGCGTATATTCATCGCTTTTGTCGTCCGGTGTTTCGCGCGCGCTGTACTGCACGGAACGCGGCATGATGAAAGTGACAAACCGTGCGTGCAGTTCCTGCTCGACATAGCGATCAGTTTCGTCAAGATTGCTTGCCAGCGCATCAAGATAAGGACGCGACGCCTCCAGCGGCCGCTCCATCGCAAAATAGCGTTGCCAGGGCACACCCCACAGCGTTTTCGAATACCAGTCTTTCCTGATGACTTCACGCCCCCATTTACCAAGCAGTAATGTTGTCGCCGGGATCCAGTGGCCAACCGCAAAAAAACCTTTGCGCTCCACGGCGCGACGATAAAACGTGTCGTCCCAGACATCCGTCATATCAACGACTTCAATCACCATATCCGGCTTGTATTTCTTGCCGATATCTTTTAACAGACGCAATGAAAGATATGGCGACGATGAAATCCAGCCATAATTAATAACATTGACATGCGCGTAACCAGCTTCGCGCGCCAGCTGTTCCAGACGATAGGGTATGGTGTCCTGTCTCCCAAGAAACATGCCATATACAAAAGAATCACCGAGAACGATGATGTTGTAATCCTCTTCACGAAAGTCTTCCGCTTCGCGGGCACAGCGAACACCATCAGCATTGACATCGCTGTACTGGTCGCGCGTCATGCGATGATCTGGATTGCCAACCAGATTGATACTACCCCACCATTTACCAAATGCCCTTGGGATGGCGACCTCGACACCGGCAACCGTCACCAACAGCAGCAGCATAAAAAAAACCAACGAAAATACACAGTAACGTTTTTTGTTCATGGCGGCATCCTCGCCTTCAATCGATCGTCATGGACGTAGTAATCATAAGCAGCAGGCAGATGATTGATCTGCAACTGGCTATAGGCCAGCTCCCCGAGTGGCATGGCAACAGACTCTGAAAAAACATAGCCGTGAGACTGGAAGATTTCACGCACCAGCATCCTATATTTCTGCTGTGCCACCGGCATGCGGATTACAACATCAGCCGGCAGGCTTCCCAGCTTGCTTTCATCAGGAATCCAGCGCATCGCCAGCACTCTCGACGCAGCATGACGATCCAGGACCGCAGTATCATGATCCACCAACTGCTTCCGCCAAACATCCGCATTATGGAAAATCACATCAACGATTTTCCAGGACAAATGTGCACCGTAGGCCAACGCCGACAATGACAGCAGGACTGCGGCCAAGCTTGCCCATGATGTCCGACACGAAAAAAGTTGCAGCTGCCGCAACAGAACCTGGACCCCCAAGGCAAAACACACCGACCACAGCGGCAATAGATGACTGAGGTTTCGCTCAAAAAAAACAGTGGCTTTTGCAAAGATCAACAGATACAAAACACTCACCGCCAGCACGCCGACAGCAAAGCAGCGCAAAACCTTCCTTTTCGAAAACAGCGACAACGCCACCAACACCCCGAAAGGCCAACCAAAAAAATCATGCAAATATGGAAACAGCTCTGCAGCTGAAGGTATCACGGTATCGAGCCATGATTCCGATACTGGCTCGGCACTGTATTGATTGAGCAGCAAATGAATACCATGCAGAAAGCCGGAGAAGTCCAGTAAGACATATGGCGCAGAAACGAACACGCCTGCAACAAAAAAAATCGGCCAGCGCAGCAAGGCAGGCACCGAAAGCGACCTGAAACCTGACCCTGCCCAGGCCAACAACGCCATAGGTGCAAAACTGAACTTGCAGGCAACAGCAACTCCCCACACAGCAGCAGCCAAACCATCATGAACAACCATTCCTGAATCACGCGCACGCAACGCCAACCATGCAGCAAGCGCCACCAGCAACATGACAAAGGATTCCGGACGGGCGTAATGGGCATCGATCACTGCCTGCGGCATCCAGGCAAAGGCACTGGCCGCCAGCACACCCGCAACGGCGCCCGCCAGTCTTCGGGCAATGAAAAACACCAGCAGCAATGTCAGCAACTGGAAAAACACGGAACAGACACGGTACAACGGCAGATCCCGCACATCGCCGAACCCGGCAAACACAGCCAGCTGGCGCGCACACCACAACGTCGTGTGATAACTGGAGAAATTGTATTGTTTCAGATTGTAGAATCCGCCGGCGAAGTCACCGCGCCAATCGGCATGCTCCCAGTTGGTGTCCAGCGTGTGACTGTCCAGCATATGCTGCACAACAGCATGCGGAATCAACTCATCGGCAAAATAGGTTTGTGGATGAACATCCCAGCGCAACCAAAGAGCCGACAACAGCACCAGCATCAGGCACAAGCCTTCGGGCAGCAGATGTCGGCCAGATTTTTTATTCACAAGAGCATCACAGGTGGCGGCAGGGCAATCTAGCAAATCTGCCACAGCGCTTCCAGAGAAGAGAAGACGAGCGTGTAAAGATGGGGTGGCTGATGGGACTTGAACCCACGACGGCCGGAATCACAATCCTATAAAGGCTCTTTTTTATCAATGAGTTACATCGCAACACATTGAATTGAAAAGGAAAGATAATTTCCACTTAATCGGACTGCATCGCTATTTGCCATGTAAAGTGTGGCAAAAGTGTGGCAGGAATGCCTTTCAGGACTCTCAGGTGTCGAAAAGCCACGGACAAAGGCATAATGCGCATGCCGCGTGACAACGGCACAAGCTCATAGCTAGGCCGTGATGGCCACACGAAAAAGGCCACCCGCAACGCCGGGTGGCAGCGAATAGAATACCCGCAAGGGGAATCAGCTGGTCCGGTGCCTAGCCCGGATTGTCAACCGCCCGGCACCACTAAAGTTCAGGCGCTATCCCATACATGGCGTCTGCATACCCATGTGCATAGCCAGAGCGGTAAACCATATCTCTACCAGCATTCACCTCGTCATCTTGCAACACGCATGATGGATGTGCTGGAAATAAATCGACCCCATCTTCAATCCAAATCAGCGGCCTGTTGTCAAGCAAGCCCAGCTGCACTGCTACTACCCTAGCCATAAATCTCCCAAGTCCGTTATTGGAAAGCATGGCTTTTTACCAGAGCACTGAAAATCAGGCCACACAAAACACCCAAATATTGCTATATTGAAAACATTCCAATATAAAAAATTGCCAATTAAACAACATGACACCGGGCGCACGCATCAAACGTGCACGGAAAGCAAAAAAGTGGTCACTCGCAACCCTGGAAGCCGAGACAGGGATCAACAAATCACGCATATGCCGCATCGAAGCGGACAACGCAATGCCGACACACAGCCAATGGATAACACTATCCACCGTCCTGAATGAGTCGCTAGACTATCTAATGAAAGGTGAGCTCAATGAGCGACGTGTACCACCAGAGACGCTGCACGCACTGGATACTTTTCAAGGCATGACCAGGGCACAACAAGCCTCCGTGCTAGAAATATTCTCAATCATCACGCGGATCATTGAAAACAAGTAAACCAGACCAATCCGCAAAATGTGAAGCCAGACTGTAAGAAATATCGTACAAAACCATTCCACTTTTACTGACAGACAGGCCCGGCGCAATTGGCGATAATTTGCGTCGTTGCCAAACGCGGCGACATGGAGGCCGACTGGATTGTCTGGCACCAGCGACACCTGCCCAGTGGTGCGGCCAGCCGGGAGAGTAGCGGCAACTAGAACAGCCCCGCCTGCCTCACCGATGGCACTCCTTCGCGCCAATTGCCATACACCAACTCAACACAGTTGCTGGCACGGCCATTGCCGCCTACCGTGTATTGGTAGTCGATCTCTTTGCATGGCAGACCAGCAAACACAGCGCGGATATCAGGGTGATCATTGATGGAGATAATAATATGCCCCTGAATGCTCTGCGCAAATTGCGCCATAAGCTCGTAATGTTCGAACGGAAAGTCCACTCCATACCCCTCTGTCTGCCAGTAGGGAGGATCCATGTAGAACAGCGTGTGAGGCCTGTCATAGCGCTCTATGATTTTTTGCCACGGCAGATTTTCTATCGTCACGCCGTTGAGCCGAAAGTGAGCCTCCTGCAGATCATGCTCCAGCGTCAACAGGTTGAACCGGGCCCGTGCTGTGGTGGCAGTGCCGAACGCCTGATCCTCGACCTTCCCACCAAAGGCCAACTTCTGCAAATACAAAAATCGCGCAGCACGTTGGATATCAGTAAGCACGGCAGAGGGCGTGATTTGCAAACGCTGGAAATGCTCGCGCGATGACAGCACCCACTCATACTGCCGGTACAATTCAACGAAATGATGCTGAACAACACGGTACAGATTGACGAGATCACCGTTGATATCGTTAAGAACCTCTACCGGCGACGGATCTTTCAGGAAAAACATCGCCGCCGCACCACAGAACGGCTCGACATAACATTGATGAGATGGAAATAGTGGCAGGATTTCAGTGGCAAGCTTGCGCTTGCCACCGATCCAAGGGAAAAAAGGTGTTGGCATGTAAAAAACTCCACAACATGCCTAGCAATTGGATGATGCCGTTGTCACGCGGCAAGTGATTTAAAAAACCGTTACAGAAATAGAATGCAAATTACGAAACAGTAAAAGCCAGCAACGCCTTCTCGGTAAGCGTTTTTCTTTCGGCATAGCCATTAGCATCGCCGACGCGCGCAGTGATTCTGCCGCGGTTCACGCGATCAGACACGTGATCAATATTGCCGGCATCTGCCAGCGCATTAAGCCCGTTATCATCCCACCACCAGGCAGACACCAACGCAGCCACATCGGGCCGTTCAACAATCTCCGGCTGCAACAGCAACGGCAGCCCAAGCGCAGCACCGGCGCGCCGATAATTCGCACGGCCCGTTATCTGGATCAACGCACGGCCGCGAAAGCGAAAACCGTCACCTGCCACAGTATTGCCAAGATCCTCTCTACCCTCATAACGCGCCTGCGCAGGTGTTGGCCCCCACAGTTCACGCGTATACACGAACCGACCAGATTCATGCGCAACCTGCCCGATAAAATGCGCCACGCGCTGTGGCGTGTTGATGTCGAATTTGGACATGGCAGCCAGCAAATGCGGCAACCATCTTGCACAGCGCTGCTGCAGCAAATGCCCAGGCAATTGCGGGTGACGGATGATGTCCGCTAATTTATCCACCGTTAGGTACTGATTGATATTTCCCATCATGCCGCCACCTCCGCCTCAAACTGAACAGACCAACCGCCTTCACTATCTGCCTTGTGCGTGGCTGTTTTGATCACCCACGAATCTGGCAGCCCCTTGCGAAAACCAAGCAATGAGACTGGCGCCTCAGCTCGTGCACGGACATCACCTGCCATGGAGATTGATAAACTGCCCTTGCCTCGATCCTGTTTCGCTTTCTCTGATTTCACAGCACGATTAGCACTGTCTTCATCAGGGTAAATGGTTCGCAACTCGACAGGCTCGCCCTCATCATCGCCATCAGTGATTGAAAGCTCGTCGGCATCCTCTACGCTCTGATAACGCGCCGTAACGGCCTTTGCACCAGATCTTTCTGGCAGCGTGGCGTGCCATGTTGAAATATCCTGCGGCTGCAACGTGATGCCAGGCATCGGTTTGCCGCTGGCTGTTTCGCTGCCTGCCTTACGCGCGAAAATCAAACAACCACCGGCAGGCTTACAAACTGCATCAACATCGAATGCAAGATTGGCGAGAAAATGCATATCGCTCTCTGCAGTCTGATCGCGATGTGCCACTGCCATGCTCGAAAATTCAGCTGCGCAGCGTGGCTGCAGGCCGTTCTCTGCCGCAATAGTTGCCACTACCGCACCAATCGTGGTGGCATCCCACGACCGTGATTTCGTTGCCTTCATCGGCGAGCCTGGCATCATGTCTGCCGCCCGGGCCTTGATCACCAGCTTGTCTGGCGGGCCACTCACCTCAACTTCATCGACAACAAATTTCCCAAAATCACCAACATCATCGCCATAGCCAAGTCGCGCAGCTAACACTACGCCTTTACGCGGCAAAGCCACTTCACCGTTGTCGACTAGCTCGATTGTCAGCGTATCGGCCTCGCCGCCTGCGTTGTCTTGTATCTCTACGGTGGCACAGTATTTTTCCAGCACCGCATTGATGGATTCGCCATCGGCGCTGATGTGATATGCGATGCCGGACATATCAATCCCACAGGCTTACAAATTGTGATTGTCGACTGATAACTGGTTTCGTTGGCAACACGATAAGAAGCCCGGATGGCAACACATCGCCCTGATCAGCCAAGCCGTGGTTGGCCTGGTACACAGCTTCCGTCATAGATGTATCGCGATAATAGCGCCAGCAAATCAGATCAACGGTATCGCCTTCGCGTGTGCGGTATTCAACTGCCACAATTATCTCCTTGGCGTCTCACCGAAGTACTGCAATTCCAGCGAAAAATCGATCTTGCGTGGCTCACCGTCGCTGAAAAATACACTGTTGGAGCACTCCACCTTGGTGATGGCCCAATATCCCAGCGGCACACCGGTACTAGCCACCATCAACAACGGCTCACCCTTGCCGGCCATCGTGACCATCGCTTCGATATGACGCCGACTGCCGAACTGACCGGGATACATCACACCAGCCAAAGACTGGCCACGACTGAAACCCGTGAATTGCAGCACCGGATTCCTACCAATGCGCGGCTGTGACGCCCACTGGAAATCCCAGGTTTGTTTCAGCGTTTCATACGCAGCCGTCGCAATGCCAAATTTAAATTCGCCGAGGCGCAACATCACATCAGTCATACAAACGACCCCTGTTGCGAGATGCCGCTGCGCGATCGCGCTTGTCGAGCTCTACCGCAACCTGCTCTGCCAATTTCTTTTCGTCCATACCGGGCGCAGCATACACATGCATGGATTCGACATTGGTGCCACCACTGCCGCCACGCGCCGCCACTTGCGCCGCAGATGGCACAGCTGCGGCAGCCGCCACGGCAGCAGCATGTGAGCCGCGCCCAGCGCCGGCGTTGCTGGTTTCACCCATCCAATCGGCAATCGCGCCGCCAGCCGCTTGCGCACCTCGCAACAAAAGCCCCAGTGGCGAGTTGTTGAAAACATCGACAGCAACAGTCTTGAGTGTTTCAAGCCCACCGACAATGCTCGACTTCACCGTGTCCCAGTTGGCAGCAAGCAACATTACACCGACCACCAATCCCTTCAGGATCAGCCCCATCGGATTTGCTGTGATCGCCGTGCCAACGGCCATAATGCCGGCAGCCACTGCTGGCAATGCCACGTTGGCCAACATGGGTAACGCTACTCCAGCAAGTACCGCCACCACATTTTTCATGCCTCCGACATACTGAATACCCTCGCGCACCGTCTGGCCGAAACTTAGCAATCGACCAACTAGAGGCTGCACCTGTTCTGTTAGCGCGATAGCGCTCGGCAACAAGCCAAGGATCAGCATGTTTTTCAAGCCGCCAACCGAGTGCGTAGCACCCTCTGCTGCAGAATCGAATTCCGCCAACAGTTTCAGCGCCTCATCGGAGAACATATCCCCAGTATCACCAGCGGCATGCAGTTGATCTTTTAATTCCTGTCGGCTTTTGGTGAGCTTCGACATCAACGGCACTGCACCATCGCCAAACAGTTTGGCTGCAATCTGCGCACGCTCACCCTCGTTTGATACCCCCTCCATGGCTTTGGCTATAGCCTCCATCTGGCGCTCTGGAGAAAGGTGCTGCAAAAACGCTGCAGACAACCCTAGATCCTTCAACGCTTGGCGAGCCTTGCCCTGCCCCTTAGCTGCTGCCGCAATACCGGTCGTCATTTTCTGGATCGAACCATTGAATGCCTCGGTGCTGTAGCCAGCATCCTCGGCAACAATCCAGTATTTCTGCAACGCAGCCGTACTCATGCCAATAGCATTAGCCTGCTGTGTAAGCTGTTCCGCACGGTCAGATGCGCCAGACAACATGCCGAATGCGGCCGTGCCGATGCCAACGCCAGCTGTGACAGCGGCGGCAGAGCCACCTGCAAGCTTTCCAATACCACCCACACCTGCAGCACTGGCACGCTGGAGCGCACCAACCACTTTCAATTTGCGCTGTTCCTTGGCTATCTGACCAATTTCCAGCCCGTAACCCTTGGCCTCGGCCTTGGCTGCCTTGTAGCGCCGTGTAGCCTCTGCAATGCCTGCCGCGAGTCGCTTGGACCCACCGCCGGCGGCATCCTGCTTGGCCTGTAATTCCTGAAGTAGATTGCGGTACTTCTCCACATTCCTCGCCGCAGCCAGCTTCTTATCAGTTTCCCGATAGGCCTTGCCCAAACGAAAGGCGGATTTCTCCGCTGAAGCGAAAACCGATTTATAATTGGACGCAAGAGCAGCACCGACGACGACGCTGATTGCATTGCCAGCTACAGACATGGGATTGCCTCAAGTGGAAACAGTGAAGAACACAGACACGGGAGCATGGCGCAACAGCGCAGCATTGCTGCTGGCCTTGTTGTGCACGCTCTGGGTACTGGCAGTGACGCCATTCAAAAGCGATGGCGATATGGTCATCGCCACCTTGGTATTTGGCCCGGTGATCTTTGCCGGCGCTTGGATATTTCTGCGCGTGGCGCTTTACAGCGGTACATTGCTACTGATGGGCGGCCTGCTCATCGCGGCATGCTTGTAACCACATCACCAGATCGTCATGCGGCATAGCCATCAACTCGCTATGCGCCCAACCTGTATGGCTGGCGAGCACTACGCAGAAGCGCCGGCACTCGCCTGCCGTGAGGACAAAAAACTTTCGTATACCTTCTGCAATTGCTTGTAGTCCAGCAAATCAAGCTCAGCAATAAATTCAGGTGCTACCTCACACAGACTGGCAAACATCGCCACTTCTTTATCTGCGTCTGAACCGCCACGTTTTTCCATCGCCAACGTGTCAGCAACACGAGGTCGGCGCACATGGAGTTCAGCGGTAGTGACGCTACCGACAGTAACTGGGTAATTCAATTTGACAGCCGTTTTCATGATTACAGCCCCAGCGCTTTGCGCATTTCCGCAAGACGATCAACGCCATCAACCTTGCAGATCATATTCACCACATCGATCTCAATCAGATCGACACCATCTTCGCTGTAGCGGTAATAGGTACAGGGCATTGATACCTTCATGCCGGCGCGCTCGCCTGGCTTCCATTCTCCCGTATCAATTTCTTTCCAACGGCCCTGCAAAACCACCTCAACTGCCGTTACAGAGCCATCGGTATCGCGCTGCCGAGCCCCCTTGAACTTCACCAGCACAGCCGAGTGGTTCACGGCGCCATACAACTTGAGCACTTCTTTGTCGAATTCTGCCAGAGTAAATTCAGCTTCGAGTTTTTCTTGCCCCATGTCGATATCCACGGGTGCATCCATGCCTCCTGCGCGGAACTCTTCCATTTTACGCACGAGCTTAGGCGGCGTGAGCGACTCGACGCGGCCGGCATAGCCGCGCCCGTCGATGAAGGCATTCATGTTTTTCATCACTGACGGAATCATCAGAAGATCTCCTCAAGGTAGCTGTTGTTGATTCTGCGACGGAACGTCACCCGCTCTGCCGGATAGCTTGGCGCGAAGTCGTAATCAAAAAAGACCTGGCCGGAAGCAATGCGTGTAGGCGTGTTAATTTCCTGATCTACCCAGCAGCGGCCATCTACAATTGCACCGAGACTCGCCAGATAGCGCAGGTAATCATTCACGCCATCCACTACATCACGCACATATGTCGCACTGATGTTGCGATCAACAGCCCACATATGTGAACGCAAGATGGCATCATCAATCATGTCGCAAGTGCGACTGACAGACAGAAACGCATAGCGCAGATCAGTTGAACACGTGCGGTTACCCCAAAGACGGAAACCATCTTTGCGGATGATAGTGGCGACTTCCTGCTCATTGAGATAGTTGGCTCTGCAATTGGGGTCTCCCAGCGCAAAATCTACTGGTCGTTTGGTACCAACAATGTTGCCGTAGATTTCTTTGTTCGATGGCGAGTGCCAAAAGCCCATCTCATTGTCGACACGCGCAATAAGTCCAGCCACGCGCGGACTGGCCACAGCATCAATTTCTTCTAGTTGCGCCGGGGAATAAATACGCAGACCGGGATCGACAATGTAAACACGTCGACTGCCGAAGCCATGACGGAACGCCGTGGCGGCAGCATCATTGGTGTTAGGTCCATCAGCAACAATATGTGCACGCAGACGGTTGGCCACACCTATCATCTCACCTGTCACCGCTGCGTCCTGCGTAAACCCAGGCGCAATAAGAATGCGCGGCTGCACACCCAACAAGGTTTCAGCGCTCAGTAACGCGTGCACACCGGTGTAGTCACCAGTACCAGAATCAACACCACCCATGATGTTTGCCTTTGTTGCGGCATCATTAGCCCCAACAGGCACACGTACCACGACCACCATGGCGCCGGCCTGATCGAAAATGGCATCCATTGCCGCAGGCAATGTGCCATTCGGTCCGAGTTTTGCCGCCAGACGGCGATCGCCGGGAACCAGCACCGGACGATTCAGCGGAAAAGGCTCATCTTGCCCACCGTCAAATACGCGCAGACCACAAGGCGCAACAATATCGTCTTCAATATCCACCAAATCTACGCCTTCGGCAGCAGGCTCGAACCAGCAACCTCCCGGCGTTGAGCCCATTTGCGCAACCATGTCACCCACGGTTGTCGTAACAGCACCAGTGGCATCTGTTGCCAAACTAACAACAATCGACGAGCCCTCTGAAAGAGCAAAACTGAATAACGAATTAGGCTCGGAAGGCGCATGAACACGCATTGTCATCACGCCGTTGTAGCCACCTCCGACATACGCAGCAAGTGTCACACGCACAGAGGCTTGCGCATTCACAGTGTTGATCAATACGAATGGCGATTTTGCCGATTCAGCATCTGGCGCAGTACCCACGATACCAATCACAGATGATTTGACAGGTCGAATCGCATTCGCACCGCTATCGACATCAATCACTTCTACACCATGAAGAAAATCTGCTCCCATTGCTTTAGCCCTCTATCAGACAATAAAAAACCCGCCGAAGCGGGTTGCTCGTAGATTATTTACTATCAATACGCTCGAATGCACCAAATACCAGCGACGTTAACAGGACGCGCTTCTGTTCCGCCTGACTGACCTGTGCTGAACGATCCGGCGGAGCTATTACCATCGTCAGCATTTCCACCGCCAGATTCAGAGGGCCCAGCTCCAACAGTGTGGGCATGCGCCAAGTTCTGGCTGCTCTGCACAATACCTACAGCATCTGCATTACCTCCGTCACCACGAAAAAACACTGAAACATCCGAGGAATATTTGCCGTTGTAATCCGGAACACGAAATGTCGTAGATCCATCGCCCATTGAGTATGATCCACGATTAGCGGCAGCTGCCAACCAATTGGCTTCAGTTACTGTTGGCAGTGTTCCCAACCTGCCAACCAAACCAGGATAGTTTGCACGCGTCAGAGTTTGGCCATCGCCTGGAACAAATCCAGCAGGTATCAGTGCACGGCATGGCGACCAAATTACGCAGCCAATGCCAATCTGAGCATTTTGCGTGTCATTCATTGACGAACCAATGACAGCCCATACATCAACGGAAAGTCGAATCAATGTGACCGATTGGTACGGAGCCAACACAACTGACACAGAGCTACCAGAAACACCAGACAGCGTATTGGAACCACTACGTGTAATGGTGACATTTCCAGACGCCTTGAGGTTCATAAATGTATAGGCAGCACCAACACGCGGAACAGACGACAACAAAGGAAGAGTAACAGCACTGGCAGAGGCGCTTGCAATGAACAGTGCACCCATGTCGTTGCCGCTGATCGAATACGACGCCGTCGTAACAGACACATATTTCGAATAGCTACCGCTGGCTGCAATCAGACCACTTGCTGGAACCGCCTTATCAGGATCCGAAGAAACTCGGCACTCGGGCATTGTGGCGAACTCAACCACACCCGCAGACGTTTCAGATGCCGGCGGATACTCAAAACCAAGATCTCCAACCGTGAGCGCACCAATGACACCACCTGAAAATACCATGTCCGCAGCTAACAACATCACTGAACCGCTGGCCTTAACCAAGATATCCGTTGGCTGCGAGTAAACCGCAAACAAAACACCCGTGTTGGTGATGAGCCCAAGCTCGCCAACACTGTAGGCATCAACCGAAGCATCCCTGATGCTGATGTGCAAGCGCTTGTCATCCACCACGCTGCCACTGATGGTTGAAACCCGCTTGATTTCGGATTGCAGCGCAGTGGCCGATGCCGTCGGAGTCCAATGCGCACTGCCAATAGCAATCTGCGCGATGACGATAGGATCGGTGCCGTTATTCTGCGCATTGGTCAGCGCAGCAAGCCCAACATCAGTGATGACAAGATTCAATGCCATATCAACCTACTGGTAGCGATCTGTCTGCAGTTATCTGCAAACGTGTAAAAACCATCTGGCGCGTGAATCCCAGAACCTTGACGCCACCAACAACAGATACACCAAGGTTTACAGTGAAGTGCGCAGACAACCGTTTAACGCCAATCACCGCATCAATAATCGACTGCTGATAATCAGCAGACACCGGATTACCATCTTCATCCGATGCCACCATGTTTAATTCAAACGTCCCCGGAGTCCCAGCCGGTGACTTTTCAAACCACTCGACAATCTCGACTGCACCGCCGAGAGCCGTAATGACCTCTTCAACGACCGCCCTTGTTCCTTTGCGCTTGTGAAAAGAGAATGAATTTGCAATAACGGAACGCTTTACTGCTTCAGGCCAGTCTGAAGACCAGCTATCAACAGATTTTTCCCACGCCAAAAATGGCAGGAAATCAACCGGGCAACGCATCGGGTCACGTGTTGCGCGAATGTCTGCATTGATAGCAGCAAACCGCTCGGCAACCATCGCCTCAAATGCTCGCTCTTGTGGCGTTGCATTGGGCGGTAACAAACTCGGCTCAGACATCACGGCACCGTCACAGCGATCGAAGTGCAATAAGGCGCCTGTGCACTGGTGCAGACCACATCTGCAGCAGGTTGTATCAATGTGACATTGCGAACACCATCAACATGCAACGCCGCAAAGATACCGGCGAGCGCAGCCGTAGCGCCGATGGTGTGACGGCGGTTAACATATTGCTGCGCAGCTGCAGTAGCTGCCGCAATGACAACTGACGAATCAGGGCCGTCTTCCAGCTGCAAGGTCGCAACAATCGTGTAATTGACAATCGTCGCCGAGCGCACAGTAACCTGATCCGCAAGCGGCCGGACATGCGAAGCCGATAATGCTGATAGCACTTTGTTTTGCAAGCCTGAACTTGCAGCGCCGTTTCCTGTACGCGACAACACTGTGATCAATACGGCACACGGCGTTGGCGATTCCGCATAGATATCTTTTACATCGGCATCAGCGCTCAATCCGTGAAAAATATAGGAACCCTCTGGGCCAGCAGTCGACAACGCCTCAAACGCCATTTGAATACGCGCACGGAAATCATCATCCGGCTCGAAAATAGCATCAGTTGGCGGAATAGCATCAGGATTGCCAGGCGCAATCAGCAGGCGCTCTACTTCGTAGTCAGCGCCCTTCTGATCAAGATCACTGCGCACCGCTTTTGCTAACATTCCCGCCAGCACCGCCTCGTTCACACGCTGGCGATAACGCATTTCACGGTAGGCGGCCACCTCAATTTGCTTGTATGCAGGGTCTGAAACCAATAGCCCCGTGTATGACGGATCACGTGCTGGCAGATCTGCAAGCATCTCGTCACGAATGGCCTCGAACGACAGCTCTTCGACAATCTGCGGCGCCGGCAGTCTCGACAGATCAATACTCATCGGATCTCAATTCCTTCAATACTGATTTCACGCCCATCAACAACATCGACAGCATCTACACCAATCAGCAAGATGCCGGGCGATGCGCTGCTCACCACTGCGCGCGTCACGCGTAGACGCGGCTCCCAGCGGATCAGCGCCTCGATTACTGCAGCGTAAAAATCAACCAAGGTGTAGCGATTCACCGGGGTGTCCACCAGATCGAACAAACGCGAACCGTATTCACGGTTCATCACACGCGTGCCGAGTGGCGTGGTGAGAATGTCTTCAACGGATTGCTCAAGATGCGCGCGCCCTTCCAGCGCACGACCTGTACGCCGGTTCATGCCTCGCATGTCATTACCTCTTTGCTTACGCCGTTGCCACTGGCGGCCCAGACAAGCTAGACCCAGGCTGCACATCATCATGAGGGTGATTCATCTGGCTGACACCACCAGCCACCTGATCACCCGTCGATGTATGTGAACCTGTTTGATTCAGATCGCCGATCAATGAGACATCACCGTTCATCACGGTTTTACCGTTGATGACCAGCTTGTCACCGACATTGATTGTCAGCACTTTGGCGACGCGGTCGTATTCAATCGTGTCGCCATTTGAAAACTGTATGCGCGGCGTGTCTGCACTGTCTGACACGGCACCGGCAGAGCCGGAATTTATGGCATGACCAATCACCGCATTTTCGAGGCGACCATCCGGAGACAACACATGCACTTGCTCGCCAGCCTCATAATGCCAACTCACGCGGTCACCACCGGCGCGACCAGCAGGCAACGGCAGCCATGTGGTTTTCAGCTTGCCTATCTTGATGCGGGCACGCGGCACATTACCGCTGTAATCCACCTCTTCGATGGTGCCGAGGCGCACCACATTCGCCAGCCGACGTTCAAGCTCAGCCATGCGATATTCCATGCTACGTTCAGTCATGGGGCAGAATCAGCAGCTGGCACAATGCGCGTGTAGTCATCAATGTGCGCCAATCCAATTTCGGGCGACAGACTGATAAACACTTCACCAGGCGGCAGCCCGGTCAACTGCACATCCCACACGCTGTCACCTACATCCAGATCCTGCTCGAATGACACCACCCACACATGATGGCCTGGCTTCACCGGCGCGAATGCCGCGGGAGATGCATGCAGGCGCCGCGGAGCAGAAATACCTGTCAACCCCCAGCGGTTGCGCATCGCCAACTGCATGACAGCTAACGCAAATTCACGGATCTCAATCTCAGGACTTGGCGTCTGCCCGCCCAACACACAGTACAAACTGATCGTGAACGTCACCGGCAAGCGTTCATCACCTGCATCTACGCCATCCGCGATGTCTTCCACATCGATAAGCACAGCCGGTGTGTCCACTTTCGTACCATCCGTTTCCAGCAGATGAGAAACTGTACGCACAACATTTGGAGCACTGGAAAATTTGCTCTCGATAGCCGCTTTTACAGCATCGATATAATCACGCGCAGCGCCCATCATCATTTCTCATGCGTAATGGCATAGTTCAATTCTTGTTCCAGCAACCGGCGAAACCAGCTACGCACCTCAGATCGCATTTGTCTCATCAACAGCGTACCGGGCTCAGCAATATCAACCGTCATCTTTTCAAGCGGAAAGCGACCAACAGGATTTGACGACCCATATTGCCCACCACCAGCAACAGCCTTACGCGCAAATCCCTTGACCCCAAGTGCCGCACGACTGCGGGCCGTAGAGCCTGTACCCCGAAATTTACGGCGCCAGACTTTTTCACCACCGCTGTACACAGTGGCCATAAACGCCTGCTCGAATACCTCTTTGCCGGCTACAACACCCACTGCGTTTTGCTTCACCTTGCGCAGCTTTTGCGCCTCCAGCGGCAACAAACCCAGCCACAGTGCAGCGTACCCATCCTTGATGTTCAGGCGCGTGCGAAAGCGATCATTCATCGCATCACGACTTAACTGCATTTCACTTTGCAAGCGACGTTTTACATGCGATGCCAAGCGCGTCATGGTCTTGCGCAAGGCGCGCGTTATAGCTTTCGACACTGCCTTACTCTGGCGATCAAGCCCCAGTGTCAATGCATCAATGTCACTGGCAACATCGAGAGAAATACTAACGCCATCCTGCACTCGCGTATGCCTCAGACTGTTCACACAATGTCAGCCGCACCAATCCATCGCCGGTTGGCAATAGTGGCGGAACTACGTTATAGGCCTTTCCTCGAATAAATACTTCTTGACCACCAGCAATACCAAGTCGCTGCACATCAGCCGCCATTGCCTGCGCAACAGGCACAGACAGTGCGCCATGCATTTGCCCTTTGCCGATGCCGGAGTCTTCCGCCGGCACATCAAATAACACCTGTAGTGATTCCTGCACATCAGCAACGACCAGCGTCATTTGCTCAGAAAAATCAGCAAAGAACTGCGGCAAATCTTCTTCCCAGAAAAACATCAGGACTGATCTTGATCGTCTGTTTGCTGTCCAGTGACCACATCACCACCTTCAGGCTGCCCACTAAAGCCATCAACTTGCGCAGCAGGATCTGCCACACTTTTATCAGGTGACGCTGGCGCCGCCTTTTTCTCTGTTTTCGCAGCCGGTTTTTCTGCCTTCTTGGATGGCACTGGCTTATCCTCCACCCACTCAGCACGGCCAGACTTCACCATGCGATGCGCCTCTTGCGCATCAACATCCAACTCATCGCCTACATCGGCCAGTTCGCCGGCAATAAACATCGCCGAGACAATGCGAATTTTTTTCTTGCTCATGTGAACAATCCTCATGGACCCAAAATAAAACGGCCAGCAGTGTTATCTGCCGGCCGTTACTCACCAAGTCACTGATCAGGCAGTGAGAGCGTCTTTCATCGCTGCAAACGATTCGGCGTGACGCACAGCAACATCAACATCCTGCATGGCAACTACACGCACACCACCAGTGGCGCTCTGGGTGTATGGGTCGACCATGATGTCCAGACCGCCCCACATACCCAGCACCAGATCTTCGAAGTTGCCGAAAACGATGGCTGAGCACACACCAGAGCTGGTGCCCTTGGTCAGGTTGCTTGGCACCTGATTGGTAACGTGAGAGGCATAGCCGTTCATGGTGTTATCTTTTTCCCAGATAGGATCACCATTTGTTCCGCTGAAACGCTGCGTTTTCTTCAGCTTGCCACGCACCTTGGCGTTGGTGAGATAGGCCATCTTGCCGACATCCGCATTGACGTTGGCAACTTGAGACTCCAGATCGACAATGTTGTCCCAGGTTGGCGCCAGACCGTTGGCGCCACCAGCAACAGCACCAATACCAGACACATTGAGAATACCGGTTGGCTGACCTGCACTGCCGCTGCCGTTGATTGCCGCCAGATCAATGCCCAGACCCAACGCGCGAGCCAGATCCATACGTGCAAACTGCTCGGCAGAGATGGAACTCTGCAACAAAAAGCGACGCGTGTAGTCCACAAAAGCCGCTGCGGTTTTCGGCGTGAGCGATACCTGGTCAAAGGTCGGTGCGCCTTCAGTCGGCGCATTGCCTTCAGTGACCCAGTAGCAGGCAGCGCCACCAGTCTGACGCGGGATCGCAACGTTACCCGTGAGGCCATCCAACACCGTGGTACCCAGCTGCATCACCAACATGCGATTGACCAACAAGTCGATGAAGCTCTGTGACAACAACGTGGTGTTAACCAGATTGCCGCCAGCTGAAGCGGTACCAACATTCAGATCACGCTGCGCAGCAGCTGCTGCAGGATCACGATGCGATAACACATCAAAGGGAATTCGGTAGGCACCCTGCTTCAGATCACGACCTTGGCTCTGCTTGTATGCCTCCGCACACACTTCCATCTCGAAGCCTGCTGCACGCTGTAAGTTGGCATCGGTTGGGGCGGCCATGGCAGAAAGCAAACGCAAGAAACTGAACTGGCGGATTTCCTTCTGCGTCATACCGATACCGGGTTTTTCGGCAGGCTTGAGCGTAGCGCCACGCTCGGAAGCCATTTTGCCCAAGGCCGCCTTGCGGAACTCTTCGACAGACGTGCCGAGACCAACAGCCTCAGCGGCTTCAGTCTGCATGCCCACTTGTGAGCCGATGGCAAGAATTTCACTGACGCGCGTGCGCTCACCGGTGGCAGCGCGGGTTTCGATAGCTGCAGTATCAACAACGGCAGCTGCCTGTGCAGCAACTGCTGCGGCATTTTCTTGAGGCATGATGCTCTCTCCTGTTTCAGATTGACGAATAGTGGTAGCAGCAGCGGCCGAGCGGCCGACGCCTACCGTTGGATCAGCGGGAACGCTCACAATCGAAATTTCGTAAGGCTCCCAATCGGTAACGCGATAGGTATCCGCACCGGTTGAGTTATTGCGACTTTCCAGAACCATGTTGTGCACCAGATAGCCCACGCTGACGTGGTTGCGTATCTCATCGACAACATCCTGAAAAACCTCATCGGCCCGCGGCGATTTGCCAAACCGCGCACGAACGCGACCTACTCGGTCTTCACCTATCCACACAGACTCCACCACGCCGACTAGATCACGCGTGACGTGATCCACGAGCACGGCGCCCTTGTTCATCAGCCGGCCAAGGCGGATGGAACTGGCACCGTGATCGAGAATTTCCAAACCCCAGCCGCGATCGACCGGTTCTTCTGAGCTGAACGCCAACTCGACAGTGCGCGACTCAACGTCCACCACACTGCGTTGCAATAAGAACGCGCGCTGTTGCGGCTCACGCGAAAAATCAGCCAGGGTGCGATTGGCTTCAGGCATCTTCTGGATCCTCTTTCTGTGCCGGCTTCGTCGGCGGATTTCTTTGCGGCAAGATCGTCGTTAATCGCGCGTTTTCTTTTTCCAGCTCGTTCCAGACATCGTCCGGATCCAGTGCCTGATCGCGGATGTACTGGCCGCGCGTGGCAAGACCGGCATCGATCGCCGCAATGGCGGCTTGCACGTCTTTCAGCGGATCAATCCACGTCCAGCGACGGCCCTGCCAGATGGCAGCATCGAACTTGTCGCGCTTGGAAAATGGCAGCGGATCCAGTTGACCAGACAACAGCGCCGGCGTGAGCCAATCGCTGTACAGCCGATCGTGAAACGATTCGATGAACCAGAACTGCATCGCTCGCCACAAATCGCGCTCTTCCAGCATGCCTACCCGGGCGCTGCTCATATTTACGCTTTCGAGATCGCTTGCCAGACTGTGATAGGCCACACCGAAACCTGTCGCGGCGCCGCGCAGACACGATTTGTAAAAATCGCTGAAGGTATTGTGTGGATACGTAGGATCGAATTTTTCTATCTTGTAACCGTGTGGCACAACGCCAAACTCGCCTGGTGCCACTTCGTCGATGAAATTACCGGCATCATCCTGAGCAGCTGATGTGCCACCAGCCGTTCCGGGAAACGGGTCTGCATCATCACTCGCCGGCACATAGAAACCCATCTTGCTCGCACCGATGCGCGCTGCGATGATGGCCGCTTCCTTATAACCACCGAGATCATTCAGCGCAGCCATGGATGCGTGCGCCCACGGCACACCGCGCAGTTGATCGGCATCCTCAGAAACAAACAGGTGATAGACGTTTTCTGCCGGCACACGCACATGACGCGAACCGACAACCGAGGCGAAGCCCTGCAAATCCGTACCATTCTGTTGATGGAACCAGTAGCCGCATGGGCGATTGTCACCATCCAGCTCAATACCCATGCGAATGCGGCGACCGTTGGCCATGTCGCGGTTCAGTCGATCATCCAGCAACGCCGCATCAACCAGCTGGATCTGAAATCCAAACGGCCCACGACCGGGATGGGTGATGATGATGGACTCGCCATCCCGTGCCACCGCCGTCATGGCCATGTGCTCGATATCACGCAGTGAATAGCGACCGGTGATGTCGCAGTTGCCTCGCCTGCTCCACTTTGCAAACGCTTTTTCCAGCCGCGTGGAATCTGCCTGGTCGATGCTGCCGTCTGGCCGCAATGCCTGTACCTGCAGACTGACGCCAGCAGGGCCGGCGACATTGTTACGAACCATTAGCAGGAATCGGCGCATGTACTCGTTGTTCTGCGCCAGCTCGCGCGAACGCGCGCGCAGCAATGGCAATGCGGCAGAGATATCGCGGTTGGCGCTCTGCGTAGTGCCGCGCCAGCTGTTGTTCAAACGGCCGATCTGCGCGGCTGCAAAGGCGCGCTGCAACTGACCGACTTGCACTGCAGACTCATCGCGCACGCGCGCCAGATCGGCAGCCGGTACAAAACCAAGCCGCTGCATGATGCGTTGACCAAAACCCATTAGAGACGCACTCGCACCTTGGCCGGCGACAGCGAACCGAAACGTTCTGCACGTTCCTCCGCTGCGACTTCACGTCGATACATGGCGCGCAAGCGGATCAAATCCGGAATAGGCGTGCGAGCCAGCGAGCGGCCGCCAATACTGTATGACTGCTGATCGCTGCTCGCGCGTTTTTCCAACACGGCTTCGATGGCAGCCAACATACGCCGCGCATGCGTGCGCGCATCCAGCTTCAACTCGGCATCCGATCCTGCCGAGACGTTCGGCTCTACCGTCGCATAACCTTGGCTGATGGTCTTGCGTTCATAGTCATTGTTGGCGATGACGAACCATTGATAACGGCCAGGCGCAATTGCCTCACTTTCAGCCATTCCAACAGAAAAAAACCAATCACCCCACCCTGCTCGGCTGTCTTCACCATCAACCCAGTTGTCTGTGCCTTCAACGGTAAACGAACCAGCAGCACTTACAAAACGGACGCACACACCCCAACCATAGCCATATTCAGGCAACAGCAAATGCCACTCCTGCGTATCACCTTGACGCATTGTCGTCGGTACTGTGGTTGCCAGTGCTACCATGATTTTGCAAAGCCGCCCTTTTTACGTTTTACCGGTAAAGCGACAGCCGTCTGTGCCGGCGGATTCTCATCCGGCTGCGCAGAAAACAAGTCGCTCTGAATCAATCGTTTTTCCAGTTCATCCCACTGCTTCGCGTGCAGCAGGTGCACGCGCGCGCGGCGTGATGCGTGCAGCGCATAGACTTCACAGTCCAATGCCTCATTGCGCACGCCGTGTTTTTTCTGCCAAGTTTTCTTGCGTAGGTTGTGGCGCGATGGCACCAGCACCTCGCTGGTGATTTGTTCGTAGTAGTCGCCGCGGACGTCTTTATGCCAGTGCATGCGACCGGCGCCATCACCTTCCAGCTTGATGCGGGAGGCGATCAAGTCTTTAGCCCGATGCGTGCCGACGATGTATGGCTTCAGCCCGTACTTGTCGGCCTTGGATTTCTTTTGCGAAACACGGTCGATGCTCTGTTTCGGTACCGCGTAAATCTCGCGATCAATGCCGCCATCCGAGGCGCCTTTCACTGCCATGACGCCGCGATGCTGCCGACTGCGTACATAGTGATACACCGCATCCGACGATTGACCATCGGAAGAATCTACGCTCACGCATGAGATCGCCAGTTGTGCACCACTTTCATGGGCAAACGATCGAAAGAGCAACTGATCCAACTTGCTCCACACGTCATCGTTCTTGTCGATGCAGTTGCCGTGCAACTCACCCCAAAACACCAGCCATGATTCTTCATCACGACCCCATGCCCGAATCACCACAGCGAGGCGATCATGCTGCACGTCGACACCTGCCGTGATCACTATGCCTCCAGATGGCACAGTCAACTCGGCATAATCGACACCGCGCTCCTGCAGCGCGTCAAGATCTGGAGCGTCACTACTGGCTTCATACGCCATGCCAAGTGCGCTGTTGACGAATACGATCATCTCGCGTTCGTCACCCTGGTTCTTCAGGTGATCCGCTTTCAGGTAGCGCTCGACAAGATAACGCAGGCGCGAGCCAGGAAACGGACTATACAATTCGTTGATATAAAAACCAGCGACGCCGCGCGTTTCGCGTTCTGCGCGCCACTCACCGGCACGCACGTTTGCGTTCTTCTGGTTGTCTGTCCAAACACTACCGCAATGTGGGCAGTGGTAGGCTGCCGTCTCGGGCTGCGCACGACCAAACACATCGTGCAAACTTTCTGCTTCACACTGCCAGGTGACGTTATCCCACGAAAGCACATGGCTATCGCCGCAATCGTGGCAAGGAACCCACTTTTTGCGTTTGTCGCTGGCCTCGTACTCAGCATCAATATGGCTCACGCCTTTAATGCTGGGTGTGCCGCCAAATATCACCTTGCGGCGAACATAGGTTTTTGTCCGCTCTTCCAGCAGCTTGATCGAGTCACCTTGTCCTTTGACGTTCGCAGAACAATCGTCTGGCTCTTCGACAATGACAACCGGAGCAGGTGTTGATTTCACTGAGCTTGGCGAGTTAGCACCAACCAGTTTAAGAAATCCGCCATCAAAATTCTTGAACAACTGCCTGTTTTCAGCAGCACGGCTTTTACTGATGTCGACACGTGACGACAGTCGCGGGGTTGCTTCGACCATCGGTGTAAATTTTTCTTGGTTATATTCTTTCGCGGCTCCCTCTTTTGGGAACATCATCACTATCGGACACGGATCAATATCGATGCGCTTGCCAATGTAGTTATTGACGACGCCATCGGTCCACGCGATCTGCGCCGACTTCATGCAGACGACTTTCCATATCGATGGATCGTCTAATGCCTGATGGATGCCGGCTACATATGGCGTCAGTCGGCTGCTGTATCGTCCCGGCAATGCTGAGGCTTTCGACGACAAATAGCGAAACCGGTCAGCCCACTCCGTCGTCGACATCCGCAATGGCGGCGCAAAGCGCGACCGTGCTGATTGCAGGATGCTGCTCAAGTTCTGCTGTGTCGCCTGCAGCCAACTTGCCGAGTGCATCGTGGACATAATCATTGACCAGACCAATGTCGAGCTCGATGCCATACATCGCATCGACAGTGACCTTGAGTTTCTCCGCCATATTCATTAATTCAGCGCGGCAACCGATCACCATGCCAGACCATGCTGCTTCTACTTCATCAGCCGGTACCAGCTGTTTGCAGCGCTCTGCAATTTGGAGCTCGATCATGTCGGCACTGACGCGATCTTTTCTATCCTTCGGTGATTCAGAACTGCCGTGCACCAACTGGTTGATACGCCAGTTGATGCAGGCTGCCGTATCGTACTGGTTCTGCATGCCACGATCAGCGTCATGCGCGATGGGCATTCCTTTTTGCTGCCATTCGGTCAGTGTTCGCTCGCTGACATCGAATATCTCGGCAAGCTGTTTCTTGCTGACCATCAGGCCCATAGTGGCAACCAAGTAAGGAAGTCCATACACAATTCACAGCTGCAGAAAGTTTGCGCCTCTCTGACCCGTATGCTGCAGATCCGCCGGAAGGACCCGTGAACCATCAACGGGCCTCGAGACACTCGATGTACAGCATCAGCGCCTCAAGATCAGCGTCAGTCAGTTGCACGCCGCTGTTCGTGACCGTCATCTGGTTCAGCGTTGGCCTCTGGCACACAGGCGCCATCGGCTTTGCAGGACACATCATCCCGCACCCGGCCAAACTTGCGCACGAAAGCAGCGCGAGGATCAGCCTTAATTTCTGCCACTCTCGCATCATGCTCTTCACGCTCTGCTCTCGATAACAATGACTGCACAACCTGCATTACTAGCAACAACAATTGCAGCAGCGTATTCATGATCCGATCTTGTGCTCGAATATGCGCATGGCAACACGCTCAACCTGATAGATCGCACGTGCGCCCATGTGACCGCTAACGCCAACGAGTACTGCAGTCCACATCAAATCAAACCCGGCTGCCTGACAGCCGAGAAATGTGAGAGCACCAGCAAAACCGCTGGTGACAATCTCACCGACAAACTCCATCAGGTTGTGCGGCTTACTCTCGCCAGACCTGATCTTGCGAATCATGCTGACGACACCGCCCCACGCTGAAAGCGCGAACACCCAGGCATATGTCAGTAACGAATATGTTGTTGGGTCCTTTTCCGGCATGGCGCAGTCATCTCATGTCAGTGCCGGATTTATTCGCTGCCCGACCCCAATTACCAGCAGCCAGATTCCACAACCGCAGAACCCATCGCGTGATCGTCCCCTTGTACTGGATCGTGCGGTCATCCCATGTCCACGGCGTAATTGGTGCAATCTGCGGGATAAGCACCGCAAGAAACGTCACTGCCATGACAAAAGCCTGCGCCATTGCTGGAAGCTGCATGAAACAGGCAAACAACAACTGCGCAATTTGCTCTGTAGCATTCACATCAGGTGCAGTAGGAGCTGCATCAGCAAATGAAAAAGAACAACAAACCAGCGCCGACAGCGACATCAAAACAAGAACGATTAACCGCATGAAGATATCCCTCGCAGACAGCCAAAATAAAAAACCCGGCACAAGGCCGGGAACAGGTGGATATGGTTGCGGAGGCCGGACTCGAACCAGCGACTTCCGGGTTATGGGCCCGGCGAGCTACCAACTGCTCCACTCCACATTTTTCGCGCATAAAAAAACCCGGCACAGTGGCCGGGTTTATATGTTGCCGATCAGTTAAACGCACCAATCGACAGGATGACGCAATTTATATACCTACTGTCCGGACACTGTCAACACGTCAACGGTGATTTTTTTCAATTTTCACCACAATCACGCAGCTTCGCGATCAAACATGCATTCAACGCCATCAAATTGGCCGTCAATCCACGCAACCGCTATCTGCACCAATTGCGCAGCATGCGTCTTGTTCGTGCCGAGTTTTTCTGCTGTCGCGCGATACGAGCCGCAACAGCGCCCGTTCTCTGTCACACCGTAATACAACGCCAGTGCCAACCATAAATCGCCACGTCGCGCTCTCAGACGCGTCACCACCGCATCAATGAACATCGCCTCTTCATCGCACAACGCAGCAGAACGAACAGTACTGCCCATATGCTGCCGCATCAGCGCCAGAGACGGCGATTTGTATCCCAGCGCCCGTACAGGCCCACCAGCGCGGCTCCACAAGGCCCATTCGTGAATTCTTTGCTCGGTTGTTGCGATCATAAATCCCCCTTGGCTTGTGTTTTTAACTTCCGACAGCAGTTTTCCCATGCTGTCGGATGCTGTCGGATATTCATTCTTTACAATTCATATATTTAATGCACATCCGACACGTCCGACAGCATCCGACACGTTTTTTACATGTATCCGTGCGAACATGTGCACGCACGCGCACATATACGCGCGTTATTGCTGTCGGATGCTGTCGGCCTTGTGCTGCACGGCTTCCAGCTGTCGGACATGCTGTCGGACCTGCTGTCGGATGTCGGACATGCGAACAAAAAACACTCAGAATTTTGCATGCTCATCCTTTAACCCTTCGAATGTCTTGTTCAGTTGCTGGCATGACTGCTCTACAGCGCGCACAAAGCCAGCGCTACCCTTCTCACATATTCGCTCTGGAGTTACCCAGACACGCACTGTCTTCCGATCTTTCATGTCATCTGGGAGCCTTATATCCAGCCTTTCCTCGGTAAGATATCGTCGCAATTCCGATTTCACATCGCGATCACGCCGCTTGAACTCATTGCGCTGTTCACACCAGCGTTTGTAAAGCTCATACAGCATGGCAACCGGGCAACATCCGTATTCGACACCCAACAAACCATCCTTCCAGTCCTGATAAAACAATACAGGGTTAGGCAGCCCAACCTCTATCAAATATTTTTTCTCGGCATTCAGAGGCGGCTTAGTGTGCGCATCAAAGTCTTTCATATCCAGAGACAGCAAGTGCGCGTAGAACTCTTCCACGCCACCGTTGGCGATTTCATCGAACAATGCTTTGAAATACGCAGAATCTGGCACATCGGTAATCCACAACACCAGAAATCGCCTGTCCCCGAGATCCAGCTCCAATGGTTGCGTGCTGTTGGACAGAAATACCGAATTCATGTGGTTTACTTCCTCCCGAGCCGGGAGATTTTTCTCGTTGATGATCAGCGTCCTGCCCGTCACCAAATGTTTGATCATGCCCTTGTAATGCGACTTCTCATTACGTGCGACTACCTCTTCACATAGCGCTAGGCATTTTTTCGACTGCCACCCGGTGAATTGACTCTCTACCTGCGCCTGCCCAACCGTTATTGCATACTCACCGTATATCCGGCCAACCACCTGCTCCCAGATAATGGATTTGCCGGGCCCCTCAGAGCCATGCATGACCACGCTAGTGTCCATTTTTGCACCAGGATTCTGCAGAGGATAAGCAATCCATCGCATCAACCACTCAAACTCTTCATCACGCCTTCCGCATAACCTGTAAATGTGCTGCAAAATGCGCGGACATCCCCGCGCCCCTTGTGTGCCAGGCGAGATTGCAAAACCGTTGAACAGATTCTCATGTGCAGGAGGCACCACATTTGAAGGCTCAAATACCAACCCCTTGATGATCTTACGCATCTCATGCTCGTCCCAAGCCTTGAACATGTCGCGACCGACAATATGACGCAAATGCGACAAACGCATCAGCACGCGCTCTCTCGCATCCCAAACAGTATCGGTGCCATAAATCAAACTGATGTGCCTCACCATTTCGCCGACAGTCCATCGACCGAATACCAATGGCGCACCAACTTGCTGGTGGGCGCGGGATGGCTCATAACGGTCATGAAAATCGTCGTCAATCGGCATATCTGTTGCGGGAACATCCAGCACCTCGTTTGCAGCGAGCGCATGTTCCAGCTGCTCACGTACCGCATCAATTCCGTGCGTTACATGCAGATCATTGAAATCCGTCCACGTCATGCAGCCGCCTTGGCAAATACCGGCACAGCCACAATCGCACCGATCAGCCGCGCCGCCTCGCGCGCCTTGCTGACACCCGGATTACCTTCAGTGGCTACGTCATTGTCCGCACAAATCAGAATTTTTTGATCGGGATATTTTTCGCGCAGCGCTGTCGCCACAGCCGTTAAATTGCCCGCATCAAATGCGACGGCCACTGGCCATCCGGTGGCTTTGTAAATACTGGCACCCGTCGCATAACCCTCACAGACGCACAGAGGGGCGGCGGGAGATAGCTTACCGATCGAATGGAAGCAGCCACGCTTGGGCGTACCAGTCAGAAACTTCTTGCTGCCGTCGCCAGCGATGAACTGCAGGCCGACAAGATCACCAGCGATATTACGCACCGGAACCACAAGGCTACCGCGCGCGAATCGCACACCATGCGCACTCACCTGCTTTTCCTTCAGGTATTCACTGGCGCCAATGTCTGGCAACTTTTCCCATATTTTCTTTGCGCGCTTTGCAGCAGCTTCCGCTTTCTGTTTTTTCTCAGAGGCGGCCAGATCACGCAGCCGTGCCGTTTCCAGCTGTATACGCTCACGCTCTGCTGACGACAACGGCTTATCAAACTCAATGGCCAGCGACAGATCACCCAATGCGCGCCAGTTGCCATAGCGCCCAACAAGCACCACATCACCACTGTCGAGACGCAATTCATGCAGCACATACCAGCCACTCTCTTTGCCGCCGCGGTCACCGTCTACCTTGCAACGCACCAACCTGCCAAGCTCTGGCAGGCCATCGAGAATCAGTCCGGCAGACTGTAATTGCGCAATTACTTTATCCATGCTCAGCCGCCTTTGCTTCGCACTTCAAAGCCGCATAAGCCACGCCATCCTCAGCACTGTCTGCGTGATACGCATCTCGCGTGAACAACCTCACATCCTTGAGAATCTGCATAAAATGCCATCCCTGTGCCTCGGTCAGCTGCGTGCCATGAAACGCATTGAACACGCGCACCGTCTGCAGCATAGAGCGCTCGCCTTCCGGCTTATCATAAGTGCCGGCACGAGCGATCATGTGAGATTCCGCAGCCACCAATATTTCTGGCGCAGATACAGGCCTTGCATCCGTCTGACCCATCATGCAGCCCTCTTTTCCTGAATCGTCCGGCAATGCACACAGGTATCAACACCTGGCACCGCCATCCGGCGCTCGTCTGGAATTAGCTCACCACACTCAATACACACCTCCGCAGATTCCTGCACCTGCATTGGCCGCCGATGACTGGCAATCTGCGCATCCAGCATCGCCTGTTGGTATTCGGTCGCGCGATCAACAACGTCCATTACTCAACCCCTCCGATTCGCTTTGCGAGCTCAACCAGCCCAGCCGCGGCCGCCGTGCACTCCATCAGCGCTTTATCGAGTGCTCTAACCTCATCGGGATTCACCTTGCCATCCGCCAGCGATGCGCTCACTTCCTGCATCAATTCACCAAGCTCGCGCGTCAACTCAGCGCTTTTTTCAAGCAACCCAGCCTCATCAGTGTCACATTTCGGCAGAATGAAATATCCAGCGCCGTACCAACTGCACACCGTCTGCAGAACGCGTTCATCCTGCGTGGTGATGGCAATCTGCTCGAGATCGCTGATATTCAACACATGGCTGTCAAGATTTGGATTCAGCTTGTTCTGCAAAGTAGCAGCGCTTTTGCCATGCGCACCTGCAACAGCGCCTACACCGCCGGAAAAATCATGCACTGCGTGGTAACAAGCCATTTGCAAATTCAGCAGACACTTTTCCGCACGCTCTCGCGATCCCATTCCGTTCTTCATATCCACCCCTGTACTGTTGCTTCTTGTTTTCACCGTATCCAGCCCACGCCACCATCAATACAGTGGCGGCATGGACACACCTAAATCACGCCGCAGCGTCTTGCTCAGGAGGGAAAATGTCATCCACCGTACAATCGACACCCCTTCCACACAGCGCCGAAACAACCTTACGGACCGTCCGCACCTCAGGGCTTCGCGTACGGCCAGACTCGAGGTGCGCAATAGCTCCTTGGGTAAGCCCTGCAGCCAGTGCCAACTCCACTTGTGTCCAACCGGCACGCTTTCGAAACTCAGCTAAATTAGACATTTGACCCTCGCAAATAATACGCAGGTACTATGGAAACAAATACTATAGTTGTTTGTCAAGGAAATACCGCCGTATTAACGTGCCATGCTATGAATTTTGGCACCCGCTTGCGCGTAGCGCGCACAAACAAGGGGTGGACACAGAACGAACTGGCCGAGCGATCTGGCGTAAATCAAGCCACGATCTCCAAAATAGAGCGCGGCGACCAGGAACAATCTGTGCATACCCCCATCCTTGCCTCCACCCTTGAGGTGAGTTCGCTGTGGTTGGCGACTGGTGTCGGCCAGATGAGCGCCGGCATAAGCGATATGGTAGTGGGCAGCGCATATGCCAGCACCCCAATACCGGGCGAGCTGATATCCGGTGGTGGCAATACAGGCCCCGCAACGGCATTGGCGCGTAAGGTCTATGTCATCAGTTGGGTACAGGCCGGCCACTGGGCCGAAACTGCACAGCCAGTTCCCGATAACGATGACTGGGTCATCACCGCAAACTGCCCCCCCCACGCCTTTGCCCTGCGGGTCAAAGGCGACAGCATGTACAACCCCGGCGGCCATCCATCCATACCCGACGGCGCAGTCATCATCGTAGACCCGGATGGCCAGGCCGAAAACGGCTCGTTGGTGGTGGCCCAGCTAGACGGCACCGCAGAAGCAACCTTCAAACGACTGATCATTGATGCTGGCCAGCGCTACCTCAAGCCACTCAACCCGCAGTACCCCATTATCACCATCGACGAAAACTGCGCCATAATAGGCGTCGTGAAAGATGCAATCTTAAAGCTATAACCAAAAAACCTTTGGAATCAATAGGATGAAACATAAATCACTACGGACAAGCTGAAAAAACAACCAGAAATCGGAAAATTTAAGACAATACACACCGCCATCCACCTATTTACTATGTAACTAATTTTTAGTTACATTATCGACCCAGAGCTAGGCGCAATGTCAAAGCAGCAGAAACTACTGAGAAAACTATGTACCAAGCCACCACCGGGCGATCTACATTGGGACGATCTTTGTACTATTCTCAAACGACTTGGCTACACACTGATAAACAATTGCGGTGCCAGAAGAAAGTTCCACCATGCAGAAAGAAATCTCTTGGTTATCTGCCATGAGCCTCACCCACACCCGTACGTAGACAAAAACTGCATCAAAGACGTTGTTGAGCATTTGACAATAAACGGCCTTTTAGGAAGCAACAGCTCGACGGAGAGCAATCAAGACAATGGCGACGATTAAATACAAAGGTTACGAAGGCACAACCGAACTCGACATGGAAGAAAAAGCATGCCGAGGTAAAATTTTATTCATCAACGATCTTGTAACTTACAAGGCAGACTGCCCAGCAACCCTACAAGCTTCTTTCGAAGCCGCAGTAGATGACTACATAGAAACCTGCGCGCTTATTGGCAAAGAACCTCAAAAACCATTTAAAGGCATTTTTAATGTTCGAATAACTCCAGAGTTACATCGGGAAGTAGCAACGCTAGCAGAAGACAAAGACACAACAATTAATGATATCGTGGCAAGCGCAATAAAAAGTTTTATCACAAATGAAAGATGCAAAATGCTGTTCCAACAAATAGATATTCATATGGAATCAGTAGAGGCAAGCACGCACATACCTGCATTTTTAAGAAACGCGCAAATAATTGAAGACACAAAGATCCCACAAAAAATGACATGGGACAACAAGGTAATACCCATCCGCCCCATATCCACATTACACTCTGCCGGATGAAGATATGAACACAATGTCACTTGAAGAAGTACAAAAACTTTTAGCTCCTTATAAGTTTCTGCTGCAAAACAATGAAACCATTATTAGCAGCAGCTTTGACACAATTGAACCACCAGAACGAGAGCTAATGATGCAGGCTGGCCACGATTTTATACGCCAAGTTTGCAAAGAAGTTAAAGATACTACCAGCAACAATGACGGCTACCTATACCAGATATATTATGCATTCGCCGTACGTGGATGCTATGAAGAAGATCTTGAGAAAATTGAAAGCTTAAGTGATGACGACCCACAACTGAGCGACCTCATAAAAATATCAATCAAAGCAGAGTTTCAAGCATCATATCTATCGAAGGAACTCATACCGTCAGAGTCCCTCAGGGAGTTCTCTGAGAAAAATGCATCGCACAATATCTGGCCTTTCTGGAGAGAGTTCGTCCAATCGACAAGCTTGAGAATAGGTATGAACCCACCAATACAATTACCGTTCTTTAACAGACCAAAATAAAAAGCAGCTGAAAAAACACACATCGCTTTCTGTGGCTGTACCGGAGAGAATTTCTGCAACCCACATGCACGAAAATCACCCTAAACACTACTACATCACTGGAATTTTTTATTAAACGGAAGAAAATCCGGAGACTAAAATATGGCACTGGGGCGGTTTGAAGTCCACGCAGGCGACTTCAAAAAAGGCAACGAACACCAATTTCTGGCCGGAAAATTTGTCATGAAAAGTGATGGCAAATTTTTCCGCGAGACTATTCTCGCTTCTGAAGTCGACACTCTCGAAAAAGCCTCAGAAGAAAGCGTCAAACGCCTGGGCGGAACCGTCGGCTGGGGAGTTGCAGGCGCCGCCCTACTCGGCCCCGTCGGCCTGCTGGCTGGATTGCTTGCCGGCGGCAGAGGCCAAGACGTCACCTTCATCTGCACATTCAAGGACGGCCGCAAATTCATGGCAACCGCTCCAACCAAGATGTTTACCGAAATGACTGCGGCAACATTCAAGTAGCCAGACCTAATCACATGCTAGCCCGGCCCGTGCCGGGTTTTTTATTATCTAAAATAATACTCAGGTATTGACGCAGCCATAATACCTTGGTACTTTTTGCCCATCCAACCCGGAGGGCGCACCATGGCAACCATCCTTGCACACCCCACACTGGCCAGCAGGCCGGGCCTGATCGGCGCCTTCGAGGCACGCACAGGCCTACGCCTGTTCCCTACCGCCAGCGGCCGCAACATCCAAGCACTGCCCGCCATAGGCAGCTTGCCGTTTGCCGCAATGCCAGCCTACGGTCCGATCGTGCTGCAGCATTCCATCATGATCGGCAGCCACCAGCCAACTGGCCCGGAGGCTGCGTGATGCAAACCGTGCACGCCATTGAGATCGGGCTCGCTGCCAAGCAACTCGGAATCGGCAGCACCACATTGTTTCGTGAACTCCGCCAACGCGGCATCTTGAGCGACAAAAACATACCCGTCCGCCACTACGTCGAATGCGGAGATTTTGTCCTGCAGCAGCGCATGTTCCATCTGCGCGGCACGCTTATCAAACGCTACTACCCCATCACCCTTGTAACAGCACGCGGGCTGTCGCTGTTAGATCAAATCGCTCAGGACATTCGCCATGCAGTGGAAACAGGTGGACAAATGGCATCTGGAAAGCGATTCCGGGTACAGAGTGAGCAAGATGCTGAGCATGGGCACACCGGCCTATCTGGGGTGGCCACCGAGAGCCAGTATGCCGCGTGAAATCGTGAGTATTGGCGTTTTCAAAACTGCCGAAGAGGCAAAAAACAGCTGTGAAAGACACAGGGAGAATGAAGCGTGACATTTTTAATACTGCACATCATTGCCGCACTGATCACTTTTGCGCTCAACACCTATGTACAGCTGGTGCTGGCTGATAACTGGCCGCCAACCAACAGAAGCCGCATCGCTTGGGATGCCATGACAATGCTGCTGACACTTTCTCTCTTTTTATGGCCGTTTGTGCTGTTTCTAATGTGGATAGAAGGCATGCCCAGCAAGTACGCAAAACACATCGCCAGAAAAAACAATGTGATCGGGTGATTTATGAAGGAAGTCATTCGCATACCAGAACTCGCTGCCATGCTAGATACCACAGAGGCCGCGATACGCAGCGCCATCCAACGTAAATCGAAAGATATTCCAGTCTCTTTCATGTATTTGGGAAAGCGTACATGGCGGCGTGCCACCGTCGAGCAATTCCTGCGCGACAAAGAACAAGCCAGCATCGAGCAAAACCCACAGATCACCGCAAAAAAACGCGGAAGACCAAGGCTTGTACCACAAGTGCAGGCAGCATAACTCCACCCACCACCAGAGGAAAAACCATGTCAACACGACCATTTGTCGACACGCTTCGCGATGTCGAATTCGGCGGCCTGCTGGACGAACTCGGCGACGTACAACGTGAAGTAGTCGCCGCGGTCTCAGAAACAGGGAAAGCCGGGAAAATCATTATCGAGCTGGACTACAAGCCAGAAGGTAATGGTCAGCTGGCTATAAAAGCCAGCGTGAAGAAAAAAGTTCCTACATTCCCACGCGGAACATCAATTTTCTTCATCACGCCAGAGCGCAACCTCACGCGCCAAGACCCACGCCAACAAACACTGCCATTGCGCACTGTCGAGCAGGAAACCAAAACGCCACTGAAGGAGGTGAGCAATGGATAATTCACAGGCAACCGTGTCATCCGATCATATCGCACAGCTGGCCGTCTCAGGCATCGGAATACGCGAGATTGAAGGCGTGCCACACTTAATCCTGCCGCCCGGCTACAAAGTACAGGATTTTGCCGAACTTATGCCGGCACCCGCGCGCATGAAGGAACAACTCACCGTTCAGGATGTCGTTAGTTTTGTTGATTATTTTCAACTGTTTGCAAATGACTCAACTATCATTTTCGCAAACGAAAATAAATCAACAATAACAGCGGTGTTCGATTACCACCAACCCAACAAGCCATCACACTGTGGTCACAAGTCAACGTTGAAGCTCACACACTCAGACGAATGGGGAGCATGGCTGCGCCATAACAATACCCAGATGTCGCAACGTCAATTTGCCGAACTCATTGAAGACAATATCAAAGATGTTCGCACACCCGATGGCGCAACCCTGCTGGAAATTGCAAAAACCCTGCAAGCCACCAAGAAACTGTCTTTCCGTTCATCGCAGGAACTGCAAAATGGGCAGGTACAGCTGACCTATAACGAAGAAATCGATGGTCAGGCCGGATCCACAGGGCAACTGCAAATTCCGCATGAAATCACACTCGGTCTGCGCGTCTACAAAGGCCAAGAAGGCTATAGCGTCACCGCACGGCTTCGCTATCGCATTACTGATGGCGCACTGACTTTCAGCTACCACATCAACAACGTGGAAAAAATACTGGAAGACGCCTTTGCGACTGTGGTAACGCAGATCAAAACCAACTGCAAAGCCACCGGCTACATCATGGCGTAACTATGGCTGCACGCGGCACGCAACTGCCGCAGGAAAAACCGAACCCTGATCTGGCGCGCCAGATCAGGCACCAAAAAAGCAGCCGGCAACACACTAGGAGCATAAATATGATGCCGTTCGCATCATTCAACACGCGCACCAACAAGCTGACACTACACCCCAATCGCGGCAGTGACTACGGCAAATGGCTGTGCCGCTTTTGGATAGACACAGTAGACGGCAGAGACTCACGCGAAGTAAAGACCAAACAGCGCTGCACGTTTGATGAGCTGCGCTCGCAGGTAATCATCAAGGAAGTCGAAAGCCTTTTTGATGAAAACAGCGGCGTCAAGGAAGGCGGCTTTACTGTAGTGAAGTTGCGTGCATGAGCTGGCTTGGGTTCTGGATTTTTATGGCCGTGTTCGTTGCTTGTGATCACTGGATATTTGCACAAGGGTACGACTCATTTTTCCAGAGACACAAGACAGCAGCCGAGAAAGAATTGCAGAGACTTAAGATAGAAGAGCGCAGAAAAAGGAAAAATCCATGAAAGCAATCAGCATACGCCAACCGTGGGCGTGGTTAGTAATACATGGGGGAAAAGACATCGAGAACCGCAGCTGGCCAACAAAGTTTCGAGGCCGCGTGCTCGTTCATGCAGCGAAAGGAATGACACGGAAAGAGTACGACGTAGTGATGGATTTTCTCTTAGTACAAGCACTGCATGCAGCAGCAAAGTCACTGCCGAAATTTTCAGAGCTACAGCGCGGAGGCATCATCGGTAGCGTTGAAATTATAGATTGCGTTACAGAAAGCAATTCCCCATGGCTAATTGGCGAATATGGCTTCGTGCTGAGAGATCCAAAGCCAATGCCGTTAACACCCTATATGGGCAGGCTTGGTTTTTTTGATGTGTCTGACGATGTGTTTCCCAGCCATAACGCTTGAGCATGGGGCGCCGTCTGGCGTCAGGATTGAGAGAAGTGTTTGAGCACATTTGCCAACAACTGGAGCAACGAAGATGGGACGAGAAGTAAGGCGCGTGCCAGCCGACTGGCAACACCCGAAGCACGAAGTTCCAGACTGGCGCACTGGCCGCATGGTGGAGAGGTACAAGCCGCTGTACCCAGGCGACCGCTACCAGCCGAACGTGGACGAGCGGGACGAGGAATGCGCGAAGTGGAAGGCCGGCTGGCGCCCCGACTATTGCACCAACCACGAGCACCGCGCCATGTGCTACGAGCAGTGGGCCGGCCAACGACCGCACCGCGACAACTACATGCCGGACTGGCCGGCCGAGCAACGCACGCACATCATGATGTACGAGAACACTAGCGAAGGCACGCCAATCAGTCCTGCATTCGAGACGCCGGAAGCGTTGGCGCGCTGGCTGGCCGACAACGGCGCCAGCGCCTTCGGCAATGACACAGCCAGCTATGAAGCGTGGTTGCGGGTGGCGCGCGGCGGCTGGACGCCGAGTGCCGTCGTGGTGGACGGCAAGATGCAGAACGGCGTGGAAGCGCTCTATCGTTGAGCTAAGGGGCAGGCAAACGGCTCATACAATGGCGAAGCCATGCGCCGCCTTTGACTGTCTAGTGAACGAAGTGAACTGGCCTTGAGCGACTTGTTAGACTAGTCCAGTTTAATAAACTTTGGCTTCGGGGAAATGATTTTAGGCGCCATAGCTTTTATGTGAAGCCAGTCAGGGGCATTAACACTAATGAGCTGGTGGGTACTAGAAACCAAATTTTGTTGTGCTGCGTCATTCAACGCATCTTCAATGTCGATTGCTTTCGCATCCGGATACTTTTCTAATTGCTCTTGTATTTTCTGGGCTTTTGCACTCGGCTTTACAAAGTAAGGCGGCTGCTCTTGTTTTCCTAGCGTGCAAATCGCTCTTGCCACAGCATGATATGCATCATTGAACAACCCCATAAATCCATTCGGATCTGCCAGCGACACAACCCATAGTCCATGCTTTTGATTATACGAAACTCCTGCAGAGTTCTGACCATGAGTGGATTCTGGAACTATGCCTATCCTTAGTCCTTGGCCGCCTTCTAATTGCGCAAAGTTAGATTTAACGGTTGCTGCGAGATGTTTTTTTCCATCAATTGTTGATAAAAACAAATCTGTCTTCCATATTTTTTTAATCCGTTCATTGAGCAAGTTTTCTGCTGTGTGGCCTTGAGCAGCGACTGATACCCATGGGCCAAAATTAAATGGCTTCCCTTTTCCTTGAGGGAGAAGATAGGAGTCTGTGCCAGCTTCATCGACAACTGCATCAAGGAACCCCAAATACTTAGCGCGCTCTTGACCAAACATTAATGACGTCGGCTCACTGTCCTTTACGTATTTTGATGCGCGCCTTAATGCCATTGAAATTGGCTCAATGACACTTGGCTCTTTTCCAAGGATCGCTTCGTGCACAGCCCATTCGAAGCCATCACCCTTCATTCCTTTGTCGCGTTCAAGTCTTGCTATTTTTGCCAATTGGCGCATACGAACATCAGCAAGCTGAGTATTTAGATCGGTTAAATCTTCATTTGATATGGAGTCTATTAGTGCTCTCAATATTGAACGAGCAATTGCATATAGTGCACGACCATATTCATCAACAGGTGCACTCTGCTCAATAAATGTTATGTTTGCTGCCATGTGTAACTTCCTAATTCAGTCCAACTAAAGAATATACGGAGATTGCAAGGTATGAATTATCTGAAAACGAAAAAGACTATGCAGATAAACTGTGCCTGCGCACGCATGCGTGAAGGCAAAGCACGCTGACGCATCGAAGGCTGCGCACCCGAATGTCCGCCTATACTGCCAAACTTACGCCGCTCCATCATCGTGATCGATTACGCAACGGAGAACCAGTTGAGCACCGCATTGATCTGCACAAAACAAATAGAATTGATCAATTTCGCGCAGTAGTCGATGTAGTGAAAAAAGCGCATCGGATTTTCAGGCGTGCTGGCAGGCACTAGGAAAGCAATGCCGCGAACAAGCGCTGAACAGCACTGACCTGCAGCACAACCACAGGCCAGTGCGATACTGCATTACTTACCAGGCTTGTGCTTGTGAGGCTTCAGCGTCGGCGTATTGCCAGGCGTGGTCTTGTTGTCACGCTGACGCCGATCCGGCTGACCAGTTGAATCGGCAATTCTCTTTGGACCGGGTTTGATGGCCATAATTACCCCCACAATTGTTAGCACATGGCGTTATTGCCATGCACTCCAACTACATTGGGACGGACAGCACGGTTTCAAGTGCCATACTTACAACGCAACTCAACCAAGCCGCCTTGCCAGATCCTCTGCCTTCAAATGGGTGTATCGCTTCAGCGAGCGCAGATCCTTATGACCTGTGATACTGGAAACCTCCATCGGGTTGAACCCACGCTCAAAAAACCGCGTGGTGGCCTCATGTCGCAGGTCGTGAAAATGCAGGTTTTCCAGCCCTGCGCGCGCGCATGACCGGCGCCACAACTGCCCTATCGACTTGGCTTCCAGCCCGAACACCTTACCGCTGATATGCCGAGGCACCGACTTCACGGCCGCAAGCGCACGCGATGACAACGGCACCTCACGCGCATCCCCGTTTTTGGTGTCTGGCAACACCGCGACATTGCCGCGTAAATGCTCCCAGCGCAACGCGGCGATCTCGCCCATGCGCATGCCAGTCTCTACAGCAAAAACGATGGCGGAAGCCCCCACAGGGCTCGCCAGACGCGCATGCACAAGCACCGCCTCAAGATCCGTATCAGTAACGCGCTGATCCCGCGCATTGCTCACCTTGGGCTTGCGCACATGCTCGACTGGATTATCAACCGGAATACCCCACTCCAATCTTGCAATGGTGTACACATGAGACAGCAAGGCCAGCGCCAGACGCACCGTAGAGGCGCTGGAGCCGCCCTGCAGCAATTTATCGCGCACGGCTGCCACATCCTTGCCCTTGATGCCTGAAAGCGGTCTGGACGACAACGGCTGCACCTTTTCACCGAAGCGGAACTCGCGCCAGAACTTGATGCGCGATTGCTCCTGCTTCCAGCCCTTTTTTTCGGCGCTCACCTCAACGGCGTAGCGATCAAGCGCCTCGGCCAGCGTGGTGCCGTCAGCCTCACTACGATCAACATATCGGCCACGCCGCATGTCCTGCTCAGTCGCTTGCGCGTAATTATTGGCCTCTTTCTCGGTATCGAAAGTCGCGTAAATAGTTTTGAAACCAGCACGCCGGATGGCTACCTGATAGGCATTGCCACGTTTTTTGATGGTTGCCACGGAGACCCCTGCCGCAACAAAGTGTGGCAAAAGTGTGGCAAAAGGAGGAATTAATTACAAGGATTTGCGTAAGTGCTTGAAAATATGGGGTGGCTGATGGGACTTGAACCCACGACGGCCGGAATCACAATCCGGGGCTCTACCAACTGAGCTACAGCCACCATAAAACACCAGCAGGCTCCACAACTGTACCGCGACAGGATGTGGCGCGCCCGGAGGGATTCGAACCCCCGACCATCCGCTTAGAAGGCGGATGCTCTATCCGACTGAGCTACGGGCGCACAATCAGAACTGTATGCCTGCAAACATGACCTTTGCAGGCCACCCGCAACCACGGCAAACCGCCTCATGCTGCGTGAGGCGGCGATTCTATACACACCCCTGTGCAGGTTCAACAAATTTCTGATACGCATGGCAGCCGGACAACCACCGCAAGATTCCTGACACCAAAACCCGGCACACCGCCGGCTTTCCGGCACCCGGCTAAACACCCAGGTCATTCTGTTGGCGAAACGACAATTCCGCGCCGCTCTTTCACGTATTTCGCGGCATTTTTACAACAGAAAAATCCTGTGTTCCGTGCGGCAAGACAATCCACATTCCACTGCTACAGTTTTTATCAGCACGACCGATAAGCGTGATATCGCGGTTTTTCCGCTTTGCACATTTGCACCGCTCGTTTTGCGTGCAAACAGACTTCTTCACCATATCAGTTTCAGGATTACGCCATGACCAGCAGCATTACAGGAATGACCACTGCACAGATCGCCGCGCTGACCACGGCCCAGATCGCCGCCCTGACAACTGAAGACATGGCTGCGTTCACCACGACACAGCTTGGCGCACTGACAACGGTGCAGATTCCTGTATTCAGCACCACCAATATTCAGGCGATATCGACAGCGCAGGCCGCCGCGCTTTCCTCGTCGCAAGTGGCCGTCATGACCACTGCACAAATTGCTGCCATGGAAACTGCGGACATCGCCAGATTATCCACCGCTGCGCTTGCCGGACTCACTACGGCACAAATGACGGCATTGACCACGGCACAAGCCGCCGCACTGACCATTACGCAGGTGCCGAAACTGAGCACCACACAAATCGCGGCTATGGAAACCGACGATATTGCAAAATTATCAACCAGTGCCATCCAGACATTGACCAGCGCGCAAATCGCGGCACTGACCACCGCACAGGTAGCAGCGCTGACAACTACACAGATTGCCGCACTGACGACTGCACAAATCACTGCGATGGAAACAGCTGACATCGCCAAACTGACAACCGACCAGATCGTCGCCCTCAACAGTTCACAGGTCGCAACACTCTCCTCTGCACAGGTTGCCGCTCTGACAACAGCAGAAGTTGCCGCACTGGAAACAGCTGACATCTCGAAACTGACTACAGCGGCAATCGCCGGCCTGACCACCGCGCAAATGCAGGCTTTGACAACCGCACAGGCGGCAGCCCTGACCAGCGCGCAAGTAGCGAAGCTGAGTACTGCCCAGATCGCGGCCATGGAAACAGCCGATATTGCCAAGCTGTCCACGGCTGCAATCGCCTCGCTGTCCACGGCACAGGTACAGGCACTGACCACAGCCCAGATTGCCGCACTGACAACGACGCAGATTTCGGCATTGAGCGCCTCACAGATAGCCACCATGCAGACAGCAGATGTGGCAGCACTGACGACCGACCAGATACAGGCCCTGACCACGACACAAGTGGCAGCGCTGACATCGGCGCAGGTGGCCGGCATGACCACGGCGCAGGTGGCCGCCATCGAAACCGGCGACATCAGCAAACTCACCACCGCTGCAGGTACCGGACTTACCACTGCACAGGTCGCGGCATTGGGGACGGCACAAGCCGCTGCCCTGACAGCAACACAGGTAGCCGCATTCACCACCGCACAACTGGCAGCGATGGAGACGGCGGATCTGGCCAAGCTGTCCAACAATGTCATCGCCAGCCTGAGCACTGCGCAGGTACAGGCACTGACCACCGCACAGTTTGCCGCGCTGACAACATCACAAGTGCAGGCACTGGGCGCAACGCAGATCGCCGTGATGCAGACAGCTGACATTGCCGCATTGACCACGGATCAGGTGCAGGCTCTGACAACTACACAAGCTGCTGCCCTCACCACTGCACACATTGCCGCACTCAGCACTGCACAAATCGCTGCAATGCATGCCTCCAGCGTTGCCAAACTGTCCAATGCCAACATTACCGCGCTGAGCACAGCCCAGGTGCAGGCGCTGGGCACAGCCCAGGCAGCCGCGTTGACCGCCTCGCAAATTGCTGCGATGACGACGGCCCAGATAGCCGCAGTGGAAACGGCCGACCTCGCCGCGCTGGCCCCTGCCACAGCTGCGGCCTTGAGCACGGCGCAGATTGTGGCCCTGACTACCGATCAGATTCCGGCATTGACCACTGCGCAAGTCGCCGCGTTGAGTAACACACAAATTGCCGCCATGCAGGCGGTGGATTTTGCCAAACTCGGCACCGCACAGATTGCTGCTCTGACCACTACACAGGCTGGCGCCATCACAACGGCCCAGACAGCCGCCATGTCCACCGCTCAGGTTGCTGCGCTGGAAACTGCCGACCTGGCCAAGCTTTCAACCGCCGCCATCGCCAATATGTCGACAGCACAGATAGTTGCGCTGGGTACGGCACAGGCTGCGGCACTGACCGCAAGCCAGGTCGCCGCCATGACCACTGCACAGTTGGCAGCGCTGGAAACCGCTGATCTGGCCAAACTCTCGGCCGCGGCCATTGCCGCTCTGTCCACGGCACAGCTGGCCGCACTTTCAACCACCCAGATAGCGGCACTGACCACGGCACAAGTGGCCGCGATGACCACGGCACAGATCAGCACACTGGCAACGGCGGATATCGCGGCACTCTCTACCGGGCAAATAGTGGCATTGAACACTGCCCAGGCCGCAGCACTGAAAAATACGCAAGTGGCTGCCATGAGTACCGACCAAATTGCAGCCATCGAAACGGCGGACATCAGCAAACTGTCGGCCACAGCGATTGCCGGGATGACAACAGCCCAGATAGCTGCGCTGAGCTCGGCGCAGGCAACCGCCCTCACTGCCGCACAGATTGCAGCCATGACCACGGCCCAGATTGCCGCTCTGGACAATAGCGATCTCGCAGCACTGGCCAGCAGCACCATTGCCGGCCTCACCACCGCACAGATCAGCGCACTGACCACTGACCAGATCCAGGCCCTGACCACGGCACAGTTCGGCGCACTGAGCTCGGCGCAACTGGCAAAACTGTCGACCAGTCAGATTGCAGCCATTGAAACCGCAGATCTGCAACGCATCTCCACAGCGTCGCTGCCTGCTCTTACCACCCAGCAGATCAATGCACTGTCAACCACACAGGTGGCGGCGCTGGGCACTGCACAAATTGCCGCACTGACCACGGCACAACTTGCTGCGCTGGGAACAAACGACATACAGGCACTCAGCACCGCTCAGGTTGCGGCACTCACCAATAGTCAGGCTGCAGCACTGACAGCCGCGCAAGTAGCTGCCATGAGCACCGCACAGATCGCGGCCATCGAAACCGCAGACATTGCCAGACTCTCGAACAGCGCCATCGCAGCACTCGGCACCGCACAAATCCAGGCCCTGACCACCAGCCAGGCGGCTGCACTGAGCGGCATCCAACTCGGCGCCATGACAACTGCACAGGTGGCTGCGATGGAAACAGCCGACCTCGCCAGGTTGGCCACGGCAACCGTTACCGGACTCACCACTGCGCAGACCGCCAACTTGAGCAGCGATCAGGTGGCTGCTCTCACCACGGCACAGGTACGCGCACTGGAAACCGTCGATCTGCGCGCATTGAGCACAGCCAACATCCAGGCGCTCACATCGGCGCAGGCTGCAGCGCTGACCAATGCCCAGGTGGCCGCACTCACCACCGCCCAGGTGGCAGCCCTGCAGACTGCCGATCTGGCGGCCATTGCCACAGCCAGCATCAGCGGGCTGGGATCGCTGCAAATCGCCGCCCTGAGCAATGCTCAAATTGCCGCGCTGGGAACAGCACAGATTCGCGCGTTGGATACGGCAGATATTGTCGCCCTCTCCAACAGCCAGATTGCAGCATTGACAACCGACCAGGCCGCCGCATTGACCAGTACCCAGGTAGGCGCCCTCATCGGCAGCCAGATTGCTGCCATCCAGACAGCAGATCTGGTTGCCATGACCACTGCCGCACTGGCAGGTTTGTCGACCGCCCGCATCACCTCGCTGACCACTGCGCAGGCAGCCGCACTGACCACAGCGCAGCTGGCTACCTTGAGCACAGCACAGATCCGCGCGCTTGAAACCGCCGATGTAGCAGCACTGACCTCTGATCAGGTCAACGCTCTCACCGCCTTGCAACTGGGCGCCATGACCACAACCCAGGTGGCTGCACTCACCACGCCGCTGACAACATCCCAGCAGGAAGTTCGCAATGCCGTGCAGTGGACGACGGCACAGATGGCAGCCATGACCACCGCGCAGATTGCCGCGCTGACCACCAATCACAGCAGTGTGCTTAACGCAACGCAGATGGCTGCGCTGTCGACGGCACAAATTGCCGCGTTCGAAACAGCCGATCTTGCCAAGCTGTCTACCAGCGTCATCGCCGGCCTTTCCAGCACCCAGCTTGCCGCACTGGCGAGCAACCAGATCGCCGCACTGACCACCGACCAGGTTCGCGCCATCGAGACCCTCGACATCCCGTCCCTGACCACGCGCCAGGTCTACAGCATGACCACTGCGCAGATTGCCGCACTGACCACGGCACAGCTGCGCGCCATGGAAACCGCCGATATTCGTGCGCTGAAAACCAGCCAGATAGCGGCACTGACCACCGCACAGGCCGCAGCCCTGACCTCCGCACAATTGGCCGCCATGACCAACGCCCAGATCACGGCCCTGGAAACAGCAGACCTGGCGGCGATCTCCACAGCAGTACTGCCTGCGCTGACTGCCAGCCAGATCGCCTCGCTGAGCACGGCCCAGATTGCTGCACTGTCCACCAACCAGATCCGCTCGCTGCAGACTGCCGATGTCATTGCCCTGACAGCCGAACAGATCGCCGCCATGTCTTCCGTTCAAATCGGCGCCCTGACTTCTACCCAGATTGCAGCCATGACACCGGATCAGATTGCAGCCATCGAAACAGCTGATCTGGCAGCCCTGTCCACCGGCAGCATCCTGGCCATGACATCGGCACAAGTAGCCAACCTCAATGTTGCGCAGGTAGCGGCATTGTCGACCGCGCAGGTACGCGCACTCGAAACCGCAGACATTGCAGCATTGTCCGACGAGCAGATCATCGCACTCGACACCGCACAGGCCGCTGCGCTGACATCGGCACAGGTGGCGGCCCTGACCACGGCGCAGATCGCCGCCATGGAAACAGCAGATTTCGCTGCACTGGCAACAGCCAGCCTGCGCAGCATGAGCAGCGCGCAGATCGCCGCTCTCTCGCTGGAACAAGCCAAAGCCCTCACCGCCAGCCAGGCGGCTGCACTGACTACCGTACAGGCAGCTGGACTGTCGACCGCACAGCTCGCCACCCTGGACACCCAGGATGTCGCCGCACTCAATACGGCGGTAGTGGCCGCTCTTTCCACCGCACAGCTGCGCGCACTGACACCCCAGCAGGTGACGGCCATGAGCTCGGCACAGATTGCCGCACTCACGTCCACTCAACTGGCGGCCTTGCGCAACGTGCAGGTCACGGCGATTGAAACAGCCGATCTGATCAAGATTTCCACTGCCAACCTGACGAAGCTGACAACCGCACAATTTGCGGCTATGAGCACGGCACAGATCGCCGCGCTGACCACCGAGCAGGTTCGCGCGCTCGAAACGGCTGACGTTGCCGCTCTCACCACGGCGCAGGTTGCCGCAATGAGCACAGCGCAGATTGCGGCACTGACCAGCAGCCAGGTACCGGCGCTCACCACCGCGCAAACCGCCGCACTGAGCAACGCACAACTGGCCGCCCTCGGCAGCGCAGGCATTGCCAGCATGGAAACCGCCGACATCGCAGCACTCTCGACCGACAGGATAGTCGCACTGTCAACGCTGCAGGCCAGAACACTCAGCTCGGCACAGATTGCCGCACTGTCGACAGCGCAGATCGCCGCACTGGAAACCGAGGATGTCGCCGCACTGAGCACATCGAGCATTCCCAGCCTGACCACGGCCCAGGTCGCCGCGCTTTCCACGGAACAGATCGCCGCACTGGGCTCGGCACAGATCAAGGTCATGGAAACAGCCGATATCGCGGCACTGTCAACCGACCAGGTAGCTAGCTTGTCGGTCAGCCAGGTGCTGGCGTTATCGTCTGCGCAAATCGCCGCCATGACCACAGCACAGATAGGCGCACTCGGCACAGAACAGGTCGCAGCACTGCCGACCGCCACCATCAAGGGGCTAACGACTGCACAGACTGCTGCGCTCAGCACCGAGCACATTGCCGCTCTCACCAGCGCCCAGGTCGCAGCACTCAGTACCGCACAGCTGGCAGCACTTGGCACCAGCCAGATTGCCTCACTGGAAACGGAAGATCTGCGCGGGCTGTCGACTGCCATGATCCAGGCCCTGAGCACGGCGCAGATTGCCGCGCTGACGACCGATCAAATACCGGCACTGAGTACAGTACAGCTCGCCGCCATGGAAACCGCCGATGTCGCCAAGCTGACCGCCAGCCAGATTGCGGCACTGACCACCGCACAGGTGGCTGCACTCACTTCAGCACAACGCGCCGCGTTGGGCACGGCACAGATCGCCGCCATGGAAACCGAGGATGTGGAAGCACTGGGCACGGCCGGCGTCAACCAACTGAGTACCGCCCAGGTCGCAGCACTCACCACCGACCAGATTGCAGCATTGGGCAGCGATCAGGCGGTCGCACTGACAACTGCACAAGTAGCCGCACTTTCCACTGCACAGCTCGCTGCGATGGAAACAACGGACATTGCCGCATTGGCAACAGGAACAATCGCTGCGCTGTCAACGGCACAGGTTGCCAATCTCACCACGGCACAGATTGCCGCACTCACCACGGCACAGATTGCGGCGATGGAAACCGCCGATACCTCCAAACTGACAACGGCACAAATCCAGGCACTCACCAGCTCGCAAGCCGGCGCGCTGACCAGCGCGCAAGTGGCCAACATGACGACTGCACAGCTCGCCGCCATGGAAACCGCCGACATTGCCCGCCTGTCGACAGCGGTGATCCCTGCACTGACCACGGCACAGATAGCCAATCTCACTACTTCGCAAATTGGCGCACTCACCGCGGCGCAAATCGGCAAACTCACCACCGCCAGCATTGCTGCACTCACCACCAAGCAAGTGGAATCACTGAGCACACTGCAGGCCGGTTACCTCACATCGGCCCAGATCGGCGCCATGAGCACCGCGCAAGTGGCCGCAATGGAAGCAGCTGACTTTGCCCGCCTGTCTACAGCAGCTATTGCCGCACTCACCACGGCACACGTGGCCAAACTTACAGGCGAACAACTGGAATTTCTCACCACAGGCCAGCTGCGCGCCATGGAAACGGCGGATGTTGCCGCCATCACGACCAGTCAGTTGGGCGCGCTGTACACCACACAGGTGGCAGCACTCACCACCTCACAGATGGCTGCACTCACTACGGCACAGGTGGCGGCACTGAGCACCGATCAGCTCATTGCGCTGGATACTGACCAGATTGCCGCCATGGAAAGCGGCGACATTGCCAAGCTGACGACGGTACAGATCGAGTCCATGACCACCGAACAGGTCGCCGCACTGACGACAGAACAGGTGGCAGCGCTGACCACGGCTCAAGTACAGGCACTGACACCGGCACAGGTCGCCAGTTTGGGCACCGCACAGATTGCCGCGCTGGAAACCGCCGACCTCGCCGCCATGAGCACCGCGCAGCTTGCGGAAATGGATACTGCACAGATTGCCGCCCTGACCACTGACCAGATTCCGGCATTGACCACGGCACAAGTGAGCAACCTCACCACCGAGCAGATCACTGCGCTCAAGACGGCACAGATTGCCGTACTGCAAACAGCAGATCTGGCAGCGCTGACCACAGTACAGATCCAGGCGCTGACCAGCGCACAGGTAGCCGCCCTCACCTCCGCGCAACTGGCTGCACTCACTACCGACCAGGTGGCGGCACTGGAGACCGCCGATCTCGCTGTCATCAGCAGCGCCCGCATCCCGGCGATAACCACTGCACAAGCGGCAGCGCTCACCACCGCCCAGGCTGCAGCGCTCACCACGGCACAACTGCGCGCCATGGAAACTGCCGATCTGGCACAACTCGGCACGGCACAGATACAGGCACTCACCACGGCACAGTTCGCCAACATGTCCACAGGACAGATCGCCGCGCTGACGACTGCACAGGTCGCAGCCATGCAGACGGCTGATCTCGCGGTATTGACCTCGACACAATTGCCAGCCCTCACTACCGCACAAGTGGCTGCCCTCACCACCGCACAAGTGGCAGCACTCACCACGGCACAGGTCAGCAAACTCACCACCGCCCAGCTTGCTGCGCTCACCACGGCACAGGTTGCTGCGCTGACCACGGCACAAGTGGCTGCCCTCACCACCGCACATGTAGTTGCATTGACCACAGCACAAGTCGCTGCGCTGGAAAGTGCCGATATCGCCGCACTGACCACGGCGCAGATCGCCGTCATGGAGACGGCCGATGTCGCCAAACTGACCACGGACCAGATACCGGCATTGACCACCGCACAGGTGGCTGCACTGACCACCGCACAGGTGGCTGCGCTGACCACCGCCCAGGTGGCAGCCATGGAAACCGCCGACATCGCCGCACTGACCACAACGCACATTGGTGTGTTGACTACCGCACAGGTAGCAGCCCTCACCACGGACCAGGTTGCCGCGCTGACCGCCGCACAACTGGCACGTCTCTCCACCACCCAACTGGCCGAACTCACCACGGCACAGGTGGCGGCTTTGACCACCAGCCAGATATCCGCCCTAACCTTGACCCAGGTGGCGGCACTGAGCACGGCCCAAGTGGCCGCGCTGGAAACCGCCGATCTGGTGAAACTGACCACGGCGCAGATCGCAGCCATGGAAACGGCCGATATCGCCGCCTTGACGACAGCTCAAGTGGCAGCACTGACCACGGCACAAGTGGCCGCGCTGACCACGGCACAAATTGTCGCGCTGAGCACCGACCAGGTGCCGGCAATGACCACCGCCCAGGTCGCCAAGCTGACCACCACACAGGTTGCCGCGCTGGAAACTGCAGACATCGCCAAACTCACCACCGCCCAGGTACAGGCCTTCACCACGGCGCAGATCGCAGCACTGACCAACAACCAGCTGGCTGCGCTGACCACGGCACAAGTGGCCGCGCTGGAAACTGCAGACCTGGCAGCACTATCCACCACACAGCTGCGCGGCATGGAAACCGATGATGTCGCCGCACTCAGCACCGACCAGATTGTGGCGCTGACCACGGCACAAGTGGCAGCCCTGAAAACGGAACAGGTTGCCGCTCTCACCACCGCGCAGGTAGCCGCCATCGAAACTGCGGATCTCGCTGCGATGACCAACAGCCAGGTCAAGGCATTTGAAACGGCTGATCTGGCAGCACTGACCACGGCACAGATTGTCGCCCTGTCCAGTGGACAAATGGCGTCGCTGACGACGGATCAGGTACCGAAACTCACGACAGCACAGGTTGCCGCTATTGAAACCGCGGACCTCGCAGCCATGACCACCGCACAGATTGCGGCACTGACCACAGCCCAGACTGCGGCGCTGACCACTGCACAGATCATCAAGCTCACCACAGCACAGCTGCGCAGCATGGAAACCGCCGATCTCGCCGCAATGACCACCGATCAAGTGCAGGCATTGACGACAACACAGCTGGTTGCACTTGGCACCGACCAGATCAGCAAATTGACCACAGACCAGATCATTGCTCTCACGACAGCACAGGTGCAGGCGCTCACAGCCAGCCAGGTTGCCGCGCTCACCACGGCACAGATCGCCGCCATGGAAACTGCCGATGTCGCCAAGTTGACCACGGCGCAGATCGTCGCACTCACCACGGCACAAGTGGCGGCACTCACATCCGATCAAATACCGGCATTGACCACCGCACAACTGGTGACCATGGACACCGCCGATCTGGCCAAGCTGACAACAGACCAGATCCAGTGGCTTACCACCGCCCAGGCCGCTGCACTGACCACCGCACAGATCCAGGCCTTGACCACCGCGCAAATCGCCGCCATGGAAACCGCCGATCTGGCCAAGCTGACAACCGCGCAGATTGAAGCCATTACCACGGCCAACATAGCAAAATTGACCACCGATCAGGTCATCGCGCTCACCACAGCACAGATCGAGGCATTGACAACGGATCAAGTGCAGGCGTTGACAACCGCGCAGATCGCCGCAATGGAAACGGCGGATATTGCCAAACTCACCACCGCACAAATCGCTGCACTAACCACGGCACAAGCCGCTGCAATGACCACCGACCAGATTGTGGCGCTGACTACCGCGCAAGCTGCCGCACTGACGACAGCTCAACTTGTCGGCATGGGTTCCGCACAACTGGTTGCGATGGAAACAGCTGATCTGGCTGCGCTGTCCACCACACAACTGCGCGCAGTGGAAACCGCTGATCTTGCCGCACTGGGTACCAACCAGATTGTGGCGCTCACCAGCGATCAGGCGGCCGCACTGACCACGGCACAAATTGCCAACCTGACTACCGCACAAATGGCGGCGATGGAAACCGGCGATCTCGAACAACTGACAACTGCACAGCTGGTTGCCTTGACCACCGCACAGGCAGCGGCACTCGCCACTGCGCAAGTCGCTGCCCTGACCACTGCGCAAGTCGCCGCGCTGGAAACCGCCGATCTCGCCGCCATGAGCACTGACCAGATCGCAGCGCTCACCACGGATCAGGTCGCGGCACTGACCACCGCACAAGTAGTGGCACTGACCACCGCACAAACCCACGCATTAACGACGGATCAGATACGGGCACTGACCACAACACAGGTGGCAGCACTGGAGACTGCTGATCTCGCCGCCATGAGCACCGACCAGATTGTCGCACTGGGCACCGACCAGGCGGCAGCACTGACAACTGCACAAGTCAGCAAGCTGACAACTGCGCAAGCGGCGGCACTGGAAACGGCCGATCTCGCACAGCTCGGCACTGATCGCATCGCGGCACTGACCACCGCACAGGTTGCCAATCTCACACCGACACAAATCAGCAAACTGACCACAGCACAAATCGCCGCACTGGAAACGGCCGACCTCGCTGCGATGAGCACTGATCAGATTATCGCGCTGACCACCGCACAGGCAGCAGCGCTGACAACAGCACAAGCCGCCAATCTCACCACGGCACAACTGGTGGCAATGGAAACGGCGGATCTCGCCAAATTGTCAACGGCAGCCGTTGCCGCACTCGGCACGGCACAAGCCGCAGCCCTGACGGTTGATGAAATTGCCGCACTCACTACTGCACAGGTCGCTGCGATGGAAACAGCTGATTTCGCTGCGCTGTCGACCGACCAGCTGATTGCACTGACCACGGCACAGACTGCCGCGCTGACCACCGACCAGATCGTGGCACTGAGCACGGCGAAGATCAGTGCGCTGGAAACGGCTGACATTGCCGCGCTGACCACCGCGCAAATCCAGGCGATCGAAACCGCCGATCTGGCCAAACTGTCCACCGACCAGATCGTGGCACTGACCACGGCACATGCTGCGGCGCTAAGTACTACGCAAGTGGCGAATCTCACCAGCGTGCAGATGGGTGCGATGGATATTGCCGATTTCGCGGCCTTTACCACCGCACAAATCGCCGCACTGACCACCGCGCAGGCCAGCAAATTGACCAGTGACCAGATTGCTGCCTTGTCCACCACACAACTGCGCGCGATGGAAACCGCAGACTTTGCCGCACTCGGCACAGACCGCATCGCCGGTCTCACCACCGCCCAGATGGCTGCGCTCACCACGGCACAAATCGCCGCGCTCACCACCGCACAAGCTGCAGCGATGGAAACCGCCGACGTGGCCGCACTCACCACCACACAGCTGCGCCAGATGGAAACGGCAGATCTGGCAGCATTGTCTACCAGCCAGGTTCGGGCGTTCACCACGGCACAAGCCGCCGCGCTGACCACAGACCAGGTCGCCGCGTTGACTACAGCGCAGATCGAGGGCATGGAAACCGCCGATGTCGCCGCACTGACCACCACACAAGTCGTGGCCTTGACCACGGCACAAACAGCGGCGCTGACTGCAGCCCAGGTAGCTGCACTCACCACCGACCAGATCCGCGCGATGGAAACGGCCGATCTCGCCAAACTGACCACCGACCAGATCCCGCACCTGACCACGGCGCAAGTGGCGGCACTCACCACCGCACAGGTCGCAGCACTGACCACGGCACAAATAGCCGCCATGCAAAATGCCGATGTGGCCAAGTTCACCACGGCGCAAGTCGCTGCCATGACCACAGCACAAGTGGCTGCACTGACCACCGATCAACTGATGGGTATGACCACCGCACAAGTGGCGGCGATGACCACTGCGCAGATCGCGGCACTGACCACCGCACAGGCAGAAGCCCTCACCGTGACGCAGGTGGCAAACCTCACCACGGCACAAGTCGCGGCACTGGAAACCGCCGATCTCGCGGCCCTGACTACCGCACAGATCGTGGCACTCACCAGCACCCAGGCTGCCGCCCTCACCGGCGCGCAACTGGCAAAACTGACTACCGACCAGATCGCCGCAATGCAAACGGCCGATCTGGCCGCAGTATCCTCCACCGCTGTGCCATCACTGACGACGGCACAAATTGCTGCGATGAGCACGGCACAGATTGCCAACCTCACCACAGCACAAGTAGCGGCGATGGAAACCGCTGATGTAGCAGCACTATCGACCGATCAGGCTGCGGCGCTGACCACTGCACAGATCGCCGCCATGACCACCGCACAGCTGGCGGCATTCGACGCAGCACAGGCGGCCGCACTCAATGCCGGCGGCTTGTCCGAACTGGAAAGCCAGCAGATCGTTGCCCTGACCACCGATCAGGTGCAGGCGATGACCACCGACCAGATCCAGGCCTTCACGACTGCGCAAATCCGCGTCATGGAGACCGAGGATCTGGCAGCGATGACCACCGACCAGATCGCGGCTCTCACCAGCGCCCAGCTGGCCGCCCTGACGGCCTCGCAAGTGGCGGCACTCACCACCGCGCAAGTACAGGCCATTGAAACCGCAGACCTCGCTGCGATGGGCACCGCACAGATCGTCGCGCTCACCACCGCGCAAACGGCAAAACTGACGGGTGACCAGGTAGCAGCGCTGACCACGGACCAGATCCACGCGATGGACACTGCCGACATAGCAAAACTCACCACCGACCAGATCCAGTATCTGACCACCGCACAAGTGGCCGCGCTCTCCACCAATCAGGTCGTGGCACTCACCACCGCACAAGCCGCCAAACTCACGGTGGAACACGTGGCTGCCATGACCACGGCACAGGTGAAAGCACTGGAAACCGCCGATCTCGCTGCCATGAGCACCGACCAGATCCAGGCACTGACCACTGCACAGGCCGCGGTGCTGACAACAGCGCAGATCGCCAACCTCACCACAGCACAGGTGGCGGCACTGGAAACGGCGGATCTGGCAGCCCTCACCACCGCACAGATCAAGGTACTGGAAACCGCCGACGTGGCAAAACTGACCACGGATCAAATCGCTGCACTCACCACGGCGCAGCTGGTGGCGCTGGAAACTGACCAGTTCAGTGCACTCACCACCGCGCAGATTGCCGCGCTCACCACGGCGCAAACGGCAAAACTGTCTGTCACCGAAATCCAGACATTGTCGACCGCGCAACTGGCGGCAATGACCACGGAACAAGTGGCCGCACTCACCACCACGCAAGTGAGCAATCTCTCGACTGCACAGTTCGAGAAGATGACCACCGACCAGATCGCCGCCATCGAAACGGCCGATCTCGCCGTGCTATCCACCGACATGATCGTGGCACTGACCACCGCACAATCGGCAGTGCTGACCTTTGAGCAAATCGCCGCACTCTCCACCACACAATTGCGCGCGATGGAAACGGCGGATGTTGCCGCACTGACCACGGACCAGATTGCCCTGCTGTCCACCGCACAGGCAGCAATATTGACCACGGCACAAGTGGCCAATATGACAACCACGCAAATCGCCGCCATGGATCCGAGCGCGATGGCAGCCCTGAGTACCGCCGCCATTGCGGCGATGACCACGGCGCAAACGTCCGAGCTGACGACGGATCAGGTGAGCAGTCTCACCACGGCACAGATCCGTGCACTGGAAACCGCCGACATCGCCAATATGAGTACCGAGCAGACGGCATCGCTGATGGCGCATCAAGTCGCAGCACTGACCACCGCGCAGATCGTCGCGCTGACCACCGACCACGTGGCGGCATTGACGGTGGACCAGATCGCCGCACTCACCACCGCACAGGTGGCCGTACTGGAAACAGCCGATATTGCCGAGCTGAGCACCACACAGTTGCAAGCGTTTGAAACGGCCGATATTGCCGCCATCACCACTGCCGGCATCGTGGCACTGACCACCGATCAGGTCAGCAAACTCACCACTGACCAGATCGTGGCGCTGACCACCGCGCAAGTGGCGGCCATTGAAACCGCCGATCTGCAGAAGCTCACTACCGATCAGATCGCGGCAATGGAAACACGCGACATCGCCGCGCTGACCACCGCGCAGGTGGAGGCATTGACCACCGACCAGATCAGCAAGCTGACTACCGACCAGATCGTCGCCATGACCACCGCGCAAGTGGCAGCCATTGAAACCGCCGACCTGGCGGAAATGACGACGGCGCAGATTGCCGCGATCCAGACTGTCGATCTCGCCGCGATGACCACCGACCAGATCGAGGCTCTGAGCACCGATCAGGTCGATGCGCTGACCACCGCGCAGGTAGCGGCACTCACCACGGCGCAAATCCAGGCCATCGAAACCGCAGACCTGCAGCAACTGGGCACGGCTGAGATTGTCGCGCTGAAAACCGCGCAGATCGCCGCGCTCACGACCGCGCAAGTGGAAGCCCTCACCACCGATCAGGCTGGCGTGCTGTCCTCCTCGCAAGTGGCGGCCTTGTCCACCACGCAATTGCAGGCCATCGAAACCGGCGACCTGGATGAACTGAGCACCAGCGCCCTGAACGGTCTCACCACTGACCAGGCTGCTGCGCTGACCACAGACCAGATTCAGGCACTCACCACCACACAACTGGCCTCGATCAAGACAGCCAACATCGCAGCGCTCACCACCGCCCAGGTAGAGGCATTGACGACCGACCAGATCAGCAAACTGACCACAGCGCAGATTGCCGCCATGACCACGGCACAGGTTGCCGCGATCGAAACGGCAGATTTCGCCGAGCTGACTACCGCGCAGATCGCCGCGCTGAAAACCTCGCAGATTGCAGCACTGACCACAGATCAGGTAGAAGCACTGACCGCCGCACAAGCCGGGGCACTCACCTCGGCACAACTCGGCGCACTCAGTGTGGCGCACATCCAGGCCATGGAAACTGCCGACCTGGCTGCGCTCGCCGTGGCTGCTGTGCCCGGTTTCACCACCGCACAAGTGGCCGCACTCTCCACCACACAGGCGGTGGAACTGACAGCCGCACAACTGGGCGCCATGCAGACAGCCGATGTGGCAGCCTTCACCACTGACCACATTCAAGCTTTGGGTACGGCCCAGTGGCAGGCACTGACCACCGCGCAACTCGCGGGTCTTGGCACGGCCCAGCTCGCCGCCATGGAAACGGTAGACATCGCTGCTCTCGGCACTGCACAAGTGGCGGCGCTAGGCAATGACATTACCGCCTGGAGTACCGATCAGCTCGGTGCGCTGGACGCCACCCAGGTGGCGGCGTTGACCACGGCGCAGGTCGTCGCGCTCACCACTGCTCAGGTGGCCGGCCTCACCACGGACCAGATCCAGGCATTGACCACCACGCAAATTGCCGCGATGCAGGGTACCGATGTCGCGGCACTGACCACCGACCAGATCGTCGCGCTGACCACGGCGCAGGCCGCCGCGTTGACCACCTCGCAAGTGGTGTCGCTCACCGCCACGCAGATCGCGAAACTGGAAACGGAAGATCTCGCCGCCATGAGTACGGCGCAGATCGCCGCCATCCAGGCCACCGATGTGCCGTCAATGACCACCGACCAGATCGTCGCGCTGACCAATACGCAAGTGGCGGCACTCACTACCGGACAGATCGTATCGATGACTTCGGCGCAAGTCGCCGCGCTGGAAACAGACCAGGTGCAGGCGCTGACCACCACGCAAGTGGCGGCGATCCAGAACAGCGATCTCGCAGCGATGACCACCGACCAGATCGAGGCGTTCACCACCGCGCAGGTGGCCGCGCTAACCACATCGCAGATCGTTGCCATGACCACCGGGCAATTTGCCGCCATGGAAACAGCCGATGTCGCTGCGTTGAACTCCGATCAGTTTGCCGCGATGCAGACAGCCGACTTCGCCAGCTTCAGTGCCTCGCAAATCGCCGCGATCGGCACCGCTGCGATTGCCGGCCTCACCACGGCACAGTTGTCGCACTTGAACATGACGCAGCACGACGCCTTCACCGGCGGGCAGCTGGCGCAGATGACAGCTGAACAAACCACGGCACTGGCACTGTCCACACCGCTGATTCTGGATCTCGACGGCGACGGCGTGGAAACCACCACACTGGCTGACGGCGTGAGTTTCGATCTGTTCGCCACTGGCGAGACAGTGCGCACGGCATGGGCCGATACCGATGACGGTTTCCTCGTACTGGATCGCAACAGCGACGGAGCTATCAGCAGTGGTGCCGAACTGTTCGGCTCTTCTACCACACTCGCCGACGGCAGTCGCGCCAGCGACGGCTTTGCCGCACTGGCTGAACTCGACAGCAACCACGACGGCGCGATCAATGCTGGCGACGAACTGTTCGCAGCACTGCAGGTGTGGCAGGACAGCAACGGCGACGGCGTGAGCCAGCAGACCGAGCTCTATCAACTCGGTCAGCTCGGCATCACCGGCATCTCGCTGCAGGCGCAGCAGACTGACGAGTGGAGCAATGGCAGCTGGACAGGACTTGCCAGCAGCTACACCACAGCCGACGGCAGTACACATGCCATCGACGATGTGTGGCTACAGACCGATGGCGGCGACAATGCTCTCGGCCTGCTTGGTGCGGGGGACAGCCAGCAGCCCTTGTTGTGAGGACTGCTACTGAGGTATTCGCCTACCTCAACCCCTCCCCCCATTACAGGGTAGGGGCTATAAAACCCTCTCCCATTTAGGGAGAGGGTGGCGCGCAGCGCCGGGTGAGGGCTTTGTTCAGAAGAGCGCTGGCTGGCTTTCGGTTCAAGCAATCACACAAAAGCCGTCTACAGTTAGTGCATGACGCCTGTGCAGGGATACGCCATGCCACTCGACAGCCTGGAACCACCCATGACAGCTGCAGCAGATCGCCCGCCGTGTGCCGACGTGGATGCCGGCACGCTGCTCGCGCTGGCCGACAAGCTCACAGGCGCGAACCAGAACGCTCATGCCGCAGAGCTTTACCGCCAGTGGCTGCGCTTCAATCACACAGCGCTGGATTACATCATCCGCTTCAATCTCGGCGTCACGCTGTCGCAACTGAATGCCCTCACGGAAGCGGAAGCGGAATACCGTCGCGCCATTGAACAGAAGGCCGACTTTGTGCAGGCCTGGTTCAATCTCGGCACGGTGCAGGAACGCCTCGGCCAACCGCAGGCTGCGCTCGACACCTGGCAGTCACTGCTGGACAAATCCCTCGTCACTGCGGACAGCAATCGCGAACTTTACCTGATGGTAGTCAACGCACTGGGACGCCTGTGCGAAGAGCAGCGGCAATTCGCCACTGCCGAACAACATCTGCGCGCGAGCCTCGCCGCTGAACCAATGCAGCCGAAAGTGATTCAGCACTGGGTGCACCTGCGCCAGAAGCAGTGCCGATGGCCCGTGTATACCGAGGTGGAAGGCATCAGTATCGGCGACCTGCAGCGCCATACCTCGCCACTGGCAATGTTGTCGGTGACCGACGACACCGGCACGCAACTCGCCATTGCGTCACACTTCGCACACGAGCGCGTCAACCAGCGCGTACCGGAACTGGTATCGCCGCAACACCGTTACACGCATGACAAATTGCGCATCGGCTTTTTATCTTCCGATTTCTGCCTGCATGCGGTATCACTGCTCACCGTCGAATTGTTCGAATTACTCGATCATGCACAGTTCGAACTGTACGGATTTTGCTGGAGCCGCGAAGACGGCTCTGCGTTGCGCGCGCGCGTCATCGCTGCCATGGATCATTTCATGTGCATTGGCACACTCGATGATGCCGTTGCTGCACAACTGATCCGACAAAACGAAATCGACATTCTCATTGACCTGCAAGGTCTCACCTCGGGCGCGCGACCGAACATTCTCGCCTGGCGACCGGCGCCGATACAGATGACGTATCTGGGCTTTCCCGGCCCCACCGGCCTGCCCTGCATTGACTACGTGATTGCCGACAGATTCCTGATTCCGGAAACGGAAAAACCGTTTTACAGCGAAACACCGCTGTATCTGCCGCGCGTGTACCAGTCTAGCGATCGCCAACGCCCCGTGGGCGCGCTGCCCACGCGCGCGCAGTGCCAGTTGCCGGAAGACAGCTTTGTATTCTGCTGCTTCAACAACAATTACAAATTCACACCAGCGATGTTCGACAGCTGGATGCACATTCTCGACGCAGTGCCAGACAGTGTACTGTGGCTGCTCGCAGACAACCGCTGGGCACAGGACAACCTCACCGCACAAGCGCGCGCCACCGGCATCGATACCTCACGACTGATTTTTGCGCCACGCGTCGCACCTCAAGACTACCTGGCACGTTACACGGCAGCCGATTTGTTTCTTGATGCCTTCCCCTTCAATGCAGGCACCACGGCCAACGATGCATTGTGGATGGGACTGCCGGTGTTGACGCGCAGTGGACACAGCTTTGCCTCGCGCATGGCGGGCAGCCTGCTCACCGCACTGAATTTGCCAGAACTGATCACCCACACTCAAGCCGAGTATGAAAAGCGTGCGATTGCACTGGCTACCGATACCGAGTGCTATCGCGATATCAAACAGCGACTGGACACCGGCCGCACGGACTCACCGCTTTTCGACATGCCACAGTTTGTTCGCGATTTCGGTGAAGCACTGCAACATGCGCAACGGCACACTTCGTGCTCAGTATAAAAAACCGTGACGGCGCCGGAAAACCGGCATAGCTGAGTCACATTGCTTTCAAGACACTTGCCGCGAGGAAACGCCATGAGCACCGCAGACACTACCCGTAAATCCGTTCTCAATGTTGGCGGCAACAGCAAGGCTATTGCGCTGCCTGCACATTTTGCCGAGTACGAACACCTGCTGCTGGACATCGACCCCACCGGCAAACCAGACATCGTCTGCGATGCGCGTCAATTGCAAACACTGCAAGACGGACAATTCGACGCCATCTACTGCTCGCACAACCTCGAACACTATTACCAACACGATGTAGCAAAAGTACTGCAGGGATTTCTGCATGTATTGAAGCCGCAAGGATTTGTGCACCTGCGCGTGCCGGACATCATGGCAGTGATACGCACCATGGTGGAAAAGAACCTCGACATCGACGATGTGCTGTACCAGTCGGCATTGGGCCCCATTCGCGCATCTGACGTGATCTACGGCTATGCCGCACAAATCGAGCGCAGCGGCGTGGATTTCTTTGCACACAAGAATGGCTTTTCCGTGCAATCGCTGGCAAAAGCCATCTACCAGGCCGGCTTCACCATGCTGTTCATCGGCACGGCCAATCTGGAAATCACTGCCTATGCGTTCAAGGACGAACCGCAAGTCGACATACTGCAAACACTGGGGTTGATCTCCGCGACATCCAGCATGAAAAGTGACGTGACGGAAACTGCAGCCGCATAACGATCAGCTTCCGGCACTATTTCTCCTTGAATACTATTCCTCCTTGAGCGCCACTGCCATTTTTTCCGTCAAAGGACGCAACAGGTAATTGAACAATGTGCGCTCGCCTGTGCGCACAATCACTTCTGCCTGCATCCCGGGCCTCACAACAAGTCCCGCCTGCTGCAACACCACATTTACATCGTCAGCCACATTCACATCGACGGCGAAATACGGTTCGCGACTCGCTTCGTCCAGTAACTGATCCGCCGACACCGTCGCCACACGCCCCTCCAGCACCGGAGTATTGATACGCTGCAACGAACCAAAACGAATCGCCACCGGCAGATCGCGTTCCAGACGATCGGCCACCATCGGCGGAAAGCGCGCACGGATAATCCAGCGCGATGACTGTGGCACGATATCCATCAGTTTCTGCCCCAGCGCCACCACACCGCCCTGTGTGTGCACCGCCAACCCCATCACCTGTCCGCTGACCGACGCCACGATTTCCGCATTCTTCAGTTCGAACTCCAGCGCCTTCAGACGCTCTTCCAATGCCGCCACATTGGCAGATACCTGGGTGAGATCGGATTCGACACTGCTGCGGAAAACCTGTTGCTCCTGCACTATTTTCAATGACATTTCATTCAATTGTTGCTGTATGCGCGCCACATCCGACACCGAAGATGCCAACTGCGCATTCATCTGTGCAGCGCGACGCTCGGCCTCATAGACTTGCGTACGCGGCACGTTGCCACCTTTCACCAGCTCGCGCAGCCCTTCGAGCTCCTGTTGCTGGAATTGCAGTTGCGTGGTGTAGTTGCGCTGAATCTCGCGGTAACTGCCCAGCTGTTCTTCCAGTGAACGCGCCTCGTGCTCGAGAATGCTGATGCGGCTCTGCATCTCGCTGCGCCGTGTGTTGAACAAGCTCTGCTGCAAATCGAGCGCCTCGCGCACGCGCGCATCATTTTCTGCACTGACAGCCTGCGACAACGCCGCACTGCGGAACTGCTGCAAGTCATCGGGCCAGACAATGGCCTCCTGTCCCAGTCGCTCTGCCGTCAAACGCGCCTGCACACTGCGTGCGCTGATCCACTGCCCGGCAACCACATCGTAATCCGAGCGTGCATGTGTGGTGTTGAGTCGCAACAGCACTTGTCCTTGCGTCACATCATCACCTTCGTGCACCAGGAGTTCGTCGATGGTTCCGGCCATTGATGGCTGCACCACCTTGCGCTCGCCGGCAATCACCACCGTACCGGAGCCCACCACGCCCTGATCCAGCGGCGCAAAACCGGCCCACAACAAAAAACCACCGAAACCCAACAGCAGCAACCAATAGCCACCGCGCATCCAGCGCAAGGCTTCATGAAAATGTGGTGAATAGTCGACGGATGCTACAGGCAACACCGGTGCCGATACAGATGTGTTCATGCTGCACGCTCTCCGCTGGCACTGCGCAAAGCGGATGCCGGTGCCATCAAGGTTTTCATCACCTGCTCACGCGGACCAAACAGTTTTTGCTCGCCGTCCTTGAGAAAAAGCATTTTGTCGGCCAACGGCAACAGATTGGCGCGATGTGTTACCACCACCACGGTGGAACCCGCCTGTTTCAGCACCTGCAAGGCGGCCGCGAGCGCCTGCTCGCCCGCTTCATCCAGATGCGCATTCGGCTCATCCAGTACCACCAACGCCGGCTGGCCGTACAGCGCACGCGCCAGACCGATGCGCTGCTTCTGTCCGCCCGACAACATCACGTTATTTTCTGGAGCGGTGTTTTTCTGGTTAAGGTTTTCCTGTGCGACATCACCACCTATGCGTGTGTCGTAGCCGTTGACAAACTGCAACACCATGTCGTGGATACCGGCGAGCCGCGCCGCTGCAATGACTTTTTCAGCATCGACTTCACCAAAGCGCGCGATATTTTCTGCGATGCTGCCATCGAACAATTCAATGTCCTGTGGCAGATAACCAAGCCGTGGCCCCAACGCCTCGCGTGACCACTGCCGGATATCAGCACCATCGAGACGCACCACGCCACTCGCCGCCGGCCAGATGCCGAGTAACGCCCGCAGCAGTGATGATTTTCCCGATGCGCTCGCGCCGACAATCGCCAGCAACTCGCCGGGCTGCAACGCAAAATGCACAGCGGCCAGCACGGCCTTGCGGCTGCCAGGCGGCACCACCACCAGACGCTCGACCGAGACAGCGCCGGTAGGTGCCGGCAATGGCATAGGCGATTGCTGCGGCGGCAATTGTTCCAGCAGGGTATTGAGGCGCTGATAACTGGTGCGCGCACTGCCCAGATTTTTCCAGGAAGCGATGGCCTGCTCCACCGGCGCCACCGTGCGCCCAACCAGCAACGTCACCGCGATCATCATGCCACCGGAAATGCTGCCATCGAGCACCAGCGTTGCACCCAGGCCCAGGGCCAGCGACTGCAGGCTCATGCGCACAAAACGCGTGAGCGCGGCTATGCGTGCCGCGCGCGCACTGCTGCCCGCCTGTGCAGCGAGAGCAGCATCCTGCAACTGGCGCCAACGCCTGCGCAAGGTGGCCTGCATGCCCATCGCCTCGATGACTTCTGCATTCTGCAAGGTGTTGTTCAACTGCGCGGACGATTGCACGGCAATGCCGTTGGCCTGTACCAGCCCCTGATGGGTCGCGATCTCATTCCATATGGCCAGCGCAATCATCAGCAGAGCTCCCGCCAGTGCAAACACGCCCAGCACAGGATGAAACAGGAAAGAGATCGCGAGATACAACGGCAACCACGGCACATCGAACAAGGCAATCAGGCCGGGGCCGGTAAGAAACTGCCGCAAGTTGGCAAGATCCTGCAGCGCCTGCGCAGGGTTGCCGCCGGTGCGCTGCAAGCTGCGACGAAACGCGGCATCAAATACCTGTTCACTCAATACATCATCAAGGCCGGCGCTGATGCTGACCATCAACTGGCTGCGCACCCACTCCAGCCCGCTGTTGAGCAGGAACAATCCCAGGAGGATGATCGTCAACATCAACAAGGTGGTCTCGTTGCGACTGACGAGCACACGATCGTAAACCTGCAGCATGTACAAGGTGGGCGCCAGAACCAGCAGGTTGATGACACCACTGAAAACAGCAAGAGCGGCAAAGCAGCGTCGATACACCAGCACCGCGCGATCAATGGCATGGCGGGAATCGGGCAGGCGCATCGTGTTACTTCTTCGCAGCGGCGGTAAAGGCTTCCATCTGCTGCGTGATGTAGTTACCGGTACTGTTCAGCGTTGAAATGAGCGAATCATAGAAACTGAACTGTCTGCTCAGGCGTGTGCGCAAATCCTCCAGTCGATCCTCCATCGCCGTACGCTGCTCGGCAATGCGCGAGAGCACATCCTGCAATGCCTGCTGTTTCACAGCCACAGCACCACCGTTGTCCTGCATCGTGGTAATCAATGTGCTGAGTTGCACGGCAACACCCCGCACATAGCTCACGGTGCCGCGACTGCCGGTGCTGCCGCCATTGACTTCCACCATGAAACCCTCGCTGTCATCACCGGCAGCACCGGTGAGCAGCTGGCCGGTGCCTGTCGCCGCCACACCGTTGATGGTGCCAGCCACATTCACACCGCTGGCAGCGCCTACAGCCGTCAGCCCGAGTGTTGCACTGGTTGTGCTGTCCACCGACAGCAGCGTTACTTTGGAAGAGGAACCGTAGCGCGTGGAAGCAATCGAGAAGGCACCTGTGCCACTGTTGTAGCTCACCTCGACACTCGCACCGGCGTTCTTGATTGCACTGTCATTGTTGATGCGCGTCTGAATTTCGGTAGCCAGTTGCGCACCGGTATACGAACCCTGGGTGAGGCTGAGCGAGGCTGATTGCGTGCCGTCAATCTGCACCATCAGGCTGTCATTGTTGCTGTCGATCGCAAACGGTTCGCCGCCCGTAGCGGCGCCAATCAGCGTGCTGCGCGTAGCCAGCTGCGTGACATTGACGCTGTAACTGCCCGGTTTGGTATTCGACCCGATACCGAAGGCCTTCACCTGTGAGTCGGAACTCTTGATGAGAGTACCGAACAAACCGGTGATGTTGTCACTGCTGCTCTCCAGCTTTGCCACGAACACACTCGCATCAAAAGCCAGCGTACCGGTTTTGCCATTAGTGGTGATGCCGACATCAGCCAGCGTACGGAATGCCGTGCCCTCCAGGCCAGCCACCATGCGGCCGATCACCTGTTGCAACTGCGAAGCCACACCACGCACGGTGCCATCGCCAATCAACACGGCACCGGTTTCGGTTTCCGTGTCGAACGCTGTCACCTCGTTGATTTTTTGCTTCAGCGCATTGTAGGCATCGACAAAATCGCCAACTTTTTTGCTGATGGCCTCGGTGTTGCGCGCAATCGACAAACTGGCCGCACTGGTTGTGGTCTGCTTCAGATTCAGGGTCACACCGTTAATGACGCCGGCGAGCAAATTGCTGCTGCGCTTCAGTGGCAGACCGTTGACGGTGAGCTCGGCGTCCTGCGCCTCAATGGTTTGCGTCATTTGTGTCGCAGTGTTTTTGAATTCGAGTGCATCCAAGCCGTTACTCGGGCTGTTCACCGTCAATTTGAAACCGTTGTTGTCACCGGTGGTCGATGACTGCAGCAGCAATTTGTAACCGCTGCCGGTATCGACAATCGTGGCGCTGATACCGATTGCTGCGTTATTGATGGCATCGCGCACACCGGAAAGAGTGTGATTGCTGTTGTCGATGGTTACACTGCCCACGGCCTTGCCGGTATCCGCAGCAAAGGCAAAAGACGGTGCATCGCTGTCGTAGTCAACATCGCCAAACGTAAACTGCAGCGTGCCTTCACCGACAACACTGTCGAGGCTGCTGTATGTGCCTGATGCCAGTGTCTGCGCCTGCGCCAGTTTGCCTACCTGTATGGCGTAGTTGCCCGGCGCGGCGACACTGCTGGCCGTGGCCGTAAACGCGGCGTCATTGCTGCTGCTGGCAGTAAAACTTTTGAAAGCCGATGGCAGCGTCAGGCTGCTGACGGCACTGCGGAAACTGTCGAGCAGACCCGTCACGCCGGAGAACGCTTCCACGCGCGCATCCGCCAGTTCCTTGTCGGCCGTCAAACGTTTGTCGATGGGGGTGCGTTCGGCGTTGATCAATTTGTCGAGCAGATCGCTGGTCAGAATGCCCGAACCGCTGCCGAGTGATTGAATGCCTGCCATAAATAATTGCCTCGTGTGACGCGATCCGGCGAGCATCCCTGCCCGCCATCACCCGTTCTTTGCTGCGACCTGCCTGTCTGTTTCCATCACATCCCGCGTGATGCCTGTCCGTCTGATACTGCGTCCTGCAAGCGGTCATCCCGACCGGCGCGGCTTTCCAAAAAACCGTGTTCCGTCAACCTGTTTGATCAGGCCCTTGCGCTGAACAGTCTCAATGGCTCTTCAGCATTCAATTTCTGGGCCAGATCCAGTACCACTTCCTCGGGTATCTGCCGCACCAGTTCCTGGGTGCGGCGGTCTACCACGCGAATCACCATACGTCCGGACGATTCGTCTACATCAAAGTGCAAGTCGCGCTGCAGGCTTTGCACATAGTCGGCCAGTTGGGAAATAGCATGATCCAGCTTTTCCCGACTGACACCGGCACTTGCGCCTGCTGCCTGTTGCACCCCGCCAGGTTGTGCGCCGCCTGCTTTCGCAGGTACCGCCGGCAACCCTGTATCCGGAACCCCCGACGCGCCAGTGACATCGTTACTGCTGCGGATGTCAATCATGGCTCTTTACCTCCTCGGTGTGGTACCGGCTGTTTCGGCCGGTACCGGGTTAGCGGTTTACATGGCCTTAACGCAACAGTGACAACACGTTTTGCGATGAGGCATTGGCTTGCGCGAGGATCGCAATGCCGGCCTGCTGCAACACTTGCGTGCGTGACATTTCAGCCGTTTCTGCAGCGAAATCGGCATCACGGATGCGTGAGTTCGCAGCGGTAAGGTTCTCGGCGGTGACCTGCTGGTTGCTGATCGTGGACGAGAAACGGTTCTGGATGGCACCGAGCTTGGCACGTTCGCCTGATACCTGCTCCAACGCGTTGTCGATAGCTGCCAAAGCCTTCCCTGCGCCATCAAGTGTCGAGAGATCCACATCTTTCAGGAACTGACCGGCCTTGGTAGCACCGTAATCACCCGCACGGAAACCGACTTCTTCCAGATCGGTGACACCGCCGGAACCGGCGCGCACTTCAATCTTCGCGGCAGATACCAGCGTGATCGTGCCATAAGCGGTTTCCCCGGTGGCAGCCGTAACGGCAGCGGCATTGTTCACCACACCATCGGCAGTACCAGTGCCATCCGATGCCGCGAGACCAATTTCCGTGGCGGTCAAGGTGTTGTCCGTACCATCGCCATTGATCACCGTGATGTTGCGACCATCGGCAGCCACCAGCTCGATACCGTCACCCTTGTCGTATGCCATGACGCCGGTTTGGCCGCTGATCTTGTTGATGGCGGTAACGGCGGAAGAGCGGTCGGCTGCAAGATCGCCCACCGAGGTAATCACATCGGTGTTGAAGCCGTTGATCTGGATAACCGTCGTGTCACCGGCAGTAGCAGCCGTGCTGCCGCTGGTGCCGCGAATGGTGTTGGCATTGACCACCGCGCGCACACCGGTAGCGTCGGCGACACGGTTGATCGCTGCCGCCATTGAAATCGACGAGCGCAGTTTGCTGGAAGCATCCTGACTTTCATCAGAAGCCTGGTCGTCAGCTGCCTTGGCAGCACCGATGGTAACGCCATTGATAACAAGGTCACCGGAATCAAAGGCAACCGTGTCACCGTCCGTACCGGCCGCAACCGTGCTGACAGTACTGGTAGCCTGTGCTGTATTGCCTGAATAAGTGCCCCGCACGAAACCGGCCACACCTTCCAGATCGCCATCTCCGCTAACGGTAATATCGGAACCGTCCTCCGAACGCATGGTCACCGAACCGATTTGCGAAACCTCGTCGCTGGCCACAATACGCAAGCCGGTCAGTGCAGCCGTCAGACCACCGCCGTCGTCCTCGACAATCACGTTGCGGCCATCATCCGCGACCAGTACCACACCGGTAGTGTCATCACCGGTATCCACCGCGCGCACGCCCGTCTGCGATTTCACCGCGTTGATGGCGGCAGCCACGTTGGCACGTGTAGCTGCGGTATCGTTGTCGGCTGTGGTGATATCCACATCCACACCGTTGATGGTCAAGGTACCGGTAGCAGACGCACCGCCACCGGCTGTCATGCTGGCACCCTGCATCACGTTTGCATTAACCGTGGCGGTCACGCCGGTGATATCCGTTTTCTTGTTGATGGCAGCGGCGAGAGAAATGGCGCTGGCATCCTTGTAGTCACTGGAATAGGCGTCATCAATGGAAATAGGGCCTTCAACCGCCACACCGTTAATGGTCAGGTCACCATTCAACATGGCAACTGGTGCGGTGGTATCCGTATCCGTGACATAGCGGCCAACGGAACTGATGCCGGCCGCAGCAGCTACGCCCAGGGTATCCGTGGTCATTTTGCTAACATTGATGCCAATGGTTTCACCGGCGTTGGCGCCGATCTGGAAAGCCGAGCTGAAAGAACCGTCAAGCAATTTACGACCGTTGAATGCTGTCTGATCGGCGGTACGGCTGACCTCCGCGATCAGCTGCTGCGCTTCTGAATTGAGAGCTGCACGATCGGAGTCGCTGTTGGTGCCATTCAGCGATTGCAATGCCAGCTCGCGGATACGCTGCAGGTTGTCGGTCATCGAACCCAGCGCACCTTCAGCTGTCTGCGCCAGTGAAATACCGTCGCCGGCATTGCGGATGGCTACCGACAGACCACGGGTCTGGGTCATGAAACGGGTGGAGATGGCCAGACCAGCAGCATCGTCCTTGGCGCTGTTGATCCGCAAACCGGATGACAAGCGCTGCAATGCAGTGGCATTGGCTGTCTGCGAAGTGTTCAGGTTGCGCTGAACCGTCAATGAACTGATGTTGGTATTGATAATTTGCGGCATGGCCACTTACTCCATTCAGATGAAAATCACGCCTGCCGAAACTGTCTTGCCATCTGCGAGGCGCATCGTTGAATCTGTGATTCGTAATGATTAACGGCAAGCCAGCGGCATTCTTTAATCCTGATTACAAGTTTTTATTGTTCTAACAGCACACGCTGAAACATCCAGATCGTATTGAAGTGCTCTCAAGAAGCCCGATGAACACGCCGCTAACCAGAATAGAGTCCCGATGCTCAAAATGTTTCTTCGATACTATAGTCAACAACACGACAGGAGATTTTCATGCACCATTCATCCACGGACAGCTATCGCAAGGTTCATGTCAGCACCGGCATGGTCGATGCCGACCCTTACACAATGGTACAGATGCTGTTTCAGGGTGTTCTCGACCGTCTCGCCCGCGCCAAAGGCCACATTGCCCGCAACGACGGTGAAGCCCGCAACAACGAACTGAAGCGCGCGATAGAAATTATCGACTACCTGCGCATGACCCTGGACCATCAGGCGAGTGAAACACTCACAGCAAAACTGGAAAATCTATACAACTACATGGAAGACCAGTTGTTCATTGCCAACACCAGCAATGACAGCAGAAAAGTCGACGAAGTCGCCCACCTGCTCATTACTCTCAAATCCGGCTGGGACAATATCCCTGCAGAAGAACGCAAGCCAACACGCAGTGGTGTGCTGCAATGACACTGCAGCTCGAGCACATGGACTGCCAGGCGCTGGCCGAATACCTGCAGGCAACAGTCGCGGCAAAAGCCTGGCAAGAACTTGCCGCCGTGGACGAGCATTGCCGAGCATGGCTTTGCCGGCAACCGCCTGCAGATGCCGTTACGGCAGCAGACGCGAACCTGCAGCTCGAACAACTCTCCCACTTGCGCGCTGCCTACAACAACGCTACCACTGCACTACTGCAGGAACAGCTGCTCGTTGCTCGCCAATTGCAGCAATTGTCCGGCAGCCAGCGTGCCGCCTGTGCGTACCTCGAACATTCGCAAGCACCGTTGTAAGCCAGCAAAGCGCCGGAATTCCGACGCTTTATCCCAGAAACTGACGCTGGCCCGATAATTGCTGAACAGTCCTCACTGTCATGGCATCGACGTGAGGCCCAGCGATGAATGTTCCACTCCATCACAAACAAGACGCTGCTTTCCTGAAAGCCGTAACACGCGATAGCGCAGACAAGAACCTGCGACCACTGAACCTCCTGCTGCAGGCAGCCGCACAGACGTTCAGCGATTACCTGCTGCAAACACAGGACATGGCGAAACGCGAGCAACTCGCCAGGCAGTGCCGACGGCTGGCAGCCGACATCCTGTTACTGGACACCGACAACGCAGATGCCTTGAACCTGCTCGCACGTCTGGCCCTGGATGAAAATGCCATTGAAGACGCCCGGTTCCTGCTCGCGCGCGCGCTGGACAAACACCCCGGCAATCCCGGCTGCCACTACAGCTACGGCCATGTGATGCTGGCGCGCAAGCAATATCAACAAGCTGTTGAAAGCTTCCAGCAGGCGATCGATCACGACAACAAACAGCTGCGCTTCTACACATCGTTGGCTTACACACTGGAAAAAATGGGCAACTACAGCGATGCAGCCACCATCTATCGCCGCCTGCGCACGCAATACAAACATGATGCACACATCAACAGCCAGTTGATTGCCTGCCTGCACCACATTGACATCACACATTACGACACGAGTCTTGAAGAAGACTTGCTGGTGTACCTCGACGATGAGAAAGGCGATCTGCAATATCTGGCAAAACCGATCTCCACCCTGTTGTCACACAAGTATTTGCTCACAGATCCGAACAGCACTGTCGCATTCGAAAAACTGATCAATGATGAACTGCTACTGGCAGCACTGCCGCGCGTGACATTCACGTCACCCCAGATCGAAAACCTGCTGGTACTCACCCGCAAGCATGCATTGGAGCTCAGTCTCTACAGTGGTGAAATCAGTGCCGAAACCGAACAGTTCGTCTATGCACTGGCCTTGCACAATATCAACAACGGCTACATTCATCCGCAAAGCATGGCCGAACAATCGCTGCTGGAAGAGTTGATTACCTCCTTGCACGAAGAAACCCGACGCGATGCACAAGCTGACATCGGCGAGCTGTTCCTGCTGGCCTGTATGTACCGACATCCCGCCGAAGTCGCACAGGATGCCAGGTTGTCTGCATACCCTTCACACTGGCGTGATGCCGCTCAAAATCTGTGGCTGCTGACTCGATCCGCAGTCAGTAATGACGAGAGCGTTCCAGTCATCCCCAACAGCCACAACCGCATTTCACTCAGCATACGCGCGCAATACGAACACGCACCCTACCCGCAATGGCAGCATCTGCACCACCGCACACCGACTCGCTATCGCGATGCGCTGCTGGCAGAACTGTCCGGCTTCGTGCCACCGGCCTGGATGAATGGCGAAACCTTGCAGATTCTGGTCGCCGGCTGCGGCACAGGCAGGCAGGCCGTACACATCGCCAAATATTTTACGCAGGTCGAAGTCACGGCCATTGATCTCAGCCAGAACAGCTTGCGTCATGCCCATGCCATGGCCAGAAAGTTTGGCGTCGAAAATATCCGTTTTTATCAGGGTGACATTCTCGATCTCAACCTGAACCGGCAATTCCACATCATCGAATGTTCAGGTGTGCTGCACCACATCCAGGAAGAGCAGCTGGCCATGCAAAAACTGCTGGCTCATTTGCGCCCGGACGGCCTGCTGAAGCTGGGTCTGTACAGCGCGCGGGCGCGCACCGCGATTGCAGAGTGCCGCCGCTTGATACATACACTGGGCCTCTCAAGCGGCATACAGGATGTGCGGGATTTTCGCCAACTCGTACTGATAAAAGCGCACGAGGATGCGCACTTCCTGCGCATAACCGAGTCACCCGATTTCTACAGCTACAGTGGCTGCGTTGATCTGCTTTTCAACGCTTACGAACGACACTATGAGCCGGGCGACCTGCAAAACATGCTGATGGAATACAACCTGCATTTTCATGGCTTTTCCGGGCTGCAGGAGATTGTGCGCAGGCAATACCGTGAGTGCTTTGGCGATGATCCCGATTTGCTCAACCTTGACCACTGGGATATGTATGAACAACAACACCCGGATACATTCGCCGGCATGTACCAGTTCTATGTCAGCCGGACAACACCGTGCTGAAGACCTCACAATAGTAGGCGTTATTACCTAGGCGCCTGCACTTTACGTAGGTTGCAACCCCGTTATCATGCAGCTCTGTCATCAAGGGCTGAGCAACATGGATAACACACGCTACGAAACCGCCAAAGTCGGTCTGGAATATTTCCAGAATGCCAAATACCTTTTCCGTTCAGAAATTACCGTGCGCTGCACGCCGGAACAGATGTTTGCCAGTTTCGAAGACGCCGACTCCTGGCCGGCGTGGGCCATGCCGATCACCAAGGTCGAGTGGACCTCTCCCAAACCCTACGGAGTTGGCACCACTCGCAGCGTTTCCATGCTCGGCAATCTGGTTGGCCATGAAGAGTTCCTGCTGTGGAAACCCTGCACGGAGATGGCTTTCCGTTTCAACCAGGTCAACAAAGCCAACACCATTGGTTCATTTGGTGAACACTATCATGTCACCGATCTCGGTAATGGCACGATAAAACTGGTATGGACCGTAGGCATGGAGCCTATCGGCCCCGGCGCCTTTTTCATGAAATTCACCAAAGGCCTGCTGGGGTTCGGTCTGCAGCACACACTCAACGGGCTCAAGAAATACATGGAAAAGCACGGCCACAAATACGGCTGAACAACAACCGCACAATTCAGCACACTCAGTGTTGGCGAGGCTTGTAATAGCTGAATCCGTTTGAGAGCACCGGCACAAAAAGATCGGAAACAGTATGGATGCTCTCTGAGCACCCCATGATCAGCACACCATCTGCATTCAACATACGATGCATTCTGGACAGGATGTCCATTTTCAGCGCATCGGAAAAGTAAATAAAAACGTTGCGACAAAAAATCATATCAAAGCGCCCAAGAGCGGAAAAACTCTCCTGCAGGTTCAGCAGGGAAAATTCAACCCGTGATCTCACCGTATCCCGCAAGCGATAATCACCAGTAGTGGGCAGAGCCTCGAAGAAGCGCGTCACTTGCTGAGCAGACAAGCCGCGCGACATTTGCAACGACGAATAGATACCGCGCCTGGCTTCTTCAAGAATACTGGAACAGATGTCTGTCGCCATAATTCTGACCGGATAGGGCTGGACCTGACCACTGGCATCGGCATGTTGCTGCACTGCCATCGACAGCGAATAAGGCTCCTGACCGGAGGAACATGCTGCCGACCAGATACGCACCGGCTCATTGCCGGTCTTCCCGGCGATAGCCGCCGGCAACAGAAGATTCTGGAATGCATCAAACACCTGCACATCCCTGAACCAGGATGTCTCGTTGGTTGTCATTGCATTAATGACATCGCTTTTCAGTTTGCCGACTGATCGATGCTGTAACTGATCAAGCAACTGCTGCAACGATGTAATCGAATGACTCTCTAAAATCGGCCTAAGACGACTTTCAACCAGATAATGCTTGTTTTCAGCCAGCACAATACCGCACTGCTGCTGCAAATAGCCGCGAAAGGCTTCGAAACCGCTGGACGCTGGATCACTGCTGACAGACAAAGGCATGACATTACACTGCAGAAATTTCTGCGTCGCCAACACGCTCCTTGACCAGACGCCCAAGCTCTTCAGCATTGAACTTCGCAAGAAACTGATCAGCACCGACCTTGCTCACCATTGCCTTGTTGAAAACACCACTCATGGACGTATGCAGAATAATATACAGCCCACGCAGACGCATATCCTCGCGAATGGAAGCTGTCAGTGTATAACCGTCCATTTCCGGCATCTCAATATCAGAAATAACCAGAGAAAATTTCTTGACGACATCCTCTCCTTTTGCAGCCAACGATTCCAGATAGTCCAGTGCTTGCCTGCCATCATTGAACAGCATCGGTTTCGCACCTGCCGCTTCCACCACTTTCTGGATCTGTTTACGCGCAATAGCCGAATCATCCACAATCAGTATTTCTCGTGAACGAGCATGTTCGCGATCAGAATCTGTAAACAGATGCATCGGAACATCCAGCCTCATTCCGGAAACTTCCGCCAGAATCTTTTCTACATCAATAATCTCGACCAGGTTTCCGTCAACTTCTGTAACGGCCGTCAGATAGTTATCGTTGCCAGCTGCCTTGGGCGGCGGATGCATGCCCTCCCAGTTCATATTGACAATACGCTCGACAGAGCGCACCAGAAATCCCTGCGTACTCATGTTGTACTCTGTGATAATCACAAAACAGGATTCAATATCCTCAACAGGATCCTGCCCTATGGCGCGATTCATATCCATCACCGAAATGGTATGTCCGCGAATATGCGCCATACCGCAGACCACAGGATGCTGGTTTGGCAATTTCGTCAACTCCGGGCATTGCAACACTTCCTTGACCTTGAAAACATTGATGCCGTAAACCTGTTTTCCTTCAAGGCGAAACAACAGCAGCTCAAGACGGTTCTGCCCTACCAGCTGCGTACGTTGGTTGACTGTATCCAAAATGCCGGCCATGAAATTCTCCTGCTGGGCACAAGTATTGCACGATCATCGAGGCGCACTTGTGCGCAATCTCTAAATCAGCATAGGCGAAGAAAATGAGAGTTCTACCAGTCAGCCTGTTTTTTTTAGCGCTCTGCTGCCAGGCAGCAGATGGGCCTGACAACAGTGCAGATATCCAGCAGCAGGTTGCCGAGTTTCTTTACCAGGAAGCCAGCAGCATTGGCGGCGATGTGCAAATTGACGTTAGCAGACCTGACTCCGCACTAGGCCTGTTGCCGCCCTGTGAAAGCGAACTACAAATGCAGCTGCGGCAACCCATTGCACGCCATCGCCACAGCGTGCAGGTCAGATGTGAATCGCCCGCATGGGCTATCTATATTCCGGCAACGGTCTCGATCAAACGTGAGGTAGTCGTAAGCCTGCATCCACTAACACGCAAACAAGTCGTGAGCGCCAATGATTTGACGCTGGCGATGCAGGACATCACGCTACTGAATGGCGATTTCATGACGGATGTTGATGAAAGCAACGGCATGGTGATTCGCAGAGCCATTGACGCCGGCAGCACAATTACTCGCGACATGCTTGAACAGCCAGAGGTCATCCGCAAGGGCGACAGTGTCAGCATTACGGCAGGCAACAGCCAGATCCAGGTCAGCAGCAGTGGTACAGCCATGGAAAACGGCAGGATTGGCGAACAAATCAGCGTAAAAAACCAGCAGTCCGGCCGCATCATCAAAGCTGTCGCCAGTTCAGCTGGCCGAGTCGAAATTGCATTATGAGCTACACTGCTATGGCAACCGGTATTTTTGCACTGAACATTAAAGTTCTGCGGTTTGCTGTCGATAACCGTGTTGAAGCCCCAAAAAATGGCGGGATAAACCCATGATCACCGGCCCTGGCAACAACAATACATTGCGCGGCATGTCCGGCAACGTCGATGCCAACAACAAACTCGGCAGCGCCTATGTAACAGGCTCCACGCCTGCTGCCGCCGCAAAAGCGCCCGAGAGCGCGCAAGCTGCCGCCAGGGATCCCGTGTTCCTGAGCGAACAGGCACGCAATATGCTTAAGCTTGAACAGGACATTCGCAACCAACCCAGCGTGCGCGAGAAAAGAGTCAATGAACTGCGCCAGCAAATCAGCAGCGGCAGTTACAACATAGACACCCAACGCATTGCTGACAGGATGATCAACATTGACGAGTGGTTTTAAAGCACATGCAAAATACACATAACAACAGCGCACAGCAAAGACCGGACACCAACAAACTGCAGGGCATGCATGCCCAGCAGCTTTTGCAAATGCAATTGCAGCGGGAAATTGCTTCACGTGAAGCGCTGCTGACATGCCTGAAAGCAGAAAGACAAGCCATGGAGCTGCACGACAGCACACAGCTGATGGTTTCCGTTGAAGAAAAGGCGCGCGTCCTGCAGGAAGTTGAACAACTGGCCAAGCATCGACTCAGCCTGGTTGCCGATCTGCCCGGTCTGCACAAGAAACTGCAACCGCTTGCAGCGACTTCCGAAGATGCCAGGCGCATCTGCGCCTACTGCGAGTGCCTGCAAACCCTGTCGCAGGAAATTGTGCAGAGTAACGAAGTCAACGCAAGACTGAATGCGCGTGGCCAACAGATCATCCGCAAGCTACTCACCATACTGCGCGGCCAGGACACCCAGGCCACGCTCTACAACCAGCTGGGACACGCTGCAGCAGGCAGACATGACGGATACACCGTTACCCAGGCCTGACAGCAACGACCACCTGCAACGCCATGCGATGCAGCAGGCCAGCGGCAGTTGCGTAGAAGTCATCACCGACCTGCATGACATGTTGCGCATCCTGTTGCGACTGCAGCAAAGCCACTGTCGATTCACTGCTCAACTGGATAACGAAGACCAGCTCTACAGCAGTCTGTTGCTGGAAGTGGATGACCAGAAAAAAAACCTGCTGTTTGATCATCCCAAACCACAGCTGGAACACAAAATTCTTGCACAAGCAGACTGCCTGCATATAAGGGGCAGCTATCTGGGCATTGCAACCTGGTTCAATACACCTGCTTCTCGCGTAACCAGTAACAAGCGCGGACTGAGCGTTCCGCTACCAGACCAGCTTCACCACCAGCAACGCCGCTCCTGCTTTCGCGTCGAGTTTGACACCGAGCATCGCCCTTCACTGGAGATTCACCTGGAGGCACGCCATTTGTCACTCCCTGCCAGACTGATCGACCTGTCTGCCGGCGGCTGTGCCATCCAGATTCCACGTCTGTTCAGCACACCACTCTTGCATGGCGAAAACTGCATGATCCGCAATATGCAGATCGACCACAATGTACACATCCAGGCACACGCCAAGCTGCGCAATCCGATTACGCAGCATAAAAGCAGTTCAACTCGCTGCGGCATTGAATTCCTTTCACTGGAACCCGCAGATCGCAAGAAACTGGATCGCTTCATCGCACGCCGGCAGCGCGAGTGCATACGCCAGCTCTCAGAACAATCAGGTTGATGGCCGGTTGATTGCGGCACCGTATTCCCGCAAGATGCCGCCATTGCAAGCTGGTCCAGCCCGATACCGTGAATGCACTTTCCTACAGGCAGATACCTTGGCAGTACTTGCCTGCCCTGCTGACAGCTGTTCTCGTTTTTTTTCTGCACATCGACGTGCCCTACCACGACCAGTGGGATTTGCTGCCGCTACTTGACCTCTACTACCGGCGACAGCTGCAGCTGACGGATCTGCTGCAAGCACACAATGGTCATGTCCTGCTGCTGCCGAAAATCATCATGATTGCCATGGCCGCCATCACGCACTGGAATACCTTTGCCGAAGTGCTGTTCAGTTTGTTCTGCACCGCCGTGAACTACGTGCTTTTGAAAAAATATCTGACGGAATTCAGCGGAAGGCCTTTTACACGCTTGCAGGAGTTTATGCTGTGCAGCCTGGTATTTTCTCTGACACAAGCACAAAACTGGCTTTGGGGTTGGCAGTTGCAGATTCCACTGTCCCTGAGCTTTACCCTGTCGGCATTCGTGGCACTCTTGCTTTTGCCAAATACATTGCAGGCCACACTGTTGGCCGCCGTCTGCGCCACGGCTGCCAGCCTTAGTTTTGCTGCCGGCACCATGACCTGGCTGGCGGCACTGCCCTTGCTGTGGCTGCGCAGCCGTATCATGACTGGCGTCTGGCTGCTGTTGGCGGCAGGCTGTTATCTGGCATTCTTTCAACAAGTCGCAGACACGCGCAGCTTGCAGACAACAACACATGCTCTTCTGGGCAACATTAACCTTGATGTCTTGCTGAACCTGTTTGCCTGCCTTGGCGGCTTGCTGGCGCGCGGCAACGCTATGCTGGCAACAGCAGTTGGCGCGCTATTACTTCTGGCGAGCGCTCGCATGATCATTACCCAGACCAACACACGCAGACGCGCGCAGATTGCCGCACTGCTGCTGTTTTCCCTAGGTAGTGCCGTGATGATTGCTTACTCGCGCATGGGGCAGGAGCAGATGATGGCTAGCCGTTACGGCACGCTTATCGTGCCAGTCTGGTCAATCGTTTTCTTTATTCTGGTGAACAGCAATGACTGGCATGCCAATCGTTATCGCCTGAAAATTCTCATGCTCGCCGCCATTGTTTTTACAGGCAGCAGCATCTATAGCTTCAAGGATTTCCAGCAATTGCACCACCGCCTGCAAAACGGCGCACTGGCATTGGCAAACCCCACCACCGACAAAGGCAAACGCCTGTTATACGGCATTAATCCTCGCAGCAATCCCCAACAGGCACAGAGTGAAGTCGAATTGCTACGGAAATATCGGCTCAGCTTCTATCGCCATTATCAGACGCAGCAAGACCAAGCGCCGTAAAAAATGATGCAGGTGCCGGTCGCAAGCAGCGCTGATCAAAATCAAACAACAGCATGCCGGTTTTGGCCAGCGCAATGATCCGCTGATCTGCAACTGCAGACACGCGATAAACAAAATCGCAGCCATAACGATGTGCATCGACTGCTGCAACTTCAATGCGCAAGACATCGCGGTGAAAGGCTTCAGACTTGTACACCACCGCCAGATCACCGTTGATCATGGCACAACCATCGATGGCATACGGGTCACCATATTTAGCCTGCATGAAGGCCAGTCGGGCCTCATTCAGACAGGAGACCAATGCATCATTGCCGAGATGGTTTCCGCGATTGATAAAAGCAATGGGCACTGTCATTTCCATCGCAAAATCCATGGAATCCGGCATTTCGATCGTTACTCTCGACATACAGTTACTCTTGTGTGGCCTTACTCTTGTGCGGTGTTTATTTTGCTGCGCCAGAACAACCTGTGGCAAATAATACGCCACCATATTGATCTGGCATTATGCAACAAGATTTTTTCCTGCCGCAAATCAGTGACAGCATGCCCGTAACACCAGGCATCATAATCTGCTGACAATTGTGCAAATGCCATTGCGCACGGTAAATCTGCAGCGACAACCCGCTGTGCATACTGGCGCGGCGTCTCCGGCAAACGTCGCTCGCAACCATATTGCGCATAAACATTGCACAGCTGTCGGTAACGCCATAGCAATGGGTGCATGCGCATTACGCGGCGCGCACGCCAATAAAGAAAAAGTGATGCACCACTGAATGCCAGCGCGATGGCCGTACCTACCCACAACGCCATACGCCAAGGCGACAGCAAGCCCAGTTTACGCAATACAGCTTCCTGTGTTTCGTTTTCATAGCCAAGCACCCAGCGAGACCACAAGTAATCCATGCGATCCAGCTGCAAACGTAAACGGTTCATCAGTGGCATGCCTCGGTAACGCTGCAGGCTCAGCACACGATTGAGTGCGGGACTATCGGCAAATACCTGCTCGAACCCCTGATCAAGTCGATCTGGCGCAACCACTGACGTAGGATCGACACGCATCCAGCCGCGATTTTCCAACCACACTTCTGTCCATGCATGGGCATCATATTGTCGCACCGTCACATACATGGGATCGCGGTGTGCTTCGCCACCCTGATACCCCATTACCACACGCGCCGGCACGCCGGCTGCCCGCATCAGGAATGCAAAGCTGCTGGCAAAATGCTCACAGAATCCCTTGCGCGAAACAAACAGGAAGTCATCAATACGCTGCTGACCCAGCAGTGGCGGCTGCAGCGTATAAGAAAAATTCCTGCTGAAATACTGCAGTGCCGTTTGCACGATTGCATCGTGATCCTGATATTGCTGCTGCCAGCCAGCTGCCAGTTGCCGCGCCTGTGAATTACCCTGTTCCGGCAGACGCGTGTAACGCTGTCGTTGACTCTCACTTAACGGCAACGCCACATCAACCGGCAGCGCGTGATATCCGCCATAAATGACACGTTCGTCGATTTTTTTTTGATAGCGATACAAACCCTCACCGTTACCCAGCACAGCCTCATCGTTTATCCGTGTTGCCGGAAGCACAAATAACCACGGCGAACCCTGGGGTTCAAGTATTACCTGATACTGCTGCCCGGTTGTTGGTGGCTGTGACATGCGCGTGGAGGGTTTCCAGTCGCTATCACAACTGCCACAGGATGAATACCAGCGCTCACCGTCAAAACTGTCGAGTGCAAGCGCCTGCCAGTACATGGACGTCGCGGCGGGCATTGCATCACTGAAAGTGGCACGGAAAACCACTTCTGCGGAGCGCGTCAACTGACTGATGTCTCCCGGATGCATATCTTCACTCATACCGGTAGCAGCCTGTTGCTTCTGCAGTGGCATGGCCCACAGTGGCGGCAATCGCGGCATCACCAGGAACATGAACAGCATGACAGGCATGGCCCACAGAAATACCGTGACAGATTTTTTTAATGGCCGCGCATATTGTGTTGCCAATATTTCATCATCTGCATACAGCGCAACCAGTGCAGCCAGCAATATCACGACATGCATAAATGCCAGCAAGCTGGCGGCAAGCCCCTGTTGAAACAGAAAAAAAGTCATCAACACAAAAAAGGCAAGGTACAACAAACGCTGCGCATCCTGTCGGCGCGTGATCTCCAGCAACTTCAGCGAAAAACCCGCCAACAGCATGGCGACAAAAAACTCGAGTGAAATACTGTAGCCGAACTGCCATAACAATCCGGCGCCAACCAGGCCTACCAGCACCAGTTTGGGCAAAAGCCCTGGATAGGAAGCGCGGCCAGCAAAAATCAACAGTCGCCATGACACACACAACACGGCCAGCGGCAATATCCACCAGGGCAGAAATGCAGACAGCAGTGCAACGCAACCACAATACCCGGCCAGTAAATACAGCAGCGCGATTCGCGACAAGTGCGCACGCACAAAAATACGTTGCCCTTCCATCACGCCTGCCGCTGTCATGACGGAAACAAGGCCAGCAAGCGCAAGACCGCCCTCAAGTGCGGCTCACCACTGCCAGGCGCAATCTGCTGGCCAGGCAAGCGCAATCCAAAAGGACGCTGCAAGGCATGCAGCTGTAACGCGCAGTAACACAGTTGCGACAAACGCAATTCGGTATCAACTGCTGACATTGCGGCAAAATCCAGCCAGATATCACCACCCTGGAAATCGGCATAATCTCGGACAAACAAGCCCCGGCCCGCTGCATAATGCTTCCACGCCACACGAGCCAGCGCCTCGCCGGCAACATAGGGCTTCAAGGCAAAATACTCGTCACTGCCGGCAACCATTGCCAACTTCTCATCACCGTCATGGCGCATGCAGACACGATAATCTTCAGGCTCCGGTCTGGGATATACCAGCACCTCCGCCGCCAGATCCAGCCAAGTCCAGCAGCGGATCAACCCCAGTGGAAAAAAGGTCTGCACACACAAACGCCCCGGCTGCAGATAACCGCGCCGATCTGTTTGGTGTTGCAATTTCACCAGCACTTCTGCGCTGCCAGCGACACTCACACCCTCGGGTTGTTGGCCACGCCAGAAAAAATGTAGTTGCTGCTGCAGCGCAGGTGAAGACAGCGCTATACGGAAACTGGCCATATCACCCGCGAATACGGGTTCGGCATCGACAAGACGCAATCGCAAGCCGCTGAGGTTGGAAAAGGTTTGCAAAATGCAGACAAACAGCACGGACAACAGCAGAAATGCCAATGCATAGGCAAGATTATTCTGGTAATTGGTAGCCCCCATCCAGATCAGCGCTACCAGCAACAGAAAATACATACCCTGCCGAGACAGAAAGATAAACAGATTGCGCTGATTCAGTACAACTGCATTGGCAGCAGGAATACGCCGCGCCAACCAGCCCGCGTAAATTCGCTTCCAGCTGGCGGGCACACGATCTGCCAGACGCAACATCAACCCATCACATCCACATTGTCCAGTATCAGGCGCGCGGGATCAGCCTGGCGATCATTGCGCATCTGGTAGCGCAATCGATGCGTGGCTACCGCAGGAAACACTGCCTGTATATCTTCCGGCAGCAGATGACTGCGCTGTTGCAATAACGCCCAACCTCTTGCAGCCTGCATTAAGCCCAATGCCGCGCGCGGCGACAATCCCCACTGGAATTCACCCGAGTAGCGCGTGTAATCGACCAGACGCTGCACATAGTCCAGCAAACTGGCCGATGCCTGTATGTTGCGCAACTGCGCCTGCAGGGCAAACCAGTCTGCCATTTCAATCACGGGCGACAATTGACGCAACTGTTCTCGCGGATTGCGGCCCTCGAACAATTGCCTTTCGGTGGCACGATCGGGATAACCCAGTGTGAGCTGCATCAGAAAACGATCAAGCTGCGATTCCGGCAAGGGATAAGTGCCGGCCTGATGCATGGGATTCTGGGTCGCGATAACAAAAAAAGGTTCCGGCAAGGCAATACTGTCACCGTCAATGGAAACCTGATGCTCCTCCATCGCTTCCAGCAAGGCACTTTGCGTTTTCGGTGAACTGCGGTTGATTTCATCCGCCAGCAGCAGTTGTGTAAAAATCGGGCCGCGATGCAGCACAAACTGGCGCTTGTCCGGATCGAAAATATTGGTGCCGAGAATATCCGCAGGTAGCATGTCGCTGGTAAATTGCACGCGCCGGTAACTGAAGCCCAGAACGGCTGCCAGCGCATGTGCAAAGGTGGTTTTGCCCATGCCAGGCAAATCTTCCAGCAGCAGATGACCATTCGCCAGCATGCAGGCCAGCGCCAGGCGAATCTTGTCTTCCTTGCCCAGCAGTACTTCACCGACACTGTTGATGATGTGCTTCAGTATTTCCTGCATAGCCTCTCCACCGTCAAGGAATACGAACTGCCGTTAGCAGAATCAAAGCGCAGCAAGACCACGTTGCATATCCGCCTGAATATCTCCAATAGCCTCCAGACCTACCGATACACGGATCAAACTGTCGCTGATCCCCGCCTGCGCGCGCTCTTCCGGAGACAAGCGGCCGTGGGTCGTTGTTGCGGGATGCACGATCGTTGTCTTGGCATCGCCAAGGTTGGCGGTGAGTGAAACCATGCGCGTGGCATTGATGAAACGCCAGGCTGCAGCCTTGTCACCTTTCACGGCAAAGGACAACACACCGCCAAACTGGCACTGCTGCTTTTTGGCGAGCTCGTGCTGCGGATGATCTGGCAAACCGCAGTAAAAAACCTTTTCGATGCCCGCCTGCTCTGACAACCATTGCGCCAGAGCCAATGCGTTATCGGAATGCGCTTTCATGCGCAGCGACAAGGTTTCGAGACCTTTCAGCATCACCCAGGCATTGAAAGCACTCAGCGTCGGCCCAGCAGTACGCAGAAAACCCAGCACTTCATCCATGTGCTGTTTCTTGCCCGCCACTGCGCCGCCTAGACAGCGGCCCTGACCATCAATGTATTTGGTCGCGGAATGCACCACCAGATCCGCACCGAACTGCAGCGGCCGTTGCAGCGCGGGCGTGCAGAAGCAGTTGTCGACCACCAGCAGCGCACCGGCTGCATGTGCGACGTCAGCCACCGCCTGGATGTCTACCACCTCATTGAGAGGATTGGAGGGCGTTTCCAGAAACAACAAGCGTGTCGTTGGCGTGACGGCAGACTGCCACGCGGCAAGATCCGTGAGTGCAACAAAACTGACACTGACGCCGAATTTCTGCAGGTACTTTGTAAACAGTACTGTCGTTGTGCCAAATACACTGCGCGAGCAGACAACGTGATCACCACTTTTCAGCAAGGCCATGCAGGTGGACAGTATGGCCGCCATACCGGAAGCGGTTGCCACGGCCATCTCGGCACATTCCAGCGCAGCAAGACGCTGCTCGAAAACGGCAACAGTGGGATTGGTATAACGCGAGTAGACGTTGCCACAGTCCGTGCCGGCAAAGCGCGCGGCGGCCTGCTCCGCCGAATCAAACACGTAACTGGATGTCAGATACAGCGGCTCGCTGTGTTCACCGTAATGTGAGCGCGTAAAACCACTGCGGATCGCCTGGGTGGCAAACTGCCAATCTGATTCTTCGAAAAAAATATCATCGCTCATGCAGGGCTCCTAACCACCCACTGCAAGCTGTCACTGCAGCTGTGCAGGCTTGTTGTGTTGAAACGAATTGTATTGCAACCAGAGCCGTGGTGAACGGCCGTTGACCGCAAAGGTAATTTCACCGTCAGGATACTGCAACGGCTCTACCACATAGGGAATCTCTGCCATTGTCAGGCCAAGATCCTGCAAGTCCTTCTCGCGATCAAGCATTATCACTCGATAGTAGCCCGAGAGAATGCGGGCACGGGCATCTGCGCGCAAGACTTCAGCGCGTTCAGCACTGCTACCAGTAACAAGGTCTGTCACCTGGGTATTGTGGGCACAGAAATCCTTGCCTGCCAGCCAGCCCAAATAACCATGCGATGTCACACACACACGCCCCGGCACTGCACGGATTTTTGCCAGCAACCATTCCGTATTGGTTCGACTCTGTGCTGTTGGCAGCAAACGCTCAACATCCAGACGGAAGCGCCAGAAATCGAAGCTCACCGCAGCCATCACACATGCAGTTAATAACAGAAAACAAATTGATACCTGACTGCGCTGCCACAACAACCATACACCCAGCGCAGCGCAACAAGCCACCATGAAATAAACCGGCATCAGAACATTGAAATAAGCGCCAGCATAAGCGCGCGACAACAGCGAGACGAAGAAAAATCCGCCGAACAGGCACAGCCAGCCCAGACGACCGCGCAAAGTGTCCGGCAACAGGTACAGGCCGGCCAATGCTGCCTGCAACATGGCGGGCACCGCCTGCAGAAAAATCTCGAAGAAACGGCGCACACCAAACCAGGTAATGCCGTGTGTACTCGCCATCTGCGTGGTATAGAAAATCCAGTCTTCGCCGGCTTGTGCCTGCAGGAACCCCAGTAGCGGCAACGACAATAACAAACACAAAGACAAATACTGCAGCACAACACGCGCGCCACACCAGAACAACATCGCTAACACCACAAACGGCGCCACAAACAGCGATGCCTGTTTGGTGAAACAGGCCAGCACGCTCAGCAATGCCAGCAGCAGCAATCTTGCAGGTGAGAAATTGTCACGACACAACAGCAGCATGTACAGCGCCGCAGCCAGCAAGAATGTCCACAGACTATCGACCCGTGCCACATCAAACCAGCCACCGGTATGACGAAACATGTAGGCGTAGAAAAAAACACCAAGCACACCCGCCACAGCAGATTTGGCAGTGCGGGATACAATCAGGAAAACCATCAGCATGGTCAGGCAGGAAGCCAGCAAGGATGCTGCACGCAGAGCCGGCAGCCCTTCCCCAAAAAGCGTTACCGATAAAGCAGAGAGGTAGTAATAAAACGGCATGTACAGTGCCGGCACGAAATCCATGGACGGCTCACCGCCATACAGCGTCTGCCCGTGCAGCACGCGCAATACCTGCTGCAGGACACCGCCCTCCATCCACTCCAGTTCGTAGGGATAGCTGATACGCTGCGTGACAACGCGCAGGCACGCCAATAAAGCATCAGCACCCAGCAACAACAATAATGCGAAAAGCGTGAACGGCAGGAATTGCAAACGACGCTGCCAGCAAGACGGCGCCGCTGTATTCATCCCTGCAACACCCTGAGATCAAAGAGCATTGTGAATGCCGACCAGACTACCATTGCCATCAGCCTCACCGTCACTCAGGCTCTTGGCGGCATCGTTGCGACGCGCATCCAGTTTGTCGAGGTAACGCTGATCAACATCGCCGGTAATGTAGTGCCCGGTGAATACCGAACTTTCAAAATGATCGATATGCGCGTATTCACCCGTGCTTTCGATCAGGTCTTCAAGATCCTGATACACAAGCCAATCGGCGCCAATGGCCTCGCACACTTCGTCTTCTGTGCGGCCGTGTGCAATCAGTTCTGCTGCGGTGGGCATGTCGATACCGTAGACATTCGGATATTTCACCGCAGGTGCAGCCGAGGCAAAGTAGACTTTATTGGCGCCGGCATCACGCGCCATCTGCACGATCTGTTCGCAGGTCGTACCGCGCACGATGGAATCATCCACCAGCAGCACATTCTTGCCACGAAACTCCAGATCAATGGCGTTCAGTTTCTGGCGCACGGATTTCTTGCGCTGCTTCTGCCCCGGCATGATGAAAGTGCGGCCTATATAGCGGTTTTTCATCAACCCTTCACGGAATTTGACGCCCAGCTTGTGCGCGAGAATCTGTCCGGCAACACGGCTGGTATCCGGCACAGGAATCACCACATCAATATCGTGCTCCGGCCGCAGGCGCTGGATTTTTTCTGCCAGTTTTTCGCCCATGCGCATGCGCGCCTTGTACACGGAAATGCCATCCATGATCGAATCCGGGCGCGCAAAATACACGTACTCGAAAATGCAGGGCTGCAGCTGCGGATTTTCTGCGCACTGATGAGAATAGAATGTGCCATCGCGCTCGATATAAATGGCTTCACCAGGCGCAACATCGCGAATCAGACGAAAACCGAGCACATCCAGCGCCACACTTTCCGAGGCGATCATGTATTCCGTGCCAGTATCCGTTTCACGACTACCGAACACCAGCGGGCGGATACCGAGCGGATCGCGAAAAGCGACAATGCCATAATCAGCAATCATCGCCGTTACTGCATAACCACCGCGACAACGGCGATGCACAGCAGCAACTGCAGCAAAGATATCGTCGGCTTCCGGCACCAGTTTGCCAAAACCCTGCAATTCCAGCGCAAAAACATTCAGCAATACTTCCGAATCCGATTCGGTGTTGATATGGCGCAGGCCTGTCTTGAACAACTCATCCATCAACTCTTCGGTATTGGTGAGATTGCCGTTGTGGCCGAGTGAAATACCGTAAGGCGAGTTGACATAAAACGGCTGCGCCAGCGCTGCACTGGAGCTGCCCGCCGTGGGGTAACGCACATGACCGATGCCCATGTTGCCGACCAGGCTTTGCATGTGCTCCGCCTGGAATACATCACGCACCATGCCGTTGCCTTTCTGCTGATAAACGCGACCGCGGTGACACGTCGCAATACCGGCAGCATCCTGTCCGCGGTGTTGCAGCATGGTCAGTGCATCGTACAGCGACACACTGACGTCACTGGTACCCACCATTCCCACTATTCCACACATAACGCCTCACCACCGATCAAAAAACCTGAATGAAAAACCATCGAACTATTTGTGCAACTGCACTGGCTCCTGCCGCGATTTTTCCTGCTGTTTCTTTTGCGCCTGCACCTTGTCGAACTGCTGCATACTCCAGCCAGACAACACTGCCGCTGTTTCACGCGACCAGTTTTCCAGTACCAGCACGCGCGGCACCAGTTTTGACTGCTGCCACCACGGATCCTGCTGTACCGGTGCAATCTTCGGCAGGAAAACGAGAATCAGCAGCACAACCAGCACGCCGCGACAAACACCGAACATCATGCCCAGCAAACGGTCCATCGCCGACAAGCCACTGATCCTGACCAGTTGACTGATGATATAGTTGATCAAGCTACCGACAATCAATGTGCAGACAAACAACAAGGCAAATGCTGCGACATAGCGCAGTGATGGCGTGGCAACCGCGTTGATCAATAACAGCGCCATGCGATCGCTGAAATAGAAAGCCACAAAAAAGGCTGCCACCCACACCAGCAGCGACAGGGCTTCCTTGACGAAACCGCGCACGATGCTGATCAGGGCTGACAGCAGCACGACCATCACTATGCACCAGTCTGCACCGTTGTAGCCGAATTGATCGAAAAATGCTGTCATCACGAGCTCGCTGTCATTTGGGCGCAAATGGCACAATCATCGTTTGCAGGCCGAGATCCTTGTCCACTTTCTGCTTGATGCGCGCGGCCTGTGCACGATCCAGTTTCGGCCCGATGAAGACGCGGATGGTATCGCCCTTGTCGGTATGCGTGGTACGGGCAAAGGCGGCCTGACCGTTCAGCTTCAACTGTGCGATGAGGGCGTCGGCTTTTTTCTTGTCCGACATGGCTGCCACCTGTACCACCCAGGCTTCCGGCGCGCCATTGGCCGCCAGTTTGCCACCAGGCGCCGGCGGCACAGCTGGCAGTGGCGCTGGCTGCGCCGTATTGGCTGGCGGTATCGGTTTGGTTGAAGACACGGCATCGGCAGGCGCTACTGAAGGCTGCGATGGTTGCGCCAGTTCGCTCTCGGGCACTGGCACGGCCTTGTCAGTGCTCATGCCATACATCTCGTCCACCGGCACTGATGGTGCGATATCCGCTTGCGGCGCCACCGGTACAGGATCGGCAACCGGCACTTCATTAATCGACGGGCGCGGCGGCATTTCCTCAGGTACCTGTACGCCGGGGCGACGTTCGGTGTCAAACACCATGGGCAGGGTAATCACTGCCAGGGCCGCCAGTACTGCGACTCCCACCAAGCGCTGTTTGACTGCCTGTTCCAAAAGAGACCACCGTGAGCACATTAACGCAGCTGCGAATTCTAGCCGTTTCGATCCCGGCTGACGAACCCTTGCCGTGAATTAAAAGACTTGACCAGAACGGTATTGCTCCAACCACGGCGGCAATTCGTCGAATCGGCTCAAGCAAACCAATGGCGTATGCGGCAGCAGTTGTTCTAGCCGGTGCGCCCCGTAACTGACAGCCACACGCGGCATGGAAATGGCCTGCGCCATGGCCATATCGAAGTGCGTATCCCCTACCATCAAGGCCTCACCAGCCTGACGGGCAAACACGGCGAGCAACTCTTCCAGCATTTGCGGATGCGGCTTCGAGCGCGTTTCATCTGCACAGCGCGTCGCGTGAAAGAAATCCTGCATATCCAGCTGGTCGAGCACGCGATCCAGCCCGCGCCGGCTCTTGCCTGTAGCAACAGCCATCGTGTAGCCCTGATCCCGCAATTGATGCAGTGCCTCTTCCACACCGCTGAAAAATGGCGATGGCGTCTGATCCACGCTGATAAAGAAATGTACATACTGCTCGCGCACGGCTTCACGCTGCCGCGCATCGAGATCGGGGTAGAGCTCGGCAATCGCCTCCGGCAAGCCGAGGCCTATGATCTGGCAAATGGCATCCGCCTCCAGCACATCCACACCCACCTGCTCTGCCGCGCACTGCATGCAACGCACAATCTTGGCCGTGGAATCGATCAGCGTGCCGTCCCAGTCAAAAATCAACAACATCAGCTTGATTCCTTCATGGGGATTGCACCTGCAACCAGCGCAACACGCCCTGCCCCACTGCGCGACCTGTGGAAAAGCAACCTGTCAGCAGATAGCCGCCCGTCGGCGCTTCCCAATCCAGCATCTCGCCGGCACAAAATACACCCGGCAGTTTTTGCAACATCAGGTTGTCATCCAGTGCATCAAAACAGACACCGCCCGCCGTGCTGATGGCTTCTGCCAACGGTCGCGGACCAATCAAACGCAATGGCACCGCTTTGATGGCTGCAGCCAGCTTGCCCGCATCGGCAAATACATCGGCAGAAAAATATTCGCGCAACAACGCTGCCTTGACACCGTCAATGCCACAGGTCTTGCGCAGATGTTCGCCAAGTGAACGCTTGCAGCGCGGACGCTCCAAGGCATTTTTCAGCGCAGACTCACTGCGATCCGGCACCAGATCCAGCAGCAAGCTTGCCGAACCCTGCGCATTGATACTTTCGCGCAGCGCTGCAGACAAGGCGTAGACCCATCCACCTTCAATACCGCTCGCTGTAATGACGCATTCACCAACCCTGCCTGCCACTGCAACCGACTTGAGCGGCTGACCGGCAAATTTCTGCGCAAAAAACTCACTCCAGCCATTGCCGTGCAAGGTCTCCACTTCAAAACCGCAATTGCCGGGTTGCAAAGTCGCCAACGCGATATTTTTCTGCTGCAACAGGGAAAACCAGGCACCATCCGATCCCAGCACCGGCCAGCTGGCACCGCCCAGCGCCAACACGACAGCATCCGCCTTCACGTTTTTTTCGCCATCCGGCGTTGCCAATAACAGATTATCGTTCTGCCAACCCAGCCAGCGGTGACGCATGTGCAGTTTCACACCGCTGCCGCGCAGCCGATGCAACCACTTGCGCAGCAGCGGCGCGGCTTTCATCTCGCGCGGAAACACGCGCCCGGATGTACCGACAAAGGTCTCCACACCGAGCTCGTGTATCCAGCTGCGCAACTGTTGCGCACCAAAGCCCTGCAACAAAGGCTCGAATTCAGCAGCGCGCGCACCGTAACGTGTAACAAAACTTGCAAAATCTTCCGCGTGGGTAATGTTCATGCCGCCGATACCCGCGAGCAGGAACTTGCGACCGGGAGAACGCATGGCATCGTAGATATCGACCTGCACACCTGCCTGCGACAGCACCTCGGCCGCCATCAGACCCGCAGGGCCGGCACCGATAACGGCAACTGAATATCGTGCAGCTGCAGAAGTTTCCGTAAAACTCACTCTGTATCCATTTTCATTAATGGCAGGGCAATATCCTCCGGCAACGGCGCTTCCACGCGCATTTTTTCTCCGGTGGCGGGCAAGGTAAATGTCAGTGACGCCGCGTGCAGGCACAGGCGTTTGAAGCCGCGTTTTTCGGCAACGGCATTTTTTTCGGGATCGCTGTATTTATCATCGCCGACCAGTGAATGCCCGGCGTGCTTCGCATGCACGCGAATCTGGTGCGTGCGACCCGTGTAGGGCTTCGCCTCCAGCAAGGTGTAATCATCGAATTGCTGCCTGATCGTGAAGCCGGTGTGCGCAGATTTGCCGGCATCACTGACGCGCACGATGCTGGCCACTTCATTTTTCAGCAGCGGCGCTTTCACATCCTTGATGCGCGCCGGCCAGCGTCCATGGACCAGGGCCAGATAGCGTTTGTCGACGCGACCTTCACGCAGATCATCATGCAATGCCGTCAAGGTCGAACGCTTTTTGGCGATCAACATGCAGCCGGAGGTATCGCGATCCAATCGGTGTACCAACTCCAGCATTTTTTCCTGTGGGCGCAGTTGCCGCAGCGCCTCAATCAAGCCCAAACGTATGCCACTGCCACCGTGCACCGCCAAACCCGCCGGCTTATTGATAGCGATAAGCTGCTTGTCTTCGTACAAGATACGCGACTCCAGTTCGGCCAGCAGATTGCTGCCGGCCTTGGCGGGAGCATCCGCTTCCGGCAAGTGCAACGGCGGGATACGCACCACATCGCCCACATTCAGCTTCTGCTCAGGCTTCGCCCGCCCCTTGTTCACCCGCACCTCGCCCTTGCGCAGAATGCGATACACCAAGGCGCGCGGTACACCCTTGAGCTGGCCGAGCAGGAAGTTGTCGATACGCTGGCCGTCGTGGTTCTCGTCCACGGTGACCAGTTGCACGGGAGTTCGAGGAGCGGAGGACGTTGGCTCGCTCACGGAAAAGGCTTGGCGTTTTTCTTGTCTTCGGCGCGCAGGCGCACCAGATCATCTTTCGATGGGCGCTTGCCTGTCTCATAGAAGTAGGCCATGGACAAGGTAACATCGCGGATGTTGTTGCGGATCAGGTTGCCGAGAAACAGGCTGTGCAGGACGCCACCGAGAAAACCCAGGCCCATTTCATAGGTCATGGTGCAGGTGAGTTTGCAGGTCTTGTTGTCAATCTTGTCGATGCGATAGGTAAAACTGGCGTCGCCAAACGGCTTGGCAGGCTTGTCGCCGTTATGCAGGCGAATGACAAACCCCCGCCCCTCGTTCCACTCGATCACGGTTTCATCCAGCGCCTGCTGCGGGCCGGAAACGCGACGACTGGCACCTACCCCCTCTTTCTTGTCCGTGGTAATCACACACTTGGTGATACCCGGCACATAGTTGTTGGCCAGCGACAGATCTTTCAACTTCTCCCAGGCCTGCTCGGCTGACAGTTTGGCAGTGGCGTTGTAAACGGCGATATGTCCCATGACAGCAATCCTGATAAACAAAGTGTGAACAAAAAACAGGCTGGCGATGATAGAGGGCCAACCCGACTATGGGTAGCCCTCTTGTGCAGAAAACGCTTCAGAGCAACAGGCGATTCACCCGAGCCACGAAACCGGCCGGATTGTCCAACGGCTGCCCGGCAGACAGGCGCGCTTCGTCCAGCAGTACATGCGCGAGATCCTCGAACACACGCTCATCTTCGGTGTCGCCCAGTCGGCTCACCAACGCATGCTTCGCATTCAGTTCCAGAATCGGCTTGCTCTGCGGCATGGCCTGTCCGGCAGCCTCCATGATGCGGCGCATCTGGAAACCCATGTCCGCCTGACCCACCACCAGACAAGCAGGCGAATCCACCAGACGCGTGGAGTAACGCACCGTTTCCACCTGTTCAACCAGCAGCGTTTTCAAACGCTCGACCAAGGCATCATCCGTCGCGGCTTTCTCTTCCGTTTTCTCTTCTGCCGGTTTGTCTTTCAACAGATGCGAGACATCCAGATCCCCGCGCGCGACATCGGCAAAGGATTTGCCGGCGTACTCGCGGAAATAGTTCATCATCCACTCGTCGAGACGATCGTGCAGCAACAGCACTTCAATGTCGTTGGCGCGGAAGATTTCCAGATGCGGACTGTTGCGCGCGGTTTCGTACTGGTCTGCCGCGATGTAATAAATCTGTGTCTGCCCCTCCTTCATGCGCGCGATGTAATCGTCCAGCGACTGATCCTGCTCGCGACCAGAAGTAGTCGTAGCGAAACGCATTAACTTGCCGATGCGCTCACGATTGGCAAAATCTTCTGCCACACCTTCTTTCAATACGCTGCCGAACGCTTTCCAGAAGCTTGCGTATTTCTCCTTGTCTTCTGCCAGTTTTTCCAGCATATCCAGCACACGCTTGGTAAGCGCAGTTTTCATGCTGTCCACGACGCTGTCCTGCTGCAAGATTTCACGCGAGACATTGAGTGACAAATCATTGGAGTCAATGACGCCTTTGACAAAACGCAGGTACAAAGGCAGAAACTGCTCGGCATCGTCCATGATGAAGGTGCGCTGCACATACAGCTTCAAGCCGCGAGCAGCATCGCGCTGGTAGAGATCAAACGGCGCTTCGGCGGGGATGTAGAGCAAGCTGGTGTATTCCAGCTTGCCTTCCACGCGATTGTGACTCCAGCTCAATGGCTCGTTGTAATCGTGTGAAACATGGTTGTAGAAGGATTTGTATTCCTCATCCGTAATGTCGTTCTTGCTACGCGTCCACAGTGCAGTGGCACTGTTCACAGCTTCCCAATCACCTACTTTCTGTTCTTCGCCTTCTGCAGCCGGCGGCACATAGGCACGCATCTGGACAGGAACGGCGATATGGTCGGAATATTTCTTGATAATGGAACGCAGCTGCCAGTCACTGACAAATTCCTTCGCATCCTCTTTCAAGTGCAAGACGATGCGGGTACCGCGCTCGGCTTTTTCAATATCGGCCACAGAAAAATCGGCTTCGCCGGTGGAAACCCAATGCACGCCACTGCCAGCAGACAGACCGGCACGACGGGTAAAGACTTCCACTTTGTCGGCAACAATAAAGGCCGAATAGAAACCCACGCCGAACTGGCCGATCAGGTGACTGTCTTTTTTCTGGTCACCGGAAAGATTCTTGAGAAATTCCGCCGTACCTGAACGGGCGATTGTGCCCAGATGTGCAACCGCTTCCTCACGACTCATGCCGATACCATTGTCTTCAATGGTAATGGTGTGTGTCGTTTCATCGCCACTGACACGCACACGCAATTCACCATCGCTCTCGTACAGAGAGTTGTCTGCCAAGGCCTCAAAGCGCAACTTGTCGCAGGCATCCGAAGCGTTGGATACCAGCTCGCGCAGGAATATCTCGCGATTGCTGTACAAGGAGTGAATCATCAGCTGCAGCAGCTGCTTGGCTTCTGTCTGGAAGGAAAGGGTTTCGGCGCTCATACGGGTACTGGACTCCAACAATTACAGGTAAACTCTCGGCCAATCTAAGGCCCGCACATGCAGGCCCTGTACGGGAGAGAACAATGGGGTCTGTCGCCACCATTTCAAGCACACACCAACATCCGCTTTCGCCAGCCAAATACCTGGCTGCACTACTGCTGTTGCTGATGCCGCTGTGGGTGATGGCACAGTCGCTACCGCTGGAACCGCCGCTGAAGCGCAACAAACCCGCGAAGTCCGTCACCATTGACGAAAGCACCAAGGACAAGCCGCGTCTGGAAATTGCCGTGCACAACTGGGCACCGTACGCCGGCGCCAACCTGTCCTATCTGGGCATTGCGCCGAGACTGGTCAACGAAGTCATTGGCCGCGACGGCACGCAGACACACCTGCGCTTCATGCACTGGAGCAAGGCGTTGGACATGCTGGCCAATCAGGAGGTAGACGCCGCGATCATCTGGGTCAGCGATGATTTGCGCATGGATGATTTCGTGGCCAGTACGCCCCTGCTGAAACTGCAGGCAATCCTGTACTCGCGCGCCGACAAACCGCTACAGGGTGGACTGCCGCTACAGAAAAATCTACGCCTGGCCTGGGTGCCGGAGTATGTGTACGACAGCAGAACCTATACCGCCCTGAGCAAACATCTCGTCACAGCAGTACCGGCACGCAACGAACGCGAAGCCATGCAACTACTGTTGGATAAAAAAGCCGATGCATTCCTGACGCCTTACAGCACCGGCCGCAACACGTTAATGGCACTAACGGCCAGCCAACAGAAACAACTGGTGGCCAGCATGCAAACAATACCTTTTCCCTCTGCTTATTTACTCGTCAACAAACAGCGGGCCGACGCCAGCACGTTCATGAAAAACTTCAACCAGGGCTTGCGACGCCTGCAGCAGGATGGCCGCTACGAGCGCATCACGGAACTCCCGCGTGGCTGATGGCTTACAGAGAGCCCTGCAACGTCGGCACCTGCTACCCACAGCAAGCCTGATCCTGCTTGCCTGGTTCGCCATCGCACACTGGCTGCATTCGCTACAGACCTTGCCGTCTTCGGACGATGCGATGTTTTTGTCCGTACCCAAGAACTGGCTCAATGCTTACGGCTGGGCCACCAGCTACAGCGAAAAAATTCCATTCAATCCGGATCTGACCGCAGGCCCTGCGCTGCTGCTACCCGCAGCCTTGCTGATCAAATGGTTCGGCAATGCCTACTGGGTTGCCGGCATCACCGGCACGCTAATCAATCTGTCATTAATCATCCTGTGCCTGCGACAAATACGTCAGTACTGGCCACATCCACGCGTGAATGCACTGCTGTTTATCGCCTTGTGCATAATCGGGAAAGGCGAGGATGCCAGCTCACTGATCGGCTATTACACGGCATGCCTGCTGTTCTTTCTGGCAACGCTGCAGGCATTCAATCCACAGCAAAGTACAAGCGCACGCGCCTGCAGCATGAGTATACTTCTCGGCTTCGGTTTGTTGACAAAGTTGCTGATATTGCCTGCATTCATGCTGCTGTCCCTGCTGTTTTTCTTTTCGGAAACACGAGGGCAGAGAGCAATCAAAAAAGCATCACTTGCGCTGTTGCTATTACTGCCCGCAGCGGTCTTTTTCGGTGGATGGCTCTACTATCAGCAGCAAACACTTTCCACCTACTCCACGGATTATCGCGATGCCTGGCAACGCTATCGAGAAGCATTTTTCCTGCATCACGGCTCTGGCATTGCACAGTGGCTTTCCAGCACCGATCGCTGGGAGTACTTGCTGCGCAACGCTCAAAAAAATCTGTATTTCATCGAAGAAGCGCTCAAAGATTATCAGTTCTACAACCGCTGGCTGAATGCACCGGCAGATGAACGGCATATTGCCGCCTATCTTTTCATGCTGTTGTTAATTGCCGCAGGCGTACAACAATGGCGGCAACACACACCTGCGGGCCGCGCGGCATCCTGTTTCTGTCTTGCATCACTGCTTTACATCGCCTGGTTTGCCGGCATCGCCATGGCCATGACACCGGGCCACACCTATTTTCCCGTGCAATTCGGCCTGTTTGCCTTGGTGTTAACAGTGACATCCACACCCCGACCCGCAACACCAACCCGCAGTGCCTGCCTGGTGATTGCCGGCATTTGCGCAATCGCCTTGCTGAAGCCGGCGACACGGCAACTGCTGTCGTTTCGGAACGATGACAAATACGCACATGTGGAAGCGATGCTGGAAGCCCGTGATTACCTGCTCTCGCAAACATTCAAATGGCCGCTGGCAGGCTGTGGTTACGGCAGTTATCCGCGTCATCTCGAGTACCTGCTGCCGCAGTCACAGAATTTTGAAGATTGCCTCAACCTGATAGAAGACAGCGTGCAGCTGGAAGAAATCGACTACTTTTCACGCAATGGCGTTGACCGCAACACGTACCCGACGGCACTGGAACATTTTCACGCCCGTGCCGGAATACAGAAAGACCTGGTTGCGCACTTTCACTGGCAAAAGCCGCTCAATTTTTTTCTGGTACTCTCATTGCAAGCTTACGAACTGAGTGGCAGAACCGTGCCATTGCTAAACGCGTGCCACCACAGGCCGCGCTTCCGCAATCCTGACATCCTGATCATGGAATGTCGCTTCGAGGATTTGCAAAAAATCGATCTTGATACGCTGATGGTCGACATCGCCGCTGGCCAGCGCTGGTACAAAACGCGACTCAATCCTTACGAAGGTCGTCGCCTGAATTAGCGCTGCAATAATTAGCGCAACAAATCAGGGCGCGTGCAACGCGCCCCTACAGATCACCTCAACCCAACACTTCGGCACGAAGCACCGCGTGATGCGCCGCGGGCAAGCGGGGCCCGTAATTTTTGACGACCTCAGCTGAAGCGCGACTGGCAAGGCAGCCGGCATCGCGATACGAATAGCCATGCGTGATCGCGTACAGGAACGCACCGGCAAACATATCCCCCGCGCCATTGGTATCCACGGCCTTCACGGCATGCGGTGCAATCTCGTGCAGTTCTGCGCCATCAAACACCAACGCACCACGAGAGCCACAGGTGATAGCAAAAGTTTTGGCATACTGTTTCAGTGCCGCCGCTGCAGAGTGCGTATCATGAGTTGCGGTAAAGCCCTGCGCTTCGTGTTCATTGCAGAACAGCAAATCCACACCACTGCCCAGCATTTCACGCAGGCCGTCGCCAAAAAATTCGACCATACCCGGATCCGACAGTGACAGCGCGGTTTTCACACCGTGTTTCTCTGCCGTTTCACGCAACTCAATGGCCGCCGCACGACCAGTGGGTGATGTCACCAGATAACCTTCAATGTAGGCGAATTGCGAGCGCGCTATCGCATCGTGATCGAGCATGTTTCGGCACAAGGTTTCACTGATGCCGAGATGTGTGAGCATCGTACGCTCTGCATCCGGCGTGATCAGCACCAGACATTTCCCCGTCTCACCATCGTTGCCGCGGTCATTCTTATTGCAGGCCACGCCGGCATTGACCATGTCGCGCAAATAGAAATCGCCGTTGTCATCCGCTGCCACCTTGCAGGAATAAAACGCTTTTGCGCCAAAGTAGCTGGCAGCGATGATGGAGTTGGCCGCGCTGCCGCCGCTGGCGCGTTTGGCATGCGTGATATGAGTAGACAGATACTGGATCAACTCCTGCTGGCGCGCAGCATCCACCAGCGTCATCACGCCCTTGTCGATGCCCAGCTGTGCCAGATCGGCGTCGCTGACATCAATTTCGGTGTCTACCAATGCCGCGCCTATGCCGTAGATGTGATAAGTCATGCCTTTGCCCTGTTGCCTGGAAAAAAGTGCGCGCATTATCCATGACAAAAGCCCTGCCTGTCACAAACCCCTTGCCTGCAACCAAGCCCTGCGTACACTGGCGCGATGCCGAAACGCCCCCGCTCCTCATCCCGACGCCCACGTACCACAGGCCCACGCTGGTGGCGCGCGCTGCTGATATTCGCCCTCAAGTGCCTGCTGGTCATCATCCCTGCCATTCTGCTCGGCTCCATCTATGTGGATTCGCTGGTGCGGGAGAAATTCGAGGGACGCAAGTGGGCCATTCCCGCCAAGGTTTATGCGCGCCCGCTGGAGCTGTATCCCGGCCAGCCGTTCTCTGCCAAAGGCCTCACCGATGCCCTGCGTGTACTCGGCTACCAGCAGGCCGAGGCCATCGCCAAACCCGGTCAATATCACCAGGTTGGCAGCAGCGTCGAATTGAAGACACGCGGCTTCAACTTTGCCGACCAACCCGAACCCTCGCAATGGCTCAGGCTCGATTTTGATGGCAAGGGCATCACGCATGTCAGTGATGCGCAGAACAAGGAAGTCACACTGGTACGGCTGGAACCGCTGCAGATCGGCAGTCTCTATCCCGGCCGCCACGAGGATCGCCTGCTGATCAAGCTGGACGATACGCCACCGGTGCTGCTCGCAGGTCTCGTCGCCGTCGAAGATCGCTACTTCATGGATCACCACGGATTGTCCATTCGCGGTATCGCCCGCGCCATGTGGACCAACATTGTCGCCGGCGGGCTGGTGCAAGGCGGCAGCACCATTACCCAGCAACTGGTAAAGAACTTCTATCTGTCTTCGGAACGCACCCTGTCGCGCAAGGTGCTGGAAGTGTGGATGTCGGTGCTGCTGGAACTGCACTACAGCAAGCGCGAAATCCTCGAAACCTATCTCAACGAAGTCTATCTGGGCCAGGAAGGCAGCCGCGCCATCCACGGTTTCGGGCTGGCCAGCCAGTACTTTTTCCGTCAACCATTGGCAGAGCTGAAACTGCACCAGATGGCCCTGCTGGCGGGCATGGTCAAAGGCCCCTCCTACTATGATCCGTGGCGCCACCCCGAGCGCGCCACCGAGCGCCGTCGCGTGGTACTGGAAGTCATGCTCGACCAGGGCATCATCAGCCGTGCGGAATACGACTGGGCCCACGCGCAACCGCTGGCCGTGGGCGACAACGGCAGCAGCCGGCCCGGCGTCTATCCGGCCTTTCTCGATCTGGTACATCGCCAACTGAAAAGCGATTACCGCGACGAGGATCTGCTCTCGGAAGGCCTGCAGGTATTCACCACCATCGATCCGCAAGTGCAGTGGCTGGCCGAACAGTCGCTGCAGAATGGCATTGCCAAACTGGAAAAAACCTACAAATCCGTAGCCGATGGCAGCCTGCAAGGTGCCGTGGTGGTCAGCAATCCCGGCAATGGCGAAATCCTGGCCATGGTCGGCGACCGCAATCCAAAATTCCCCGGCTACAACCGCGCTGTCGATGCCCGGCGGCCGGTCGGCTCGCTGCTGAAGCCGTTTGTGTTTCTGTCGGCCATCGAAACCGGTCGCTATTCGCTGGCGACCATGGTGGACGACGACCCGGTCAAGTGGCGCAACGCAGACGGCAGCTACTGGCAGCCACAAAATTACGATCACAAACACCACGGCAAAGTGGCCATTTACGATGTGCTGGCCCACTCCTACAACCAGCCCACCGCACGCATCGGATTGCAAGTGGGTGTGCGCAAATTGATCGACGTCTTGCGCCGCGCCGGCGTACAGGCACCGCTGGACGAAGTGCCGTCGCAACTGCTCGGTGCCGGCGGCATCTCGCCGCTGGAAGTCGCCGGCTTGTACCAGATCATCCCTGCCGACGGCTTTGCGCTGCCACTGCGCGCCATCCACGACGTCTACACAGCTGACGGCAAACCCATCAAGCGCTACGGGCTGGAAATGCAACAGCAGTTTGACCCTGCCCAGATCCAGATCATTCGCTACGCCATGGAGGCAGTATTGCGCGAAGGCACGGCCAAAGTCGCTTATGACCGCTTCCCCTTCGGCCTGCGCCTGGCCGGCAAGACCGGCACCACCGACGACATGCGCGACAGCTGGTTTGCCGGCTTTTCCGCCAACTACAATGCCGTGGTGTGGGTGGGGCGGGATGACAATGGCAAGACGCCACTGACCGGTGCACTCGGCGCCCTGCCGATCTGGAGCAATCTGATGCTGGCGCTACCCAACCAATCGCTGGAATCACCCACTCACCAGAATATCGACTGGCAGTGGATAGACCGCAGCAGTGGCAACCGCACAGATGAAGGCTGCACCGGCAGCCGCCGCATGCCCATCGACCGGCGCGGCGTGCAGCCGGACTACGTGCCCTGTGGCGGGCGCAGCAGTTCGTGGCTCAACAATATTTTCGGGAGATAAACGTGTTCTTGCAGAAAATACAGATCCCAAACCTGCGTGCTGCATGGATCCCCGGCGTGCTCGTCTCCAGTCTGCTGCTCACCAGCGGCTGTGCAGTCAGCACCCAATCCGGCCAGGTCAGCGCCAGCAGCCAGCGCAGGCCCGTACCGATTCAGGAAATGCACCGCCCGGCCCCAGCTTCCGCACAAAGACCCTCTGCACACTACCCTGACGACACCGGCTCGCAACCGCGCACCTCCAGCAACAGCGGCGCCGCCAGCCTGCTGCAACAAGCCGCACAGGCGCGCGCAGCAGGCAACTATGCCCGCGCCCAGACCCTGGCCGAACGCGCACAAACACTGGAACCGCGACAGGGCTACAGCTATCTGGAGCTGGCGCGTATCTACCGCGAGCAAGGCGATATCAGTCGCTCCCGCCAGATGGCGCTGCGCGGGCTTTCTGTGGCCGGCGGCGATCCTGCCCTGCAACGTGAGCTGCAAGAGCTGAGCAATCCCTGATCTCTCGCGTCTTTTGTAATACGCACTTGGCATAACAGCAAAAACGTTCATACTTGAAACGAAGGCGAAATCGGAAGGAGCAGTCGATGAAGTGGCACAGGCATTGGTGGCGTACAGGCGCATGTGCCCTGTTGCTGGCCGGATCTGCGCTGTCGGCCACCACCCCGGAAAATGCCGCGAAACTGGGCCGTGAACTGACGCCGATGGGCGCCAACCCCAAGGGCAATGCCGACGGCAGCATTCCGCCTTACACAGGCAAGATTCTCGGCGCGCCTGCGCATGTGCACTACAAGGGCACCGGCAGCTTTTATCCATCGGCCTATGCCGACGAAAAGCCGCTCTTTGTCATTACCGCGCAAAACTACCAGCAACACCTCGATCACCTGACGGAAGGCCAGGTCGCCCTGTTCGAAACCTATCCCGACAGCTTCCGCATGCCGGTCTATCCGAGCAAACGCGACACCCGCTACAGCGATTTCATCCACGAGAATGTAAAACTCAACGCCTTGTCTGCCCAGCTGGTGGCCAATGGCAATGGCGTTACCGGCAGCTTCGCTTCCACGCCGTTTCCATTTCCGGCCAATGGGCAGGAGCTAATCTGGAACAGCCAGTTTTCCCCGAACATGGCGGCGTCTTTCGGCGAGATCAACATTGCCACTGTCTATACCAATGGTGAAACACAACTGTGGGCGCGACAGGAAGATCGCTACTTCGAGCCGTTTGATGAAAAAGTTTCCCGCGACAAATTTTCCGGCATGACTGCACAGGTGATGATTCTGTTGACCGCACCCGCCCGTGAAAAAGGCAAGGTTGTGCTGGTGCACGAGTACGCAGACCTCACGCAGTCGCCGCGCAATGCCTGGCAATATCTGCCCGGTACGCGTCGTGTACGACGCGCCCCGACTATCGCCTACGATTTCCCCGACGGCCCCGGCGGCTTGCGCACGGTGGATGACGCATTGATGTTCATCGGCGCCACCAATCGCTTCACCTGGAAAATGGAGCCGATGCGCGAGATTTATGTACCCTACAACAACAATGCGCTGGATGATCCCACCATGAAATACGCGCAGTTGTTGACGCCGCACCACCTGAATCCGGATGCCATGCGCTATGAACTGCACCGCTGCTGGGTGGTGGTCGGCGAACTGAAACCGGGTGATATGCATATCTACGGCAAGCGCCGTTTGTTTCTCGATGAAGACAGCTGGGCCGGATTGCTCGCCGACAATTACGACCGCCAGGGCAAGCTGTTCCGCACCAATATGCGCAGCTTCGTCAACCTGTACGACATGCCCGGCATGGGGCCGCGTGTGGAGATCTATCACGACCTGCGCCAGAAAGCCTATCAGGCCAACAACCTGGTCAATGAAATGTCCGGCCCGCCGCGCGTGGCGAGCGAAGGCTGGCCGGAAGGCTACTTCACGCCTTCCAACCTGCGCATGGTCGGCAAACGCTGAACATGCCTAAACTGACTCGCAGCCTGCTGCGTTTCGTAGTCTTTTTCGTTGTCGGCAGCGCACTGCTGGTATTGATGCTGCGAGTAATCCCCCCACTGACTTCCGGGCTCATGATCGAGCGGCGGATGGCATCACTGTTTTTTGATGGCGATTACCACCGTCACTACCATTGGGTACCGCTGGAGAAGATCGCTCCGGTGATGGGTGTTGCCGTCGTTGCGGCGGAAGACCAGTTGTTTGCAGCTCACTCGGGATTTGACTGGCAGGCAATTGAAAAAGCCATACAGTACAACCAGAAACAGGCGCAAAAAAAACACGGCAGAATGCGCGGCGCCTCAACCATCTCACAACAAACTGCGAAAAACCTGTTTTTGTGGGATGGTCGCAGCTGGTTGCGCAAAGGACTGGAAGCCTATTTCACCGTGTTGATTGAATGCCTGTGGCCCAAGCAACGCATTCTTGAAATCTACCTGAACATTGTCGAATTTGGAGACGGCATTTACGGTGTCGATGCAGCAGCCCAGTATTTCTTCCACAAACCCGCCGCGCAATTGCGCGCACCCGAAGCGGCACTGCTTGCCGCTGTCCTGCCCAACCCGCATGTCTATCAGGTAGACAAACCCAGCGCTTACATACGCGGACGCCAGCAATGGATACTATCGAACATGCGCCGTCTCGGCGGGCAGGAATATCTGGAAAAACTCGACTGAACACTGCACCTGTAGCAGACTCACCCGCACTTGCCTACCCGTGCTAGTCGCCATAGGCCGGCGCGCGCAATGCGCAGACAATCACTTTCACGCCATAACATCAAACAAACACAACGAGGTCGCGCATGAAGATCAGTATCTGTCTGCCCTACATGAAAAAAACCATCACGCGCCAGACGATTCTCGACTGGTGTGCACGCATCGAGCAGGGCCCATTCCACAGCCTGTCCTGCGGCGAACGCATCACCGGTTACACGCTGGAAATGCGCAACACCCTCGCCTTTGCCGCAGCCGTCACTGAACGCGTGCGCATTGTGCCATCCCTTTATGTATTGCCGATGCACTCGGCCGTGTGGGCCGCGAAAGAAATTGCCACGCTTGATTTACTCTCCAACGGGCGCGTCACTGTCACCGTCGGCGTAGGCGGACGCGAAGTGGATTACAAAGCCGTCGGCGCCGACTTCGGCAAACGCCACGAGCGTCAGGATGAGCAGATCGCGATCATGAAAAACATCTGGGCCGGCAACGCGCCATTCGAAGGCGCCGATCCTGTTGGCCCGACACCGGTACAAGCCGGCGGCCCGCCGATACTCGCCGGCGTCATGGGCCCCAAAGCCACGGCACGCGCAGCGCATTGGGCAGACGGTGTGTATTCCTTTTCCATGGGCGGCTCCGCTGCCGAAACCGCAGGTTTCTTCAATATGGCGGAAAAAGCCTGGCAGGAAGCAGGCCGTACTACTGCTCCGCAGAAAGTGGGCGGCTTCTGGTACTGCCTGGCGGATGACGGCGAACGCAAGATGAAGGAATACGTGTACGACTACCTGAAAGTACTGGGCGACGGCATTGCCAAGCCTGTGGCCAACAGCATGAAGAATTTCGACAAGTTCGCCATCAAGGACACGCTGGCAGAAATTGCCGCCACTGGCTGCGAGGAAGTATTCCTGTGCTCAGCGACCGACGAGTTGAGCGAATTGGATCGGCTGCTGGAAATTCTCTGACATTTGCCCCACATCAAACAGACAACGCACCGCAAACTGGAAGCTTGCGGTATGCTGCTTGGCATGAATGCCACAGACATCCATCAACAAATCGCAACGCTGACGGACACCGGCCAGTGGCAGGAGGCCATTGAGCTGCTGAGTGCGCAAAATCGCGACCAGCCCGACCCTGTGCTGGAAAGGCGTCTGATCGACCTGCGTGTACAGGCCTTCAACCACAGCGCATGGCCGCACAATCCGCAGCCGTGGCCACCTGCTTTCATTGATCCCTTTCCCGAAGAGAAAGCCATTCCGGAAACGAGCGCACAACAACTGACAGCAGCCATGCTCGGCGGCGCGGTGCGCCATCACGGCGGACTGATCGTGCGCAATTTCGTGCCTGCTGAGCGCATTGCAACCCTGGTGCACGACATTGATGAGGCGGTGGAAAAACGCAACCTGCGCGCGGCAGGCGGCTGTGTTGCAGCCGATGACCCTTACTACGCCCCGTCCGCCTTTCTCAACGAACACTACAAGCTCGGCGTGGGTCGCAAGTTCATCGCTGAAACCGGTGGCGTGTGGGCCGCCGATTCGCCGCGCGGGCTGTTCGATGTCATGGAGCTGTACCGCGAACTGCAACTGCGCGCACTGCTCGGCGGATATTTTGGCGAGGCACCCTGTGTATCTGTAAAAAAATGGGTGTTGCGCCGCGTTGACCCCATCGCCGGCGAAGCCGACTGGCATCAGGATGGCGCGTTCATGGGCAAGGATGTGCGCAGTATGAATTTGTGGATTGCACTGTCTGACTGCGGCGGCGATTCCGTGAACCCAGGCATTGATATCGTGCCGCGCTACTTTGACCACATTGTGCAGACCGGCACTGACGGCGCTCGTTTCGACTGGACCGTCGGCCCCGGCTATGTGGAAAAACAGTATCAAGACACCCCATGGGTGCGACCGGCATTCAAGGCCGGCGATGCCCTGTTCTTTGATCACATGAACCTGCACCGCACAGCGTGGGCACCGCATATCACCGGTCGCCGCTACGCCATTGAATGCTGGTTCTTTGCCGCCAGTGTCAATGCCGGCAACCAGATTCCCATGTACTTCTAGACGCCGGGATTAGGTGCCGCGCTATCTGAAGCAGCAGGAGCAAGCTGCTACACTCGCAGCATGCAAAGTTTTCTACCGCTCAAGACAGCACTGACGCCACTGTGTTTTGATCCCGCGCTCGACCAGACGCCGGCGGAACTGCACGCTTATGAAACGCTGTACAGCCTGGATGATGTGCCGGCCATGCATCGCATCGGCACGGTGAGCAGTGGCCCGTATCGCCTCGCCGTACAGTACTGGCTGCCGGCGCAGGCTCACCGCACCGTACTGGTCACACACGGTTATTACGACCATCTCGGCCTCTATGGACATGTCATCCGTTATTTCGTGGCACGCGGCTATGCAGTGCTCGGATTTGATTTGCCCGGACACGGTCTTTCCAGCGGCTCACGCGCCGAGATTGCCAGTTTCGATGAATACGGCCGCGCGATTTGCGATGTGGTCGACGCAGCCGGTCGATGCCTGCCACCGGTAACACTCGGTTTCGGCCAGAGCACAGGCTGCGCTGCACTACTGAACTTTTTGATGAGTGGATTTCATTCACCGCTGCAGGAACTGATCCTGTTTGCGCCACTGTTGCGGCCACACCACTGGGCGCGCAGCGGTCGCTGGACCTACGCGCTGCTGCACCGCTGGATCAAGACTCTGCCGCGCGCGTTTCGCGCCAACTCCGGCGATCGTGCATTCCTGCATTTCTGCCGCAAGACCGATCCATTGCAGCCACGACTGCTCAGCGTCAGCTGGGTCACGGCCATGAAAGACTGGCTGGCACGGTTTGCAGCACAAACCGCTGTCGAATTACCGACATTGATTGTGCAAGGCCAGCAGGACGATACCGTCGACTGGCGTTACAACATTCCGCACATCATGGCCAAGCTGCCACAGGCGCGCTTGCATTACATTGCCGAAGCACGCCATCATCTCGCCAATGAAAGCCCGGCCATCCGCAAGCACCTGTGGCAGATTGTCGATGACTATCTCCACATCCAACCTGATAACAAGACCCTTACCTGATCATGCGCAAACCCTTGTGGAAATACATCCGGATCGTGATGGACACGTTGCCTGTACACGAACCTGTTTACGAATTCGGCTCCTATCAAGTTGAAAATTCCGGCCAGGAAACCGATTTGCGCCCGCTGTTCAACGATAAAATTTTTGTGGGTTGCGACATGCGCGCCGGCCCCGGCGTCGACAAGGTACTTAACCTGCACGATATCGACCTGCCCGACAACACTGCAGGCACCGTCTTTCTGATGGACACACTCGAACATGTGGAATACCCGCACCGCGCCGTCGAAGAAGTGCATCGCATCCTGAAACCCGGCGGCTTGCTGGTGATGAGTTCGGTGCTGGATTTTTTCATTCACGAAACGCCGAATGATTTCTGGCGCTTCACACCGGATGCCTTCCGCTCACTGCTCAAACCCTTTGCACGATCACATGTCGGCTGGTACGGGCCTGACTACTTCCCGCAGACGCTGGTCGCGGTGGCTTTCAAACATGACGATGACGCCGCCCCTCCTGATCTGCAAGCCTTCCAGCAACGCTACCAGCCGTGGACAGAGAAATTCACCCACCTGACCCGGCAAATCGAACTCGACCTCATGCGCAAGACACTGCGCGATCTGGGCGAGCTGCCCTGATCGTAATCAAGGAATTGTCAGATTCATCGATATAGCGGATATGGCTGGCAAAACCCAGGGCGTAACATCATTGCCATCCTTTTCAATCCGCTAAGGCATCACAATGGCAAAGGCAATTTCTCCCTACGGCGATTACATCAACCAACCCAACGCCACCAATCTTGATCACATTCCGGGCGACTATGGCCTGCCCATCCTCGGCCACACGCTGAGCTACCTCAAAGACCCGCTGCCGTGGGCACAGGAGCGCTACAAGAAACACGGCCTGCTGCAGAAAGTGCAGACCACCGGCGCGCGCGGCCTGCTGGCCTTGGGCCCGGATCTAGCCCAGCAGGTCATGCTGGACATGGATCGCAACTTCTCCTCCAAGATGGGCTTCCACCTGCGCCTGCAGACCTTCTTCGAAGGCAGCCTGATCATGGAAGACTTCGAACACCACAAACACCAGCGCCGCATTGTGCAAGGCGCTTTCAAGAACGATGCCCTGCAGCACTACACGCGCGAGATCAACCGCATCTATGACCGTGCGCTGGACGAATGGGAAGCCGACGTCGGCAAGACCATCCCCTTCTTCATGTACATCAAGGATCTGCTGCTGGTCGTGGCTGCCGACATCTTTGCCGGCGAAAAGGATTACAAAGGCGATCGCGTGCGCCAGCTCAATCAGGCGTTTCTCGATGCTGTGAATGGCGTGATGTATCTGGTGCCCTGGAACATTCCCGGCTTCACTTACCACAAGGGCATCCAGGGCAAGAAATTCCTGCAGCAGTTCTTCGGCGCCATGATCGACCAGAAGCGCAAGGGCGATGGCAAGGACATGCTCAGCTTCTTCAGCCGCGAGAAGGACGAATTCGGCGAATACTTCACTGCCGAGGAAGTGACCAACCAGGCTATCTTCCTGATGTTTGCGGCGCACGACACCACCACCGCAGCCATTACCCACACCATCTACTATCTCGCCCGCAACCCGGACGTGAAGGAAAAACTGATGAAGGAGGTCGATTCGATCGATCTCGACAACCTGCTGTGGGAAGACCAGGACAAACTGCCGTACATGCAGATGGTGTTCAACGAAACCCAGCGCATTCGCCCTTCCGTACCGTTGATCCCGCGTCGCACCATCCGCGAATGTGAAATGGCTGGCCAGCGCGTGCCTGCACACACCATGATTTTCACCATGCCGCGCTTCACCCACTGGATGGAAGAGTACTGGACCGAGCCGCAGAAGTTCGATCCGGAGCGCTTCTCGCCCGAACGCAACGAACACAAGAAGCACGCGTTCCAGTTCTTCCCGTTTGGCGGCGGCGCCCACAAGTGCATCGGCATGCACTTTGCGCAAATGGAGTACCGCAACTTCCTGTTCAAGTTCCTCAAGCGCTATGACTTCGAGTCTCGCCACAAGAACCAGGATGTGTTCATGCAGACCTTCCCGCTGCCGAAACCCAGTGACAGCATGCCTATCCTGCTGAAGCGCCGGTAGTTAGAAAACCGCTGACGGAGCAGCTGACGGGGTCAGACCCTATGGGTCTGACCCCTAATCCAAGCCTACCTTATCCCTGCTCCCCAGAGGAATATCCAATGGGAAGCATTCCAATCTGTGACTATGATCGCCGCCTGATTTTCTGGAGGTGAGCCCATGGCCAAAACGATTTCCCCCTACGGCGACTATATTTACCAGCCCAACTGCAATGACCTGGACCATATCCCCGGTGATTACGGTATGCCTTTCCTCGGCCATACCTTCAAGTACATCAAAGACCCCATGCTGTGGGCGCAGGAGCGCTACAAGAAATACGGCCCGCTGCAACGCATCGCCACCACTGGCGTACGCGGCGTGCTGGCACTGGGTCCAGATCTGGCGCAGCAAGTACTGCTGGATACAGAGCGCAACTTCTCCTCGAAGATGGGCTTCCTTGATCGCGTGCAGAAGTTCTTCGAAGGCAGTCTGATCATGGAAGACTTCGAGCACCACAAGCATCAACGCCGCATCGTGCAAGGTGCATTCAAAAATGATGCCCTGCAGCACTACACCAAGGAAATCAACCGCATTTACGATCGCGCGCTGGACGAATGGGAAGCCGATGCCGGCAAGACCATCCCCTTCTTCATGTACATCAAAGACTTGCTGTTGATTGTTGCCGCCGAAATTTTTGCAGGCGAGACGCAATACAAGGGCGACCGCGTTCGCCACCTCAATCAGGCATTTGTCGACGCCTGCGCCGGGCTGATGTACATCGTGCCGTGGAATATTCCGGGCTTTACCTATCACACCGGCATGCGCGGCAAGAAAAACCTGCAGGATTTCTTTACGCCCATGATCGCCCAGAAACGCGCTGGCGACGGCAAAGACATGCTGAGCCTGTTCAGCCGCGAAAAAGACGAAAACGGTGAGTTCTTTAGCGCCAAAGAAGTCACGGATCAAGCTATCTTCCTGATGTTTGCCGCACACGACACCACCACAGCAGCCATCACCCACACCATCTACTACCTCGCGCGCAACCCGCACGTGAAAGAAAAATTGATGAAGGAAATCGACTCTGTCGATCTCGACGGTCTGCTGTGGGAAGACCAGGACAAGCTGCCCTACATGCAGATGGTGTTCAACGAAGTGCAACGCATTCGCCCTTCTGTGCCATCGGTGCCACGCCGCACCATTCGCGAGTGCACCATGGCCGGCCACCGCGTGCCCGCACACACCATGGTATTCACCCTGCCACGTTTCACGCACTGGATGGAAGAGTACTGGACCAACCCGCACGTTTTCGATCCGGAGCGCTTCTCTCCCGAACGCGCCGAACACAAGAAGCATGCATTCCAGTTCCATCCGTTCGGCGGCGGCGCGCACAAATGCATCGGCATGCACTTCGCGCAGATGGAGTATCGCAACTTCCTGTTCAAGTTCATGAAGCGCTACGACTTCGAATCGCGTCACAAGACACCGGACGTTTACATGCAGTCATTCCCACTGCCAAAACCCAGCGACGACATGCCGATTGTATTTACGCGCCGTCGCTGATTCTGTTCATGCAACACAAAAAAGGGGTCAGACCTTCGGGTCTGACCCCTTTTTTTAATTCTGATGAAAAAACTTACAGCGCCGCGATATAAGTTTCACCGTGACGATGTTGCTTCAACATCTCCGCCAGCGTCTGTCCATCGGGATTGCGCGCCTGCACATTACGGCCTTGCTGACGAAAAAAGCCGACAAAACGTTCAAACTCATCGGGCTTCATATTCCGGTAGGCAATTTCCAGCGCATGAAAGTCTGCATCCACACCAACCGACGGTTGTACGTTGAGAAAGAAACGCAATTGCTCATCACTGCGCTGCTCGTCTTCAACTGCCTTCTTGTCTTTTTTCTGCTGTGCAGGTTTTTCCATCTCGGTCATGGATCAAGACTCCAGTTTCTTCAAGAGAATTTCGTTAACTTGCTGCGGATTCGCCTTGCCTTGCGAGACCTTCATGATCTGGCCGACAAAGAAACCCAGCATTTTCGGGCGCTTGTCTTCAGCAGCATTACGGTAGTTGTCGACCTGCTGTGGATTGGCAGCAATGATGTCATCGACAATCTTTTCAATGGCACCGGAATCCGACACCTGCTTCAAACCTTTTTGTTCGATGATCTCGTCAGCACTGCCGCCTTCGGTCCACATCAACTCGAACACCTGCTTGGCAATCTTGCCCGAGATGGTGCCGTCCTTGATGCGGGCAATCATGCCGCCCAGTTGCGCACTGGAAACCGGCGAATGCTGCAATGCGAGATTGCTGCGGTTCAGCGCCGCCATCAACTCCACCATCACCCAGTTGGCCGCGAGTTTGGCATCACCGGAAGCAGCAACGGTCTGCTCATAAAATCCAGCGGTAACACGATCCGCACTCAACTGGCTGGCATCATAACTGGATAGGCCGTACTGCTCGACAAAACGCTTCTGCTTGGCATCCGGCAATTCCGGCAGGCTCGCACGCAGCTGTGCGAGATATTCCGGCGCAATCACCACCGGCAGCAGATCCGGGCACGGGAAATAGCGGTAATCGTTCGCTTCTTCCTTGCTGCGCATGGAACGGCCGGTTTTCGTTTCGCCATTATAGAGACGTGTTTCCTGCGTCACGCGACCGCCGTCTTCGATCAATTCGATCTGGCGCTCCACTTCATATTTGATCGCGTCTTCCATGAAGCGGAAGGAATTGAGGTTTTTGGTCTCGGTACGCGTACCGAGTTTTTCGTCACCTTTCTTGCGCACGGAAATGTTCACGTCGAAACGCATCGAACCCTGCGACATCTCACCATCACAAATACCCAGCGTCGTGACGATCGCGTGCAATTTCTTGGCAAACGCCACCGCTTCTTCGGCATTGCGCATATCCGGTTCGGTGACGATTTCGATCAAGGGCGTGCCGGCACGATTCAGGTCAATGCCACTCATGCCGGCAAAATCTTCATGCAGCGACTTGCCAGCGTCTTCTTCCAGATGCGCGTGATGAATGCGCACCCGTTTCACGCTGCCATCGGCCAGATCCACATCAACATGACCCGGCCCGACAATCGGCTCAGCCAACTGGCTGGTCTGGTAACCTTTGGGCAGATCCGGGTAAAAATAATTTTTGCGCTCGAACACGGAACGCTGAGGAATTTGCGCATCAATCGCCAGGCCAAACAACAAGGCCATGCGCACCGCTTCGGTATTCAGCACCGGCAGTGTACCCGGCAATGCCAGATCAATGGCACAGGCCTGCGTGTTCGGCTCCGCACCGAATGCGGTGGATGCTCCGGAAAAAATCTTGGTTTTCGTGGCCAGCTGGACGTGAATCTCGAGACCGATAACCGTTTCCCAACTCATGCGCGTCTCCTTAAGCCATCGAAGGCGCTGACTGCTGGTGCCAGTCAGTCACTTGCTGGTAGCGATGCGCCACATTGAGCATGCGCGCTTCATCAAAATAATTGCCGATAATCTGCAAACCCACTGGTTTGTTGTCGACCATACCACAAGGCAATGACATGCCCGGCAAACCGGCGAGGTTGGTGGCAATCGTGTAAATATCTTCAAGATACATCGCCACCGGGTCACTACCCTTGGAACCGAAGGCAAATGCCGGTGACGGCGAGGTCGGGCCCATTATGACGTCCACCTGTTTGAAAGCCTCGACAAAATCCTGCTGTATCAAGCGGCGCACCTGCTGCGCCTTGCGGTAATACGCGTCGTAAAAACCGGCAGAGAGCGCGTAAGCGCCGACAAGAATGCGGCGCTTCACTTCCTCACCAAAACCTTCCGCGCGTGAACGACAGTAAAGATCGTTGAGGTCTTGCGGATTTTCACAGCGATGGCCGTAACGTACACCGTCAAAACGCGACAGGTTTGCCGAACACTCGGCCGGTGCAATCACATAATAAGCTGGCACAGCGAGCGCCGAGTGCGGCAGGGAAATATCGACAAGTGTCGCACCGAGTTTTTCATACTCTCGCAATGCTGCTTGCACACGCGCAGCGGTATCTGCGTTGAGGCCATCGCCAAAATATTCACGCGGCACACCAATTTTTATTCCTGACAGATCACGATTCAGATCGGCGCAGTAATCCGGCACTGCACGATCAAGACAGGTGGAATCTTTCGGATCAAATCCGGCCATGGCACCCAGCATCAACGCGACATCTTCTGCCGTGCGCGCCATCGGGCCGGCCTGATCGAGACTGGATGCAAACGCAATCATGCCCCAGCGCGACACACGCCCGTAAGTGGGCTTCAAACCAGTAATGCCACACAGTGCCGCCGGCTGGCGAATGGAGCCGCCTGTATCCGTTGCTGTGGCGCCGGGCGCCAGACGCGCTGCGACACACGCGGCACTGCCACCTGAAGAACCGCCGGGCACACATCCCACATCCCACGGATTTTTCACCGGACCATAAAAACTGGTTTCATTGGACGAGCCCATCGCGAACTCATCCATATTGGTTTTGCCCAACATCACCATGCCGGCCGCGCGATATTTTTCCACCACGGTGGCGTCATATGGCGAAATGAAATTGTCAAGCATGCGCGAACCGCAGGATGTGCGCACACCTTGCGTGCAGAAAATATCCTTGTGCGCAAACGGTACGCCGGTGAGAAACGCGGCATTGCCCGCGGCGCGACGCGCATCAGCAGCATCCGCTTCGGCAAGCGCCTGCTCGGCTGTGACCGTAATAAAAGCGTTGTAGTGTTTATCCAGAAGCGCAATGCGATCCAGATAATGCTGCGTCACTTCGCGGCTGGAGAATTCTTTGTCCGCCAATGCCTGTGCGGTTTGAGCGAGGGTGAGATCGTGCATCGTCATATCGGCGCCCTCACTCGATCACTTTGGGCACAAGAAACAGACCGTCCTGTACCGCTGGCGCAATGGCTTGCAGAGCGTCGCGCTGATCCGGCTCCGTGACCACATCGTCGCGCAAGCGCTGCACAGCATCCAGCGGATGCGCCATCGGCTCGATACCGGCGGTATCCACGGCCTGCAACTGGTCAATCAGCGCCAACACATCGCCGAGGCTGGCGGTGGTGCGGGCAAGTGTGGATTCGTCGAGGGCAATGCGGGCGAGACGCGCCAGCTGCTCGACCTGTTGGCGTTCAATGGCCATCAAAAGCTCCGGAAAGGGTCTTCGGGAAAGGCGCGCAAATTACCATATTTGTCGAGCCTTACCCACCCCTCCCCAACCAGACAGCAAATTACCTCCCCAAGAACCAGCCTTATTTTATAAGCCAACTCCAGTCTCTCGAATTGAGGAACCGATATATCGTGAATGCAGTGGTAAGCGGACTTCGCCTACAGCAGGATCAAGCGGATTGCCGTCTATATAATCAGGCACACCGTCGCCGTCATCATCCTGATCTGCATTGTTGCCAACCCCATCACTATCCATATCGAGAGTCTCCAACGGATCGAATGGGAAAGCATCGTCCTGATCCAGCACACCATCACCGTCACTGTCCGCAGTTATCACGTAACGTGCTAGCGCTATTCCAGACGAAGCCCCTGAGCGCAAAACACCAGCCAACACCAGCTTGCCATCCTGTTGCCGCAAGGCAGTAAATGCCTGTGCGACACCTTCAGCAAAAGTCGTTGTCAGCAAACCATTACCATTGAAACCGGCATCACGTGTACCGTCTTGATTAATACGCATCAGCACAAAGCGTCTATCGCCATCAGGGGTGAACAACGTGTCATATATCGAGTACCCGGCAAACAGCAACTTCCCATCAGGCAACTGCAAAACCTTGGTCACGGTTTCAAAATCGGAATCTGAAGACGAGCCATCAACCAACAACACACCTCCGAGAGCAAACGAAGCATCAAGAACACCATCCTGTGTAAAACGCATTGCCATTAACTGACACTCTGACCCAATAAAACAACTCGATCCTGCGATAACCAACTTGCCATCCTCCTGCTCAATAATGGATCCAGCAGAAGCATTATCACCACTAACAACAATTTGCTTACCGCCAAGACCAAATGCCAGATCGTATTCACCATTCGGGTTCATACGGGCCAGCAACGCATTGAAATCCATCCCTATATGCCAACCACTGTGCCCAGAAAGAACCAGTTTTCCATCATGCTGCTGTGCAACACCAAGCCACTCATTGTAAACGCCAGGTGCATAGTCAATGCGAATGCCAAATGCGGGATCAATTGCGCCATTGCTATCCAGCCGAATCGTCAAACCATCCCAGTCATCACAACTCGTACCTGCCCAGACAGTACAAGTGCCGCCAGCAGCAACAATTTTCCCATCTGCCTGCACAACAACGTCATTCAAAAGTTCGTCATACGCCTGTGGGGCTGTATCAAGGGATACGACTCCCCCGGCCCCGAATGTCGCATCTAGTACGCCATTGACGTCAAAACGCACAATCAAACTGTTGTAATCCGCACAGGCACCAGCGACAACCCAATTACAAATCCGACCTACAGCGACGATTTTGTCATCCGCCTGCATCGCGGCTGCCAGCAGCACATCATGCTCGTCTGAGAATACAAGACGCTGATAGCCACCCGCCGCAAAACTGCCATCGAGAGTTCCATCGCTGTTATAACGCACTACCAGCCCATCATTTCCTGTGCTTGCTGAAGTCTGGTATCCAACACCGATCAACTTGCCATTGCTCGCTTGCACCATTGCTCTAATTTCGATATTGCCGCCTGGCAACACAGTTGTCTGCTTGCCATCAACATCAAACGAGCCATCCAGATAGGCAACCAGCGGCAATGAATCCTGTGCATCAAGCACACCATCATTATCGTCATCTGAATCCGCGTTATTGCCTATTCCATCAGCATCGCTATCGGCGCTCTCGCTACTGTCGAGAGGAAACACATCTGCGCCGTCATTGATGCCGTCGCCATCGGTATCTGCCAAGAGCGGATCAGTACCCAGTACAACCTCATCAACATCTGCAACACCATCACTGTCATCATCCAGATCACACGTATTACCTTCCGCGTCAGCATCGGTGTCTAACTGATCAAGATTAGCAATCGCCGGGCAGTTATCTGCGTTATCACCTACGGTATCGGTATCCGTATCGGCCCATTCCGCAGCATCCAGAGGGAACACGTCCACAAGATCATCTGCGCCATCACCATCTGTATCAGCCAGCAACGGGTCAGTACCCCCAGCCACTTCCGCCCCGTCAGTCAAAGTATCACCGTCAGTGTCTGCAAGAAGCGGATCGGTTCCTCTCGCCAGCTCATCACCATCCAGAAGACTATCTGCATCAGTATCAGCCACAACAGGATTCAGGCCGAATTGATATTCCTGCAAGTTGGTCGCGCCATCGCCATCAAGATCACCAGCGGCATCACTAGCAAGCAAGCGGTTCAAGCCATACTGAATTTCGTAACCATCCGGCAAGCCATCATGATCCGCATCAAACCACAGGTTGCCCGGCACATTGCTCTGACCATTGGTGTTGCCACCCCAACAATGCAAGTTGTCGTTATCCAGCGCACAACTGTGTTTGTTACCCGCTGCGACAAAACGCGCACCGACCATAGCCGGCACGGTGGTCTGTCCGGCATCGTTACGACCCCAACATTTCACTTGCGTGCCATCCACCATACAACTGTGATGGTTGCCCCCTGCCATCTCGCGCGGCTGCACAATACCTGTTGGCAACGGCGTTGACTGAGCATAGGCGTTGTAACCCCAGCACGCGGCACCGGCGGCACTAATTGCGCAGGAGTTGTAGGAGCCAGTATCCAACATAAACACGCCCGTCACTGCAGGCACTGTCGTCTGACCATACGTATTCATACCCCAGCATTTGACACCTGCGACATCCAATGCGCAGGTGTGGAAGTTGCCTGCTGCTACCACACGCGGTAACTCCAGTTCCGGCACTGTCAGCTGTCCATTGGCGTTATCTCCCCAGCACACCACACCCGTGTCATCGATTGCGCAGGTGTGGTAAGCGCCAGCACTGACCTGCACGGGATTCACCAGCACAGGTACAGCGCTTTGAGCCTTGCTGTTATCTCCCCAGCAATGAACGCCGGCGCTGTCCAGCGCACAGCTGTGATACAAACCCGCCGTCACCTGAATCGGCAGATCCAATACAGGAACAGCTGTCTGTCCTTTACTGTTGTCTCCCCAGCACTTAACTCCGGCATTATCCAGCACGCAGGTATGATACCAACCAGCAGAGACATGTGTTTGTGCAACAACAGGGTCACTACCTGCACTGAGTTCTTGTGCATTGCTGAAGCCGTCGTTATCAATATCCCCCACCGCATCTGCCGGATTAGCAAGATCAAGATTCAAACGGTATTCCGCGAAATTACTCATACCGTCAGCATCCTGATCTGCCAGCGCATCGGACGCATCCAACGGATTCAAGCTGTGGTAATACTCAAAGCCGTCCGGTATCAAATCATGGTCGGAATCGCGATCGAGCGGATTCGTCAACAGAGAAGCGACTTCCTGACCATCATTCAAACCATCGTCATCACTATCCGCATCGGCCACATGAGTGCCCGCAGTAAATTCCTGCAATGCTGTCAAGCCGTCCGCATCAGAGTCAATGCCCGCATCATCCAGTAACGGATTCAAAGCATTGTCATGCTCATAACCATCCGACAAGCCATCGCCATCAGTATCCGCATTATTGGGATCCGTGCCGGCGAGGAACTCACCCAAATTGCTGAAACCGTCACTATCGGAGTCTGCAATCGCATCATCCGCCAGAGGATCCAGACCATTGGCAACTTCAAAACCATCGAGCATGCCATCACCATCCGTATCAGGCACAACCGGATTTGAGCCTAACGCAAACTCCTCAAGACCTGTCAAACCATCCGCATCCTGATCGACATCAGCATCATTCAACAGCGGATTCTGGCCATACTCATTTTCGTAACCGTCGGGCAAACCATCATCATCACTATCCGCATCCAGAGGTTCAGTGCCCGCCGCATATTCCTGTGCATTGGTAAAACTGTCTCCATCAGGATCGTCACTCGCATCTGCCACAGCAGGCTGGGTGCCATGATTCGCCTCGTAGAAATCCGGCAAACCATCAGCATCCGAATCAAGACTATGCGGATTGGTATTCTGCACTGACTCCTGCAGATTGGAGAGACCATCGCCATCCACATCCGGCGAGGCATCCGACGCCTCCAGACGATCAAACCCGTATTGCAGTTCATAGGCGTTGCTCATGCCGTCGCCATCAGTGTCAAACCAAGCAATGACCTCGTCCTGACCATCGGCATGATTACCCCAGCAATGAACACCCGCCGCATCCAGCGCACATACCGTGCCTGCCGAAACATCAACTGCCGCTGCATTGTTCAGCATTGGCACATCAAGCTGGGCACTTTCATTGCTCCCCCAACAGCTGACCTGACCTGCATGAACAGCACAGGTATTTGCAGCTGAAGCAGCGAGCGACTGTACACCAGTCAATCCAACAATACCGGCCTGGTCTTGCGAACTATCGCCCCAACACACCACGCCCAGATCCAGATCGTATGCACAAGTGTGCCTGTCACCCGCAGCAAGCAATACGGGTTTTGACAGCGCAGGAGCATCCAGCTGCGCAAAAGTATTGTCGCCCCAGCACACAGCGTCATTGCCATCTATCACACAGCTATGTTGCGCACCTGTCGCCAAACCCTGCGGCTTGATAATGCCCGCCGGCACACTAGCCTGCCCCTCACCGTCCTCACCCCAACAACGCAAACCGGCACCATCTATCAGACAGCCGTGACGCTCACCCACTGCGACTTCGCGCAATTCGCCAACAATTGCAGGCACAGTCGCACGATCATCACTGTCGACATCACCCCAGCAAATCCATGCACCGGTATCCAGCGCACAACTGAAAGCCTCTCCAACAACCACATGGCTGGGCGCGGTAAGCGCCGGTACGCTGGCCTGACCCGCTGCATTATTTCCCCAACACTGCACACCGCTGTCCGTCAACGCACAGACATGGCCGTCACTGGCAACCTGTACGGAGTAGCGCGCCTGCGTTGCACTCTCCCCGTGTGTCAGCTCCCAATTGTCTGACAAGGTATCGCGATCACTATCTACTGCAAGCGGATTCGTGTGCAGTGTGCGCACTTCCAGTCCGTCCGACAGGCTATCGCCATCACTATCCGCCAGGTGCGGATTCGTACCCAAGGCAGACTCCTCACCATTTTTCAGGCCATCGCTATCCGGATCCAGATTGCGGTCATCACTGTTTGGATTCAGGTTATTGGCCAGTTCGTAATCATCGGTCATGCCATCGCCGTCGCTATCAGCAGACAACGGATTCGTGTGATGGAAGCCAAGCTCCTCGCCATCTCCCAGCGTGTCACCATCTGAATCCACCGCCAACGGATTGGTGTGGTGCGTCAACACCTCTTCCCCATCCGACAGACCATCCCCATCTGTATCCACCGCCAGAGGGCTGGTCAGACTGCTGTCAATTTCATAGCCATCAGACAGCCCGTCATTATCCGTATCGGCATCCGCAGGGTTTGTGCCGTAGGTATAGACTTCGGCACCGTCCAGCAAGGTATCCGCATCGGTATCCGCATTCACAGGGTCGGCATGATGCAGATACTCATTCAGGTTGCTGAGACCATCGGCATCCGGATCTTGATCCGCATCCGTCTCGCTTAAAGGATTGTGCGAAACAGATACCTCGTAACCGTCCGGCATGCCGTCATCGTCACTGTCATTATCGACCGGACTAGTCCCCAGCAGATATTCAGCAAGGTTGGTCAGTTCATCGCTATCCGCATCCGCAGCACTATCATCTAAAACAGGGTTCAAGGTCTTGCTGACTTCGTAGCCATCTGGCATACCATCTGCATCGCTGTCCATCAACAATGGATTACTGTGATGCAGATTAACCTCCGTACCATCAAACAAACCATCCCCATCACTATCAGGGATCAGTGCATTGGTGAACCACACCAGAACTTCAGCCCTGTCGTCCAGTTGATCGGCATCTGTATCCGCCGTGGCAGGATTGGTGAAATAAACAAATACCTCCTGCCCATCATTCAAGCCATCGTCATCACTGTCGGTATCCAGCGGATTGGTAGCAAAGGTAAATTCCTGCAAATTGCTCAGGATATCGCCATCCAGATCAAAATCCGCATCCAGGGGATCCGCCGGATCCATGCCATATTTTCTCTCCCAGCAATCAGGAATCTCATCGAGATCGCTGTCACGTGATTGCGCATCGCAAACCGCACCCAAACCAGAGTGGCGCTGATTCACCCCGTACATCGGCCACTGTGAATTCATCAAACCTGTGGCACCGTCATAAACAGCATAGAGTTTGCCATCCAGCGACGCTGCATACACGATACCGGCATCACTCACCACTGGCGCCACATTGACATCGTTACCCGTGGCATATTTCCACTTCAACGAGCCATTGGCATTCACTGCGTGTAGGTAATTGTCATCACCACCCACAAAAATCGTACCGTTGACACCAATAGCTGGCGAGGAATCTACATAACCGCCAGCAGCATATGACCAACGACGCACACCCGCAGGGGTTACGGAATACAAGGCATTATTGCGCGAGCCTACATAAATATTGCCGTCTTCATCCAGCGCCATGGAGCCGACCACAACACCAGCGTTATGGCGCCACAGCAAGTCGCCTACTTTGTCTAAAGCATTCAAATAACCGTCGCTACTGCCAACATAGACGCGATCATCTTCACCAATAATCGGCTGACTCATGACCTGTCCCAGGAAACCGTAGCGCCACATCAGTGCGCCACCCGTGCCTCCCATGACGCCCAACTTGCTGGCACCGACATTACCATCAGGATCAAATGCCACGACTTCATTGCGAGAGTAGTTGTTAACAGCGATCAGCTCTTCACCGATGGCAGGCTTGGAATACGCAAAGCTGCCGCCGTAGTAGTAACTCCACTGCAAGGTGCCATCCGCGTTCAGGGCATAGAAATGACCTGCTGCATCACCGAAGAAAATTGCCCCCTTGTCATTGATAGACACTGAAACACCCATCAAATTACCTGCAGCCAGGAAACGCCAGCGCAAGTTGCCATTGGGATTGATGGCATAGAGATAATTACCGTCTGTACCCACATACACAGTTCCATCTGCACCGACTACCGGCGCAGACTGGGTGATCACACTACCTGTGTTGTACGCCCATTTTTCCGAGCCATCAAAGTTATAGGCGCGGAGATACCCTTGCTGGCTCGCCACATAGACAGTGCCATCTTCGGCCAAGACCGGTGCGCTGTCTGAGGAAGTGCCGACAGTCGCATTCCATAACAACTGGCCGGCTGCCGGCTTGGACGCGGCACTGGCAGGATTAGTGTTTGCCAATGCCTCAATGGTATTGCTTACTCCATCACCGTCATTGTCACCGCTGGCGTCACTCGCATTGAGAGGATTCAAGCCATACTGTACTTCCCAGCCATCGCGCATGCCATCGTGATCGGTATCGCGATCAAGTGCATTGGTGTGATGGGTGTTAATTTCCAGACCATCATTCAAACCATCTGCATCGCTATCCGCCACATCCACTTTGGTGCGATGCCCAAAGGCTTCCTGATAATCATTCAAACCATCTGCATCGGTGTCCTGCACATTGGGATTGCCCTTGTTCAGGTATTCCTGCAGGTTGATCAAACCATCGCCATCTTTATCTGTCAGCGCATCTGCAGCGCTGTTTTTGTTCAAGCCATATTGATCCTCCCATGCGTCTGGCATGCCATCAGCATCGACATCAGGAAGCGTCGATAATTTTCTGTATGCGAAATTTAAAATATTTCTTGCATAGATATCTCTAAACGCCGGCGCACCGGCTAAATTCGCACAATTACCACCCAACAAATAGCAATCAAGTGGGATAGCCGAGTACACAACATACCCCGCTCCATATTTGTAGTAATAAGTAACCCACTGTGCGCTAACACCCTGTATTGACAACAAACCTACGGACCCTGCAGGTGTTGTGCTGGAGGTCACATAGCCATGTGTACTCGAGCTCCCCACGTCCAAGGTAGAATCCGTAATTAAACCACCCGGCCCATTTGCAAAATCAGCATCCACCGACAAGACCGCAAGGTTATTTTGACTCGCATAGGTAAAAGTGCCCGCACTACCAGGCAATACCGTTTGTGCACCAGTAACTGTTCGATCGTGAAAAATGAGAACCCCGCCATTTTGAATATAACTAGAAATTCGTGGCAGCTGGCTCACATAGTTTGATGCATAAGAACCGCTCGGGTTATCTACTAGCAATATTCCCAAATTATTTTCAAGGGGATGCGTAGCAATATTCGTAATCTGCTCAGGAATCATGCCATTAGCAGTTATAACAGATGCCTGTCCCGAAACTCCCGCTCCATTTAGATTGTAATACCCAACTTTTGAATTGCCTCCACCTGCACCAGCACCCGGTCTTGAGGACACATTGCGCGGATTTGAATTGCCTGTGAATTCCTGTGCGTTGGTCCAACCATCACCATCAGCATCCTGAATGGCATCAGCTGCACTGAGCGGATTGAGGGTATGTGTGACTTCCCAACCATCAGGCATACCGTCACTATCCGAGTCAATCGATGTCGGACTGGTGTGATGTGTATTGACCTCAACGCCATCACTCAACCCATCGGTATCCGTATCTGCCACCAGCGGATTGGTGGCGTAATGCAACACTTCCTGGCCATCGCTCAAGCCATCGGCATCACTGTCTGCGTTACGGGGATGAGTTTTCGCGGTAAATTCCTGCAAATTGCTCAAGCCATCAGCATCAGCATCCTGCGCAGCATCGGCTGCATTGTTGGGATTGAAGGAATACTGCGTTTCCCAACTGTCAGGCATGCCATCCTGATCGCTGTCCATGAATGGATGCTGCACGGACAGCTGTAAACTGTACCCTGCCACTACTGGCAAAGTGCCCTTACAGCATGACCCCACCTCGATAATATAGGTACCAGCCTGCGTAAAGTTGTATGTCATGAAAGAGTCAAGCCCACTGACACTTCCGGCTTGACCGTATAAGGTATTCGCATCGTCGTTCGAAGCCAGCACTGTGCCGCTAGAACTAAATAACGTTAGGTAGGAATCAAAAGAGCTGGCATCACTCGAACCATAGTCAATATCAAAAATGGCTATGCCAGGCTGCAACACCGTGAACGAAAAATAATCGTAACTGCCATTGCCCGTGCCAAGGATGGTTACGTGCGGAATGGTCGTAGAGGTATTGGTCGATGCGTCACCAATATCGGCAGAATAATTGCGTGTAAAAAAGCCATCGACATTTTGCGCCGTTGCCAAGGTGTCATTGGGCTCACGATCGGGAATCTCGGCTACCAACGGATTGGTTTTATCGGTGTATTCCTGCAGATTGGTGCGCCCGTCGCGGTCCGGATCGGCATAGCGATCATCCAGCAATGGATTGGTGCCATATGTCACCTCCCAACCATCCGGCAACATGTCACTGTCGCTATCGTTGCTCAAGGGATTGGTGTGATGGGTATTGATTTCCGCTGCATCACCTAGTGTGTCGGAGTCGGTATCCGCCAGAATCGGGCTGGTGTGATGAACGCGCCACTCTGCGTAGTCACTCAGGCTGTCGTCATCTGTATCAGTATCAAACGGGCTGCTGCCTGCCTGACTTTCTTCCACATTACCTAGGCCATCACCGTCCGGATCACCCACACTGTCATTTACCAGCGGATTGAGGCCGTACTGCACCTCCCAGCCATCGCGCATGCCGTCACCGTCCGTGTCATTGGACAGCGGGTTGGTATGCCGGGTATTGATTTCTGCGCCATCACTCAGACCATCCGCATCGGTATCAGCCAGTGTCGGATTGGTGTGATGGGTAGAGACCTCGACGCCGTCATTCAATCCATCTGCGTCCGTATCAGCTTTCAACGGATCTGTGCTGTGAGTATTAACCTCCGCACCATCTTGCAGGCCGTCTGCATCGGTGTCCACGTTATTCGGCAATGTACGGCGCAACCACTCGTTCAGGTTTGATAGACCATCCGCATCCAAATCGCTGGAGCCATCTGCAGGATTTGTTGGGTTCAGCCCATAACGCGTTTCCCAGGTGGAAGGCATACCATCGCCATCGGTATCCGGCCCCCACAACTCCAGCTTGGGCAGTTTCCCCGTGACGGTTCGCCCGGAGAGCGAAGCCAGACTGCGCCCATTGGCATAAAGCTTCTGAATCAACTCCTGCCAGGTCAGATTGGGCTGATCCATTTTGTACAGTGCCAACATGCCACTGATATGCGGCGTGGCCATAGACGTGCCACTCAACAGGCCGTAGGTATTGCCCGGTTTGGTGCTGTAAACATCGACCCCCGGAGCACCGACATCCACCGTAGTGGCACCGTAATTGGAAAAAGAAGCCAAGGCGCCGGCGCGATCAATTGCGGCCACGGCAACGATATTGGCTACGTTGTAGTTGGACGGGTAATTAGGTGTTGAATCGTTATTGCTGCTGTTGTTGCCCGCGGCAGCGACAAACAGAATGCCGGCATCACGGTTGGCTGCAATGGCTGCTTCCAGTGTGGCTGAGTACCCGCCACCGCCCCAGGAATTACTTGACAGAACAAGATCAATATTGTGATTAACTTTCAGATCACGCAGATAATCTAGACAGGTAATGGCACCACTGGTGGAACCTGAACCGCCTGAGTCCAGAAATTTGCAGGCCATGACTTTGGCTTGCCAGGCAACCCCGGCCACACCGATACCATTATTGCCTTCCCCAGCAATCGTGCCGGCACAATGCGTACCGTGATAATGATCATCCATCGGATTGGTATCATTATTGACGACATCAATGCCATAAACGTCATCCACATAACCATTGTGATCATCATCAACGCCATTACCTGCAACCTCACCAGGATTGCGCCACATATTGTTAGTTAAATCCGGATGCGTGTAATCAATACCCGTGTCAATCACCGCGACAACAACTGAGCTGCGATTTCCCGTGTAGGAATCCCAGCCTTCCGGTCCATTGATGTCGATGTCTGCAACACCACCGCTTTGTCCAGTATTGTGCATGCCCCACAGTTGGGTGAATTGCGCATCATTCGGAATGGTCTGGGTGTGATAAATGTAATCGGGCTCAGCCGATTGAACTTCGGGAAGCCGGGATATTTCCTGCTGGACAGATGTCACCGATGCTTTTTCAGGCAATACAATCAGCACGGTGCCTGTACTTTTGGAAATCAGCTTATGGGAGACGGCACCAATTTTCGCGAACACAGCTTCCTGCTCAGCGACACTGATACCCTCCTTGAAACGTACCAACAATTGATTTGGAACATATTCAGACTTCCCCGCCTGGGCGCCTTCTTCGGGTACAGAAGCGTTCGCTGTGGAAACACTTTGGCTAGAGCTGGCGTTACCATCATCTACGGAAACACTCCTAGCGGCACCTGAATGCTGCTGCTCCTCACTGACAGCAGCAGGTGCAAGCAATGGCACATCTGCACGCGCATCGTGTACATGGATCGTATATGCCATCGACATAAGCAAAGCGGAGACAAGCACACCCACCGCGACACCGATATACTTCGCCTGTCGAGATAATGGCAATTTATGTGAACGAGGGGTAGAGCTATCTCTGCTGCTCTGGATATCCATAGAATCTCCTGATCCCAATTTATTATTGAATTCAACTCGACGACAAACCGCCGTAAGACCCCGCATTGTAAACGGCCTTATCTCCTAATTGCCAGCTAAACGAAACAAGCCGAGCCATCTACTGAACACATAGCGCTACGCACATTATCATCAGCCGGGCTAACAGATATTGTCCTTGCCCACAACCTTCCGTATTGGTACAGTTTCGCCCCTTCCAAACCCCACCCAACCGCCTTTCTGGCAGTTATATTCGCAGGGTCTGACCATGTTCAAGAAATTCCGGGGAATGTTCTCCAACGACCTGTCGATAGACCTCGGCACGGCCAATACCATCATCTATGTACGCGGTCGCGGCATCGTGCTCGACGAGCCCTCCGTAGTCGCCATCCGCAACCACAACGGCCAGAAAATCGTCGAGGCAGTGGGGATCGAAGCCAAACGCATGCTCGGCCGCACGCCAGGCAACATCACCGCCATTCGCCCCCTGAAAGACGGCGTGATCGCCGACTTCCAGGTCACGGAGAAAATGCTGCAGCACTTCATCAATAAAGTGCATGAAAACAGCTTCATGCGTCCCAGCCCACGCGTATTGATCGGCGTGCCCTGTAAGGCAACCGAGGTAGAAAAACGTGCCATCCGTGAATCAGCCCTTGGCGCCGGTGCACGCGATGTACGCCTGATCGACGAGCCCATGGCCGCAGCAATCGGCGCCGGCCTCAATGTTGAAGAAGCCAACGGCTCCATGGTGGTGGATATCGGCGGCGGCACCACGGAAATCGCCATCATTTCACTGAACGGCGTGGTCTACGCCGACTCGGTGCGCATCGGCGGCGACCGCTTTGACGAAGCCATCATCACCTACGTGCGCCGCAACTACGGCAGCATCATCGGCGACGCCACTGCCGAGCGCATCAAACAGGAAGTGGGCTGCGCCTTCGGCGGCCGCGAGCTGCGCGAGATCGATGTGCGCGGCCGCAACCTCGCCGAGGGTGTGCCGCGTTCGTTCACACTGAACAGCGACGAAATTCTCGAAGCCCTGCAGGAACCGCTGCAAGGTATTGTGCAAGCCGTGAAAGCCGCTCTTGAGCAGTCGCCACCGGAACTGGCCTCCGACATCGCCGAAAACGGCATCGTTTTGACCGGCGGCGGCGCCCTGCTGCGCGACATCGACCGCCTGCTGATGGAAGAAACCGGCTTGCCGGTGATCATCGCCGAAGATCCACTGACCTGTGTTGCCAAGGGCGGCGGCAAGGCACTGGAAATGATGGATCGCCTGCACCTCGATCTGCTGTCCTCATAAGAGAAGCGCGCATGGCCGGCAAGAAAAAAAGCGAAGGCGAGCAGAAATTTGATCTGGAACAGGCGCTCGGCGAACTGGAAACACTGGTCGAAAATCTGGAGCGAGGCGACCTCAGCCTCGAAGACTCGCTGAAAGCCTTCGAAGCCGGCATCAAGCTGACACGCCAGTGCCAGGAAACCCTGGCTGCCGCCGAACAGAAAGTGCAATTGCTGATCGAACAGAACGGCGCCCTCAAAAGCGAGCCGTTTGCCGTCGACGAATAATGCCCAGACCCTGCCCACCATGAATGGCGATTTTTCCGCTTTCCTGCTGCACAGCCAGACCCGTGTCGCAGATGCCCTTGAGAAAACCCTGCCCGCCGCAACGGAACCTGCCGCGCGCCTGAAACAGGCCATGCGTTACAGCGCCCTCAATGGCGGCAAGCGCGTCCGCGCCACGCTGGTGTACGCTGCGGCACAGGCCGTTTGTGGCAATATTCCCGCGACTGCAGACAGTGTCGCCTGCGCGCTTGAACTGATACATGCCTACTCGCTGGTACATGATGACCTGCCAGCCATGGATGATGATGACCTGCGCCGCGGCCAACCCACTTGTCATATCGCCTTCGACGAAGCCACCGCCATCCTCGCCGGTGACGCACTGCAAACGCTGGCCTTTGAATGCATTGCCGACAGCAAACTGCCTGCTGAATTGCGTTGCGAATTGATACTGACACTCGCGCACGCTTCAGGCGTTGCCGGCATGGTGGCCGGACAGGACATGGATCTCGCCGCTGAAAACCGGCAGATCAGCCTAGACATGCTGGAAAGCCTGCACCGCCACAAGACCGGCGCATTGATCGCCGCCAGTGTGCGCATGGGCGCCCTGCTCGCCGGCGCCACGCAAGAGCAACTGCAAGCTCTGGCCCGCTACGCACACGCGATAGGCCTGGCCTTTCAAGTTCAGGACGACATACTGGATATTGAAAGTAGCACCGAAGAACTGGGCAAACCGCAAGGTGCCGACATAGCCTTGAACAAATCGACCTATCCCGGTTTGCTCGGCATGGAGAAAGCCAAACAACGCGCACAGGAACTGTGTGCTGAAGCCAACACAGCGCTGGAAGTGTTTGCAGAATCGGCAGATGCATTGCGCAATCTGGCAAATTACATCGTGCGCCGACGCCAATAACAAAGCCTGTCGCCAATTTTTACGTTCTGCACTTTTTTCATCACCATGATGCAGCGAACATTCTGATTTCCCTCTGTTTTCCGTAAGGTTATTACAGCAAGCACATTCCTTTTCCTCAAATACCGTGTGCTTGTTTTGACAGGGGGGGCAACCTACAATGCCAGCGAATTGAAGGTATATCACCCACTCAGCACAACAATAATCAGGCAGCGGGATTCACTCATGATCGTACAGCTCCTACATTCACCACATGTCGCCAGCAGCAAGAGCATCCAGGCGATCAGTGCCGGCCCACCGATTGGGCTCGCCTATATTGCAGCAGCAATTCGCGGCGCAGGACACCCGGTAACAATGATTGATGCACTCGCCGAAGCGCCTCGTCAATATACACAAAGAGATCACATCAGCATTCAAGGGCTGACACAGGATCAGATACTTGATCGCATTGCACCCGAAACCCAGGTCATCGGCATTTCTTGCATGAGCAGCCCGAACTGGACAGTGCTCAAACCCATCATCCATGCGATCAAGCAACGTTACCCTGACAAAATTATTATTTGCGGCGGCGAACATTTTTCGGCACTGCCTGAATATTCGATGCAAAATGCGCCGATCGACTTCATCGTCATGGGTGAAGGTGAAATCACCATCGTCGCCCTACTCGATAAATTGCAAAACCAGATTTCACCTGACTTTTCCACTGTTCCTGGCATAGCGTGGCGCGACAGAGATGGCAACATCGTCAGAAACTGTGCAGTAAAATCGATTCGTGATGTTGACAGCATCCTCTGGCCCGCATGGGATCTCGTCGATCTGAATGCCTATTTCGACAACAATATTTACGCAACGATCAATCCCGGCACCAAGACACTGCCCATTCTGGCAACACGCGGCTGTCCCTACGAATGCACCTACTGCTCATCGCCCAGCATGTGGACCCGCCGCTGGTACCCGCGCGACCCCGTCAAAGTTGCCGATGAAATTGAATATTACGCCAAAACATACGGCGTTGATCACTTCCCCTTGCAGGATCTCACGCCATTAATGAAACGCGAGTGGATTCAGGATTTCTGCCAGGAACTGATCCGCCGCAATCTCGGCATCAAGTGGCATACACAATCCGGCACACGCTCGGAAATCATCACCCCTGAAATATTGAAATTACTGAAAGCTTCCGGCTGCGACACGCTCTATTACGCACCAGAAACAGGCTCTGACCGTGTGCGTGTTGGTGTAAAGAAATACATGAAAATGGACAGACTGTTCCAGGCCATACAGTGGACCATAGAAGCAGACTTGAACCTTGGCATCTTTATCGTCCTCGGCTTGCCCGATGAGACTGAAGAGGACATCAAGGAAACCGTCAGGCTTTCACGCAAGATTGCACGGCTGGGCGTAGTGGATTCCGCACCAACATTCTATATTCCGCTACCAGGTACCGAACTGTTTGACGAACTGATTGCAGAAGGCCGCCTGCAACTGAATGACGAAACCCTGTTACTCCCAACCTTCGGCAATGACCTGTGGATAACGGAAGATCGCAACATGTGTCGCCACGTATCCGCGAAGCGTCTTACACTCTACAAGCTCTGGATATTGCTGAACTTTTATGTCACATCCTGGCTGACCCATCCCAAGCGTCTGTTCGGACTGTTTTCCAACATCATCAACGATCGCGATTCCACCAAGATGTCGAAAGCACTCAACAGTGTTAAACGACGATATCTATCGCCGCTTTTCCGGCGCCACTCCACAGAGTACTGACATAAAAAAGCCCGCTTATGCGGGCTTTTTTATTGATGCTGTCATCACGCTTTTGGATAAACCCGGTAACTGACACCAGCCATTTTCTCCAGCACGCGGTGCACCTGGCAAGAGTAACCAAATTCGTTGTCATACCACAGATACATCACCGCATGATTGCCTTTGACGATGGTCGCCTTCGCATCAAAAATGCACGCATGACGAGAGCCGACGAAATCACTGGACACGACTTCGGTGCTGTTGGTGTAGTCAATCTGCTTGCGCAGCGGCGAGTGCAACGCCATGTAGCGCATGTATTCATTCAATTCATCAACAGTGAGTTCCTGATTCAGTTCGAGATTCAGGATGGCCATTGATACGTTAGGAATCGGCACGCGGATCGCATTGCCCGTCAACTTGCCCGCCAGCTCCGGCAACGCCTTGGCAACGGCCTTGGCAGCACCGGTTGAAGTAATAACCATGTTCAACGGCGCACTGCGGCCACGGCGCTCGGCCTTGTGGTAGTTGTCGATCAGGTTCTGGTCATTGGTGTAGGCATGCACTGTTTCCAGATGCCCCGACTTCACACCGAACTTGTCATTGATCGCTTTCAATGCAGGCACAACAGCGTTGGTGGTGCATGATGCAGCGGAAATGATCTTGTCTGTCGTCAGAATATCTTCATGGTTCACACCGAACACAATATTCTTGATGTCACCTTTGGCCGGCGCCGTGAGCAACACCTGACTGACACCTTTGCAAGACAGGTGGCGCGACAAGCCCGCTTCGTCAGTTAACTTGCCGGTGTTCTCCACGATAATCGCATTGTGAATACCGTAGCTGGTGTAATCGATATCTTCCGGTTTGTCGGCGTAGATCACCTTGATCTCGTTGCCGTTGGCAATGAAACTCTGGGTTTCTTCATCGACGCGAATCGTGCCACGGAATGGGCCGTGTACTGAATCGCGACGCAACAGGCTGGCACGTTTTTCCAGATCGTCGTCGCCTTTGCCTTTGCGGACAACGATCGCGCGCAAACGCAACACATCACCACCGCCGGTTTTCTCGATCAGCAGGCGCGCCATCAAACGTCCGATACGACCAAAACCGTACAGCACCACATCGCGCGGCTCCGGAATCGGTTTTACGTCAGTGCCAATGGCATCCGCCACTTCACGCTTCACATAGTCTTCAACACTGAGGCCGGCATTGTCTTTCATGAAACCGACGGCAATACGGCCAACATCAATATGCGCACGACCAAGGTTCAGGCCTCCCAGTGCTTTCACAACCGGATAAGTTTCAAACTCGGACAATTCATTTTGCTCGACCTGACGCACAAAACGATGCGCTTTCATGATGTCGATCACCGAGCGGCTATACAGCTGCTGGCCGTAAATATAGGTGTTGACGTTGTGCTCGCGGTGCAGTTTGCCGATCAGCGGGATCATGTCCTCAGCCAGCGCTTCGCGTTTTTTCCAGTCTGCGAAGTAATCGGCGGGTTTGGGGCGTTTCTGTTCTTCGGCCATCGCGCTGCACCTATGTGTGGGGAGGATGAATCGGGTGAGGGGTTAAAAGGAGGCGCTATTATCGTGATTCACCCGCGGGCCTGCAACCAACACCCAGCGGGCATCGCAGGCATTGCCTCGCGATTTCGCATAACATGCACAGGCTCCTACTCCCTGCCAGCCCGCTCACATGAACGAACCGCGCACACCCTCCCCCAAAGCTCGCCTGCCGGGCGATCTGTTTACACTCTATGGTCGGCAATCGGTACTCGAAGCACTGAAAGACCCACAGCTCACACCTTACAAACTGCACCTGGCCGATTCCAACCGCAGCGGCGGTTCATTGGGCGAGATCCTGCAACTGGCCGGGAAGAAGCAGGTACCGCAAGCCTGGCATTCACGACTGGAGCTGTCGCGCATCTCGAAAAACGGCAAACAGGATCAAGGCGTGGCGCTGGATATTCGCGTGCCCGGCCTGCAAAAGGCCGATGCGCTGCCCGCCCTGATGCGACAAAAGCACCTGCAACTACTGGCACTGGATGGCATTACCAATCCGCAAAATGTTGGCATGATCCTGCGTTCGGCTGCTGCCGGCGGCATGGATGGCGTGATCATTCCCAAGCGCGGTTGTGCCCGTCTGGATGCACTGGTGATCAAGGCCAGTGCCGGCACATTTTTTCGCACACCGATTTTCCAGTGCGAACAAATCGCCGAAACGCTAAAGACCTTGCAACAACACGGCGCGACACTGTGCCTGATGACGGCTGACGCCGAACAATCGCTGTTCAACTTTCAGGCGAAACAATCTGCAGTGTATGTTTTGGGAAATGAGACAGAAGGCGTTTCAACACCAGTACGCCAGCTGCCACACACAGGGCTGGCCATTCCGATGGCGAACGGTGTGGAATCATTGAATGTGGCCATGACAGCCACATTGATTGCGTACCGGCAACCTCACACCGACTGAAAAAGACTCAGGCTGTTGCGAGAGCAGCGTTGCGTATTTTTTCACGTCGAAGCAAGGCGATGAACTCATCCAGCGGCAGCGGTTGCGAATAATGGAAACCCTGATACATATCGCAATTCTGCTCGGCGAGAAAATCCAGCACCTCGATATTTTCCACGCCTTCGGCAATAACTTTCATGTCGAGGTTGTGTGAAAGACCGATAATCGCCGTTGCGATCACAGCATCGTCGGGGTTGTTGCTGAGATCGCGCACGAACGACTGGTCGATCTTGAGGCAATCAATAGGAAATTTTTTCAGGTAACTCAGTGACGAGTAGCCAGTGCCAAAATCGTCTATCGACAGATGCACGCCCATTTCCTTCAGCGTCTGCAACACCTGCTGGCTCACCTGCGTGTCTTCCATCAGCGTGCCTTCGGTGATTTCAAGATCCAGCATTTCCGCCGGCAATTCGGTATCACTGAGAATATTGCCCACCGAAAACACCAGATCCGCACCCTTGAACTGGTAGGAGGAAATGTTGACCGACACCACCTGGTCTGCATCAATCAGATTCTCGCGATGCCAGGCAAGCCACTGTTCACAGGCCGTGCGCAGTACCCATTCGCCTACCGGCAATACCAGACCCGTTTCTTCCAGCAGATCGATGAACTGACCTGGAGACACCAGCCCCAGCGTCGGGTGACGCCAGCGCAACAATACTTCCGCACCACGCAAGCGACCGCTGCGAATATGGATTTGCGGTTGGTAGTACAACTCCAGTTCCTGACGTTGCAACGCCTGGTACAGACTCTGCTCCAGCTGATTGCGGGCATCGGATTCATCCGCCATGTCCGCAACATAAAACTGATATTTGTTGCGCCCGAGACTCTTGGCGCGAAACATGGCGACATCGGCTTTCTTGATCAAGGTTTCGCCGCGCCCGTCGCAGTCGCGCGAAAACACGATGCCGATACTGGAGCCGATATACATATCGTGATTGTTGATGCGAAACGGCTTGAGCATGGCGTCGATAACCGCTTCGGCAACCGCTGCCGCTTCATTGCGGGAAGCCAGGTTTTCCATCACTACCACGAATTCATCGCCGCCGTAGCGGGCAATCAGGTCGCTGCGGCGCACACAGCCGCGCAAGCGCTCGGCAGCACTTTGCAGCAGCATGTCACCGGTGGTATGACCGTAGGTGTCATTGATGGTCTTGAAACGATCGAGATCGATAAACAGCAGCGCCAGCAGCGTGTCATCCTTGCGGGCGCGCGCCAAGGCCTGTTCCAGCTTGTCGTGCAGCATGGAACGGTTGACCAGGTTGGTCAGGGCGTCGTGATAGGCCATGTGCGACAGGGCCTGTTCAGCCTGATTGCGCGCCCGGCGGGTATCCGCATCGCGCAGCTCGCGGTCAATCGCCGGGATCAGACGCGCCAGGTTGTCTTTCATGATGTAGTCGTGCGCGCCGGTCTTCATGGCATGCACGGCCGTCTCTTCGCCGATGGTTCCGGAAACAATAATGACCGGAACATCCAGACCGCTTTGCTTGACCATTTCCAGCACGTCCACGGAATTGAAACCGGGCATGTTGTGGTCGGTGATGATCAACTGCCAATGGCGCTGTTCCAGTGCACGCTCCATTTCCGGACGGGTTTCCACGCGCTCGAATTGCGGCTGATAGCCACCCTTGCGCAGCTCCCGAACCAGAAGCAGGGCGTCATCTTCACTGTCATCCGCAATCAATACATTCAAATACATAGTTTTACTTCTTAAAGGTTCACTTCATATACTACTTCAAAGGAACAACACAACTCATTGTAATTAAAACTTTTTTGCCAGAAAACTAGCGATACGCACCAATGGCAAGATTAGGTGTACGGTTAATCTGCATCCAGTAGCGACCCAGATCGCGCATGGCATCGACAAATTCGTCAAAATTGACCGGTTTCTGCACGTAACTGTTGGCGCCCAGGCTGTAACCGGCAATGATGTCCGTCTCCTGGCGCGAGGATGTCATCAACACGACAGGGTGATAGCGCGTGCGTTCGTCCTGACGGATGCGGCGCAGCACATCAAGGCCATTGAGTTTAGGGAGTTTCATGTCCAGCAGGATAAGCCGTGGCTGGTCACTGGTATCGCGGCCGGCATACTGGCCGGCTCCGAACAGGTAATCAAGCGCCTCTGCGCCATCGCGAACCACCACCACGCGGCTCACATACTCGCTGTTGCGAAAGGCTCTCAACGCAAGCGCTTCGTCGTCGGAGTTGTCTTCTACCAGCAGGATGGTGTTTTCTTGCATGTAACGCGCTCCGGCATCCCTGCGGGATGAATGGCGAGCCGCCAAGCCATTAACAGCTCTTGATTGGTCATTATGCAAGCCAGCTTAATCAGCTTGGCTGAGGATGACAATAGCAAAGACCGCTTAGGCAACTGTCGCACTAGCTGCGTGCAGACACCGGCAAGGTAAAGTAGAAGGCCGCTCCCTGATCCACCTGCCCTTCGGCCCAGATCTCGCCGCCGTGGCGATGCACGATGCGCGCCACCGTGGCCAGACCAATCCCCAGCCCCTCGAATTCCTGGTCGCGATGCAGGCGCTGGAAAGGCCCGAACAACTTGTCGACGTACTTCATGTCAAACCCGGCGCCATTATCGCGCACGCAGTAGACCTGCTCGCCATCGCGGTCATAGCTGCCAAGTTCAACACAAGCATGCTCGGCCTTGCTGGTGTACTTCCAGGCATTGCTGAGCAAATTCTCCAGCACGATGCGCAGCAAGTCCTTGTCGCCCTGAGCCGTCAGCGTTACCGGACAGATAAACTCGACCTGCCTGCCCGGTTGATTGGCACGCAAACTCTCGACAATTTCCTGTGCCAGCAGGGCCAGATCGACACTGCGGAACTGCATATCCTGCCGTGATACGCGCGACAGGTGCAACAAGCTGTCGATCAGGTTGCCCATGCGCTGGCTGGCAGCCCGTATGCGGCTGATGTAGTCACGACCAACACTGTCGAGTTCCTCGCTGCAATCCTCCAGCAGGGCCGCACTGAAACCGTCAATGGAACGTAGCGGCGAGCGCAGGTCATGCGATACCGAATAGGTAAAGGCCTCCAGCTCGCGGTTGGTAGCCCGCAATTCGGCCGTGCGCGCGTGGACTTCATCCTCCAGGTGTTCATTGGCGTGCAACAAGGCACGGTTTTGCAGTTCGATGGTATCAAGCATGCTGTTGAAGGCCTGTACCAGCTGACCCAGTTCATCGCGCCGGTCGGTGCGTGCACGCAGCGAATAATCCTTGAAGCGGGTAATAGTGTTGGCCGTCTGGGTCAAGGCCAGCAGCGGCGCGGAAACAAATGCCTGAATCTTGCTCGACAAGGCAATGGCCACCATGCTTACCAGCAATACAATCAGCAACATGACCACCGTGAATGCCGTAAAACGGCGATCCAGCTCCGACAGCGAGACCCGCAAATGCAACTGACCGATCTTCTGTGTCTCCTCCCACAGGATCGGCTGGATGAGATCCAGGAACCCACCCTCTATCTGCGAAATGAAATTCTGGTCGGCGAGGCAGGTGACACCGGCAATCGGCTTGCCAGCATCCTCGGCCTTCTGGTAATGCTCGCGGGAATACATGGCCACCAGCTGGCCACTTTCGGATTTGATGCAGGCCGACACCAGCGAGGCATCGATACCCAGACTGTCGAGATTCTCGCGCGCCTGGTAGACATCGTTGTAGGCGACAGCTGTGGCACTGCGACTGGCGATGATGCGCGCCAGAATGGTGATCTCGTGAACCAGATGCTGCTTGTAGGAGTGCCGGTCGTACAGCACAAACGCTGTACTCGCCATCAGCAGACTGATGAAACTGATGGCACAGATCATCAGGATCAGCTGCTGTTTGACCGGAATATTCTTGAGGCTGGTATTCACACGCGCTGGAAAAACTGGTTGAAGACGGCTCCGAGTATGCTTTGCCTACCCTCCATGTGCAAATGGTGGCCACCTTCGTGCAGGCTCCAGTTGATATGGGGTAACACCAGCAAGCGCTCGGCAAAATCCGGATAGGCCAACGCCAGCCCGTTTTCAGCCATGGCCAGCTCCACAGGCACACGGAGACTGCGATGTATCGCCGACTGTTGTTCGGGAGTGAGCATCACCAGCGAAGGCAGTTTATGGCGGGCATCGGTACGCCAATGCCAGGCGCCCTCCAATTCAACTGCATTGCGGGCCACCAGCCGGCGCGCCGCCACCTCGGAGAGCGGAAAGCCGTTGCCCAGGCGCAACTGCACCATCTCGTCGAATGAAGCGAACACAGGCTGCTGCTCCCGCCTCTGCGCCCGCGCTTCGTCCTGCAGGCTGCGCGCCAGTTGCTGCGGCATCTTGTCTGCGCTGCAGGTCTTGGCCCACAGGCCATCAATCAAGCCCAGCGCAGCTACCCGCTCCGGCGCGGCGGCCGCGAGCATGGCCGCGATGATCGCACCGCGCGAGTGGCCGAGCAGACCGAAACGCCGCCAGCCCAGCTGGTCGGCCACAGCGAGGATTTCCCTCAAATCATCCCAGATCAGGTAATTGGCATGAGGCGCGCGATGATCGCTCCAACCATGACCGGCCAGATCCAGTGCCAGCAGATCGACCTGCGGCATATGTGGCGCCAACAGGGCAAAACTCTCGCTGTTGTCCAGCCAGCCGTGCAGGGCAATCACCGGTATACCACCGGCATGCCAGCGCTGCGCCGCCAGGCGCAGGCCAAGCACGTCGAAACTTTGCTGGCTGGCGGAAGAAGTGGCGGCTGGCACGCGGAGGCTCAGGGTTGCTGATGATGTAACAGTTGCAAGGCGCCACTGACAAACGCTTCGCCTTCCATCTCAATCAGATTGGCTGTGCCGACAAAGGCTTCGCCACGCTGCATGCCGCAAAGACTCTCGACCAGACTGCCCGCCAGTGGTTGATGCCCCACCAGCAAGATATCGCCCTCCCGTGTTGCCAGCGCGGCCAATGCTTCACGCAGCGGCGTTTCATGAATCAGCCAGTCAACGGTGGCACGCGGCGCACGGATGCCCGCCTCGGCACACACAATGTCTGCCGTCTGCTGCGCACGCACAATCGGGCTCACCAATACCTGCTGCACAGTGGCCAGCGCATCACACCGCGCTTGCGCAACAGCAGCAACATCGGCACGACCACGCGGGGTCAGCTCGCGCAAATCGTCATTGCGATGCACGCCGGCCTCACCATGACGCAGAAAAAACAGTTTCATGTGCAGCTTCCCTCGACACTCAGCAAATTGGCACGGTATTCGACATCGCTGTTGTTCTCGCCACCCATCAGCGCACCACTGGCTTCCAGAATCGAACGGCCGTTGAACAGGATATCGTGCAAGGCGCTGACCAAAGGCATGTACACACCCAGCTCATCCGCCTTGGCCTTCACTGTGGCCACCGTATTGATACCTTCCGCCACCTGCCCGACTTCGGCAATCGCCTGCTGCAGCGTCCTGCCCTGCCCGAGCAGGAAACCGATGCGGTAGTTGCGCGACATCGGCGACGTGCAGGTGACAATCAGGTCACCGACGCCAGCCAGACCGATGAAAGTGATGGGATCAGCACCCAGCTTCGCGGCAAAGCGCCCCATTTCCGCAAGGCTGCGCGTCATCAACATGCTCAGGGTGTTGTGGCCCAGCCCCAGCGCGGCACCCATGCCGGCAGCAATGGCATAACAGTTCTTCAGCACGCCACCGAGCTCGACCCCATAAACATCGCTGTTGCTGTAGACCCGGAAATAGCTGCTTTTCAGCAGCGACTGGATCAGTTTGCACACCTCGGCATCACTGCTGGCCACTACGGTGCCGGTCAACTGGCGCTGCGCAATTTCACCGGCAAGATTGGGGCCGCTCAGCACCGCCAGACGGTGATGGGGAAGTTCCTGCTTCAACACATCGCTCATCAGCCAGAAGCCGTGGTGATCCGGCCCGGTTTCAATGCCCTTGGCCGTGCTGACCACAATGGTATCCGGTGCCAACAAAGGGCGTATCTGCTGCACCACACTGCGAAACGCCTTGCTCGGCACCGACACAAACACCACCACAGCGCCGTGGAGAGCAGCAGATAAATCAGCGCAAACCTGCAAGCTGTCGTGCAAGCGATAACCGGGCAGGTATTCAGGATTTTCACGTGTCTGCTGCATGCGCGCAGCGCGTTCAGCATCGCGCAGCCACAACACCGATTGCTGGCCGTTTTCGGCAAGCATATTGGCAATGGCGGTACCAAAACTGCCGCCACCCACCACGCAAATTTTCAATGAAGTCATGAACTGCCGGCTACTGTTACTGTGGCCGGCGAAAATAACACAAGGTCATGGGGGATGCGATGATGCAGCGACCATGCAAACGGTGAAAAAGCCCGGTCAAACCGCTATAGTCCGCGCCAGCCAACATGACACCGGAATCAACAGATCCCATGAGCCACACCCGCAACATTCTTGTCACCAGTGCCCTGCCCTACGCCAACGGTTCACTGCACCTCGGTCATTTGCTGGAAACCATCCAGACCGACATCTGGGTGCGCTTCCAGAAAGCGCGCGGCAACCAGTGTCTGTACATGTGTGCCGACGACACCCACGGCACCGCCATCATGCTCAAGGCGGAGCAGATGGGCATCAGCCCCGAACACCTGATCGCCGATGTGCGTGCGGAACACGAACGCGACTTTGCCGATTTCCTTATTGGCTTTGACAACTACCACTCCACGCACTCGGAAGAAAACCAGCACTACAGCAACCTGATCTACACGCGCGTGCGCGATGCCGGCTTGATCAAGACCAAGGAAATTACCCAGGCTTTCGACCCGGAAAAAAACCTGTTTCTGGCCGATCGCTACATCAAAGGCAAGTGCCCCAAATGCAAAACTGAAGACCAGTACGGCGACAACTGCGAAGCCTGTGGCGCCACCTATGCACCGATGGATCTGATTGATCCGGTATCGGTGATCTCCGGTGCCAAACCGGTACCAAAACAATCAACACACTACTTCTTCGATTTGCCAGCGTGCACAGAATTTCTGAAACAGTGGACGCGCGCCGGCCACTTGCAGGACGAAGTCGCCAACAAGCTAGCCGAATGGCTCGAAGGTGGCTTGCAAGCGTGGGATATCTCGCGCGACGCACCGTATTTCGGTTTTGAAATTCCCGATGCGCCCGGCAAATATTTCTACGTGTGGCTGGATGCACCCATCGGCTACATGGCTAGCCTGCAACACTACTGTGACGTGCAAGGACTGGATTTCGATTATTTCTGGAACGCGGATTCAAGTGCCGAGCTATATCACTTCATCGGCAAGGACATCATCAATTTCCACGCCCTGTTCTGGCCGGCACTCTTGCACAACGCCGGCTTCCGCACGCCGACACAGGTTTGCGCACACGGCTTCCTCACCGTCAACGGCAAGAAAATGTCGAAATCGCGCGGCACGTTTATCCGCGCACGCAGCTATCTCAAGCACTTGCAGCCGGAATATATCCGCTATTACTTTGCCGCAAAGCTGAGCAACGGTGTCGATGACATTGATCTCAGCCTGGAAGATTTCGTACAGCGCGTAAACGCTGATCTGGTGGGCAAACTCGTCAACATCGCCAGCCGCTGTGCAGGATTCATCAGTAAAAACGGCGGCAGGCTCTCCGGCCATATCGAAAACCGCGACCTGTGGCAGCGCTTTGTCGATGCCGGCCCGATCATCGCTGCACATTACGAGTCGCGCGAGTACAGCCGCGCCATGCGCGAGATCATGGCACTGGCTGATGAAGCCAATCTTTACATCAATGACAAGGCGCCGTGGGTGCTGGCCAAACAGGAAGGTCAGCAGCAAAACGTGATTGATGTGTGCTCTCTCGGACTCAACCTGTTTCGCGCGCTGATCATCTACCTGCAACCGGTGCTGCCAACCACAGCAGAGAAAACACGTTTGTTTCTCGATTGCGATCTGGACTGGGAAGACAAACTGGCTCCGCTGCTGAACCACCCCATCAATACATTCATTCCCATGATGCCGCGCGTGGACATGGCACAGGTTGAAGCAATACTCGCTGAAGAAGCGCCAGCAACAACCACTGCCGCGCCGGAAAAAAAACCTGCCGACAATAAATCGACTGCAAAACACGACGAAAGCCTTGCCGACACCATCAGCTTCGAGGACTTTGCCAAAGTGGATTTGCGCGTGGCGAAAATTGTCGATGCCAAAGCGGTAGAAGGTGCCGACAAGTTGCTGCAGCTGACACTCGACATCGGCAGTGAACAACGCAATGTTTTTGCCGGCATCAAATCCGCCTACCAAGCAGAACAGCTGGTCGGCCGGCTCACGGTGATGGTCGCCAATCTGGCGCCGCGCAAAATGAAATTCGGCATGTCGGAAGGCATGGTGATTGCCGCCGGCCCCGGCGGCGAAGATATTTTCCTGCTGTCACCAGACAGCGGCGCCCTGCCCGGCATGCGCATCAAATAAATACTTCAGGGCTGCGGGTCAGGCCCCGGCCCTGCGGTATTGTCGAGCAGACTACGCATGGCGCGCTGCACGAAGGCACTCTGAACTTTCTCAAGTTCCAGTCTTCTGGCCTCATCAGGATCAGGCGTTGCCGACGCTGGCGTCATGCTGTAACGATACAGCTGGGATTTGGCCCCCGCGCGTTTCACCACCACCTGATCATCTTTCACCAGTGCGACAATTTCATCATTGCCAGATGGCTTGAATACCGCAAACCCCGGATCGTCGCGCAACGACAAAACATCGCGCCCCCAGCACTGGTGCTGGAATGACAAACCAGTGAGCCCCATGATGGTCGGCGCCACATCAATCTGGCTGGCCACTCGATCCGTCGCTGGACCAAAACGCTCTTGCACCTGCGGGCCGATGATCAGCAGCGGCACCCGGAAACGCAGCAGATCAATATCCGTCACCTGCTGGTCGATGCCGAAACCGTGATCACCCAGCAGCACAAAAATAGTGTTCTTGTAATACGGTTCATTTTCAATTTTGCGGAAAAACTGGCCCAGCGCCCAGTCTGCGTAACGCATTGCCGTCAAGCGTTCATTGAGGTGGCCTTTATTCGTCACGGGCGTCACGGGCAAAGGATCAGGAATCGCATAGGGAGTGTGATTGGACAACGTCTGCAGCATGACAAAAAACGGCTTGTCTTTGGGCATGGCCGCCAGTTCCTGCGCCGCTCGATCAAACATATCCTGATCGGAAACCCCCCAGGTCGGGTTCATGAACACGGGATTGATAAATTCATCACGCCCTATAAAACGCGTCATGCCCTGATTGCGGAAAAAACCTTCCTGGTTGTCCCAGGAAAACGAACCGTTATAGATGTAGACATCCTGATAACCGGCGCGATGCATCAAACGCGGCAACCCGGAAAGTTGGTGACTACCCTCAGGCTGGTTCATCAGATATTCAAAGCCAGGCAAATTGGGAAAGCATGAGAGCGTGGCAAACATACCCTGATGGGTATGCGTGCCGCTGGAAAAAAAACGCGTGAATAAAAGTCCTTGTGCCGCTATACGATCAAACTCAGGCGTAATGCCATGATCATTGCCGAGCGCCCCCGTGAAGGCGCCGGAAAAACTTTCCATCAAAATAACAACCACATTCGGCTTGTTGCCGGCATTAGCCGCAACAGAATCCGCATTCGCTGCATGTGTACGCAACAGCGGATGCTCATCACCCCCGATCAGGGTTTCGGCTGGAATCAGCAGCCACTCGCGAACAATGCGCGTGGCTTCATCGAGCGGCATGGCCTGCAGCCATGTCTTCTTGTTAGCGCCGTTGTCGCTGGCAGTCGCTGCCTTGTACAGGGTAAAAACCCCGTTGAGACCAAGATGATTGGCAAACAGATTCCGACTGTGAAAAGCGTCACCCCATCGCAGAGGCGGCCCCTGACGCAACGTGCCACGCGCGCCCGCCACCATCGACAGAAAAACCAGAAAGAACACCAACCAGCGCACGTAGGCGGCCGCAGGAGCACGCGGCAAAAAACGACTGCCAGCAGCAACCACACAAGCAACATGATCGACCAGCAAATAAAAACGGTACATCAACCATGACAGCAGCAACCACAGCAACAAGTAACGCAACACAGGAAAACCACGCCACAACATGCTGATCACGGTCGCAGGATCCTGACGGACGTATTCAAACACCAGACTGTTAAGACGTTGATGAAATTCGCGGTAAAAATCCAGTTCGGTAATACAGAAAAAAATGACGACAGATGTCACAAAGGTGAACCACAACACCAGTGATTTTCGCAGGGCGATTGAAGATGGCCACAAAAAACCGGCAAGCAATGGAACACAAAGAATACTGGTGACCATTCCGTCAAATCGAACACCTATAAGGAAACTATCCAGAATATCCCGACCGGAAACGTCCACTGCCAAATTATTGTTGTAGTAATAAAACCCCAGCCGCGCCATAGAGAAAACCAGCAACAGGACCAGCACCACAAAACAGGTGAACAAGCCGTGACCCGCCAGTGTATGCCTGTCTGTATGCAGATAGTCCTTGCCGGATATTGCAGAAACACCAATTGCCATAAAATACCTTTTCGTAAAACCATCAAATCACGCAGCAACAGACTGCAGCGATACTGTGGCTGCCATATAACCTGTCAGACATTAAGGATCGCTTAAGTTTCAGATAGAGGATTCAGCTCAACCCGGAAACAGCTGCCCTGCGGCTGCCGGCTGGTCAGCTGTATCTTCCAGCCCTGATGCGCACAAATCCGCTTCACCAGTGACAGCCCCAAGCCCAGCCCTTCACCGCGCGCACCCTTGCCTCGCACGAAGGGCCGAAAGATGGCCTCCTGCTGTTCGGCATCAATGCCATGACCGGTGTCTTCAACCCGCAGGCTGTCGCCATTAATGACCAGACGCACGAAACCGCTGTCGGTGTAATGCACAGCATTGCGCAGCAAATTGGAAAGCACCGCGCGCAGAAAAGGCACATCATAAACTGCAGCGCCCTGACTTTCCTGCACAAAGTCCATGCTCAAGCCCTTTTCCTCGGCGAGCGGCTTCCAGCGCAGGAACTGCTCTTCCGCCACCGACGCCAATGTTGCTTTGTCAGTGCTGGTTTCTTGCGAAAGATTGTCTCTTGCCAGCAGCAAGAACGTATGCACCAGATCACGCATTTCGTCACAGGCACGGCGTATGCGCATTAACTGATCACGCTGTTTGTTAGTCAACGTATCAGCCGCCAGCAACAACTCACTGGACGTTGCGATCACAGTCAAAGGCGTGCGGAATTCGTGACTGACGTCGCTGGTAAAGAACCGCTCACGTTCCAGTGCTTTTCGCAACTGATCCAGCGTGTTATCAAAAGCTGCCGCAAGCTGTCCCACTTCGTCATCCGCATAGCCCGGCGCCAATGGCGGCGCAAAATCCTGCAATTGTTCGTGGTAACTCACCTGCCCCGCCAGACGCACTACCGGCTCGATAATGCGGCGAGACAAAAAATAGCCGAGTATCCATGCCGCAATCACACTCAGCAGAAACCCTGCGGAGATAATGACAAACAAGGCGCGCTCACGCTTGTCAAAATCCGATTCGCGCAACAGAAGAAAACTTTCCTTTCCCTGCTGGTAAACCAGCAAGTGGTATGCATGGTCATCCCGCTTGACCTCATGAAAACCGCTTGCCATATGGTTCAACCAGTCTGGCGGCGTGTTCAGTACATCATCACTATTGGGATTGTCGTAATAAAAACGCGAGCCGGGCTGCAATGAAATATCACGCCCAGCATTGAAATCCGCCATAGCCAGCGTCAAATCCGAATTCAGTGTATTGCTGACTAGTTGTTTCTCGACAAACTGCACCACAACAATAATGCCGGCAGAAAACAGCGCACTGATAACAGCGGCCATCAACACAAAAGCAAAAACAATACGGCGTGAGAGACTCCGATAGGCTTTCACGATTACGACATTTCCGCGAGACGAAATCCGATACCATGCACGGTCTGCAACAAGTGCTGGGCAAATGGCTTGTCGATAGCTTGTCGCAACTGATGAACATGGCTGCGTAAACTGTCGCTGTCAGGGCAGTTGTCACCCCACACTGCATCTTCCAGTGCTTCGCGACGCACCACCGATGGGCTTTTGCGCATCAGCGTCTCCAGCAACTTGAGACCTGTGGGATTGAGCTTGATGGATTTGCCGGCACGAGTGACTTCCAGTGTATCCAGATCGTAACTGAGATCCGCCACGCGCAGTATGCGATTGGCTCCACCGCCGCGCGAGCGGCGCAGTACAGCCTCTACCCGCGCCCCCAATTCCGTGAGTTCGAAAGGCTTTACCAGATAATCATCCGCACCGGAAGCAAAACCCTGTAAACGATCATCCAGCGTATCCCTCGCTGTCAGCATGATAATGGGAACCTGATGATGGCCCTCCCGCAAACGTTGGCAAAGTGTGTAGCCATCAAGACCGGGCAACATGATATCCAGAATGGCGAGATCGTAATGCTGTGTCGCGCCGAGATGCAGGCCGCTCAAGCCGTCCTGCGCACAGTCGACCGTATAACCCTTGAGTTCAAGATAATCGGCAAGATTGGCCAGAATATCGCGATTGTCCTCGACGATAAGAATTCGCATAACATCACCCGCACAGGACAAGTGCCGCGAATTCTCACTGCATATCGCACAATTGACAAGCCCGGCGAAGCAGACATCAGGCCGCACCGACCTGTATCAGCTTGCCACTGCCGTCAAATTCCAGCTGGAAATGACCGTGCAAGCCACTGTGTGTGAAGTAGCGCCGCATTGCACGCAAGGGCAGGCGAATGCTGCGACCATCATCGGCCACCGCCTGTACCGCCACAATCTGCCCGCGATAATAGGCCTGCAGTATGTTGGCAGGAACATCCAGTTGCAGGCTGACCCGCTCAGGCGATATGCCATTGTTTTCCATTGAGGTGCCCTCCATTCAGGCCACACGCGCACCAGCCACATACGACGAACTGCCAGACAACAACACCATGTCGTGCAATTCGCGCACGGCCACCGAACAAATGGCGTAATCGGCAGGCGCTGCCGCAATTTCTGCCAGCAGGATATGCCATCGTTGCAGTAGGAACTGATAATGCTCCACCCACTCGGCAACGATATGCCCAGCCCTGGCAGCTGCGTGTGCACCAAGCGCCACTTTTACTGCCAGCTCGCGTTGGTAACTTTCAATATCGTCCAGGAATACTTCTCGTGCCTGTGCCTGCCATTGGCTGTCAACAGGCAGACCGGCAACAGCTTCCTTCAGCGTTTCTACCTGCAGTGTATCGCCCAGCACAAGATACAGATTTGCAATCCATTCACTGTCCAGATGCTCTGCAACAGATACATCAATAATTCCGAGGTATTCATGCAAGGGCACGCTGCAATAGACAAGCGACAAGGGCGAAATGCCTGCGGCCAACAGCCCGGCATGGGCAGAACACCAAACGGGATCCTGTGACAGAATTTCCGCCCTGCTTACCATCAAGGCACGCAGTGGCGCTGCAAAACGCTGGATCTCCGCTTGCACATTGACGGCCCCCGCACGATGCCTCAAGAACCAGCGGACGGCCCTTCGCGCCGTGCGCATCCAGTCACGCATACTGCGCATATGCTGTTGCGCATCCACTGCAGCCTCAAGGGCCTTCATCTCATCCCACACTGCAGTAAAATCAAAAACCTCACGCACAAAACACCAGGCACGCGCAATGTCGCTGTACTGCGCAGTTGTCGAATGCCGCAAACGCCATGCGAAAGTAATTCCCATGTGGTTGACAATATCGTTTGCCAGCTGTGTCGCAACAATTTCACGATACAACTGGTGTTCGTGTAGCCTGTCTCCGTAATCCTGCAACATACTCTGCGGGAATGCCTGTCTTGCCATGGCAGCCACACAAGCATCTTGTGCCAACGGCGCCTGCACCAACTCCGCTTTCAGTTGCATTTTTGCTCGCGCCATCAGCACAGCCAATTCAGGGCGCGTCAGGCCCTTGCCGTGCTGCTTGTGCGACGACAACACATCATCTTCTGGCAGAAAGTCCAGAGTGCGATCAAGCAAACCTTCGTGCTGCAACGCCGACATATAGCGTGCATATTCGTTGATTCGCTGCTCACTGTCGCTCAACGCCAGACTTAGCGCCAGTGCCTGACCATCATTATTCTGCAAAACCAGATTTGCAACTTCATCAGTCATCGCCTCCAGCATGCTGTTGCGTGTTTGCTGGTCAACAGCACCACTATCAACGAGATCGCGAAACAGTATCTTCAGGTTGACTTCATGGTCGGAGCAATCCACCCCCCCTGCATTGTCGATAAAGTCGGTATTGCAACGCCCTCCCTGCAGACAATACTCAACCCTGGCGCGTTGGGTCATCCCGAGGTTGCCCCCCTCCCCGATCACTTGCGCACGCAGGCGATCGGCATCGACCCGCACATTGTCATTGGTTTTGTCACAGGCATCGCCGTGTGTTTCTGTGGAAGATTTGATATAGGTACCGATACCACCATTCCACAGCAAGTCGACCGGCGCACACAGGATCGCCTGGATCAGTTGTGCTGGTGTCAGCACATCATCAGCAATGCACAACACTTTGCGCACTGCATCGCTGATAAAAATGGATTTTGCTGTTCGCGAAAAAACGCCGCCGCCCGATGAAATCAAATCCTTACCGTAATCGTCCCACGAAGATTTCGGCAACGCGAACAGACGCTGCCTTTCCTGGTAACTGCTTTCAGGATCGGGATCAGGGTCAAGAAAAATATGGCGATGATCAAATGCTGCCAGCAAACGCGTATGCGGCGACAACAGCATGCCATTGCCGAAGACATCGCCGCTCATGTCGCCAATACCTACGCAGCTAAAATCCTGCTGCCGGATATCAATGCCCATTTCACTGAAGTGACGTTGCACTGCCACCCATGCGCCACGCGCAGTAATCCCCATTTTCTTGTGGTCGTATCCCTGACTACCTCCTGAAGCAAAGGCATCACCCAGCCAGAATCCGTATTCTTCAGCAACAGCATTGGCGAGATCGGAAAAACTCGCCGTACCTTTATCCGCAGCCACCACCAGATAAGGATCATCGCCATCCAGACGCACTGTCAACGATGGAGGTATCACACTGCCTTGCCGATAATTGTCAGTCAGCTGCAGCAAGCCTGAAACAAACAGCCGGTAACAGGCCTGCACTTCCAGCATCAACGCATCGCGATCATGGCAATTGCACGCCTGCCGCACCACGAAGCCCCCCTTGGCTCCCACCGGCACAATCACAGCATTCTTCACCTGCTGCGCCTTGACTAGACCCAGCACTTCCGTCCGAAAATCTTCCAGCCTGTCCGACCACCGCAGCCCGCCGCGCGCAACCGGTCCGAAGCGCAAATGCACGCCTTCCACGCGCGGTGCATAAATGAATATTTCAAACATGGGTACCGGCTGGGGCATATCGGCAATCGCAGCAGGTTCCAGTTTCATGGCCAATTGCGGGCGATAATGACCACAATTATCCATCTGATAAAAATTGGTACGCCGAATTGCACTGATCCATTCGAGATGGCGACGCAGGATGCGATCTTCATCCAAACTGGCAATGGCATCAATTTGCGTCAACAACTGCTGCCTCAAGATACCCGCCTGCTGCTGCCGACTGGCGATATCAAGCAAACCTTGCGGATTAAACAGGCAATCAAAATATTGCAGCATTGCTGCTGTCAGGCTGGCATGGCGCACCACGGTATCGGCAATATAATCCAGACTGAACGGTATACCTGTCTGCTTCAGATATCGCGCAGCGGCGCGCACGACGCTGGTTTCACGCCAATTCAACGCCGCCAACAACACCAGACGGTTGAAACGGTCATTTTCACAATCCCCGTTGCACACTGCACGCAGCGCCGCCAAAAAGCGCTGCCGTCCCTGAGCCAGCTGTTCAAGCACATCGCCCGGCTCTGCGTCCAGCGCAAAAACGTGCAGATACAAAGACACGCCTTGTGGCTGCAGGGCAAACGTCTGCTCACTGATCACACGTAAACCGAAGTTTTCCAGCACAGGCATGACTGATGACAACTCCATTGCCTGATGGCGCTGGATAATACGCAGCTCAGGCGTGGCATTGTCCAGCTCTCCCAGCGACAACATTACATCATCGTCCTGCAATAGCGCTTCACAGGCCTGCATATCACGCACTGCTTGCGACGGCGAAAACAGCGCCCGATATCCCGCAGGAAAAGCCTGTCGATAGCGCATCAGCAGCGCCTGCACTTGATCCTCCGTCCCCAACACGCTTGCCGCCTGATGCAAGCCCTCACTCCAGATCGTGACAGCACGAACAATAGAGGCTTCAATATCGTCAAGTTCAACAGGAGGCAAACCCGCCGCACCAATGCGCAACACAAAATGTACCTGTGCCAATACCGACTCCGACAACAAGGCAGATACATCACAGGCGGATGCGGCATAGGCAGTTAACAACACATCCTGGATTTTTTCACAATTGTCCGTGCTGTAGAGATCCTTTGGCAGGTAAACGATGCAACTGACAAAGCGCTGGTAAGCATCCGGGTGCACAAACAGGCGTATCCTGCGGCGCTCCTGCATCTTGAGCACACCGGTCGCCGTTGCCAGCAGTTGCCGGCAGCTAGCCATCAACCATTCATCTCTCGGCAGCGTCTGCATGATCTGCAATAGCGCCTTGCCATCATGACTGCGCGGATGAAGGTGCGACTGTTCGAAGACATCGGAAAATTTCTGGCGCAGTAGTGGAATATTCTGCAGCAGCTCGCTGTACATTTTTGATGTGTACAATCCCATAAAGTAATGTTTGCCACGAACTACGCCGGTTTCATCAAAATCCTTGATGGCGACATAATCAAAATATCCGCTGCGATGTATATGGGATTTATGTGACGATCGGGAAAGACTGAGCAAGTCACGACTTTCCAGAAAATGACGGACACCATCATTGATTTGCCGGCCACTGGCAAAGCGCCCGTCGCCGTGATGACAAAACAGGCCTTGTCTCAAGTGCGACTGCTCTTGCCACACCCAATCAGCATCCTGATAACCAATGGCAAAATACCGGTAACCCAGAAAAATGAAATGCCCATCGGCAAGCCAGTCAATAAAATCTCCCACTTCACGGCCTGTATCCGTGAGTGACTCCGGCTGTGCGGACAACACCTGACGCGCAGCCGACAAGCGTGCCTGCATGCCGGGGAAATCCGCTGTGCACACGGCGACATCATCCAGCAATGCACGCAGTTGCATCTCCAGGGCCTGCATATCTTCGGCGCTGGCAAGCCTGCCGATCTGCAGACACAGCAATGCCTCAACATGGCAGCCACTGCAATCTTCACGGTAGTCATCTACGGCGATAACACTGCCATCAGCATCGCGCTCGGTCAGCAAGGGGTGGCTGTAGATACTGTGGATAACGATGTTGCTCCTATCCAACAACAGGCGTACAGAATCCTGCAGAAACGGCATATCGCGTTGCAGTATCCACAACTCGGTGTGCGCAGAATGCCAACCCAGTTGTAGTGCATCACCATTGAACAAGGCCAGGCACGGCCCGCTCTCGACGGACCAGCAGGAAAAGAAGCGCCACAAGCCGCTGACATAGGCGGCAATATCCGACGCCGGCCACTCGCGCACATCCTCCAGCGGATACTGTGCAAAATAGGCGCGCACAAACGACTTGACCCGCCCGGCGTCCGCGTCGTCAAAACGGTTATCGATATCGCGATCCAGGCGACTGATCAGCTGCTGCTGCCAGTGCGCGCTCTCGTCGTTATATGCCATGTTCGTCCACTCCGACTTTCAGCCTGCAACCCGGGCTGTCTGTAGTAAGAGTAGACGAGCGTATTTATTCTCCTACCAGCCACTGCACCCTGCTGGAGCCAGAGTCTGGCGCCAGTTGTTGCACCAGCCAGGGCAGCAGCTCCTGCATGGCCGCAGCCAGCTGCCAGGGCGGATTGACAACCAGCATCCCGGAGCCTGCCATGCCCGCCGTTGCCGCTACCGGTTCGCGCACCATCAGCTCCAGCTGCAGGATTTGCGCTGCCGGCAACCCGGCTGCAGCCTTGAGCATCTTCTGGCTGCGGCGAGGATCCACTATCGGGTACCACACCATGTAAATGCCGGTGGCAAAACGCTTTAAGGCTTCATGCAGACAGGCCACCACAGCCTGATCATCCGACAGCAGTTCATAGCTGGGGTCGATCAACATCGCGCCACGCCGTTCTTTCGGCGGCAGCGCCGCTTTCAACGCTCGATAGCCATCTTCTTTTTGTACACGCACATCACAACGGCTGGCCATGCTGCGCGCGCCCTCACAGTTATCACGCAGCGCCAGATATTCCTGCGGGTGCAATTCGCAGGCAACTACACGGTCAATATCACGCATCATGCGCGCAGCCAGCAGCGAAGAACCCGCGTAATAACGCAAACCACCGCCTTGATTGAAAGTTTTGAGTGCCGACAGATAGGGCTGCAAACCCGCAGGCGCATCAGCAGCAGGCGATAAGCGCGCTATACCGTCGCGATACTCGCCGGTTTTCTGCGCCATCGGATGTTGCAGGTCATAAAAACCGCGTCCGGCGTGCGTATCAAAAAACAGGAAAGGCTTGTCTTTCTGCAACAGATAGTCGATGACATGACACAGCACGCTGTGCTTCAGCACATCGGCATGATTGCCGGCGTGAAAACCGTGCTGGTAACTCAACATGAAATCATTATCACCTTGTGAATGAATTACATTATTTGGACAAGTAGGACATGGCGCGATCCAGACCTTCCAGCGTCAGCGGGAACATGCGGTTCTCGACCAGATCGCGCACCAGCTTGATGCTGTGCGTGCGCTGCCAGTACTCCTCCGGCAGGGGATTGATCCAGACCAGCTTCGGGTACACCTCGGCAATACGCTGCATCCACACCGCGCCGGCTTCATCATTGTGGTATTCCAGATTGCCACCACTGTGCGTGATCTCGTAAGGCGACATGCTGGCATCACCGATAAAAATCACCTTGTAGTCGGACGCATATTTATGCAAAACATCCAGCACACTGGTTTTCTCGGAAAAACGCCGCACGTTGTTCTTCCACACAAAGTCATAAATGAAATTGTGAAAGTAGAAATATTCCAGATGCTTGAATTCCGTGCGTGTGGCAGAAAACAGTTCTTCACACAGCTGCACATAAGGATCCATCGAGCCACCGATATCGAAAAACATCAACACCTTCACAGCGTTGTGGCGCTCGGGCACCATGCGGATGTCCAGCAGGCCGGCATTGCGCGCCGTGGCACGAATGGTATCGTCGATATCGAGTTCTTCTTCCGCACCCTGACGCGCAAACTTGCGCAAACGTTTCAGCGCAACCTTGATGTTGCGCGTGCCCAGCTCCACGGAATCATCGAGATCCTTGAACTGACGCTTCTCCCAAACTTTGACAGCCCGCTGATTCTTGCCCTCACCGCCGACACGGACGCCTTCCGGGTTGTAGCCGCTGTTGCCAAAAGGTGAAGTACCGCCGGTGCCTATCCATTTATTGCCACCCTCATGGCGCTCTTTCTGTTCGGCGAGACGCTTCTTGAATTCTTCCATCAGCTTTTCCAGTCCGCCCAGCGACTGGATCTGCTTTTTTTCTTCATCGCTCAGGTATTTCTCGAATTCCTGACGCAACCACTCATCGGGAATCATCGCTTCGATAATATCTTCCAGCGTTTGCATATCCTTGAAGTAGCGACCAAAAGCCTGATCGAAACGATCAAAATATTTTTCGTCTTTCACCAGGCAGGTGCGCGCCAGTTGGTAGAAATCGTCAATGCTGCCGAATGCCAGGTGCGCCTGCATCGCTTCCAGCAGCATCAGGAACTCCTTGATGGATACCGGCACGGCAGCCTGTTTCAGGGTGTAGAAGAAATTGATCAGCATGACACGGACATCGCAAGGCAATTGCAGACAAGACATTTGGGCCAGCTTAGCACGCGACACCGTCCAGACAGCACTGGCAATATCCGAGACAACAGGGCAGCCGAACACAAAAAAGCCGGCACTGGGCCGGCTCCTTGCGATGCAACAATGGCATCATTTTTCAACAAAGGCGCGCTCGATGGCGTAGTCACCCGGATCCCCCATACGCGGCGACTCCTTGAAGCCCAAGCCATTGAGTATGTTGCACAGATCCACCAGCAAGCCGGGGCTGCCGCACATCAGGCCGCGATCCGTCTCCGGATTCAGCTGTGGAAGACCGATATCCGCGCACAATTTGCCACTGACGATCAAATCCGTCAGGCGGCCCTGGTTGCGGAAAGGCTCGCGCGTCACCGTGGGGTAATAGATCAGTTTTTCTTTCACCATGTCACCGAAAAACTCGTTTTGCGGCAATTCCTTGGTGATGAAGTCGTGATAGGCCAGTTCGCTGACCCAACGTACACCGTGCGTCAGGATCACCTTGTCATAACGCTCGTAAACTTCCGGATCCTTGATGATGGACATGAACGGCGCCAAACCGGTACCGGTCGAGAACAGGTACAGATTCTTGCCAGGCAGCAGGTTGTCCTGCACCAGTGTTCCAGTTGGCTTCTTGCTCACCAGCACCGAATCACCCACCTTCAAATGCTGCAAACGCGAGGTGAGCGGGCCGTCGGGCACCTTGATGCTCAGAAACTCGAGATGGTCATCGTAATTGGCGCTGACAATACTGTAGGCGCGCAGCAAGGGGCGACCGTCGACTTCAAGACCGATCATGACAAACTGACCGTTGATAAAACGCAGACCGTCTTCACGGGTGCACTTGAAGCTGAACAGGGTGTCATTCCAGTGATGGACTTCGAGTACGCGCTCAACCGTTATATTGGACATCTCGGGTTCTCTCTAGCAGGTCTACAAACGAGGCGGGCATGATACTAGCCCCCAAGGCATCAGGGAACCACTGGCGCTTACGACCATCGGCTGATTTCCGCGCTAACTGCGGGAAAAGGCGGGATTTGTTGACACAAGACAGCTGCCAACCGGCGCCGGCGGCAATTCAGATATTGGCACCGCGATCCTGCGGATCTTTTTCCTTGGGCGCCAGCTCGGCATTCCACTCGGTGATCAGTGCCGTCAGCTGCATGATCTGGCGCTCCAGACTTTGCAGTTCCTGCTCGGTAAACTTCTTGCCGATGTAGACCTCTACTTCACGGCTCTTCTGCGTCAACGGATGGCTGGGATAATCCATCTTGTACACTTCCAGCTGCCAGCGCGTGTTGTTGACAACCGTTCGGTACAAGGACAGCTTGGTGGTGAGCGAAAAGACCGAGAAATCATCCAGCTGGCCGAGGTCAGCCAGATCAATGGCAATCAGCAAGGCACCAATGCAATTGGGCGCGATGGTGACCGTAGCCGTACGCGGCGTCTTGCAGACTATGGCCAGGGCACCAAAGCTCTGGCCGGGCGTGATCTTGTTAAGTTCACGGGCCTTGTGCTTGCTATCGGCATACACGGAGAGCTGACCCTTGAGCAGAAAGAAGTAGCGGCTATCCATTTCTCCGGCATTGATGATGGTTTCACCCGGCACCAGCTCCACAAATTGGGTGCGCTGCATCAATACATCAAACTGCGCCGGGTCATTCAGGCGCATCTCGCGCACGAAGTTGATACCACCCAGGAAATTGTCGGCGACATCCTGCGGGTAATCGCGCATCGGTATGATTTTCATTAACGGCCCTTCATTGTGTCATTAGCCACTGGCAGCCGATTCTAGCCGATACTGGCAACCCGATTGAACCCTTGGCGAGCAAAAGGCAAGAAAATCTTGTGCTTGCGCAAGTGTTTAAAGGTCATTTCAAAGCTAGAATGGACAACAATTGGAGGATTTACCATGCCGCGACAACAGCTCGACAACCTGATTACCCGCTTGCACGAGCACCTTGCTCCCAACGAAAACACACCGCAGCAACAGCAATGGATGGCTGAATTACAGCGCCATCGCCATAACCCTAATGAACCCGCGCCCAGCGATCCCAGTATCCAGGATACCGCCAATCTGTTGCTGGAAAGTCTGGAAGAAGAACACCCCCAGGCTGCAGCAATACTGCATGAAATCATCGCAACACTGGGCCGCCTCGGGCTTTAGGACCCGGGCATTCCCCGCTCAACCGGCCCGGTAACGATCAATAAGGGTCTTTTGTTCCACCGCCAGCTCACTCAGGAGACTGGCCTCAGACACCACATCGGCAGCCAGACCACGAGCAACGATCGCGAGTTCCGAAACCCTGCCAACGCGCTCGCTGATCTGGCCGGAACCGTCATGCTGCTCATCTGCTGCTCGCGCAATGCGTCTTGTCATATCGGTCATGCCATTGACCGCAGCAAAAATCTTTTCCAGGACCTGACCTGTTGACACCACACTCTCTCTTCCCTCGTCGGCAAGCGTACGGTTCAGGTTCATCGAAGACACGGCGCTTTGCGCAGCGGCCTGCAACTTGCTGATCATCTCGTTGATCTGCCCTGTTGCTTCCTGCGTGCGGATAGCGAGTGAGCGCACCTCATCTGCCACAACAGCAAATCCACGCCCTTGCTCACCCGCCCTTGCCGCTTCTATTGCAGCATTGAGCGCCAACAGATTGGTCTGGTCTGCAATGCCGCGTATCACTTCGAGCACCTTGCTGATGTCCTGACTGTCACGCGACAAGGCTTCGATACAGCCGGCCACTTCCACTACCGACTCCGTCAATTGCGAGATCTTGCTGACCGTTCGCTCGACCTGCAGTTGCCCGCTATGGGTTTCCTGATTCAGCTGCTGGGTACTGTCTGCCGAGCGGTGAGTCTCGTTGGCGACTTCAGCAATGCTCATGGAAATACTGTTCACCGAGTTCAGGATTGCCGAGCTTTCCCGGTTCTGCTCGTCAATCGAATGACATGCCACTTCGGCAACTTTGCGAGTTTTGCCTGCGTTGGTTTCCAGAGAGCTGGCCGAATGGCGCAGACAGGCAAGCACTGTTGACAGGCGCTCACGCTCTGCCAGCAAAGCAAATTCCCAGTGGCCCATCATGTCATTGCGCCCGGTATATATATAAGCAGAAAGTGGATTGTCCATGACACTACCTGCCAAGGTATCCAGCCCGGCACGGCTTTTCCGTACCCACCAACCACAGGCTGCGACAAACGGGGTGGCAAACAAGCACAGCTTGCTCATATCAAGAAGACCAACACCAAGGAGAAGGCTGACAAGAATCAACGGCCCCCACCCCGCCAACAAGGCCTGCAACCACGGTGTCATGCCTGACAACAATTGCCCGTAACGGCCTGCCGAGAGAACAATCTCCCCCGAATAGAGAGCAGCAGCACGGGCAATCTGCTCGCTGCTCGCCTTGCGCCGCACAGATTGAAAGCCAACCACCTTGCCGGCCTCTTTCACAGGAATGACGTATGCGCTCACCCAGTAGTAATCGCCATTTTTGCAACGATTCTTCACAACGCCCATCCACGGCTTTCCTGCTTGCAACTGCTGCCATAAATGCGCAAAAGCTGCCTGTGGCATGTCCGGATGACGAACAATGTTATGCGCCTGGCCGATCAATTCATCCCGGGAGAACCCGGAGATCTCACAGAAATCCCCGTTACAGTCCGTAATGACACCCTTCGCGTCCGTCATCGAAACAATCAGGTGATGATCACGCAGCACCACTTCACGGTCTGTCACAGGCAAATTCTTTCTCATGGCCGATCAACCCATACGTCTCCATATACTGCTTGAAGCGTAGCCGCCAGCACTGAATTGGCCAGTCCTGCAGCAACTTTCCCCTCTGACGGCTCACACGAGACAACCTATATCAAAAAACTTTGATATAGGTTGTCTCGCTGCTAGAATGCACGCTCTCACCCCCTACAAGCAGTGCCAGCCATGACCAGCCGCCAAGACCGCATCACCGCCCTCCACCAAGCCCTCAAAGATCGCATCCTGATTCTCGATGGCGCCATGGGCACCATGGTGCAAACCTACGGGTTGGAAGAGGCCGACTACCGTGGCGAGCGCTTTGCGAACGTGCACCATGACGTCAAAGGCAACAACGACCTGCTGGTGCTGACCAAGCCCGAGGTGATCCGCGAGATCCATCAGGCCTATCTCGATGCCGGTGCCGACATCATCGAGACCAACACCTTCAACTCCACCCGCGCCTCGATGGCCGACTACCACCTCGAAGATCTGGTGCCGGAACTGAACCGCGCCGCTGCCCGCCTCGCCCGCGAGGTTTGCGATGCAGCCAGCACGCCAGACAAACCGCGTTTCGTCGCCGGCATTCTCGGCCCCACCACCAAAGCCGCGTGCAACATCTGCGACGTGAATGACCCGGCCAAGCGTTCCATCGAGTGGGATGAACTGGTTCGTGACTATTACGAAGCCTGCGAAGGACTGGTGGATGGTGGCGCCGACATCATCATGATTGAAACCGTGTTCGATACGCTCAACTGCAAGGCAGCGATTTTTGCCACGCGCAAATATTTCGAAGACAGCGGCATTGAGTTGCCGATCATGATTTCCGGCACCATCCCGGATAAAAGCGGCCGCACACTGACTGGCCAGACCGTGGAAGCGTTCTGGAACTCCGTTTCCCACGCCAAACCACTGTCTGTCGGTTTGAACTGCGCACTCGGCGCCGATGAATTGCGCCAGCACGTGGAAGAAATGTCCCGCATTGCCGGCGTGTATGTGAGCGCACACCCGAACGCCGGCTTGCCGAATGAACTCGGCGGCTTTGATGAAACGCCGGACTCCATGGAAGCGGTGATTCGCGATTACGCCGACAGCGGCTTCATCAATATCATCGGCGGCTGCTGCGGCACAACACCCGCGCACATTGCTGCGATTGCCAAATCGATGAAGGAATGCAAACCGCGCGTCATCCCGCAAATTCCACCGGCACTGCGCCTGTCCGGCCTTGAAGCAGTCACCATCGACAACGACTCGCTGTTCGTCAACGTCGGCGAACGCTGCAATGTTACCGGCTCAGCCAAATTCAAACGCCTGGTACTGGACGGCGATTACGACGCCGCGCTGGCGATCGCCGAAGAACAGGTCAATGACGGCGCGCAGGTGATCGACATCAACATGGACGAAGCAATGCTGGATTCGCACTACGCGATGAAGCATTTTTCCAACCTGATTGCTGTGGAACCGAACATTGCTAAAGTACCGGTGATGCTCGACTCCTCGAAATGGGATGTGATCGAAGCCGGCCTGAAGTGCACGCAAGGCAAGGCCATCGTCAATTCCATCAGCATGAAGGAAGGCGCGCAGAAATTCATCGAGCAAGCCACACTGTGCCAACGCTACGGTGCTGCCGTGGTGGTGATGGCGTTTGATGAAAAAGGCCAGGCCGATTCGCTGGAACGCAAAATCGAGATCTGCAAGAACTCGTATGACATTCTGGCCAACCAGGTCGGCTTCAACCCGAACGATATCATTTTCGATCCGAATATTTTTGCCATCGCCACTGGCATCGACGAACACAACAACTACGCGGTGGATTTCATCGAGGCCACGCGCTGGATCAAACAGCATCTGCCCGGCGCGCTGGTATCGGGCGGTTTATCGAATGTGTCATTCTCGTTTCGCGGCAACAATCCGGTGCGCGAAGCGATCCACTCCGTTTTTCTGTATCACGCGATCAAGGCAGGTCTGGACATGGCCATCGTCAACGCCGGCCAGCTCGCCGTGTATGACGATCTGCCACAGGAATTGCGCGAGAAAGTGGAAGACGTGGTACTCAACCGTCACCCCGGTGCCACCGAGGCACTGCTCGCCATTGCCGACAAATACAAGGGCGACGGCAGCGTACAGAAAGAAGAAGATTTGAGCTGGCGCGAGTGGCCGGTGAACAAGCGTCTGGAACATGCGCTGGTACAGGGCATCACCACTTACATCGTCGAAGACACCGAAGCCGCGCGCCAGCAGAGCGACCGCCCACTGGATGTCATCGAAGGGCCACTGATGGACGGCATGAACGTGGTCGGCGACCTGTTCGGTGCCGGCAAAATGTTTTTGCCACAAGTGGTGAAAAGTGCACGCGTGATGAAACAGGCGGTGGCGCATCTCACACCGTTTATTGAAGCCGCCAAAGCGCAAGGCAGCCGAAAAAGCAACGGCAAGATCATCATGGCCACCGTAAAAGGCGATGTGCACGACATCGGCAAGAACATTGTCGGCGTGGTACTGGGCTGCAACAATTTCGACGTAGTTGATCTCGGCGTGATGGTGTCTTGCGACAAGATTTTGCACGCTGCGAAAGAACACAATGCCGATATCATCGGCCTCTCCGGTTTGATCACGCCGTCACTGGACGAGATGGTGCATGTCGCCAAGGAAATGCAGCGCCTCGATTTCCACGTGCCGCTGCTGATTGGCGGCGCCACCACCTCGAAAGCACACACTGCCGTCAAGATCGAGCCACAGTACAAGAACAATCAGGTCGTGTACGTGCCGGATGCCTCGCGCGCCGTGGGTGTGGCTACCAGCTTGCTCTCCACTGAAATGCGCGAACAGTTTGTCGCCAACCTGAAAGAGGAATACATCGGTGTGCGTGAGCGCACCGCCAAACGTCGCGCCGGTGACAATCTCGTACCCTATGAAGAAGCAAAAAAAATCGGTTCCAAACTGGAATGGGATCACCATGTGCCGGCGATTCCAGCGCAACCGGGCGTGCATGTGCTGAACGATTACCCGCTCGAAGCGCTGGTACCGTTTATCGACTGGACACCCTTCTTTATTACGTGGGAACTCGCCGGCAAATACCCGAACATTCTCGAAGACAGCGTAGTGGGCGAACAGGCCAAGCAATTGTTTGCCGATGCACAAGCCATGCTCAAGGATCTGGTGCAAAACAAGCGCATAAAAGCGCGCGCGGTTTTCGGTTTGTGGCCGGCTAATCAGGTCAACCACGACGACATCGAAGTGTACGCTGACGCCACACGCAGCAAAACGCTCACTACGCTGCATCACATCCGTCAGCAAAATCACAAGAATGATGACGCAGCACTGTTGTCACTGGCCGACTATGTTGCCGCAAAAGACAGTGGCATAACCGATTACATGGGCGCGTTTGTGGTCACCGCCGGCATCGGCGCCGACGAACTGGCCAAAGCGTACGAAGCCAAACACGATGACTATTCATCCATCATGGTGAAAGCACTCGCCGACCGTCTCGCCGAAGCGTTTGCCGAACACTTGCACCAGCGCGTGCGCAAGGAGTTCTGGGGCTACGCTGCCGAAGAAAATCTTGGCAACGACGAGCTGATCCGCGAACGCTATCGCGGCATCCGCCCGGCGCCCGGCTACCCGGCCTGCCCGGATCACACCGAAAAACGCAAACTGTTCGAGCTGCTGGACGCCGAAAAGAATACCGGCGTGACACTGACCGAATCCTTTGCGATGTATCCGGCAGCGAGCGTCAGTGGCTGGTATCTTGCGCACCCGCAAGCGCGCTATTTTGCCACCGGCAAAATCACCAAAGACCAGGTGGAAGCACTCGCCGTTCGCAAGGGCAAGACCGTCGCGGAACTCGAGCGCGAACTATCACCAGTTCTCGGTTACGATAACTGACACCGTCTGGAGAACAGCATGAGCAGTGACAACAATGACAATAAACCCGGCCTGAAAGATATCTTGCTAAGCACAATATCTGCCGCTTTCGGGGTACAGAGCAGCAAAAACCGCGAGCGTGATTTCGCCAAGGGAAATCTGAAATCCTATGTCATTTCCGGGATTCTTTTCGTAGTGATATTTATTTCATCAATTGTGGCGCTGGTAAAGTTCATCATTCGCCAGGCCGGCATGTAACCGCAAACACCAATAAAAAAGGGATCTGTTGATCCCTTTTTTATTGCAGCAAGCAGTGACCAGCTAGATCAGGCGAACGTTCACGATACCATCAATACCTCGTAGCTTTTCCAGCACCACATCATCCGGCCTGGCGGCAATATCAATTAGATTATAGGCGACATCATCACGGCTCTTGTTAATCATATCGATAACATTGTTATTACAATCGGCCAGGACAGAAAGAATCTGCCCCAGCATCTTCGGCACATTGCGATTGGCAATCGCCAACCGGTAACCCTCTGTGCGCTCCATCGCAATCGCCGGAAAATTCACCGAATTGCGGATATTGCCGTTACGGAGAAAATCCTTCAGTTGCTCGGCAGCCATCACCGCACAATTTTCTTCCGCCTCTTCGGTGCTGGCACCGATGTGCGGCATGGGAATGACATCGTTGCGCTTGAGCAACTCCAGCGTCGGGAAATCCGTGATGTATTTTGACAGCTGCTTATGTTCCAGCGCCTTGATGACCGCTGCGTTATCCACAATCTCTTCCCGCGCAAAATTGAGCAAACAGGTACCGGGGCGCACGGATTTCAACAGATCGGTATTGATCAAGCCGCGCGTGGACTCCAGCACCGGCAAGTGCAGCGAGATGAAATCCACACGCGATACCAGCGCATGCAGGTTTTCCACTCGTTGCACACGGTGCGACAAGCGCCAGGCGGCATCGACGGAAATCGCCGGGTCATAACCCAGTACCTGCATGCCCATGTCCAGCGCCATGTTGGCCACCAACGCGCCGATGGCACCCAGGCCAACGACACCGAGGGTTTTCCCCGCCAGCTCATTGCCGGCAAACCGCTTTTTCTCGGCTTCCAGCAACTTGGACAGGGCTGCGTCATCTGTCGCGCTCTGCTCGTGGCGCACAAACTGGATACCGCCAACAATATCGCGTGACGCCAGCAACATGCCCGCCAGCACCAGTTCCTTCACGGCATTGGCATTGGCTCCCGGGGTGTTGAACACCACGATCCCGCGCTCGGTCATGTCCTTCACGGGGATGTTGTTGACTCCGGCACCCGCACGGGCAATGGCCAGCACGCTCGCTCCCACATCAGCAGCGGCAAGTTTGTGGCTGCGCAGCAGGATGGCATCCGGGTGCGCCATTTCGCTGGCTACTTCATAGGCTGCCCGGTCAAACTGGTCGAGGCCCTTGACGGAAATCGTGTTGAACGTCTGGATTTTGAACATGGCACTGCTCTCTACTGCGGCAAAGTGCGCATTGTAAAACAAGGTTTTGGGGGTTGATATGAAAAATCCGTCCCCGCAAGGCCGGGCATGACCTGTCACCTAAGACTGTATCTTCACCATCATTTATTCCCAAAAAGCATAAAATAATCTGGATTATGCCAAATGGATCAGTGAACGCCCTTATCAGCCTGTTGGATAATCTTTTTACTTGCTACATAATAAGCTTGCCTTTCTGTCGCAAACCCCCACGTGATTAGAAAGGTTGGGTGGGGAAAAACCATCCAAAGGGCATGTTCCTTGAATGTTTCACTCCTAATGGTCTTAAACCCGATTTTCTCCCCCAGAGAATCGGGTTTTTTTTATGCCTTTATTTTTAATGAGTTACATGGAAATCCTAGAAACCACCTTAGAGTTTCTTTGCGCAACCTCATGTAAAACCTCAAGAGTTTGATCCTTGCATGCGCCAGACAAAATCCTCATAATCGCGCCCTCTTTCATGGTGGCCCTGTTGGTCCCCTCGCAATGAACAGCTGTAAACCCCGCCAGGCCCGGAAGGGAGCAACGGTAGCAGTGACTTCGTGTGCCGGGGTGTGGCTGGCAGGGACACCACCCTCTTCTGACAAACCCCCTGTTTCTCCATTTGCCGTATAATGCCGCCTCTTTGGCTGCACCGGCTTGATATCATCCCATGAGTTACCAGGTTCTCGCCCGCAAATGGCGCCCCCAGAGTTTCCGCGACATGGCGGGACAGGCGCATGTGCTGCAGGCATTGGTCAACGCGCTGGATCACAACCGGCTGCATCATGCCTACCTGTTTACCGGCACGCGTGGTGTGGGCAAGACCACCATCGCCCGTATTCTCGCCAAGTGCCTGAACTGTGAAACCGGTATCAGCTCACAGCCCTGCGGCCAGTGCGGCGCCTGTCGCGAGATCACTGAAGGTCGTTTTGTCGATCTGATCGAAATCGACGCCGCCTCGCGCACCAAGGTCGAAGACACCCGCGAAATCCTCGATAACGTGCAATACCTCCCCGCACGCGGTCGCTTCAAGGTCTATTTGATCGACGAAGTGCACATGCTCTCCACCAGCAGCTTCAATGCGCTGCTGAAAACACTCGAGGAGCCACCGGCACACGTCAAGTTCCTGCTCGCCACGACCGATCCGCACAAACTGCCGGTCACCGTGTTGTCGCGCTGCCTGCAGTTCAATCTGAAAAACCTGCCGCCGGAAAAAATTGTCGACTACCTGAAAATCATCCTCGACAAGGAAATGATTCCTTTCGAGGATCCTGCCCTGTGGCTGCTGGCTCGCGCTGCTGATGGCTCGATGCGCGATGCGCTGTCCCTGACCGATCAGGCCATTGCCTTTGGCGGTGAAAAACTGCAGGAAGCCGGTGTGCGCGAAATGCTCGGCAGCATGGATCGCCGCCTGATTCATCCGCTGCTGGATGCCCTGGTTGCCAGCGATGCACAGGCCATGCTGGCTGCCGTGGCACAACTGGCCGAACAGAATCCGGATTACAGCGGTGCTCTCGATGAGTTGCTGGCCATGTTGCATCGCATCGCCGTTGTGCAGGCGGTGCCAGCGGTACTGGAGCAAACACCTGACGAACGTGAGCGCCTGCAGCAACTGGCTGCTGACATGACAGCCGAAGACGTACAGCTTTACTACCAGATCGGCCTCAACAGCCAGCGCGATTTGCCTTTTGCGCCCGACCAGCGCTCCGGTTTTGAAATGGCGCTGCTGCGCATGTTGGCCTTCAAACCCCAGGGCATCATTGACAGCGGTGGCGCCGAGAAAAAAAAAACTGAACTGAACGCTGCCAGCACCGCTCCGGCAGCACAGATCGCCACGAAACCCAGTATCGCCCTTGCGCAGCCGGCAACACCGCCGACATCAACCCCTAATACAGCTACTCGACTACTGGAAACCGCAGCGACCACGCCGGCAGCTACGACAGCGCCCTCTCCTTCTGTACAGGCAGTTACAGAACCGATCGCGCCAACCAGTAACATCAATACAGAAGCGCTGTCTGTCGCCAACTGGCCATCACTCTGGCAACGCCTGCCACTGGCAGGCGTCATACGCAATACCGCCGCACATTGTTGCCTGGAGCGCATCGAAGGCAACAACTACTACTTCACCATGGATCGCGAACAGGCTGGTCTGTTTGATGAATCCCACGCCAAACGGCTGGGGGATGCACTCACGCAATTTCTCGGCAAGCCCCATCACGTATTCATCAGCCTCGGCGAACCGATTCACGCCACCCCGCAGCAGGCACAACTGCAAAAACGCGCACAACTGCAACGGGACGCAGAAACCGCTTTTCGCAGTGACCCGAATGTGCAAGTGCTGATACAGCACTTCAATGCCGGCATCATCGACGACAGTATTACACCCGCAAATAAACAGGTAAGCGCATGAAACTCGGCAATATCAACGAGCTGATGAAACAGGCTCAGGCCATGCAGGAAAAAATGCAGAAAATGCAGGAAGACGTGGCCAAGCTGGAAGTCACCGGCGAATCCGGCGCCGGCCTGGTCAAGATCACCATGAATGGCCGCCACGATGTGCGCAGCGTTAACATTGATGCCAGTCTGATGAGCGAAGACAAGGAAATACTGGAAGACCTGATCGCCGCCGCCATCAATGACGCCGTGCGCAAAGTTGAAGCACAAACCCAGGAACAGATGCAGAAAGTCACGGGCGGCCTGCAAATGCCACCCGGCTTCAAAATGCCGTTCTGAAACAGCGAATCCGTAAATGTCTTTCAGTCCACTCATTGACGAACTTATCAACGCCCTGCGTTGCCTGCCCGGTGTCGGCCCCAAGTCTGCACAGCGCATGGCATTTCAGCTGCTGCAACATCGTCGTGATGGCGCCGCAAAACTGTCGCAGGTTTTGGCGCGCGCACTTGAACATGTCGGACAATGCAGCAGCTGTCGCACGCTGACCGAGCAGCCATTGTGCGAGATCTGCGCCAATCCTCGCCGCAAGCGTAATCTGTTGTGCGTAGTCGAAAGTCCGATTGATGCGTTGGCAATTGAAAACGCCGGCAGTTATCAAGGCTTATATTTTGTTTTACATGGAAAGCTATCACCCATTGATGGTATCGGCCCCGGCGAAGTCGGCATTCCGCAATTACTGGAACGACTCAAACAGGAACCTGTCGATGAATTGATCATCGCCACCAATGCAACTCTCGAAGGCGAAGCCACAGCACACTACCTCGCCGATCGCGCCCGCGCGCTGGCAATTCCCTGCTCGCGCATCGCGCACGGCGTGCCGCTGGGCGGCGAACTGGAATTTGTCGATGGCGGCACTCTGTCACATGCGCTGTCTGGCCGCACGATGATATGAAACACATATTATGAAAATTATCGCCGCAGACCGTTACTACATCGCCAGCGATAACGGCCTGGCACAAGCTGCGGCCAGCTGGCGCCATTTGCCAGCCATCGGCATTGACACCGAATTCATTCGCACCGATACCTTCCTGCCGCAACCCGCGCTGATCCAGATCAGCGACGGCAAGCAATGCTGGCTGCTGGATGTGTTGCACGTCAGGAATCTTGCGCCACTGTGCGAAATCATCACCGCGCCACACATCGTCAAGATCGTGCACGCTGCCGGTGAAGACCTGGAGGTGTTTGACCAACTCACCGGCCATCTCCCGGAACCGCTGTTCGATACACAAATTGCCGCAGCCTTTTGCGGTTACGGCGGCTCCATCGGCTACAGCAAACTGGTGCAGGCCATCACACAAATTGAATTAAGCAAGGATCAGTGTCGTTCAGACTGGCTCGCCCGTCCGCTCACCGACGAACAACAACACTACGCCAGTCTTGATGTGCTGTACCTGCCATCGCTCTACCAGCATTTGCATAACGAACTGGCCAGACGCGAACGTCATGCATGGGTTGCTGAAGAAAACCAGCGTCAACTGTTGCGCTACCGCGAACAACGACACGCCAATTACAACATCGAACGCATCAACAACGCCTGGCGATTGAACGAGACTGAACGCAAACGACTTTGGCATTTGCTGTTGGGTCGCGATGCGCTCGCCCGCGCGCACAACAAGCCCCGCAACCATATCGCAAAAGATTTTGCACTGATGGACATGGCGCGTCGCCCGCCGCGACATATTGCCGAGCTGTCGGCACTGGAAGGACTGCGCCCCGCCGGCATTCGCCAATTTGGTTCACAACTGATCGAGCTGGCGCAAAACGTACCGCAAGACCTGCATTGCCCGCCGCTGCCAGAACCCTTGGGCCGCGCAGAAAACGAACGCATGAAACAATTGCGCGCCATCGCCGACAACATTGCGCAGCAACTGGATCTGCCTGCAGAATTGCTGGTGCGCAAACAGGAGCTGGAGCAACTGGTACGACAACAGGCACAGCCAAGCAGCCCTCTGCAATTACCGGAACGCTTTAACGGTTGGCGCGAACAGGCCATCGGCCAGGCATTGCGCGATCAGATCAATCGCTGGAACTGACATGAGCACCGAACACACATCACAGGAAACGTACCAGCACGACACACGTCGTCTGGTCGAAATTTTTCGCAGCCCCAAGGAAGAAGGTACGTATCTTTACGTCGACAAAAAGGAAGGTATGGCGCGTGTGCCTGAAGCATTGCTGTCACGCTTCGGCAAACCGGAATCGGCGATGATGCTGATGCTGGAACCCGAACGCAAACTGGCGCGGGCCGATGCCGCTGTCGTATTGCAGGCCATCCGCGATCAGGGCTTTTATCTGCAAATGCCGCCGCTGCCCGATCAGGAAATGTTTGCTGTGCGCGTCAACAACCAGAAGCTGGGGAAATAAGCCATGAACGCTGCCGATCTCGAACTCGCACGCATGGTTTACCTCGCCTCGGCACTCGGCGGGCTGCTGGTTACGAGCCTGTTACTGCGCGGACTGTGGCGCCCCCTGCGCTTCCTGCTGCTAGCAGTCATTTTCAGTTTTTTCTTCACACCGTATTTTGTCGATGGCCGGCAGGATTATGTCGTGCCGGCATTTGTGGTCATGGCCAACGAACTGGTGGCACACCGCCATGATGAACACCTGTGGCCGGCAGCCAAAACCGCCGCCATGCCGATCATTACCGTTGCGGGCATGACCGGCCTGCTGGCCCTGCTGCTGGCCTGGTTGCTGCCCAAGCCGGAAGCACGTGCCCCCCAACCACCTCGCAAGCGCCGCAACCCCTACCTGCCGGAAGATTTTCAGCCGCAAGACTGAGCATCCCCCGCTTCGCACAATGCAAAAGACAGGGTTTTTCGCCAAGCCGTTGTTTTTGCTGCCAAGGTCAATTTCTCTGCTATACCTAGAACAAGGATAACCGTCGCGAGGAAGGGTCATGCGCCCTGTGCGTCTCTCCCAGCGTTCCACCATCGCACTGACATTGCTGTCAGTGTGTATGCTTGCAGCCAATGTCACGACAGCCAGCGAATCGCGCACTAACACTGCCCGTGAGCCGGCAAAATCTGCCGGCCCTACGTCTGCAAAAAAAACATCTACTCCGGCTACCAAAAAAAGCGTCGCAACGGATAAAGCGACAGCACCGGAAAATCAAAGTGATATTCGTGTGCTGATCGACGTTTCCGGCAGCATGAAAAAAACTGACCCGCAAAACCTGCGCGCACCCGCCATCAAACTGCTGTCGCAACTGTTGCCGGAAAACAGCAAAGCCGGCATCTGGACCTTTGGCCAGAACGTCAGCGAACTGGTGCCGCTAGGCAAGGTGGATAAAGCCTGGCGCAAGAAAGCACTGGAAAAAGTTGCCGGCATTTCGTCCGACAGTGTCTACACCAATATCGGGCTAGCGATGGATCGCGCCAGCAATGATTTCAATGCCCTGCCAGTTGATGCTCGCACTTCCGTCATTCTTCTTACAGACGGCATGGTCGATGTCTCACGCAATCCGGATGACAACACCGTGGAGCGCAATCGCATTCTCGATACAGTGCTGGCGCGTTATAAAAAGGCGCGTGTTGCCGTGCACACCATTGCCTTGTCTGAACAAGCAGACGCCGACCTGATGAATGCCCTGGCCAGCAGCACCGATGGCTTGGCCATGCGCGCCGGCAATGCCGAAGAACTGATGAAGTTGTTCAATCAGCTGTTGCGTCAGGAAACCAAACCGGAACAACTGCCACTCAATGGCAACAGCTTTCTGGCAGACTCCAGCATCAGTGAATTCACCTTACTGGCCATGCACCATCCACAGAGTGCACCGACACAACTGGAAAGCCCTGACAAGAATCGTTACACCGCCAAATCGAGCGATCCCTATATCAACTGGTATACCGATGATCGCTACGACCTGATTACTGTGAAGCAACCGCTGGAAGGTGAATGGAAACTGATTGCCGCAAACAATCCGGATAATCGCGTCACCATCATCAGCGACCTGAAAGCCGAACTGGCACCGCTGGCGAACAATTACAACGTTGGCGACACGCCGGAACTTGATGTCCACTTCACGCAGAATGGCAAACCGATCGACAATCCCGAATTCTTCAAGCTGATCACCGCAGATGCCGACATCACCAACAGCGCCACACGCAACGGCTGGAAAACAGCCTTGCAGGAACGCAATGGCCACTTTCGGCAGACATTGCAGGCACTATCGGAACCCGGCGATTACAACATCAGCGTGAAAATTGACGGCAAAACTTTCATGCGTCAGCTGGAGCACAGCATCCACGTCAATGCACCTGCCCCCCCCGCAGACAGCCATGAAGCGCCAGCAGCCGAATCGCCAACCGCAAGCGCACACGAAACCCATACAGAACCCGCTGAAGAACATGCCGACACTGCACACAAAGCGGAAGACGACAAGACAGGACATGCGCCCAAACACGAGGCACCGGCAACACATGAAGCACCGGTAAAACATGAAACCCCAGAAAAACATGAGGAACCCGCCAAGCACGAGCCTGCGGCAACACATGAAGCACCCGCCAAAGCAGAAGACCACCACGCCGATACCGAGCATGAAAAAACTGCCACATCTGAACACGAAAACAGTGATGCAAAAGCATCACACGAGGAAACTTCCGAGAAAAAAACACCGTGGTGGATTTATGCTGCGCTGGTGGTCGGCAATCTGCTGCTGGTAGGCATCGGCTACTTTGCCTGGCGCTTCCTGAGCAAAAACAAACAGGAAGCAGAAGGTGAAGACAGCGGCGACGGCAAAGAAGAAAAATCCGCCAAAGGCAAAGGTGACAAAGACAAGAAACACTGAGATTGTCACCGCCTAGCAAGCCAGCAGACGTGATCCGTTATACTGCGCACCTGTCCTGTCAGGTGCGCCATCATGACCGATTCCATCCAGACCGTTGATACTCTGCTGCATTGCCGCTATCTCATTCCCGTTTTGCCCGAAAATACTGTGCTCGAGAATCACAGCATCGCCATTGCCCATGGCAAAATTCTCGACATCCTGCCCCGTGCTGAAGCGCTGCAACGCTATTCCAGCACACAAAGCGTTGAACTCGACCAACACATCGTGCTGCCCGGTTTGATCAATGCCCACGGCCACGCTGCCATGAGCTTACTGCGCAGCTATGCCAACGATCTCGCGCTGATGGACTGGCTCAACAACCATATCTGGCCCGCTGAGGCCAAATGGGTCAGCGATGCGTTTGTCTTCGACGGCACCCAACTCGCCATCGGCGAGATGCTCAAGAGTGGCACCACCTGCTTCAGTGACATGTATTTCTTCCCGGAAGCTGCTGCGCGCGCCGCACTGGCGGCCGGCGTGCGCTGCCAGTTGTCGTTCCCGATCTTCGAGTTCCCGAGCAACTGGGGCAGCGGCCCGCAGGAATACCTGGAGAAAGGCCTGGCACTGCGCGACCAGCATCGCGGCTCCGACTGGCTGCGCATTGCCTTCGGCCCTCACGCACCCTACACCGTTGGCGATGCCAGTCTGGAAAAAGTGGCGATGCTCGCCGAAGAGCTGGACGCCAATATCCAGATCCATTTGCACGAAACACAGTTTGAAGTCGACAGCGCCATGCAGGAAAACGGCGCACGCCCCATCGCGCGCTTGCGCAAGCTGGGCCTGCTGTCGCCGCGCACCCAGTGCGTGCACATGACAGCTCTGAACGCTGAAGATATCGACAGCATTAGCACCACCGGTAGCCACGTGATTCACTGCCCGGAATCCAACCTCAAACTCGCCAGTGGCTTCTGCCCGGTCGATACATTGCAGAAGGCAGGCATCAACGTCGCGCTCGGCACCGACGGCGCCGCCAGCAATGACGACCTCGACCTGTTTGCCGAACTGCGCAGCGCCGCCCTGCTCGCCAAAGCCGTGGCCAACGACCCCACAGCCCTCAACGCCCACGCCGCCTTGCGCATGGCAACCATCAACGGCGCCCGTGCGCTGGGTATGGAACAGCTGATCGGCAGTCTGGAAACAGGCAAACAGGCCGACATCACTGCCGTGCGCATCGACACCCTGTGTGCACAGCCGCTCTATGATCCGCCGTCGTCACTGGTCTACACCAGCAGCGGTTCCCGCGTCTCGGATGTGTGGGTGACCGGCAAGCGTCTGCTCAACAACCGGCAGCTGACGACGCTGGATGAAACAGAAATTCTGGCAAAAGCCGTGCAATGGGGCCAAGCGATCAAACCCTGCTAATGCAGGGTTTGCGGGAGGAGATTCAAGCAGTTTTTTCTTCGGTGGTGAGATGGCGGGCTTCTTCTTCGAGCATCACCGGAATGCCATCACGCACCGGGTAGGACAGCCCACTGGCCTTGCAGATCAATTCCTGGTTTTTCTCGTCATACACCAGCGGCGCCTTACTCACCGGGCACACCAGAATCGCCAGCAGTTTTTCGTCAATCATGAGAAGCTCCGCGTACAGAAAACGGCGAGCATGATACCACAGGCTATTTAATCAGCTGAGTCAACTGCTGTCAGGAAAGCCGAATAAGATTCGGGCGTATTGATATTATCAAACGCCACACCGGCATCCTCCCAATCCAGCGCCACCGCGCCCACACTCGTAAACCACGGCAATACCGCGCGTTCACCACGTGCAAGATACGCTTCCAGTGACGGCAACAAACTGCGCTGCACAATGGCATATAAAGGCTGTTCGCGCCCCTGCTTGCGCACATACACCAGCGGAGCCTGTTGCGTGCGTGCAGCGTGCAACATGCGTGCGGCGTAATCCGCTGACAATAAAGGATTATCACAAGGTGTAGTTAACACCCAAGGGCGCGCGCTGTGGCGCAAGGCGGTGACCAGTCCGCCGAGTGGACCGAGGTCTGGCTCGTCATCTGCCAACACATCCAGTGGCAAATCGCGCAATTGCGCTACAAATTCTGCGCGTGTCACTAACATCAATACATTCACTTGCTGTTGCAATTGCAGACACAGATGCGCCACAAACGTGTTGCCGCGAAAATCGAGAAACAATTTGGGTTTGCCCATGCGCCGGCTTTCGCCGCCGGCCAGAATAGCACCTTGCACTTCCGGCACGATCAGCGGCACACGCATTTCAATGGCTCACTTGAACTGGCGCAGGAAATTCAGCACCGCGCTGGAAAAAATATCGTTCTGATCACCGGCTACCATGTGGCCAGCATCCTGAATATCCACGTACTCGGCGTGCGGCACCATTTTCAGGAATTCCTGTGCGGATTCCGGGCTGACCAGATCACTGATGCGCCCGCGCACCAGCAGCGTGGGAATCTGCAAACCGCGTGCGGCTTCTTCGAGAAAGTTCACGCGAATGGTGGAGCCATCATCCGGCCGGCGATCTCGCCTGTCGAGAAAATTCGGATCCCAGTGCCAGCGGTAGCGACCGTCTTCACACAAACGCAAATTCTTGCGCAAGCCGTCGTGATTATTCGAGCGTTTGCGATGCGGTGTATAGCTGGCAACAAAATCCGCCGCCTCTTCCAGCGTCGCAAAACCGTTGGCCGCGTGCTCAAGCATGAAGTCACGAATTCTGGCGAGACCATCGGCTTCCATGTGCGGCGTAATATCCACCAACACCAACGCATGCAACAATTGCTGATTCATGCGCTGCTGTGCAGTCAATGATGAAATACCACCAAGTGATGCACCCACCGCAATCGGCTTGCGATCAAAGGTTTGCACGACATCGATAATATCCTGCGCGTAAGTGAGAAAATCGTAATCCTTGTCTTGCGCCCAATCGCTTTCACCATGGCCGCGCAAATCCAGCGCGACTGCATAAAAGCCTTCATCGGCAATTTGCTGCGCAGTCTTGCCCCAGGCGTGTCTTGTCTGCCCACCGCCGTGTGCCAGTAACACCGGCTGCGCCCGCTCGTCACCATAGGCATCCGCCACCAGACGCAACTGGCCGCGCGAGGTGCGGAACTCGAGAGATCGCATGCCGGTTGTCATAAATATTTCGCCATTAGATCGCCGAGTGTTTCATATGCGCGCGTTTTAATTCTCACCCACCATTCGCTGTCGGGATTATCGCGCTTTTCCTTGGCATCATTGGCTTTGTCGAGAATGTAGGCATGAACCGCGTCGGCATCCTGTTCGTTTAATACATCAGCAAAACTCACCATGCCTAGACCTTTCAGTGCACCGCCCAGCACAATCGGCTTGAAGTTTTCGTGGAAAGCCGGTGCCATCCAGCGCAAATCCGGCACACCCTTGTTCGACACCACGTTGACGCCATGACAGCCGACACAGAAAGTCATGTAAAGATTTTCACCGTGTTTGAGCTGCTCATCGCTCATTGCCATACGCGGCGGCGGATCAAACAACTGATCGGGCGGCAGCGCGGGCAACTGTGCCGCCCCCCCCAGCTTGAACGTCAGAATACGGCTGCGCGGTGAACCGGGCGGTGGTGGCATGCCGCCGGTGAGGCCGAACGCGCCACCCCAGCCCACCATCACGGTCAGGTATTGCTCGCCATCAACGCTGTACGTGACCGGCGGCGCAATCACGCCGGTCTGCGTTTTGTATTCCCACACTGCCTCGCCGCTGTCAGCCTTGTAGGCCACCAGACGACCATCGGCCGTGCCCTGGAACACCAGATTGCCTGCTGTCGACAAGACACCGCCGTTCCAGGTCAGCGGGTGTTTCACTTCCCACACCTTTTGCTGCTTCACCGGATCCCAGGCAAGCAGGGCGCCGCTGGTCACTTTGCGGCTGATGACATCCTGAAACAGTTGTTCACCCGGCGGCAAGGTAATAACAGCCGTGCCGGTATTCCAGTAGCCGGGGTGACGCTTGAAGTTGGTGTCCTGACCGTACTGGAACATGCCATCGATGGTGGGTATGTAGACCAGGCCGGTTTTTTCGGAATAAGACATAGGGTGCCAATTGTGCGCACCCATCGGTGATGGACGAACCAGCGCCGGTTTGTCTTTGTAGTCCACCTCCTTGTTTTCGATCGGCCGACCGTTCTCGTCGTAGCCGAGCGCCCAATTCACGCGCGCATAAGGTTCTGCTGAAAGAAATTTGCCATTGGTGCGATCGATGACAAAAAAGAAACCGTTTTTCGGTGCATGCAAGATGACCTTGCGCTGTTCGCCCTTCCAGGGAATGTCCGCGAGAATGATATGTTGCGTTGAGGTGTAGTCCCAACCGTCATTCGGTGTTTCCTGGTAGTGCCAGACGTACTCGCCGGTATCGGGACGAATCGCGACAATGGACGCCGTAAACAGGTTGTCCTTGCCCTCCGGGTTGCGCAGGTAACGGTTCCACGGGCCGGCATTGCCCACACCGATGTAGAGCAGATCGAGCTCAGGGTCATAGGCTATGGAGTCCCACACGGTACCGCCACCGCCGCCTTCCCACCAATTGCCACTCCAGGTGTCGGCAATCTTTTTCATCAGTTCGTTTTCAAAACCGGCCGCCGGATTGCCGGGCACAGTATAGAAACGCCAGGCCTGTTGGCCGGTTTCGGTATCGTAGGCGGTGATGTAGCCGCGCACACCGTATTCTGCGCCACCGTTGCCGATAATCACCTTGCCCTTCACCACGCGCGGCGCGCCCGTGATGGTGTAAGGCCATTGCTTGTCTATCGTCAACGTCTCCCAGACTTTTTCACCAGTGCCGGCATCAATCGCCACCATGCGGCCATCCAGGGTGCCGACGAACACTTTGCCGTTCCACACCGCCACACCGCGATTCACCACATCGCAACAGGCATGCACAGCCCAGGACTTGTCGACTTGCGGATCAAACTGCCACAGCAACTCGCCGGTCTTCGCATCATTGGCATAAACCACGCTCCAGTTGCCGGTGGAATAGATCACCCCGTTGATGACAATCGGCGTCGCTTCCAGTCCGCGGTTGTGCCCCGTGTCGTAATGCCAGGCCAGACCCAGTTGCTGCACATTCTGGTCATTGATCTGCGTGAGCGGGCTGAAGCGTTTCTCGTCATAGGTGCGACCGTGCGCCAGCCAGTTGCCCTGCTCGCTGCCGGCGGCGACCAGCCGCTGGTGATCCAGCATGGCATTACTGCGGCGCAGCTCAGGATTTGAGACAGCACTGGCATTCATCGACATACATGCGGTCAGGCTGCCAAGCAGCAACAGGTATCTCAGGCTCATGGGGATCTCGCTGATAGCTGATAGAATCGGAATATCGTTATTGCCGCCATGATAGCCATTCCGCCACGCCACGCCTCACGGAAAACCCCTACTTGGTAATGAATTGACACAGAACACGACAAATATCTGATGCTGCACATTGTTTTGTTTGAACCCGAGATCCCTCCCAATACCGGCAACATCATGCGCCTGTGTGCAAATACCGGGTTTGCACTACACCTGATTGAGCCACTGGGCTTCACCCTTGAAGAAAAGCAGTTGCGCCGCGCCGGCCTGGATTACCGCGACAGCGCCACTACCACGCAATACCGCAACTGGCAGGCATTTCTCGATACGGTGCAACCCGCGCGTATTTTTGCACTCAGTACGAAAGGCAGCCGCCGCTACAGCGACGTCACATTCAAAAAAAATGATGCTGTGGTATTTGGCCCGGAATCGCGTGGACTGTCACAGGAATTTCGCAACAACCTGCCCAGCGAGAATATCCTGCAGGTGCCAATGCAGGCCGACAGCCGCAGCCTCAACCTGTCCAATACTGTCGCCATCGTCGCCTATGAAGCCTGGCGGCAATGGCAGTTTCGCTGACAGAATTATCGAAACATTACTGCAATGAATGGCTGGACATTGTCGCTTTCAGACGGTCAGTGTTGTCGATGTAGATGTACTGCTGACTTGAACCATCCAGAATATCCTTGATCCCTTTCTGCCCAGGGCTCACCAACAACAATTGGCGACGATTGGCATCCAACAAGGTAACCTGATAAGCCTTCAGCAAATCAGTGCGCTGCAACTTTTGCAAGGCCGCGATCTGCTGCTGCCTGTGATCAAAGCCGGTGTAGTTCAGCGTCATGTCTGCCCAGTACTCCATCGACTGTTCCGCAAGATTTTTGGGGCTCTCCTGCAGCTGTGTCATCAATGCTTGTTTCTGCTGCTCAAACCAGGCGTCATCAAACCCGCCGATTTGCTGATGGTAATCGCGGATGAAAGTCTCAACCCGCTTGTTGATTTCGCCGACACCGTACGCAGGAGATTGCACCAGAAACGCCAGACCAGGTACGCGCGCCAGGGGATAATAGGCACAGGTCACCACATAACCCAGCTGCTGATCGGTGCGCAGAGACTGGAAAAATGCCGAACGAATAACCTGAGCCAACATCATCATCTGCACCTGGGCATCCACACTGTCAGCAGGCGACTGGAAATATTTCACCAGCGCAGCATCATTATGCTCGAGCACATCCACGAACAGGAATGGTTCGCCAACCGGCGGAAGTTCAACAACTCTCGCCGGCACATCAGGCAGATGGCTGGCTTCAAGATTGAGCGTGTTCTGCACTACCTGCGCCAGTTTGACGGCTTCGGCCTGGTAGAAATTTCCATAGACAAGAATGTCGGCAACAATCGCCTGCGAAAACTCCAGCTCGTAATCCTGCACTTCCTTTAATGAGAGTCCATCCAGAACTTGCAGGTAATCATTGCGCCCCCAGTAGCCATGCGCCAGCACTACAGGCAAATCCTGCATGAGTTGCTGATACGGCGTCTGCTTGCCGGCATTGCGCAACTCATCCTGCCACTGCGCCTTGATCAGTTTGAAACGCTCCTCGCTGAAAACCGGATTGCGAAACGTGCCCATCACGGATTTGAGCAGCAAGCCCTGCTTGTCGCTGTAACCTGTCAACTGGAAAGCAATACCGCGTGAGCGCTTGCTGATGGCAAAATCCAGACCACTCAAACTGGCTGTATAAAGCAGGGAATTGAGATGATCATTGAGCAACCGCACAAACAGTTCAGACATGGCCGCTTCCTTGACGGATGCCGAGGCAAAACGACTGCGGGCATACACCATGATACTGGCCTTGGGCACCTTGAACTGCGTGTCCTGCTGGAACCACAAATTGTAATTGCTGCTGCTGGCAATTTTTTGCGGCACAGCCGACTGCCGACCCTTCATCATCAGCAATGGAGCAGGCTTTAGCTTCAGCGCATCGGGTATGAACGGATTTTTCTCAGGAATCCTGATGGATGAAAAAAGATGTGCCTTGCTCCACAAGGACAGCACATCGCCACTGACTTTTTCCAACCGATAAGGCGCATTGTAATACCGCGATTGCTTATCGCCCTTGAGATCAACAGCGGTAACTACCTGCAGTACATTGTCAGGACGCACAAAGGACAGAATGCGATTAATGAGCTCCGCATCGAAATCCTCCATCATGTAATTGCCACGCAGCACTTCCGCTGGCGGATAATCCTGCATCGCGCTCGCCAGAGCACTTACATATTTTTCAGCGTCCTGCTTCTCATGAAATCTGAATTCGAGATCACGCAGGCGCTTCTGTTCTTCATACTGCCACTTCACAACACCGTTTTTCCTCAGCGTATCAACCGCCTGAAAAAACAGCATGGCAACATCATCGACATGCCGGTAACCCTCTTCCGTCAAGGTGATATCCACATCCAGTGTCGCCGCAAAACTTGCAGAAAGCCCGCTGCCAGCCGCCAGCCGTTCCGCCCAGCCCCTCGCTTTCAAAACGGCGAACAGACTACCCTCACCTTCATGCCCCAGCAAATAGCTGATATAGGCATCCGGCTTTATACGGTAATAGGGCTGCAGTGACGGCAGGGGAAAAACCAGCTTCAGATGCCTGTCGGATTTTACCGATTGCATCATCAGTTTCGCCGGCAACAACTTGTCGCGAAATACCGGCTTCTCCACAGGATCCTTTGCGAGCTTATGATTCGGCACCGCAGAAAAAAGCGTCTCTGCCCATACTTGCAACTCCGGCAGGGATTCACGCCCCAGAATCGCCAAAGTCATCACATCTGCCGAATAATGGTTTTCATAAAACACCACCAAATCATCACGCACTTTGCTGCTGGGCGTATCGGAAAGCGTCTGCAAACTGCCAACCCCGAATGTCGCGGCAGGATTTTGATCGTGAAATATTTCGCGATAAACATCCCACAGCCTGCGTTCATCATCGCGAATTCTGGCCTGGTATTCTGAATTCACTGCATTTTTTTCGCGCTCGACGTAGGCTTCATCAAAACGAGGCGAAATGAAAAACTGGGCGAATCGATCAAGTGCCGGCTGCAAGCTATCCGGGTCAATATCAAAAAAATAATTGGTCTGCTCCAGCGCAGTGTAAGCATTGTGACTACCGCCTTGAGCACTGATGAAATCCTGATACTCACCGGACTGCGGATACTTTTCCGTCCCCAGAAACAGCATGTGCTCCAGAAAATGTGCCAAACCCTGCCGATCACGCGGATCGTCGACACTGCCGGCGGCAACATTGAGTGCAGCCGCAGCTTTATCAGCGTGAGGATCAGATATCAGCAACACCCGCAGCCCATTGGTCAATTTGATATAGCGGTAAGCGCGTGTATCCGTTTCACCCTTGACGGGCGTCTCCAGCACAACAGTCTGCTTGTCCGCCGCCGCAACCGGCGGCAATGGCTGGGCATGAATACCAAACGCCAGCAAACACAACAACAATAAAGCCGATGTATTTCTGGCGATGACTTGCATACGAATCACCCTGCAGATATTCATTCCCTGTCTCAACCCCTTCATACGGTGCGCTGCAACACATAGCGGTATTCGCCGCCATTTTCGACGGCTTCGAGCAAATGCTGGCCACTTTGTTCCGCAAACGCAGCAAAGTCTCGCCAGGAACCTGCATCAGTGGCAAGTATTTCCAGCGTCTGGCCAATGGCCATATCGCGCAAGGCCTTGCGCGCCTTCAAAAGAGGAAGAGGACAAGACATGCCACGCGCATCCAGAAAAACATCAGACATTGTACCCCACCCGCTTAACGCCCAGACTTGCAATATTGCATTATACCTTCGCAACAAACATGCGCTCAGCCAAGATGCTGCAACACCAGTGCCGCAGGTGCCGCACTGGCTGCCTGGCGCCGGCTCCCCATGCGCAATACGTCAAAACCGTTGGCCTGCCAGAATGCCACCACTTCCGGCGTGGCGCTGAAGCTGCTGCCAATGGCACTGACACCACGCTGCTGTTGATCGTTGATGACTGCGCGTAACAGTAGCGAACCGAACCCGGAACGCTGGTACTGCGAGTGCACGGCAATACGCAGCACTCGAGCAACTCGCAGCCGCAAATATTGCGGTTGCCCCAGATGTATCGCAAGTGTCTGCACCAGCAAATGACCGCGGGGACGGCGCCGGCCCGCGGCAATTTCTGCCGCCATCTCCCTGTCGATGCTGCCCTCTTCCACCACCATCACCACGGCCAGCGTCTGATGATCTTGCACCAATCGATAGATGCAGAGGCCCGGCCCATCCAGCAGAAAACGCAAGTCGTCAGGGGTAGTGCGATAATGAGCAGAACGCAACAAGCCGTAAACGGATTGCAGCAGGGCCGGTGATTGCAGCAGGGCTTCCTGCGACAAGACCTCGACTACAGGTGACAAAAGAGAAATGTCTGGCAGTGAAAAATTCTCCTCATGTGCATCAAGCAAAAAAAGCCTGTACAACCAACGCTCCACCGTATCTCCTGCCGCCCAGCGCACGGGAGACAGCAGTTTCAATGACAACCATCCAGGTGCACACCGATCCAGCTCACGCAAAAAACGCAGCACAAAGCCTTGGCCCGTGCCCTCATAGCCATCAGTCGTAGTAGCAAAAATCACTTGCGAAAAACGCCGGAGCAAGCCAAGCAACAGCGGCAAGCTGATCGCGGCTGCCTCATCAACCAGCAGCACATCGGCAGTAATGGAGGAATCGGCGAGGATCATGTCCGGCGACAAAAAAACAGGCTGCGCATTTTCACAATGGCGGAATACCTGAGCTGCCGCCTGTCTTGATGGTGCCGTCAGCAATACACGCCTGCCTTCTGCCTGAAACCGGCTTGCCGCAAAACCCAATACAGCTGATTTACCGCGACCTCGCTCTGCCAGCATGACTGACACGCCATCATGCGCGATCAGTTGCTCCAGCGCCGCCTGTTGTTCCTGCGTTGGCACAAGACCATCGACATTGCCACCACACAACACCGGCAACTGCATAGTCATGGCGACACCCTCCCGAACAACAGCTGCTTCTTCCAGCAACAGGAAAGCATCGTCACAGGCCAGACAAGCTTGCAGAGTACGCTGCACATGAGCAATAAAACGCCGTGAAAGCGCATCGCTTTCAACAGGGTAGGAAGCAATACGCGAGTAATCTGCATCAGGCAGCAAAGACCATTGAGACCATTCGGGCACTAGCAGGATCAGGACACCACCCCCCGCCACCGTACCGGCCACTGCCGCCAACGCATCAGGGTGCAGTCCACTGTGAACATCAAAAACGGTCAGCGTATATTCACTGCCCAAAACCTGTCGCACCTTGGTCGCCGGAATGGCATCGCCCCCTGTATCCCCGATCCAGATGCGCGGCAGCCCGCTATTTTCATGGCAAAGGGACAAGGCAGCTTGCCGGCACCATGCCGCACTCCCGGCTAAAAGCAGCAGGCCGCGATGTCCACGCGACGCCAGTTCGCCAGCCCAGCGCTGAAGTGTGATGACCGCCATCAAGTGTCCTGGTTTCATGTGCGTGCGCGCATGATGCAGCAGGGGCGCCCATATCGCCATGCCATTCAATAACGGATCACCTTGGCGCCACTGGTGCCGACATGGATAATGCAACGGCAGTCTACGAGGAATACCGCCGTGCTCAACCGTATCCGCACCGGCTACAATGCCGCCCGCCGTATCGCCCAGACCAGTGTTGCCCTGCAGAAAAGCGGCTGGCGATGGCTGCAACATCGCGACATGCCTTTACCGGAACTGGCGCGGGATACAGTCGAGGCGCTGGGATCAACCTATGTAAAGCTCGGCCAGCTGATTGCCAGCTCACCGTCGCTGTTTCCGCACGACTACGTACAAGCTTTCCAGAGCTGTCTCGACCAGACGCAGCCACTGCCCTACAGCGCCATTGAAAAAGTGCTGATCGAGGAGTTCGGCCCCACACTGTCGCGCTACTTCCGCGAGATTGATCACACACCGCTGGCGTCTGCTTCCATTGCACAAGTGCACGCTGCGCGCCTGTACAGTGGAGAAGACGTCGTCATCAAGGTACAAAAGCCTGGTGTCGAAGATATTCTCGCCACCGACTTCCAGTTCATGCAATTCTCCGCGATGCTGCTGGAAAAACTGAGCAAGCACATTCCTGAATCTTCCATCACCGACATGGTGGAGGAAATCCGAAATGGCATGCTCGAGGAGTGCGATTTTTATCGTGAAGCTGACAATATTGCACTCTACCGCCGCTTCCTTGACCAGAACAAGATTACGCACGTGACTGTGCCCAATGTTTATCGCATTGCTTCCAGCAGACGCGTACTGACAATGGAGCGTTTTCACGGCGTATCACTTTCCAATATCGAAGAAGTGCGCAAGCGTTCCGCAAATCCCGAACAAGCGCTGATTGATGCGCTCAACACCTGGTTCCTGAGTTTGACCCAGTGCCAGATTTATCACGCTGACCTGCATGCCGGCAATGTGATGATGCTGGATGACGGGCGCGTCGGTTTTATCGATTTCGGCATTGTAGGTCGCATTTCACAGACAACCTGGGCGGCACTGCTGTCCTTGATTGCCACCGTGCCCACACGCGACTTTCCGGCCATTGCCAAGGCGCTCGCCGGCATCGGCGCCACCAACCAGCAAGTGGACACCACGGCACTGGCACGCGATCTGGAACAACTCTACCAGCAGTTCCAGGACGACAGCGAAAGCGATGACTTTCTCAATGAAGTCACATTGCGAGTGTCGACACTGGGAAGACGTCACGGCATACGTTTCCCGCGCGAATTCACGCTTCTGCTGAAACAGTTTTTGTATTTTGATCGCTACATTCGCCTGCTGTCACCGGATCTCGATCTGTTTGCCGACAACAGGATCCTGCTGCATACAGCAACACCGCCCTCACTGTAGATCCAGCTGACACGTGAAGAACCTTGCCATCAATACACTCCTGCTGACAGTATCCGTGCTGCTGTCACTGATGTTGCTGGAACAGGGATTCCGGTGCTGGCTGTTTGGCTGGAAAGCCTTTGACGCATCCGCGTTGCGAAACAATGTTCCGATCAACAATGCAGGATTCATGCAGCAATCAAGGTTTGATGACATCTACTGGGAAATGAAACCCAATCTGGATACAAGCTTCAAACTTGCGCCATTGCACACCAACAGCCAAGGACTTGCCGACCGGGAATATCCGCTTGAAAAAAAACCGGGCACATACCGCATCGCCATCCTGGGCGACTCCTACAGCATGGCAACAGGTGTTGCCACGGACAGCAGCTATCACAGCCTGCTGGAAACATGGATGAACCAACACGGTACGAAACCATACGAAATCATCAACTTTGCCATCGGCGGCTTCGGACTGGAGCGCTACAACGCGACCCTCGAACACAAGGTGGCTGAGTGGCAACCCGATGCCATTCTGCTGGGCTTTTGCGCCTTCAACGACCAGTACGCACTTCCGCCAAAGACCGGCAGCGTTCCACTTTTCAATCCGCCGCGCATGGATGGCTTCTGGATGTCATACGTACATGCCTACCTCGCGATGAAACAGAAAGCTGTGGGCCTGCAGCCACCTGTAGTCAACGAGCAGCAATTTATTTTTATCGACAAGGAGCTCGCACACATGCGGGAGTTGGCCGACCGGATAAGACCGGGAATGCCGGTACTGCTCGCCTACCTTGATAACCGCGAGCACCCGGCAGCAGACATTGAAAAGATACGCGCCATCGGCACCCGGCACGGATTTTTCTTTGTTGATACCACGACAGAATTCATTGGAAAAAATATTGACGATTACAGTATTCATCTACTGGACAGCCATCCCAACGCCGAAGCCAATCTTATGTTTGCCAGAACAATTTATACGGCCATCCAGCAAAACCACTGGTTCGACTTTGACGAGAACGATGCACGATGAACACAAGCATCAGCCGCCGGGCTTTCCTGAAAAGTTCATTGGCAGCATTGGCTGCCAGCCAGATTTCCGGGCTGCAAGCAGGCTCAACACAAAAACCCAACATCCTGTTTGTCGCGTTTGACGATCTCAATAGCTGGGTAAACTGTCTTGGCGGTTACAAGGGTAAAGCCATTACCCCCAACATTGACGCACTGGCTGCATCCGGCACATTGTTTACCAATGCCCACTGCAGCATCCCGCTGTGCAATGGCTCGCGCGTCAGCACCTTGACCGGTATATCGCCACTGCAAACCCGCGTTTATGAAAATACAACCGTGTGGCGCGACATGCCCGGCATGAAGTCAGTGAAGACATTGCCGCAAATCTTTCGCGAAAATAGTTATCGCGCCATCGGCAGTGGCAAGGTTTTTCATCACCACGACTCGCAATCCTGGGATGAATACTGGCCCAATGACAAACTGGGATTTCCCCAGGAACCGGTGGAGCCCGACAACGAACATCCACGCAAAGGTGGCCCTCCACAATATCGCATGGACGCCACATTCGACTGGAGCGTTATCGACACGCCGATTGAACAAATGCCGGATTACCAGGTCGCCAGCTGGATAAGTGCCCAGCTGCTCAAGCCACAGACCCAGCCCCTGTTCATCGGCTGCGGTTTTGGCAAACCTCATTTGCCGTGGTATCTGCCACAACAATATTTTGATCGCTATCCACTCGATTCTGTGCAATTGCCTGCCGTACTCGCCAACGATCTTGACGATGTTCCTGAGGCTGCACGCGCCCTGGTCAATGAATACCTGCACAAGGACATCGTGCGTTACGGCTTCTGGAAGAAAGCTGTCCAAGCCTATCTTGCCAGCATCACTTTTGCCGATGAACAACTGGGCAGAGTACTGCAAACCCTCCGGCAATCAGCACTGGCGGACAACACCATCGTGGTACTGTGGTCCGATCATGGCTGGCACCTCGGTGAAAAACTGCAATGGCGAAAACTGACGCTATGGGAAGAGGCGACGCACATACCATTGATCATGAGTGGACCAGGCATCACCACAGGACAGCGCTGCAAGGCGCCCGTAAGCACACTGGACATTGCGCCTACCCTGCTTGCCGCAGCGAATATTTCCACTCCGCGAAACATGCAGGGACGCAATCTGATGCCTCTGCTGAAAACTGCTTCCGCCAGCTGGCCTTATGCTGCAATTACCTCATGGGAGAACAACAGTATCGCCGTACGCTCACAGGACTTCCGTTACATTGAATATGCAGACGGCAGTGAAGAGCTTTATGATCACCGCAATGATCCACACGAATGGCACAACCTGATCAACACGACAGAATACCGGGAGGTGCGGCAGCAGTTGCGTCAACATCTGGATCCTGTTCGCGAACACATACTTCACAATCCAGCCAACACACAAACCGGACCATTAGCCGACTGATGCCGCACTTGTCTACAGCGAGACACGGACATTACAATCAGCGACCAGCAACGGAGAGCGCTACACAGCAAATGAAAAACAAAGTTCTCCTCTACCTTGCCGCCTTACTTTTAGCCGCCGTATATAACAACATACACGCAGCTACCCTGACCATTAACAATCCGCCTGACACATCAATACACCTTCAACAATGGCTGGAGTACTATAATCCCGGCCTGCAAAAACCTGGCATCAACGACATTTTGCAATTGAGCGATGCCCAGTGGCGACCGCTTAACAAAAACTCATCTCTCAGCGAAACCATGGAGCCGCGCCGTACCCTGTGGTACCGCATGCGCATCAGCAACCCATTTGCAGCGATAGATCTTGCGCTGATCAACACCAACCCCATGACAGACAGCCTGCAAGCATTTCTAGATACCGGCAAAGAAATAGAAGCAATTCAAAGAAAAACTCCCGGCATTGAAGGCGCACACACAGCGTTATTTACCGTACCCGGCAACAGCGAATCAACACTCTATATCAGCACTACCGGTTTTCACTCCGCATCCGTGCCCCTGTCCCTGAACACTTTGCCTCATATGATGAAAGAGCAACACAAGCATGAACTACGCTTCGGAATCATTGACGGAATCATTATCGGGCTCATGATCTACAACACCCTGCTCTGGCAAAAGACCAGACAACAAGAATTCTTTTCTTACATGATGCTGGGCTTCTTCAACATCCTCTCCATCTCCATTCACCAGAATATCTTCACGACAAACCTTTCCATTCTGACTCCAGAGTGGCGAACAAACCTGTCCACCCTGTCATATCTCGTAGTAAGTCTTTGCCTGACAAACTTCCTTCAGACTTTCCTGCAAACACGTCAGCGCAAACCCCAAATACACCGACTACTCAACTACTACATCCTGCTCACAATCACAATGATCGCCCTCTTTCTGGCACACTGCCCGCTAATTATCACGACATCCATCTTTATGGCCGGCAATATTGTCATGACAATACTTGTCACCATCGTAACAATGCGGGATGTCGACCTGAAGCCTGCCACCAGGGCTTTCCTAACCAGTGGCTACTGGATGCCTATTGCAACCATTCTGATTACCGCCATGGCAGCCAGTGGATCACCGTGGCTGGAAAAGGAATATACGACGCTGGTGCAGGGCACCTATGTCATTGAGATGTTCATGCTCTCACTGGCAATGGTAAGCCGCATCAACCAGATGCAAGAGGAACATGAAAGCCAAGCGGAAGCAGCTGAACGCGAACAAATTACCAATCAAGCACACAACAAGCTACTGGCACACCTGAATCATGAATTCAGGACACCACTGAATGCGATTCTCGGCGCATCAGAATTACTTATTAACAACAGCAACCGGCGCGAAATGGATGTGCTCACCATGATCCACAACACCGCCGTACCACTCAAGCACCTTATTGATGACATGGTCAACATCAATGCCATCAACCAGAACCGCAAGCAAATACAGAGCATCCGCTTTGATCTTCAAAAACTGCTACAGGAGTGCATGGATCTCTTCATCCCAACAGCAAAAAACAAAAACATCAGGCTCTCGTTTGACATCGAACAATCACTGGCAACCGATGTAAGTGGAGACCCGAATCGCCTACGCCAAATTCTCCTAAACCTGCTAGGCAATGCGATAAAATTCTCTCCCGATGGCGAAGTATTCGTCTATGCATGCAACGAAGTGTATGGCAGCGTTCATTCCATATATCGCTTTGAAGTTCACGACAATAGCAGCGGCATCGCACCAGAGGACAGGCAGCGCATCTTCCTATCCTACGAGCAAGGAAACTCACCTTCGGAATCTCCAGGCTCAGGCCTGGGGCTAAGTATTGTACAAGAGCTGAGCACCCTCCTTGGCGGCGAAAGCGGATACACCTACAAAGAGACGATTCCTACAGATAAGCCAACAAGCATTTTCTGGTTTACCGCGAGGTTGGACACACACACACACGTCACGCGAAAAATCCATTCCGTTTTTGCCGACAAACGTATATTGCTTGCTGATCGCGGCACACTGCTTGCCACACACATACAGGCACAGCTGATGCAGAAGGCCCAGTGCGCCATGCATGCATCGACACCAGAAGCGCTTTTGGCTCTCATCCATCAGACCTCTTTCGACACTGCACTTGTACATCATGAATTTCTCGATGACATTTTCGATCATGCAATCTTTGAGCACATCCCTCAAGTTGTAATCTATTTCGACCAGACGGAAGACCGCCCACACGACCACCCTTCGAACCACGCATATCCTGTCATTCATCGCCCCAGCTCCATTGAAAGTTTCCTCCAGCTCGCCGCCAATGCAATCCTGAAATCTGCTCCCGTTTCCAGCAAGGAGGAGGATGAACCCAAGCGGGTTTTCCCGTCGCTGAGCGTGCTGGTAGCTGAAGACATCCCGGAAAGTCAACTCATTATCAAGGCCGTCCTGCAAGATCTGGGACACAATGTCGATCTCTGCAAGAACGGCAAGGAAGCAAGAGATAAATGCCAGCAACAATTTCAGCGCGGCCACAAGTACGACTTGATTTTCATGGATTGCGAGATGCCTATGATGGATGGCTTCTCTGCTTCACGAGAAATACGTCTGCTGGAACAGCAATACAATATGTATCCCACGCCGATTGCTGCTTTGACTGCTCATACCGAACCATCCTACCGCTTTCGCAGCCAACAGGCAGGCATGAATGCCTACCTCACCAAACCGATTAGCCGCGAGGCAATCGAAAACTGCATCAGCCAACTGAAAATACCTGCCCAATGAAAGCGCTGATTCTCATACCGCTGTTATCTTTTATGCTTGCGCAGAATCTTTTTGCAGAAAGCTGCATGACACTGGACGTCACAAACAGCTCGGATCTACGGCTTGAACTGAATACTCAGCACTCCGGAACTGAGCCAACCCCAAAACTTCTAGGCACTGACAAGCAATATTCAAACAAGGGATCGCTTTGCCTGATCATGAAAAACCTTAGTAAAAATGAAGTTGAACTTTTAACATTGCTGGACAACCCACGCATTAACCACATTGAAATAATCAAATCCGCATCAAGCCACAACCACCCATTCCTGATTGCGGGGCTCGACTACCCGCTACCTAAATGGCAAACACTTGGCGGACATATCATGTTTTCGCTTAAAGCCCCTGCAAACTCCTCACAGGAATATAAAATCCAAATCGGGCACAACGCGGCCTACAATAGCCACATTCAAATACAGCCACGCGAAACACTACTGGCAAGCCTTGCATTACAGCAAACAGCAACCGGCATTTTCACAGGCATCATTTTCGGTCTTGTTCTGTATTTCACCTGCCTTGCATTTATTGACCATGAAAAAACCTATCTATATCTCGCCAGTTCGTCAGCTGCAGTCGCTTTTATGCAATTGAGCGATCTTGGCACATTGCTACCACTCTGGCCTTACGCCACCCACTGGAACCAGATCACCTCTGGATTCTTTTCCTCCCTGAGCACACTCCTGGGCTGCTGCATGGCGCGGCGTTACCTTCTCACAGGAACGGAAATGCCGCGAACAGACAAATGGCTGAATCTATTCGCCTGGTACTGTCTCGTCGTGTGCATTCCGCTGTCATTCACTCTCCGCTACGACTGGCTGATACTTTTCTATGGCATACCAGCCGCAGTTTTCATGCTTGTGCTGCTGTGGGTATCCATTACACGCATCAGACAGGGCTATAAACCTGCAAAGCTTTACCTTGCAGCCTACATGTTTCCATTCCTGAATGGTTTTGGAATTCTTCTGACTTACACCGGCACTCTTCCTTCATCACCCGCATCCAAACTGATTCCACTTTGCGGCACCGCATCACAGTTACTGTTTTTCGCTCTCGGCCTTGGCGAACGAATCAACTGGATCAGACAACAAAATATCATGTCCAAACAGGAGGCCCACAAGAACAAGGCTGAAACACTTGCCAAGAAGAACTTTCTGGCTCACATTTCTCATGAACTACGCACTCCGCTGATCGGCATTATTGGCCTGGCCAGGTCACTCGACAAGACACGTCATCGCCATGAAGATCTACTCTTAATTGGAGGCATTGAAAAATCCGCACAGCATCTTCTGGATATCACCAACACACTCCTCGACCATGCAAAGCTGGAAGCCGGAAAATGGCAACTTAAATACTACTGGATTAACATCGAGAGATTAATTGCAGAAGCGATAGCAGAAGTTACGCCATTGGCGAGACAGAAAAACCTGAACATAAGCACACATATCGACAGCAATCTACCTGCACAGATATGGAACGACCAACGCATAATCGCACGACTGCTACATGAAATCCTGATCAATGCCATAAAATTTACGCACAGCGGCAGCATTGCAGTGACTGCCAAACAGGTCGAGAAAATATTGCGAATGGAAATTCTCGACACAGGTATCGGTTTTGACAAGCTGTTCCAGAACAAGGCGTTCGAGCTGTTTGAAATGGCAGATCATTCCTCCACACGCGAACAACAGGGCTCAGGCATAGGATTGGCATTGTGCAAGAAGTTCTGTGAGCGCCTCGGCGGCAGCATAGGCTGCAACAGTAACCATGGCCAAGGCACGCTCTTCTGGATAGAGCTACCACTGACTGATGCCCCCCACCCGACACCGGACACCCTTTTGTCGGCTCTGCCCCCCGATACCAAGATGCAAGCACACAATGCCAATCTCGTTATCCTCGCAGCAGAAGATGACGAAGCCTTGCATTACCTGTTACAGGGCCAGCTGCAAAGACTTGGCACGAACAGCAGACTGTTTACGAACGGCAAGGCCTTGCTGGATGCCTACTACGCTCTGGACGAAAAACCGCCGGTCATCTTGCTGGACTGGAACATGCCGATCATGAACGGCCTCACAACCCTGACAGCCATTCGGCAACACGAATCGACCCACAAACTGCCCCCTGCTAAAATTGCCATACTGACGGCATACGACAGCATGCCTGATGCCGAGTTACCTTCAGACAAGAATATTGAAATTCTAAAGAAACCCGTAACCCTGGAATCCCTGCAACGATTGCTCTCGCCCTATACAAGAGTCACCGAGACACGTGAACAGACCCCTCCTGCATAACATCCAGTCCTTGCGCGGCATCGCAGTTATCATGGTGCTGGCGCTGCACATTTTTGCCACGGAGAAGAAATACAGCCCGGATCAACTGCTGCCTGACTTTCTCCAGCTCGGGGCTGCTGGCGTTGACATCTTCTTCGTGATCAGCGGCTTCATCATGACCACTGTCACCCGAAACATGGCACCGGACTTTTCCTCGGCAAGCCAATTTCTGCTATTGCGAATTACACGCATCTACCCGCTTTACTGGGTTGTCTCTCTATCTCTGCTGTCAATTGCGCAACTTTTCCCTGGCATCACGACACCACTGGCTACCGACAGTCTTTTTGTCGTGAAATCACTGCTGCTGTACCCTCAGGAACACCTGCCCCTGCTGATGGTGGGCTGGACACTCGTACATGAAATGTATTTCTACGCAGTATTCACTTGCCTGCTGCTGCTTCCAAGGCACTATCTCCCTCTTGCGCTTGGCGCATGGTCTATTGCCGTTGTATTCGGCTACAACCAGCTGCATCTTTCATCAGCCGAATTGCAACTTGTCACACACCCAATGACACTGGAATTCATCAGCGGCTGTGCTTTAGGGCTGATAGCAGAGCAAAGACGCATAGGCAAACCACTGTGGTTTCTTTTTGGCGGACTATCCGTCATGTTGGCAAGCTGGATGCACTGGCAAATTTCCGAGGCAGACCCACTGCCAATAGGCAATGCTCGTATTGCCTACTTCTTACCCGGCTCCATTCTGATCACGGCAGGCTGCATTGGCTATGACCAGCGTGCAGGAAGACTGTCACTGCTCCTCGAAAAAATAGGCAATGCGTCTTACTCCATCTATTTGACACACATCCTTTTTCTCTCGGCCTTTTGCAAAGCCTGGCAGTTTATACCTGCACGGCAAACACTGCTGGACAATGCCATCTTCTTGCCACTATCGGCCCTGCTTACACTAATGGCAGGAATGATGTTTTATACACTCCTCGAAAAAAAGCTTATGCGGAAGATGAGAAAGTTTATTGTCGGGCAATAAAAATTTTCCGCCCGATTAACGATGGCGTCCCGCAGGGGATCTTCGTCCACCGCCAGAACCGGAACGTCCGCCTCCGCCACGGGAATTACCGTGTTGCGCACGTCGCTCACGACGACTGTCTCGCTCGGCTTTTTCGGCTGCCTGAAGCTGATTGGTGGGCAGAGTTTTCATCAGTTCGACAGGCGCCATTTCACACACCAGCTTCTTGCCCAGCACCGCTTCAATCTGCGGCAACAAAAAGCCATCGTCTTCACAGGCGAAACTGACCGAGACACCACTGGCGCCTGCGCGCCCTGTACGCCCGATGCGGTGCACATAATCATCGGCCACTTCCGGCAAGGTGTAATTCACCACATGGGTTATACCATCAACGTGTATACCACGGCCTGCCACATCCGTCGCCACCAGAACCCGCGTCTGTCCATTCTTGAAATGTTCCAGCGTACGCACACGTTTGTTTTGGTCGACATCACCGCTGAGCATGCCGCAGGAAACACCACAGGCACGTAACTTCTCGAAAAGATCCCGGCAAATATCACGCCGGTTGGCAAAAACGATCATGCTCTGCACATCCTGCTGTGACAGCAGGTTCATCAGTACAGTGAATTTCTCATCACTGCTGACCATGTACACACGCTGATCAACACTGTCGGTCGCCACACGCTCAGGTTGAATTTCGATGTGAACTGGCTGGCATGTCCATTGGCTGGCGAGATTGAGAACATCCTGATTAAAGGTGGCACTGAACAGCAATGTCTGGCGGTTTTCCTTCGCGGGCGTCGCACGCACAATGCGCTTCACTTGCGGAATAAAACCCATGTCAAGCATGCGATCAGCTTCGTCGATAACCAGACACTCCACCTCATCAAGATAGATGTCACGGCTTTCCATGAAATCAATCAAACGACCCGGTGTTGCGACCACAATATCAACGAGCTTGCCATGCAGCTGCGTGCGTTGCTTCTGGTAATCCATGCCTCCAACCAGTGTCTGTACCGACAAGCCGCAGTACTTCGACAACGCCTGTGCATCCTCACCAATCTGGATTGCCAGTTCGCGTGTCGGCGCCAGGACAATTGCGCGCGCTTCACCGGCGAATCGCTCGTGCTGCACGGGATTTTTCAACAAATCGTTGATCACGGAAATCAGAAACGCAGCTGTCTTTCCTGTGCCCGTTTGCGCCTTGCCCACTACATCACCACCGCGCAAGGTATAGGGCAGTGATTGCGCCTGAATCGCCGAGCAATATTGAAATCCCAGATCCGCAATGCCATGCATCAGTTCGGCGGGCAGATCAAAGTCATGAAAGCGCACCTTGCCTTCCTGCGGCTCCACTGCAAAACTCGAAACATCCCAATGTTGCTGTAAAGACTTGGTCGCGCTCTTCGCAGAGCGACCTTTAGCCTGGTGCTGTCTGGAGCCTTCCTGATGTTCTGCACTAGCAGAGGTTTTGCGAGGTTTGCGATGATTGACAGCAGACTTGTCTGCCTCATTGGCCGGTTTGCCGCACTCGCCTGCTTGAGGTGATTTATCGGCATGCTTGCCGGAAAGCTTTGCAATGATTTTGGAAAACAACGTTTTATCCACCGAAGGGATCAAATAATGGCCAACAGCATAGCAAAAGCCCGCACGCGACATAAGCCCGCCAGGCAGTCACTCAGGCATTCTCCCCTGCAACAGCTCCAATAAGCGGGACTCATCCCATACCGGAACACCCAGCGCTTCGGCCTTGGCCAGTTTGGAGCCCGCCTCAGCGCCGGCAATGACAGCATCCGTTCTGGCTGACACCGAACCTGAAACCTTCGCACCCAGTGCCACCAATGCATCTTTGGCGGCATTGCGATCCATGGCCGACAAGGTACCGGTCAAGACAAACGTTTTGCCCGCCAGAGGCAGTTCTGCGCGCGCAACAACCTCAATATCCGGCCAGCACACGCCGGCCGCCTGTAATTGCTCAATGACAGTACGATTGCGCTGATCGGCAAAGAACTCGGCAACAAAATGCGCGACCACCGGCCCGACATCAGCGACTTGCTGTAATTCTTCCAACGAGGCCGAAGCAATGCCTTGCAAGTTGCCAAAGTGCGTAGCCAGCGCCAGCGCTGTTGCTTCTCCCACTTCACGGATACCCAACGCATACAAAAAACGCGGCAACGTGGTTTTTCTGGAGTGCGCAATCGCCTGCTGCAGATTTTGCGCCGACTTTTCTCCCATGCGCTCCAGATTGCAAAGCACATCCGTCTGTAGTTGATACAAATCTGCAGGTGAATGCACCTGTTCCTGCTCAACCAGCTGGTCGATCAGTTTGTCACCCAGCCCATCAATATCCATAGCCCGACGCTGGGCAAAATGCCGGATAGCCTGCTTGCGTTGCGCCGCGCAAATCAAGCCGCCACTGCAACGCGCAACGGCTTCACTATCGGAACGCTCGACAGGAGAACCGCAGACAGGACACGACTGTGGCAACTGCACCACACCAGCATCTGCCGGGCGTCGGTCCGTTACGACCTGGACAATCTGGGGAATCACATCACCCGCACGGCGCACAATAACGGTGTCACCCATATGAATATCCAGTCGCGCCACTTCATCCATGTTGTGCAGCGTGGCATTACTCACCGTGACACCGCCAACAAAAACCGGCTCCAATCGCGCCACCGGTGTGATTGCACCCGTACGCCCCACCTGAAACTCGACATCCAGCACGCGAGTCAATTCTTCCTGTGCCGGAAACTTGCGTGCAATTGCCCAGCGCGGCGCACGCGACACAAAACCCAGTTGCTGTTGTACAAGCGTGTCATTCACCTTGTAGACAATACCGTCAATTTCGTACGGCAGCGCATCGCGCTTTTCTGCCAGCATGAGGTAATAAGCCAACGCAGCTTTGGCATCCGCCACAACCTGCAACTCCGGATTGAGCGGCAAGCCCCATTCCTGCAAGCAGCGCAAAACTCCGTCATGCAACAACGGCAACTCACCGCCTTCCACCTGACCGACACCATAAACATAGAATGCCAGCGGGCGTTTTGCCGTAATACGCGAATCCAGCTGGCGCAGACTGCCCGCAGCTGCATTGCGCGGATTTACAAACAATTTTTCGCCCGTCTCGCGTGCACGGGCATTGAGCTTTTCAAATCCGGCCTTGGGCATAAACACTTCGCCACGCACTTCGATCACGGCAGGAAAACCGGTGCCGACAAGCTGCAACGGTATGGCGCCAATGGTGCGCAAATTGGCAGTGATATCTTCGCCTGTACTGCCATCGCCACGTGTGGCACCGCGCACCAGCACGCCATCGCGATACAACAGACTGACTGCCAGCCCATCCAGTTTCGGTTCACAGCAATAGGCAATGGCAGCATCATTTTTCAGGCGATCACGAATGCGCTGATCAAAGGCCAGGAAATCCTCGTCACTGAAAGCATTGTCCAGCGACAACATCGGCACTTCATGCCGCACGCTGGCAAATTGTGACAACGGCGCACTGCCAACGCGCTGACTCGGTGAATCAACGGTGACCCATTCCGGATGCTCGCGCTCCATCGCGAGCAGCTGCTGCATCAGCCGATCATATTCCGCATCGGGAATCTCCGGCGCATCCAGCACATAGTAAGAATGGTTGTGATGATGCAGTGCTGCCTGCAAGGCGCGATAGCGCGCCTGCTCATCCGCAGATGAATCGATCAATGGGGGTTCGGAGGAAAACAAATCGACCTGGGACATGGCGGTCGGCTACTGCGATCAACGAGCGCGCAGACGGCTCTGCATTTCGAAATCGCGTATGCGCTGGCGACAGTGCTCGATAGTCTGGCCTGTCATCACACTGCGATTTTCATCGCGCAATTCACCATTCATTTGCTCGGCAATGGCACGCGCCGTTGCCAGCATGGACTCGAAAGCCTCCATGGCATTGCCGGGAACAGGCAAGGTCAGGAAAAGGCTGACGCCTGGCGTGTGAAAACTTTCCATATTGTTCAGATCAAACGTGCCTGGCTTGACGATATTGACCACGCTGTACAGCGACTCGTCTTCACGTTCTTCGCCGGTATAGCAATGGAAAATATTGCGATGACCATAACGCAAACCGCTGGACAGCAACACTTCCAGCAGTGCAGCACCGGGAAATCCGCCGCGATCTCGCGCCATGACACTGATGATCAATACTTCCTGCAAGGTCAGTTGCTGCGGTTTCTGTTCGGTTTCCGGTTTTTGCTGCTGCACGCGCTCCTGCTTGGCCTTGATCACCGGTTTGCTGGGCTTGATCACCGGCGCTTCGCGGCGTGGCGGCGGCTGGTCGGCAGGCCGTTCATAAATGCGCGGCTTGCCAAGAATTTCGGATTCACCCGCCGCCAGTGGCACGGTGGCAGAATCCAGTAAAGGTGCCTGTGATCTGCTTGCCGATTTAAGGGAGTGTGCAGCAGCCACCGACGGCGCGGCCTCTACATCACCTTCCAGTGAATCACTGGAAAATTCCTCAACACCGGCAACTGTGTCCAGCTCGTCCGCATCATGTCCAAAACCCGGCTCGATGCGTTGCTGGTGATCGTTGACGTCCATCAGCAATGGAGCAGCCTGCGTGAAGTCTATGCCACTGCGGCGCACGGTATCGGCCAGCAATACGGCCTCATCCTGAGCATCCAGCAATTCCGGTTCATCGGCATCGGATTGCCGATGCGCCACTACGCGGGCCGGGCCGGAAGGAAACTCATTGCCGAATTCATCCAGCTCGCTGCGATCAATGCCACGATGCATGCTGAGCGACATTTGCAGGGAATCGCGCCGTGCATTGCGCATGCGGCGCACCCCGTCCAGCAGGATGGCGACGAGAACCAGTATTCCCAGAGCTATCAGCCATTCACGCATGCGGATCGGGTCCCCACTCCCGTCAAAAGTGCCGCCATTTTACACAGGACAGCCCCACAACACAGCCGCCCGCATAACAAATCCGGCAATTCCATCAGCTCATGTACATACCGCCGTTAACATGTATGGTCTCACCCGTAATGTAAGCCGCCGGCTCCGAAGCCAGGAAAGCAACCACCGCCGCAATTTCTTCCGGTTTGCCCAGTCGCGCCAGCGGGATTTGGCCGAGCAGGAACTGCTTCTGGTCGTCGGGCAGCACATGGGTCATATCGGTATCAATAAACCCGGGCGCAACCGTATTGACAGTGATATTGCGCGAACCGATCTCGCGCGCCAGCGCACGCGCAAAACCCGCCACACCGGCCTTGGTCGCTGCATAGTTGCTCTGGCCCGCATTACCCATCTCGCCCACCACCGAGCTGATGTTGATGATGCGACCCCAGCGCGCTTTGGTCATGCCGCGCAGACAGGCCTTGCTCAGGCGATACACTGAGGTGAGATTGGTGTTGATGACATCATCCCACTCTTCATCTTTCATGCGCATGAGGATGTTGTCCTTGGTGATGCCTGCATTGTTGACCAGAATATCGACGGCACCGAACTGATCATTGATCGCCTTTACCGTCTGCTCCACCGATGCGCTATCCGTAACATTGAGCACCATGCCACAGCCCTTGACGCCAGCTGCAGCCAGACGCTCGCTGATCGCCTGCGCGCCCGAGTCGCTGGTGGCAGTACCCACAACTGTCACGCCCATATTGCCCAACGCTTCCGCTATGGTGCGGCCGATACCGCGACTCGCTCCCGTTACCAATGCCACTTTGCCTTCAATGCTCATCATCATTTCCTTTCTGGATTTACCACAATCAGAATTTACTACAATCAGGTTTCTGCCAACGCTTTTTCAATACCGGCCACATCTTCAAGGCCGATGGCATTGAGCGATTTTTCGATGCGTGTGCACAAGCCGCAAAGCACCTTGCCCGGACCACATTCCAGCACGGTTTTGATACCACTGTTGACCAGAGTATTCACACAATCCACCCACAATACCGGACTGTCGATCTGCTGGATCATCAGCTGCTTGATGATTTCAGGATCCGTTTCTGTTTTGGCATGCACATTGTGCACCACCGGAATTTTCGGTGCATGGAAAGCAGTCGCTGCGATGTGCGCTGCCATTTTTTCTGCAGCCGGTTTCATCAAGGACGTATGGAAAGGTGCGCTCACCGGCAATGGCAACACACGCTTGGCACCAGCAGCCTTCAACAACTCCGAAGCTTTTTCAACGGCAGCTACCTGACCGGCAATCACCACCTGGCCTGGCGAATTGAAATTCACCGCCTCAACCACACCGATAACAGATGCCTCCTTGCAAATCTCGATGATTTTCGCGTCTTCCACATTCAATACCGCCGCCATGGCACCTTCGCCTTTCGGCACAGCGGTTTGCATGTAGGCACCGCGCTTGCGCACCAGATCGACAGCATCGGCAAAAGCCACCACACCAGCGCATACCAGCGCCGACCACTCACCGAGACTGTGACCTGCCAGCAGCGCAGGTTGTGCACCGTTTTTTTCCTGCCATACACGCCACAAAGCAACACTGGATGTCAGCAGCAAAGGCTGCGTGGTTTCCGTTGAATTGAGTTGCTCTTGTTCTCCATTCTGGCAGAGATCCCACAGATCATAGCCCAGCACATCTGAAGCTTCGGCAAAGGTTTTCTGCACCACAGGAAAGGCAGCCGCCACTTCAGACAGCATGCCGACTTTTTGCGAACCCTGGCCGGAAAAAACAAACGCCACACACGAATTCATGCAGAAACTCCCGAATTAAAATCAGTGAACAACAATGCGTAAAAAGGTCGCCCCTGGATATCACCTTGCACTACAGCCAGCTTTCCAGCTGCGTGCGAATGCGACCTGGAATATCGGCTCGCGCCTCGTGTGCCGCCAGCTCAACTGCGCGGCAGAAGGCAGTTTCATCGGCACTGCCATGACTTTTGACCAAAGTCGCCGTCAGCCCCAGAAAACTGGCGCCATTATAACGGGCGGGGTTGATTTCGCCACGAAAGCGCGCCAACAACGGTCGCAGCAACCACCCAGCACAACGCACCAACAGATTGTGGTTGAAAGACTGTCGAAGCCTGTCGCGAATCAGGCGTGCCGCACCTTCGCTGGCCTTGAGTGCAACGTTGCCGACAAAACCGTCGCACACCACCACATCGGCGCGATCAAAAAAGATTTCGTTGGCCTCAACAAAGCCGATGTAATTGAGTGCGGCATCTGCTTGCAGCAAGGATGCTGCGTGCTTGACCTGTTCATTGCCCTTGATGTCTTCCACACCAATATTCAGCAAGCCGACGCGCGGTTTTTCCAGATCGAGAATGGCAGAGGCCAGTACCGAACCCATGATGGCGAACTGGTGCAGGTTTTCCGCATGCACATCGACATTGGCGCCCACATCCAGCAACAACGCGCTGCCCTGCTGCGTGGGAATGGCAGCGCAGATCGCCGGACGATCAATACCCTCGAACGTGCGCAGCAAGTAACAGCCAACCGCGAGCAAAGCGCCGGTATTGCCAGCGCTGACGCAAGCCTGCACCTCACCCTCTTTCAGCAATTGAATAGCGCGATAAAGCGAGGAATCTTTCTTGTTGCGCAGCGCGGAAGCCGGCTTTTCATCCATGCCGACCACTTGCGTCGTGGCCACCACGCGGATCCTGCCACTGTAATCTGAATCCAGTTTGTCGAGTTGCTGCAGAATGACATCGGCATCGCCGAGCAGCATCAGACAGATATCCGGCATAAACGACAATGCCCGCACACTGGCGGGCACTGTAACAGCGGGGCCAAAATCCCCGCTCATGGTGTCAACAGCGATGGTGATCATCTTCTGCGCTGCTCAACAGCACACGCGAGGACAAACACCAACGCCTGCGATCTCAGTCGTCGCTGCCTTCAACCACTTTGCGGCCACGGTAGAAACCATCAGCCGTCATGTGGTGGCGGCGATGCTTTTCGCCGGTTACTGCATCAACAGACAGCGTGCTGGCGGTCAGGGAATCGTGAGCGCGGCGCATGCCACGGCGTGCACGGGATTTGCGACTTTTCTGTACGGCCATTTCAAACTCCTGGCATCAATGTTCGGCATCTTTTGCGACCGTTTTCAGGCTTGCCAACACCTGGAACGGATTAATTTTTACTTCGACCTCGAGCGGCTTTTCCTGAAGTACCGGACTCATCGGCGCTTCGCATTGCCCCATCTCGTGGTTGGCTACCAGTGGCAGACTCAGCAAAAGCTCGTCTTCCACTATAGCGTAGAGATCCAGCTCCTGACCTTCCATCACCACCGGATCGAGAGATCGCGGCAGGTGACTGGCCTGCTCATCATTCCACACCAGCGCCAGAGACAACTCGGGCGCCACCGCAATGACGTTGCCAGCCAGACAACGCTGGCACAGCAAAGGCAGCAACGCGCTGATACGGCCTGTCACTACACGGCGGCCCTGCTCATCCACCCCGAAGGCCAGTTCTGCCTCGGCAGCACCAGTCACTTCGTTAAGCTGTGCAGCAAGGCGCGGCATGTCGCTCAGGTTCACAAGGCCTGACACAAGGGCGCGCTGCTGGCAAAACTTCAGCGCCTCTACAGTGCGTGGCAGCAATTGCCGGGTAGCCGGGTCAGACATAGGGGGCGCATTCTAGGGATAGCTCGTTGATCTGTCAAAGAAAATCAGCGACGGTAATACCCGGCATTCTTCTGCCGGCTGCGCTCGCTCTTGCGAAGCAATACATACACCGCCCCACTGCCGCCGTGCTGCGGCTGGGCACTGACATAGGCTTGCACGGCATCCAGCTGCTTGAGCCAATGGGCAACGCAGTTTTTCAGGCGAGCCTGCACCTCCGAGCGTTCACCTTTACCGTGCAGAATCAGCAGGGTGCGCAGATCGTGCTCCATGCAGTCATTGATAAAGGTACAAACCGCCTCCCGCGCCTCATCCACAATCATCCGATGAAGATCAAGCCGCGATTCCAGCGCATATCCTCCCTGCTTCAGCTTGCGAAACACGCCGTACTGCACACCATCCCGACGAAATTCCAGCGGATCGTGCGGTCCATGCAGCATGGGTACATCACTGCTCAGCGGATTCAACTCTCGCGCCATATCCAGCACGGCCGCCGCCCGCCGCCGCAGCTGCCCTGGCGTAACCTCGATCGGCGCAGCAGTATCCACACGATTACTCGCCGGCAGCGGCACTGCATCTGCCACTGCTGCCCGGAACAATGAATCATCCTGCGCATCACGGCCGCTCATGCCACAATCTCCACGGGAATCAGAACACCTGGGATAATTTCATACAGGGCAAATGGTATCCGCTATTCTTAACCAACAGAACAAGCACAGAGCCCGTTGCCCGGATGATCCGCCTCACCCTCTCCTATGACAAGAACTGCCAGACACTGACCGGCCTGATTGCCGATCATCAGGCTGGCTGCCTGCTGGCCAGCGTGATGATTGCCTACGATGTTCATCGCACCAATGCCAACAAGATGCTATGGAGTGATGTGATGCTTTCCAGCAAGAACACATCCTCCCACATGCCGTTTGTTCGCGAAAACGCCTCCAGCATGGTCAGCGGCTCCATGCTGCGCTATCTGGCCGACCGCAACAATAGTGAGCAAAACCTGTCCGAGTTGCTGCGAGGCCTGAGCCATCCTGCGGAGCTGTTGATGGTATTAGGCAGCTTCAATGTTATCTACGAGGTGGACGACCCACAGGTATTGGTCGATATTGCCCGCCAGTTCTCGCATCTCACCGGCACAGACAAGAAATAACGCTTCGACATGTAGCCGCCATCTGGCACACATCAGATGGATCAGGCTACAGCAGGAAAAATGATTGCGCCAGAAATGAAAAAGCCCGGCAAATGCCGGGCTTTCTGGATTTTTTTGTGCTGTCACGGATCTCGATTTGGTGCCCAGAAGAGGACTTGAACCTCCACGACCATAAGTCACTAACACCTGAAGCTAGCGCGTCTACCATTCCGCCATCTGGGCTCAGGGCGCGCACTTTAATGGCTGTTTTCCAGCGTGTCAATGGCAAGTCACTTTCTCGGCATGGGTCTGTGATAAGCTTGGAGGATACCCTGATTGGTAATCGCATACATCGGAGACTCATGCGCAAATCCCGTTCGTCACGTAATGCCGCACAGCCGGCTGCGCAGAAAACCACTCGCAATGCTGCCCCCCACTCCCCCAAGAAAAATACCGCTGGCAAGACACCCGCTGCAGTGCGTGATCCTCATGCAGGCAGGGAGGCAGAGAAATACCAGAATCCCATCCCCAGTCGCGAATTCATAATCGACCTGCTCGAAAACAGTCACGGCCCCATGGATCACCCTGCACTTTGCCAGGCGCTGAAGTTGCAGGATGAGGAACAGGTAGAAGCGCTGCGCCGCCGTCTCGGCGCCATGTGCCGCGATGGCCAACTGCTGCAGAATCGCAGGGGCGGCTTTGTACCGGCGCGGAAAGCCGACCTGATCAAGGGTCGTGTATTGGCTCATCGCGACGGCTTCGGCTTCCTGCGTCCGGAAAATGGCGACAAGGATCTCTATCTCAGCGCGCGCGAAATGCGCGTGGTATTCGATGGCGACACAGTGTTGGCCAGTCCGCGCGGTGTGGACAAGCGCGGCCGTATTGAAGCGGCAATTGTCGAAGTGTTGGAGCGCGCCCATCAGCAGCTGGCCGGCCGCTTCTTTGAAGAAGAGGGCGTGTATTACGTCAAACCCGACAGCACGCGCATCAATCAGGACATTGCCATCCCACCGCAATCGCGCAATGGCGCCAGACAAGGCCAGATGGTTGTTGTCGGGATTGAGCACTACCCCGACCAGAAGCGCATGGCTGTCGGCCGCGTGCTGGAGATTCTCGGAGATCATCTCGATCCCGGCATGGAGATCGCGGTCGCAGTGCGCAACCACGGCATTCCCTGGCAATGGCCGGAGGATGCACAGGCTGAAGCCGCTGCGCTGTCGGAAACCGTACTGGAGCGCGACAAGAAACATCGTGTAGATGTGCGTCATCTGCCATTGGTCACGATAGATGGTGAAGACGCGCGTGATTTTGATGATGCCGTTTTTTGTGAAGCACGCAAAGGCGGCGGCTGGACACTGTATGTCGCGATTGCCGACGTGTCGCATTATGTAGCACCGAAAAGCGCACTGGATCGCGAAGCCGAACACCGCGCCACATCCGTGTATTTTCCCGGCTCTGTAGTACCTATGCTGCCGGAAAAACTCTCCAACGGCCTGTGCTCACTGAATCCGCATGTCGACCGGCTGTGCATGGTGTGCGAAATGGTGATCAGCCCTGCCGGGCGCGTCTCGCGCTTTCGTTTCTATGAAGGCGTCATGCATTCCAAGGAACGTTTCACCTACACCACCGTGGCACAGATCATCGCCGAGCAAGCCAACAGAGACAGTGCTGTGCGCAAACAGCACCAGGCGCTGGTGCCGCATATCGACGAGCTCTATTCGCTTTATCAAGCCCTGCGCGGCGAGCGCGACCAGCGAGGAGCGATAGATTTTGAAACACAGGAAACGCGTATTGTCTTTGCCGACAACAAGAAAATTGACCGCATCGTGCCCGTGGTGCGCAACGAAGCACACAAATTGATTGAAGAGTGCATGCTTGCCGCCAACACCTGTGCCGCCACGTTGCTGGAAAAACAGAAAGTGCCGGCGCTGTTTCGCGTGCATGAAGGCCCGGGTGAAGAAAAACTGAAAAACCTGCGCGCGTTTCTAGGCGAACTGGGATTGAATCTCGGCGGTGGCAGTGAACCGCGTCCCTCCGATTACCAGCATCTGTTGGCCAGCGTCAGCGGTCGCGCCGATGCACGTTTGATACAAACCATGCTGCTGCGCTCGATGAGTCAGGCCGTGTATCAACCGGAAAACATCGGCCACTTTGGACTCGACTACAGCAGCTATGCGCATTTCACCTCACCGATACGGCGCTATCCGGATTTGCTGGTGCATCGCGCCATCCGCTACCTGATACGCAACAAGCCGGAGGTGAAGCAGGTATTGTGTACAGAGGGCGCGCCCAAACTGCCGGCAGCAAAAATCTATCCGTATGATGCGGCGGCAATGGATGCCTTCGGTGTGCACTGCTCAGGCTGCGAACGTCGTGCGGATGAAGCTTCGCGCGATGTTGTCGCCTGGCTGAAATGCGAATACCTGCTGGATCGTGTCGGCGAAGAATTCGACGGCGTGATTACGGCCGTCACCAGCTTTGGTTTGTTTGTCGAGCTGAAAGACATTTACATCGAGGGCCTGGTGCATGTCACGATGCTCAAGCGCGACTACTACCAGTTTGATGCTGCCGGCCAGCGACTGGTGGGCGAACGCACGCGCGAAACCTATCGCCTGAGTGACAGCGTACGCGTGCGTGTAGTGCGCGTGGATCTGGATGATCGCAAAATCGATCTGGAAATGCTCGCCGTACTGAACACCGTGCGCAGCCCGCGACCACGTATTGTCGCCACCAGCAGCAGCGACATTGCACCGGCCAAATCCGCCAAAGCCAAAAAATTGGCCCCGTCGAAAGCTGCAAAGGCACCTAAAGCAGCGCAGAAATCCGTATCAAAACCTGCGACCAGCAAAAAACCTGCACCGCAAAAGCCCGTAACGACAAAACCGGCAACAACCCGGTCGGCCAGCAAAAGACCCGCACAAAAAACAGCAGCGCAGAAAACTGTCGTCCAGAAAAAAAGCACCTCAGAACCCAACACCCAAAAACCTGTCGGCAAAAAACCGGCAAGCAAATCGCCACAAGCTGAAAGCACCGGCACGGCACGCGGGAGACAAAAGAAAAAATGAGTCAGATCGAATGGATCTACGGCATCCACAGCGTTGCATCCGTACTGAAATCACAACCACAGCGCCTGCTGCGTGTACACGTACTGCAAGGCCGCCAGGATGCGCGCGTGCAGAAACTGCTTGACAGCCTGCAACGCGAACAGATTGAAATCCTGCGTGAAACGCGGCAGAAACTCGATCAACTCAGTGACGGCAATCATCAGGGTATCGTCGCTGAATGCAGCCCCGGCGAGCAGTACGATGAAGATTTTCTCGATGTGCTGGTGGAGCGCCACGGCAAAAAATTATTACTGCTTGTGCTGGATGGGGTAACCGATCCGCACAACCTCGGCGCCTGCATGCGCACCGCCGAAGCTGCGGGTGTACACGGCGTTGTTGTGCCGCGCGACAACTCGGCCGGCATGAACAGCACCGTGCGCAAAGTAGCGGCCGGCGCTGCCGATCTCGTGCCACTGGTAGTGGTCACCAATCTGGCGCGCGCACTGCGCCAGCTGCAGGAACAGGGGGTATGGATCATCGGCGCTGCCGGCGAGGCCACGCAGTCGCTGTACCAATGCAAACTGAAAACGCCGATGGCTTTAGCCATGGGCGCCGAAGGCAGCGGCTTGCGGCGCCTGACCAAAGAACATTGCGACGAGTTGATTGCCATTCCCATGCTGGGTGAAACGAGCAGCCTGAATGTATCAGTCGCTACCGGCGTTTGCCTGTTTGAAATCGTGCGCCAGCAACGCGCCTGAAATAGTGACACCGGATTTTTCCGCATGAAGCGCCTTTGGATTTACTTTCGTGAAAAACCCGCACGCATTGTGCATGCACTGACGCTGCTCGCAGTACTGTGTACTGTATCGTATGGCACTGCTTTTCAAGTAATGCAGGCCGAAATATTTGCCAAAGTGGTACGCGATCCTGATCATCGTATGCAGGCAAGTGACAAACATTTCAGCGGTCTCAACAGTGACAACATCCGCTCCACCCACGAAGGAATTGACATAAAGGATAGCGATTTCAATATAGTTTTCCTTGGTGATTCGTTTATCTACGGTTTCCTGATGCCGGAAGAGAAATCACCACCCGCGCAACTGGAAAACATCCTGCGCGAGCGATTTCATCGCAACGACATCAATGTCATCAACTTTGGCTGGACATCGAGTTCGCCCTATCTCGACCTGCGTCTGCTGAAAGACATCGGCAAGAAGTACAAGCCGGATCTGGTGTTGCTGGCGCTGGATATGTCAGATTATCGCGACGAGTGGTTTTATCGCGGCGTAATCGAGCAGCGCGGTTTTTACCATTTCGTCGTACAGTATCCACGCCTCGCCAGTTGGCTGAAAAACCTGCTGGAGTGGATAGCCCCGGCATGGGATGCACACAAACTACTGTTCGGCTATTCCGGCACTGGCGGTTATTTTGTAGCGCGGCAACCGCTGGAGAAGTCACAACACCTGTTTGACGCCATCTATGAAACCTTGTTGGCGATTCATGAGTACAGCTCGCAGGAATTGCATGTGCCGCTGGCAGTATTTGTGCCGCCCCGACACTGGCAGTACACGGACAAAGAGGCGCCGGATACGTGGGAAAGAGGAAGCTTTGATGCGCTCGGGCCTTACGCACTGGAAAATTTCCGTTATTTTGACGACAAGAAATCCACCGCTCCGTTTCCACTGATTACGATGCTGGAAGATTTTCGCCAGACAGATCGTTTTCCACTGAACTTCCAGAAAGACTCTCACTGGAACAAACACGGTGCGCAATTCTTTGCCGAACGTGTCGCTGCCCACTGTGAGCAATTGGGGCTGCTGAAAAGCCTCGGCGAATTTTCATCGACAACAGTGCTGGAAGCTCAGCATTGATCAGGTTTCTGCTTTCAGTCGATACATTAATTCCAGCGCGGCTTTCGGTGTGAGTTCATCCGGATTGATCGACTTCAGCGTTTCAATGCAACGCGGCAATGGTGCCGCAAACAGATCCACCTGAACAGGCTTCGCGTCCGGCGCGGCGTCCCACCCACAGGGCCTGACTCCGGTAACGGCACCACTTTCCAGCTCCTGCAGTTTTTCCCTGGCTGCAGCCAGCACTTCGCGCGGAATACCCGCCAGTTTCGCGACCTGCAAGCCATAGGATTTGCTGGCCGCGCCCATCTGCACCTTGTGCAGGAATACGATGCCATCGTGGTGTTCGCTGGCATCGAGATGCGCATTCGCTACACCTCGGCATTCATCCGGCAGTGAAGTCAGCTCGAAATAATGTGTAGCAAACAGCGTGAACGCACGTACGCGCTCGGCCAGAAAATGCGCGCAGGCCCAGGCCAGTGACAGGCCGTCGAAAGTACTGGTGCCGCGACCGATTTCATCCATCAGCACCAGACTTTTCGGTGTGGCATTGTGCAGAATATTGGCCGTTTCCGTCATTTCCACCATAAAGGTTGAGCGACCGGATGCAAGATCATCCGAAGAGCCGATACGCGTAAAAATGCGATCCACAAGACCAATCGTCGCACTTTCTGCCGGCACAAAACTGCCAACATGAGCGAGCAGAACAATCAGTGCGGCCTGACGCATGTAGGTGGATTTACCGCCCATGTTCGGGCCGGTAATGATCAGCATGCGCTGCTGTTCGTCCAGCGCGAGATCATTGGGTACAAAGGCCTCACCGGCAATCTGCTGCACCACCTGCTCCACGACCGGATGGCGACCGTTGATGATCTGGATGCCGGGTGTGGATTGTAATGTAGGACGACACCAGTTCAGTGACTCTGCGCGCTCGGCCAGTGCAGCCAGCACATCCAGTTCAGCAATGGCCTGCCCTGTGCTTTGCAACGAGAACAAGTCTTCATTGAGGCGATCTATCAATTCATCATAGAGCTGTTTCTCGCGCGCGAGGGAACGGCTTTTTGCGGACAGAGCCTTGTCTTCAAAAGCTTTCAGTTCCGGCGTGATGTAACGCTCGGCGTTTTTCAGTGTCTGCCGACGAATGTAATGTGCTGGCGCCTGTTTTGATTGCGCGGTCGGCAACTCGATGTAATACCCGGACACACGGTTGTAACCGACTTTCAGATTGGGCAGACCCGTACTTTCGCGCTCTTCCGTTTCCAGTTTCACCAGAAAGTCGCCGGCGTTTTGCTGGATGGCGCGCAACTCGTCGAGTTCGGCATCGTAGCCGTCGGCGATCACACCTCCATCGCGTATGACCATCGGCGGATTTTCCACCACCGCAAGCAACAACAGTTCAACAATCCCGGGAAAGGCCCCTATATTTTGTGCGCGGGCTGCGAGGCTGTCGCCGCCGTTTTCCAGAGCCACATGCAGTTCTGGCACGCAGGCCAATGACTGTGCAAGTCGCGTCAAGTCGCGTGGGCGAGCCGAACGCAAGGCCACGCGTGAAAGAATGCGCTCTATATCACCGATATTGCGCAAAATGTCGCGCAGCGGCTCAAAACGATAAGCCTGCAACAAGTCTGCAACACTTTGTTGGCGCACGTGCAGCGCATCAATATTGGCCAGCGGTCGGTGCAGCAAGCGTTTCAGCAAGCGAGCACCCATTGCCGTGGCGCAGGTATTCACCACTGCAAACAACGTGTGCTCTTGCGTACCGGCGATGTTGATATCGAGTTCGAGATTTTTGCGTGTGGCTGCATCCATCTCCACCGCTTCGCCACGCCGCTCCACCGACAGCGCTCGAATATGCGGCAGTGCCGTGCGTTGTGTCTGACGCACATAACTCATCAGGCAGCCGGCTGCGCGCAAGGCAAGTTCAAGATCGGCGCAGCCGAAACCGGCGAGATCACGTGTAGCAAATTGTTGTGTCAACAAGCGCTGTGCGGATTCCAGATCAAATTCCCACGGCGCCAGTTTGCGCACACCGGCGCGGCGCACAATGGTATCCGGCAGCGTCACATCATCCTGCACCAGCAATTCGGCGGGATGCAGGCGTTGCATTTCGCCTGCCAGGGCTTCGAGATTGTCCACTTCCTGCACGGTAAAACGGCCACTGGTAATATCCAGTGCGGCAATGCCGGTGCATCCATCCGCATGAAAAATCGCCACCAGCAAATTGTCGCGGCCTTCATCCAGTAATACTTCGTCACTGACGGTGCCCGGCGTAACGATGCGCATTACCTTGCGCTCCACGGGGCCTTTGGTCGTTGCCGGATCGCCGATCTGCTCGACTATCGCTACTGATTCACCGAGACGCACCAGACGCGCAAGATAATTGTCGGCCGCGTGAAACGGCACACCCGCCATCGGGATGGGTGCGCCGCCGGATTTACCGCGCGCAGTGAGGGTTACATCCAACAAACGCGCGGCTTTTTTTGCATCATCAAAAAACAGCTCGTAAAAATCGCCCATGCGATAGAACACCAGCTCGTGAGGATGCTGGGCCTTGATGGCCAGGTATTGCTGCATCATCGGGGTGTGCAGGCTGTTGTCGGTATCCGCTGCTGTCATGGGCTGGAAATCTGGGTGGCTGTTTGCAGGTTGACGATTGTACGCAAATCGCTCTTTGCTGCACATCGTGGCTGCAGGGGTGCAGCTGCTATAATCTGCTCGCCCTCGACGGAGCACGATCCTGATGATGCGTTTATCCTGCATGCGATTATCCACGGCAGTCATTGTGACTCGACGTTTACTGCCTGCGGCATGTTTCGTGTCCCTGGGTATCATGTTGCTTTCAGCACCGGTTCACGCAGGCGAGTATCAACTCGACATCCGCCGCGAGACGGTCAACATCACCGGCAAGCCGCTGGAAAAAATCACGGTCAATCATGCCACGCCTGCGCCCACACTCTGGTGGACGGAAGGTGAAGCGGTGATCGTGCATGTCACCAACCACATGCAGGAACCTACCTCGGTACATTGGCACGGCCTGTTACTGCCTGCCGAGATGGATGGCGTCAACGGACTGAACGGCTATGCCGACATCGCACCCGGACAAACCTTCACCTATCGCTTCAACCTGCGCCAAAGCGGTACCTACTGGTATCACTCGCATACGGGCGGACAGGAGCAGGATGGCCTGTATGGCGCGTTGATCATCCACCCGAAAGACAAGGATCCTGTTGTTGCAGATCGCGAAGAAGTAGTGATGATTTCCGATTTCAGCGAAGAGTCAGCCACCGATATTCTGGCCAACCTGAAAATGGCATCAGACTATTACAGCACGGCACGGCGCAGCGTTGCTGATTTCCTGCAGGATGTGCGCGCGAAGGGTTTCAAGCTCGCCTGGCAATCTGCGCGCGACTGGAGCGCCATGCGCATGTCACCGACAGACCTGTCGGATGTCAGCGGCTACAGCTTTCTTGTCAACGGCAAAACCGCGCAGCAAAACTGGACGAGCATTTTCAAACCGGGTGAGACGCTACGTTTGCGCATGATCAATGCGTCCGCGATGTCTTTCTACGATGTGCGCATTCTTGATACCGAAAAGCAGCGCCTGAAAATGACAGTGGTGCAAGCCGATGGCCGCAATGTCGAACCGGTGACTGTCGATGAATTCCGTTTCGGTGTGGCAGAAACCTATGATGTGCTGGTGACACCTGCAGAAGCCAAAGCCTATACCATCGTTGCCGAGCCGATTGATCGCAGTGGCTTTGCACTCGGCACACTGGCGCCACAGCAAGGCATGCAAGGTGTGATGCCCGTACAACGTTCACGCGCACTGCTGACCATGGCCGACATGGGCGGCATGGACATGAGCGGCATGGATAAAAACAAAATGTCGCCAGCAGAATGGGACGACATGATGGACCAGATGCGCAGCGGCTGGGCACGATCCGGCGCGCCGCGCGGTGACAAGCTGCTCTCGTACAAGGATTTGCGATCATTGGATACACAACGTGACACGCGCGCACCCGAACGCGAAATCAAAGTGGCGCTGGGCGGCAATATGTCGCGTTATATCTGGACGATGGATGGCAAGACGGCGCCTGAAGCACAACCGATTGCATTGCGTTACGGCGAGCGGGTGAGGCTGACATTCACCAATGAAACCATGATGGCGCACCCCATGCATTTGCATGGCATGTTTGTGCAACTCGACAACGGCCAGCCTGCCGGCAAGTTGCCGGACAAGTCGGTAGTGATTGTGCCACCGGGCAAATCCTACTCCGTACTGCTGACGGCGGATGAACCGGGTGAATGGTCTTTTCACTGTCACCTGCTCTATCACATGGCGGCAGGCATGATGAATAAAGTAGTTGTCGCCAGACTGGATGACAGCAGCACACCCGCGCATGAAACACAAACAGACCGCAAAGGAAGCCAACATGTTCATTGAGCGAGCCACTCTGTCAGTGTTGTGCGCAATGCTCTTGTCGCCATCGGTGCAGGCACATGACGACATGCCGGTATTTCACGCATTCCGGCTGGAAGTGGATGCAGGCGAAAATCGCGATAATGCTGCGCTGCTCAACTGGAACTTCGACGGCTGGCTGGGTGGAGACCACAACAAACTCTGGTTGAAAAGCGAAGGCAGTACCGTCGATCACAATACACAGACCAGCGAATACTGGGCGATGTATAGCCGCAATATCGACACGTTCTGGGATGCACAAGTGGGCATACGCCATGACGACAGCCCGGTCTCCACGACATATTTCACAGCAGGCTTCGCCGGTGTGGCGCCCTACCACCTTGAAACCGAAGCCCACGTTTTTGTCAGCGATGAAGGCGATGTCAGTTTTCGTCTGCGTGAGGAAACCGATTTTCTGTTCAGCCAGAAGTTGATTCTGCAACCCTATATTGAGTGCAATCTTTATGCGCAGGATGTCAGGCAACAGGATGTGGGTTCAGGATTGTCAGACGCCACAATCGGCCTGCAATTGCGTTATGAAATTTCCCGCAAAATCGCACCGCACATCGAAGTCCGTTACGAAAAACTCTATGGAAAAACGGCAGATATTGCAGAAGCACTTGAAGAGCCTGCGAGCACCAGCGCCATGTCTGCCGGCATAAGACTCCTGTTCTGATCCTATGGGCAATAAAAACATGCATTGCACGCTGTATGGCATCAAGTCCTGCGACACCATGAAAAAAGCCATGGCCTGGCTCGATGAGCACAAGGTGACCTACGATTTCCACGACTACAAACGCTCCGGCATTGATCGCCAACACCTGCAGAGCTGGTGCAAGGAGCATGGCTGGGAAAGCGTGCTGAACCGCAACGGCACAACATTTCGCAACCTCGATGCAACGCAGAAAGCCGATCTCGACGAAACGCGCGCAATTGCATTGATGTTGGCGCAGCCATCCATGATCAAGCGCCCGGTGCTGGACCTCGGTGTACGCACGCTTGTCGGCTTCAAGGCAGACAGCTACCGCATCGCATTTGACCGATAAGCCATACCGAATGCCTTTCCCCCGGAACGCTTGCACGGCAACACTGCGCGAATGGAATATCCTGGTTCGCCTCGGCCTGCCGATTCTGGTTGCGCAACTGGCGCAGATGGCCAACGGCGTGATCGACACCATCATGGCAGGCCACTACGGTGCCCGCGACCTGGCAGCCGTCGCTGTCGGCAACAGCTTCTGGATGCCGCTGTTCCTGTTTTTTCTTGGCACACTGAATGCGTTGCAACCGACCATCTCCGGCCACCGCGGTGCACGTGAAATGGCACGCATTATTCCCGTCACCTGGCAAGGCCTGTATATTGCCGCACTCTCCTGCGCACTGATGATTCTGGCACTCACACATGTTGAACCTGCGCTGTTGTGGCTGGAACTGGACACAACAACAGCCGAAATCACGCAAAATTATCTCGCAGGATTTGTCTGGGGCGTTCCGGCAATGCTGTTGCTGGTCAGTTTGCGTGGCCTCACAGATGGCATGGGCCATACGCGCATTGTCATGGTCTTTTCACTACTAGGCACACTGATCAACCTGCCACTGAATTACATTTTCATATTCGGGAAATTCGGCCTGCCCGCCATGGGCGGCGCAGGCTGCGGCGTAGCCACTGCAATGGCCAACACGCTGGCTGCCATCGCCTTGATTTTGTATTTACATGTGCATCGCGACTATCGCGATCACCTGCTGTGGCAAGGCCGCTGTTTGCCACAGCTGCGCACCATACTCACACTGTTGCGTCTTGGGCTGCCCATTGGCTGCACGATGTTTGTGGAAGTCAGCATGTTCACTGTCATTGCGTTGTTTCTGGCGCCGCTTGGCCCTACGGTAGTTGCCGGCCACCAGATTGTATTGAATGCGGTTTCGCTTATGTTCATGGTGCCGCTGAGCCTTGGCATGGCTTTGAGTCTTCGCGTCAGTTTTCTCATCGGCGCGCGCGAAACTGCGCGCGCAAAGCAGCTTTCGCGCAGCACGCTGTTGCTCGCCTTGTGCATCGCCATGTTTTATGTACCCCTGCTGCTTTTTGGCAAGGCACAGATTGCAGCACTCTACACAAACGACACTGACGTGCAAAAAATCGCACAGGAACTGTTGATACTCGCAGCATTTTTCCAGTTTGCCGATGTCTTGCAAGTCGCGGCCATCAGTGCACTGCGGGGCTATCGTGACACCCGTATACCCATGCTTATCATTCTCCTGTCATTCTGGGGTGTGGGCATACCATTGGGTTATGCACTGACATTCACCAACTTCATCACCGCACCGCTGGGGGCTGCAGGTTTCTGGATTGCACTGGTCGCGAGCTTGTCCACCGCGTGCCTGCTGTTGGTGAGAAGACTGTTCCTGTTCACCGCTGATGCACAGTCATGAGTCATTCTCCCCTTCACATACTGAATCACACCTTTGGCTACCCCGCCTTTCGCGGCAACCAGAAAGCCATTGTCGATGAACTGCTGGCAGGGCGCGATGCACTGGTGTTGATGCCAACTGGCGGCGGCAAATCGCTGTGTTATCAAATTCCGGCATTAATACGCAACGGTGTAGGCATCGTCATTTCGCCCTTGATTGCACTTATGCAGGATCAGGTGGATGCACTGCAGCAACTGGGCATACGCGCCGGCTTCCTGAACTCCAGCCTGAGTCATGAGCAACAGCAGGAAATTGAAAACCGCCTGCGTCGCAACGAACTGGATTTGCTCTACATTGCACCAGAGCGCCTGAAACAATCTTACTGCCTGCATCTGCTGCAGCAGATCAACATCGCGCTGTTTGCGATTGACGAAGCACACTGCGTTTCACAGTGGGGACACGATTTTCGCGCGGACTATCTTGCATTGAATGTCCTGCACGAACGTTTTCCGCACGTGCCTCGCATTGCACTCACGGCTACCGCTGATGCGCGCACGCGCCAGGAAATCATCACACGTCTGCAACTGGAGCATGCCCGGCATTTTGTCTCCGGCTTTGATCGCCCGAACATCCAGTACCGCATCACGCAGAAAACTCACGCACGAAACCAGCTCGTGCAATTCATCAAACATGAACACCCGAACGATTCAGGTATTGTCTACTGCCTGTCGCGCAAACGTGTCGATGATACCGCCGAGTTTCTGGCATCACACGGCTTCAAGGCACTGCCCTACCACGCCGGACTGGACGCCGGGCTGCGACAAAAAAACCAGCAGCGCTTCCTGCGCGAAGACGGCATCATCATGGTCGCCACCATTGCCTTTGGCATGGGCATCGACAAACCCGACGTGCGTTTTGTCGCGCACATTGATCTGCCGAAAAGCCTTGAGGCCTATTACCAGGAAACCGGACGCGCCGGTCGCGATGGCGCACCTTCGACGGCATGGATGGTGTACGGCTTGCAGGATGTCATCCAGCTGCGACAAATGCTCGATGGCAGCGAAGGTTCGGAAGAGCACAAGCGCATCGAACGTCACCGACTGGATGCCATGCTCGGCCTGTGCGAAATCACCAGCTGCCGCCGCCAGGCCATCCTGCATTATTTTGGCGAACCCGATACTGGCAGCTCCTATTGCGGCAATTGCGACAGCTGTCTGACACCTGCCGAAACCTGGGATGGCACTACCGCCGCACAAAAAGCGCTGTCTTGCGTATTCCGCACCGGCCAGCGCTTTGGTGTAGCGCATCTTATAGATGTATTGCGCGGCAAGGACAACGAGAAAATTCGCCAGCACCAACACCACGCAGTGAGTACTTTCGGCATTGGCAAGGATCTGGATGACAACCAATGGCGCAGCGTGTTCCGGCAACTGGTGGCGCGCGGTTTCCTGAGCGTGGATGTCGGCGGCTACGGCGCCCTGCTACTCAACGACAACAGCAGACCCGTGCTGCGCGGAGAACAAACACTGGCCTTGCGCAAGGAAATACACGAAACAAAAGAAACTCGTGAGCGCTATCGCAAATCACCAAAAGAGAAATATCTGATTGCAGACCGCGACAAACCGCTGTGGGAAGCATTGCGCCAGTGCCGGCGTGAACTGGCCGAAGAGTACAGCATTGCACCCTATATGGTGTTTGGTGATGCCACCTTGCTGGCAATGCTGGAGTCGCGCCCGCGACGCAAGGTAGATTTACTGGACATCAGCGGTATTGGCGAAACCAAACTGGAACGCTTTGGCTCCGCTTTTTTCAGAGTGCTGCAGCAGTTTGACTAGCAGGACTATTGACCAGCAGGACAATCAGAACACACTGCTGCCAGCTTCTTCTTCACCTTGCATGCTGCTGAATACAACCAGCCCCATCAGTACAGCAACGGCATAACTGGCCGCCAGACCAATGGCAAAAAAGAACAACGCAGGAATTATCGACTTGATTTGCATACTCAGACACCTCTACAGAGTTGGCCGAGTATTACCTTGTAAAATAGAACACACCAACTAATACGCCGGAAAAAGTGGTTACACGCGCTGTACTTATACCTATACCACGCCCGCAACCACCGTAGCGGCTCCCCGTTCGACTACTGCGCAGCCTCGGGCGGCGACAACACTTCCAGCTCCACACGGCGGTTTGATTGACGACCAGCTTCCGTCCCATTGTCTGCCACCGGATAACGCGCGCCATAACCCACAGACTGCAAACGCTGTGCGGCAACGCCCTGGCTTTGCAAATAACGCACGACACTGGCGGCGCGCTGTTCACTCAGCACCTGGTTTTTCATGGCATCACCGGTGGAATCGGTATGGCCGGAAACTTTCACCGTGGTTTCCGGATAATCTTTCAGAGATTGGGCAACCGTATTCAGGGTATCGTAGAAGTCCGCCTGAATTTCTGCACGCCCAGTATTGAACGTGACATTGCCCGGCATCACCAGTTTGAGATTATCTCCTTCACGCTGTACATCCACGCCCGTACCGGCCATTTGCTGGCGCAGCTGCTCTTCCTGCTTGTCGCGGTGATGCCCATAGGCACCACCCGCTGCAGCACCCAGGGCAGCTCCCAGCAGTGCGCCGTTGCCACGGTTATCGTGATTTATCGCCGCACCGGCAACAGCGCCCATCAATGCACCGATGCCTGCACTTTTGGCTGTATTGCTGGTTTTGCTCTCCCCGGTATAGGGATCTGTGGTCTGGCAACCGGCGACTCCGGCTATCAACAGCGCACACAAGAATTTGCGTTGCATACAAATACCTCAAAAAAAAGGAATGAAGACGATCTAGCGCGTACGGCGGCGCAGGCGATGCAGGTTTTTTTCTTCCAGCAAACGCTCAAGAAACTGGCAATTTTTTTCCAACCCGATCATGTAGAGGTTTTCGCCACCGAAAAACTGCTCGGCGTAACGATAAACGGAGCCGAAAAGCTTGTCGAGCCGGCTATCCACCGTCATGCGCATGAAACCCGGCGTCTGGTTAAGCAACTCGGCAGGGGATTCAAACGGCTTGCCATCCGCACTTTTCGGCGCCGGCACATTGCCAATCTTGAATTCGGCATAGAGGCTGTCGCGGCAACGCTCCAGATAAGTGCGATCCGACATTTGCGCAATCAGGTCACCCGTACCCAGCAGGCAACCCAGCATGTGGTCATGATCATTTTTCATGCGCACGGTTTTTTCATAGCCGGTGTAGTGCAGCAGCACGCGCATGCGCGGCACCCAGGCCGCTTTGCCAAGCTGCGGAAGGTATACCGCCAGAAATTTTGTGCCGCGCGTCACGTGCGTGCGCGTGTACTCGGCGCCATGCTTGTGGCGCGTATCCTTCACATGACGCAAATAGCCAACGTCGTGATAGATGGCGGCGAGGATACCCATCTGCACGCGCTCGACACCCAATGCATCGGCCGTACCGACATGCACGCGCTCATAACCCACCAGCAAACGAGCTACGGCCAGCGTGACATCAAGAATATGGCGCAGGTCGTGATAATCCGTATCGCAGGCGTGATAGCCGGGATAATCGCCGCGATACAGCAGTGCCACGTCACCAAAGGCACGGGCCAGAATGTCAAAATCATCAGCCGCAAAGAGCGACGTAAAGGCAGCGCGCACGGCATCGCAGACATCGACCGGGTCACCGATACGCACTGTTCGGCTGACGTCGTAATCCACGACTTCACCACTTTCGCCACCCGTTCTGGCTCTCATATCCATTCCGCTGCATCACGTCACTGTCAAACTGGCAGGATTATAGCGAAAGCCCCGCAGCGAAGAAGCGCATTTACGCAGGAATGCCAAGCAGTTAACAAAAGCTGCCTGCCCGCGACAATCAGTCAACAATCAACTGATTGGTCACGAGCAGGTTGTTCAACACATCCAGGCTGGTTGTGCCGCCTGCCGACAGATCAGCAAGGGTTACACCTTCCAGGGTGATGGTCTGGGTCACCTGGAAGCCACCGCCAGTATCGCCATTGACGTCAATCGACAGTGTCGTATCGGTACCGTTATCACTGAACTGCAGGTAATTGGCCAGATCCACGACATCGTTGCCATCCTCTCCCACCAGCAAGCTGGAAAGGTTGAGACGGTCGGTTTCCGACATGGAGAAGTTGGTGATGATATCGGCCGCCGGTGTCAGTGCCGTGCCTTCATCACCGCTCTGCCAGACGAAGGTATCCAGCTGACGCCCGCCGCTCAGGGTGTCATCGCCTGCGCCACCGTAGAAGAAGTTGATGCCTTCATCGGCACTGATGACGTCATTGCCGGCACGACCGTAGAAAATATTGTCTCCGGCAGTGTCGATGATGGTGTCATTGCCATCACCGCCATCAATAACATCATTGCCGGACTCACCGTACAGCGTGTCATTGCCGTCGTTGCCATACATGGCATCGTTGCCGGAACCACCTTTCAGGATGTCGTTGCCAAGGTTGCCTTCCATGTAATCATTGCCGGCGCCGCCGAACAGGTAATCGTTGTTCTGGCCGCCATACATCGTGTCATTGCCATCGCCACCGGAGAGATAGTCATCCCCGGTGTTGCCCTGCAATGTATCGTCACCGGCATCGCCAGCCAGTGCATCGTTGCCGGCACCGCCACTCACGGTATCGTTGCCACCGCCAGCAGAAATGGCGTCATTGCCGGTAGTACCATTCAGCACCTCACCAGCCACTGTGCCGGTTTGCCGCGCGTCAATGGTATTGATGGTGAGAATACCGGTGTCCGTCTGGTTGTCGCTGTCTTCCAGTGTATATTCGACAACGACTGGAGCAGTAGCCGCAGTAGGTACTGGATCGCACTCGGCATAAGTAACATTTGCAAGATTAACGTTACTACCGCCACCATTAGTACCTGCAATCGTGATTCTGCCAATATTAGTTGCTTGCGCAGCAGTGATGGTGGTATCACCCGTATTGGCGTTGGTCACAGTAAACAGAACCGTTGTCAGATCTGTACCGTAAGCTGTAATCGTGATTCCATCGTTACCGAAGGTATTGCCGAAGTCCAGCGTCACATCTTCGACACCATTAGGCAAATTGCCTTTTGTCATGAAATCCAATGTCAGCGTTTCATTCGGATCTATTTCCCCATCGGCACCCACACCAACACCGGCTGCAATGTAGCCAATCGCAGAACTGCCTGTGATATCAACGTCACTAGCTAATACGTTAGCTGCAGACGTAGTAGCCACAGTTACGGGCGTAGCAGAGCCGGACACGTAGCCCGGGGTGTATTCGTAGTAACCATTGCTGCGGAACACCAATGTGGAGCCATCACTGGAATCCGTAACCGTTACTTCCTCAACACCCGAGTTGGATGTATAGGTGATGCCGCGAACCTGAATATTGTCATTCGCACCAGTACCGGTAATGGTCACCAGACCAATTGCAGGGTAAGTAGCTGCCGCCAAGGTGACATTGGCATCTTCCTGATCGGCAATAACAATATCCGAGCCGATTTGCGTCACGCCATCAATGCCATAGACACGAATAATCAGTGGGTCGGTGCCGTCACTCGGATCATCAAAATTTATCACAACATTTTTTACGCCTGCCGGCAGATTGCCCTTGGACATAAAATCGATATCGAAGCGTTCACCATTATTTATTTGTGCATTGGTGATACCCGCACCGTCCTGACCGCCATTATTTTCATACGCGATCGCAGCCGTACCACCGAGTGTTATATCGCTAATACTCACATCACCCACGGTGACGGTGTTCACGGTGACAGTTGGCAAATCCAGACTGTATGTCCAGCTCAGCGTACCGCTGCTTCCACCAGCAGGCGCTGCACTGGTGAAATCCAGATCAAACGTCTGACCTTTGTACTGGATCTGCACAACATCTGCATCATCGACAATTTTGTCTATGCCCGAACCTTGCGGAGCGAACGGAGTGAAGTCGTCACCCAGTCGCACACCACCGTCTGTGCCGATACCTGTAACAACATTACCCGTTGCAACTGCAAAGTGATCGACTGTATGCAAATCATCATTTGCATCTGGCGCGGAGTCCACCACGCGCACAGTAGCAGTGGCAGGATCGGTATCACCGTCCGCATCACGAACGACGTAATCAATATCAAACACTGTACCCGCTGTACCATTGTTAGCAAAGAAAGTGTAACTACCATCTGAGAAATCGAAGGTGAATTTTCCGTACGAAAAGCCGTCGTTTGTATCAAATGTAACTGTTGTGCCACTGACAATCGCCGTACCAGACAATGCCGCCGGCAGAGTCACTGTCGTTCCGTTAAACGTAACAGTCTGATTGCCCGCAGCAAATATACCGTGAGCGTCAAAGAACATTGTGATTTGCTGGATATAACCGCCATCTGCACCAAATTCAACATTAGCAACAGTACCATCAAGCAAAATTGTGCCGCCAAATGACGTCGGCACTGTAGCAAGCAACTGGCTTTCCAACTGAGTTATATCCGAAATCAATGGTGCGGCATCCTCCCAACCATGCCCCTGACCAAGAGAATCAACATTGTGAATATAATCAAGACCCGTAGGATCGGTAATACCGGTTCCAATACCAACGCCATACGACTTAATGTCATTTGAAGCAATAAATGCCTGCCAGCCAGTTGCCGTTTCCAGACCTGCAGCTGTGTCCGCACCTTCGGTAATATCACCGTCAGACAAGAAATAAGTGATGATTTGCGTATCAGCACTCATAGCGCCCAAATCACCATTAATCTGAGCCTTCATTTCCGTCAAAGCTGCTTGATAATCTGTAGCATCCGCTGAAACGATGCCATTAATAGCCGTCGTCAGTGTTGCCAGATCGGTGTAAGTGCCCAGCGTTGACGACCCACTCGCAAAACGCGAGACCGTAATCCTGATATCACTGGATTGCTCAAAATATTCTGTCGCCAGTGCAATCAAGGCATCTTTTGCCAGCTCAAGCCGCGTAGTACCGCCAACAGCGGTATCCATACTGCCGGAGTTATCCAGCATGAAATACAAATCAAATATCATCGGAGATGATTCAGGAATGTCTTCGTCCTGATTATTAGCAACAGGCTCATCATCCTGAATCGTGATCGTAAGTGTATTACTGCCTACCGCAGGCGACGTGAAGTTGTACGTGAACTGCTCCGTAACAGAAGCTGCATTCACAGTGGAATTGGTTTGCAGCGTGTAGGTGTAAGCACCCGTCGCAGTGGTAACAGTCAACAAGCCCAGGGTCGAATCAATACCAATAATACCGGCAGCAGCATTGGTATCACCCACACCGCCATCCGTAATGGCCGTTCCGCCATTGAAAGACACTGAAGTAATAACAGTGGTACCGTTGGCAATCGCGTCATTGCTGAGGAGGTTGCCGGTAGCAACCGTTGACCCACCAAGATCGGCGCCACTACCGCCGGCCAGCGCACTCTCGAAGACCGTACCAGAATCAGCAGCTGTATTACCCACCACAATCGTCGTAGTACCGAGTGTGGAATCCGTGCCATCGCTCACGGTATACGTGAACGAGCTCGTGCCATTCGAAGCACCCGCATCAAACTGCAGTGCGGTCAACTCTGCCAATGTGAGCACCTGACCCACCGTTACCGCCGTACCATTTGCCAGTGTTACCGTTCCCACTGTTGGCAAGCCATTGACGGTAATTGTCAAACTGGACGAAGCGGTTTCCGCATCTGTGGGGCTCGCAATATTGAGATTGCCATTGAGTGAACTCTGCACAAACGAACGACTGTTGTTGGTGGCAACCGGCGCATCGTTGACAGGAATAACGGTGATGGTTCCGGTATTCGAACCAAACAAGGTCGTCGCCGTCTGGTCGTAAGCCTCCACCGTAACATTGCGCACAGTCGTGTCGGGATTATCCGAACTGTTGCTGTATGTCATCGACTGCAGCACAGCCAGATACTGCGAAATCGATGTACCGCCCGTCAAGGTCAGTGTCAATGTGGAACCAGAAACACTGGAAGCCACCGACACACTGGTACCTGAAGTACTGAAAGCAACAGCATCCTGTGCAGCAACATAGTTGGCGATCGTGACAACCACATGATCCAGCGAAGTGCTGTCCTGGTCTGTAACACCCACGCTGCTGAGGAAAGAAATTCCAAGACCGTTCTCAGTGAAATTCTTGTTACCCGCTGCAGAGACGATAGGCAACTCTGGCGCCTGATCGGTAACATTGACGGTAATAGCCTGCTCATCAAACAATCCGCCGGCATCCGTTGCACGTACAACCACTTCATAGCCGTTGTTCGCACCCGCATCCAGCGCATTTTCAAAATCCGGCGCCGACTTGAAGATCAAGGCACCCGTTGATGCGTTTATCGTGAAGAAAGCAGAATCGGCACCGCCAACAATGCTGTATGTGCGCGTGTCACCAGAATCGGGATCCGTGGCCACAACCGTCGTTACCGACGTAGTATTTTCCTGAACGTTCACAGACGCCGTTGCGCCTGCACCATTGCTGGTGATAACCGGTGTCTCGTTGACGTTATTCACTGTTATGGTCAATGCCTGATTAACAGGGTTCACACCATCAGTCACCGTGACGGTAACATTGTAAACATTGTTCGTACCCGTATCCGTCGGCACTTCGAAGTCCGGGCTTGCAGCAAAGCGAATTTCGCCTGTACTGCTATCGATAGTAAATTGCGCAGCATCTGTACCACTGAGACTATAAGTGAGCGTACTACCATCAAGATCCGTAGCATTAACATCAAGCACAACCGTCGATGTGGAAGTATTTTCATCCACTGAAACTGCTGCTGCAGAAGTAATTTCCGGAACAGTAGTCATGTTCAGCGTGTTGCCAGAGCCGAGGTTGCCTTCGACATCGGTGTAGGTGTTGTTGGCAATGCTCACACTCGGCGCGGATGCGCCGCTTTGTGTGAACGTCGCGGTCCAGGTATCGGCATCCACTTGCGTGAAGTTGCTCAAGCTACCGCCGGTGACGCTGACGTCGCCCGCTGCAAAATTGCTCACTGCTTCGCTGAACTGGAACGTTACTGTCGTCGCTTGGCCCGCTGACAGTGACGTATCGGCAGCAGTAATCGACACGGTCGGCGGCGTGATATCCGCCGTCATGTTCAAGGTATTGCCGGAACCGAGG
>CAZDWC010000005.1:0-309582 GCA_964509075.1 uncultured Pseudomonadales bacterium | reverse complement strand
TATACATTATGCGTAGTTTCGGATGGTCTGGGTGGTAAGCCGTTTCAGGCCCGCGCCACTGCTGTACGCATGGTGACGAACTCTTCAGCGGCTGTTGGATGGATGCCTATGGTGGCGTCGAACTGGGCTTTGGTCGCGCCCATATTGATGGCCACGGCAAAGCCCTGCAGTATTTCGCCAGCGTCACTGCCGGCCATGTGCAAACCCAGCACGCGATCCGTTGAACGCTGTACCACTAGTTTCATCAAGGTTCGTTCGGATGATTCTGTAATGGTATGGCGCAAGGCGCGGAAATCGGTTTTGTAGATGGCAATATCGTCACCGTATACCGCCACGGCATCCTGCTCACTGAGGCCGACACATCCGACTTCCGGCGATGAAAATACCGTGCTGGCGACCAGGCTGTAATCCAACGCGGGTTTGCTGTGCGATCCATATAAATGATCGACCAGACGCATGGCTTCAGCCGTGGCTACCGGCGTCAGCTCCCTGCGCCCGAGCACATCGCCCAGTGCGTATATGGAGGGTTCTGCAGTCTGGTAGTTTTCATTGGCTTCTATATAGCCCTGTGTCGACATTTTTACGGTGGTATTTTCGAGGCCCAGACCCTGCAGATCAGGCTTGCGTCCTGTGGCAAAAAGAATTTTCCCGGTTTGCAGCTGCTTGCCGGAGACCAGTTCCACGCTGCAGCCCTCTTCGCTCTTGTCAATTCGTGAAACATTTTCGTGCAACATCAAGTTAATGCCTTGTTTCTGCAGCGCATCCTGCAAGAAAAAACGAACATCATTATCAAACCCGCGCAGGATGGATTCGCCGCGATGCACCAGCGTGGTATTGACCCCGAAGCTGTTGACGATGCATGCCAGCTCCACCGCAATATAGCCTCCGCCCACGATCACCATACTTGATGGCAGCGCTGGCAGCGCAAAGAAATCATTGGAGGTGATCGCATGATCAATGCCCGGCAATGTCGGCAACCACGGTGTACAACCGGTGGCGATAACCAGTGTCGTGGCGGACAACACGCGATTATCCATCGTGACATGGTGGGGGCCGCTGACCTGCCCTTCCCCCTCCATGTAATCCACGCCGGCGTTGTCCAGCAGTTTGTGATAAATGCCGTTGAGTCGCGTGATTTCCTGTTGGGTATTCTGTTTCAACGTGTCCCAATCAAATGCCGGCATTGTGGTTTGCCAGCCATACGCCCTGGCATCGTGAAAACTGTCGGCATAGTGCGCCGCGTAATGAAAAAGTTTTTTCGGAATGCAGCCGACATTGACACAGGTGCCACCTACTCGCTGCTTTTCAACGAGGGCAACGCGTTTGCCCATACTGGCAGCCATGCGTGCGGCGCGCACGCCGGCAGAGCCGGCACCGATGATCAGTAAATCGTAATCGAATGTGGGCATGCAGGCTTCTCGAAATAAGCAGGTGGAACGTAGGCGGCAATTCTCGCATAATCGTTGCCTGGCAGCATAGACGACCGGGACAAGGCAGCTGGCAACGTGAAAAATATCAGAGCACGCAGCGCGAGTCGTGTATTGCCCGAGCACTTCTCTTCACAAATCACGTGCTGGTTTTGCTGGTTTGTATTTTTTTGCACATGCCTGCAGCAGGTTCATGCCGCAGGCGCAGTGAATCCTTCAAGTAAATCCGTACAGTTGGCCTTGTCTACCGAACCACCTGATCTTAACAGTCTCACCACCACAGACAGTGTCAGTTTTTTTGTGTTGCTGCACACACAGGAAGGATTGCTGAGCTATGGCGAAGCTGATGCATTGGTCGGTGGCGTGGCCGAAGCCTGGCACATGAACGGTACACACGTGGAGTTTACCCTGCGCGACAATGCACGTTGGTGCGACGGCTCTCCAGTAACTGCACAGGATTTCATTTTTGCCTGGCGCACGGCACTGAAACCTGCCACCGCTTCGCGCTATGCTTTTATTCTTTATCCAATCAGGAATGCTGAAAAAATCAATCGCGGTGAACTGCCGGAGACTGCGCTGGGCGTCTCTGCCGACGATGATCGTCACCTGCGCATAGAACTGGAAAGACCTACTGCTTATTTTCCCAGCCTGACGACATTTCCCACCTACTTGCCAGTAAAAGAAAGTTTCTACCAGGCGCAACAAGGAAAATACGGCGCCGATGCAGAAAGGTTGCTGTGCAATGGGCCATTCCGACTGGAAAAATGGGTACACGGTGCCAGCCTGCGTTTGCAGCGCAATCCCGGTTACTGGAATGCCAGCCGTGTGCGTTTGCAGCAAATTGACATTCCCCACATCAGCAACGATCCCGGCACCTTGTTCAATCTTTTTCAGGCGGGCGATATTGCCCTGGCAGAGTTGAGCCGCGATACATTGCGCCAGGCCTTGCATCAACGTTTGTATTTGCAGGATTTCGGCAATGGCATGCTGACCTATATTGAATTCAACCAGCGATCCTCTCGCAGTTTCCGCAGTGAGAACTTGCGTCGCGCCATCAGCCTCAGTGTCGATCGCAACGAACTGGTGAACCGTGTCATTGCCTCGCCGGGCACGCAAACAGCCGCGCGCTTCTTTCCACAATGGTTATTGCCATCTACGTCAATAACAGACAGATATCAAGGCGCTGACTTGCAAGCGGCGCGGCAAGCCGTGGCAATGGCAAAAATGGAATTGGGAACGCCAGTGCTGCCGCCGCTGACATTGCTGGTTTACGATTCGCCTGCCGTTTTGCGGCAGGCGGAATACCTGCAGCAGCAATGGCAAAGCCAATTGGGGCTGACGGTCATTATCGACAAGCAGATATTCAAACAGAAACTGGCCAAACTCGCTGCAGGCGATTTTGATCTGGCCTTGTCAGCCTGGGGGCCGGATTACAACGATGCGATGACATTTGCCGACTTGTTGGCATCCGACAATGAAAACAATCATGGCCGCTACCACAGCGATGCTTACGATACACTGTTGCGACAGGCGTCTGCCCTACCCGCAGGCCCGCAGCGCACAGCGCTGTTCGAGCAGATGCAACAGCTGATCGATGAGGATGTTGCCGTTATGCCTTTGACGGAACCCGGCATTATCTACGTGCAGGACACGCGCTTGCGCAATGTCCAGCGTCGTCGCTTTGGTGGTGACCCGGATTTGCGTTTTGCCGATATTGCAGTATCTGCTGATATCCCGACAATGGATTCTGCAAAGTGACAGTTTATATTTGCAAACGCATTGCAACAGGATTGCTGACCATCTGGTTCATCGCCACTGCGACATTTTTCGCCATGCACGCGGTGCCTGGCGATCCATTGGCGGATGACAAGGCGACAACGCCCGAGATCCGTGCGCAATTGCTGCAGCATTATGGTCTGGACAAACCATTGCCTGTGCAGTATCTGCTGTTCATGCGCAATGTGCTGCAGGGAGATTTCGGCTATTCCTTTACCCAGAAAAATCGTGCCGTGAATGACATCATTCGCGAGCACTTTCCTGTCTCTGCCCTGCTCGGCTGCGTTTCATTATTGTTGTCGCTCCTGGGCGCCATATTCTGGGGAACATTGGCTGCACGTTACCATCAACGTTGGCCGGATTATTTGCTGATGCTGTCTGTCGTGGCCGGCATATCCGTGCCGTCATTTGTTTTTGCCGCGCTCGCGCAACTGGCAGTGCTGAAAGTGGATGCACATATCGGCAATGCCATTCCGGTTGCCGGTTGGGGAAGTGTGTGGCACATGCCGATACCGGCACTGGTGTTGGGCCTTGGTACAACGGCATACCTGACACGCCTGATGCGTTCCTCCATGCTGGATGTGCGCAATGCGCAGTACATCCGCACTGCTAGAGCCAAGGCGATGTCACCGTCCCGGATCTTCTGGGTGCATGAACTGAAAAATGCGTTACTACCGGTGATGGCGCTGCTGGGGCCGGCGATCGCCACCATTACCACCGGCGGTTTCGTGGTCGAAACCGTGTTTGCCATTCCCGGCCTCGGCCGTTATTTCGTGCAGGCCATCCAGCAGCTGGATTACACCTTGATCATGGGCACCACGGTTTTTTATGGCAGCTTTCTGGTGTTGATGGTGCTGCTGGTGGATCTGTTGTATGGGCTGTTTGATCCGCGCATCCGTATGCAGGATCAACGTCAATGACTGCCGCACCGCTTCCTGCATCCAGCAATATTGCGCCGGAAATGTTTGCGCCTGCAGTGCTGTGTGAATCTGCAAGCACGGCAACGGCAGCACATGGTGGCAGTTTGTGGCGCGATGTATGGCGCCAGCTGGGCAGGAACCCTGCAGCAATCTGTGGCTTGCTGGTGATCGCCTTGATGCTGATGCTGTGCGGTTTCGGAAAATATTTCTGGCCGATGAGCAGCTCGCAGTTCGATTTTCTGCAGATTTCGCAATTGCCGACATGGGGAATGCGCACGCAGGTTATCTATCCCGATACCGGTGAACAACAGGCGCGTGCAGTGGATGCAATCGCATTGCCGGCTGACGCGGGCTTACAACTTGTGCAGCCGGCCAATACGGAAGCTGTTGTACTGGCATGGTCCGGCGAGAAAACCCGTGAACAGCGTTTTCGTCTGTATCGTCATGAATTGCAACCCTCAGGGCTACACGATCTCGGTTTACCCTTGGCTGAACCCAAACAAGCTACTTACAAGGATCAGCTGCAGCTCGAAAACCGACGCTATTTCTATTCACTTGCCACACTCGATAAAAAAGGCGAGGTACTACATTTCCAGACACTGGCTGTTGATGTTGCACATGCCACGCCATTGGCGCAGCTGCAAAAATTATCGCTTGATGTTGACTGGAAAATCCGACCGGATGTTGTGGTACTACCAGCGCATCCCTTGGGCACCGACAAACTGGGTCGCGATATTCTTGCGCGCCTGATTGACGGCGGCAGAACATCGTTGTTTATCGGCATTACTGCCCCCTTGCTGTATGTGTTGCTCGGTGCCATGTACGGTGCGTTTGCGGGATATCGTGGCGGTATGGTGGATGCGTGGATGATGGCTTTTGCCGATTTTGTGATCGCCCTGCCCTTTTTATTGTTCGTGATTATCTTGCGCATGATGTTCGGCATAGGCCCGGGCAGTGATGGTATGCAGGCCTTGCTGCTGGCGTTGTTGTTGCTGGCCTGGCCCAACACAGCGCGTCTGGTGCGCGCGCAGGTTTTACAATTGCGCAACCTCGCCTATGTAGATGCTGCAAGATTACTCGGAGCGTCCGGTTTTTATATTATCTGGCGGCACATGCTGCCCAATGTATTGCCCGGCATTCTGGTCACTCTCAGTTTCGCGATTCCGTCTGCCATCTTTACCGAGGCATTTTTATCCTTTATCGGTTTGGGTGTAGTTGCGCCAGCTACTTCCTGGGGCACGATGTGCAATGACGGTTTGTCCAGTTTCCTGGTGCATCCGCACGAGTTGTTGTTTCCGGCACTTTTCATCAGCCTGACCGTGCTGGCATTCAATCTGCTGGGCGATGGCTTGCGCGATGCGCTGGATGTCCGAGCACGCAAGGTGGGGCAATGAGCACTGATATTGCAACAGCCGTTAATCTGCTCGAGATAGAACATCTGCAAGTGCAGCTACAGAGTGCGCGCGGCTGTGTGCAGGCCGTGCGCGATGTCAGTTTATCCTTGCGTACTGGCGAGATGCTGGCGCTGGTGGGCGAATCCGGTTGCGGCAAGAGTGTGACGGCGCAGGCCATCATGGGGCTGCAGCCCTCCTCTGCAAAAATAAAGTCCTCACGCGCTAACTTTCAGCAAAACACACTGTTTTCGCGTGAATTATCATCAACAGTCAATCGTGGCATGGCCATGGTGTTTCAGAATCCGATGTCGACTTTCAACCCGACGCTGAGCATCGGCTATCAAATTGCAGAACCACTGCGTGTGCACCGCGGATTTTCGCGACAAGATGCCGCGATAGAAACCGAACGTCTTTTGTCGCGCATGAAAATTGAAAATGCAGCAGAGCGCGCACGGCAATATCCACATGAATTTTCCGGCGGTATGTTGCAACGGGCGGCGATTGCCATGGCGATGGCCATGCAGCCGCAATTACTGATTGCCGATGAGCCGACGACGGCACTGGATGTCTCGACACAGGCCGAGGTGATGGCGCTGCTCAATGAATGTCGTGAAGAACAGCAACTTGCGGTGTTGTTCATTACGCATGATCTCGCATTGGTCAGTCAATATGCGGATCGTGTTGCCGTGATGTATGCGGGCGAGATTGTGGAAACAGCAACAACGCGGGAAGTTTTGCATACACCTGCGCATCCTTATACGCGCGCACTAATCGCCTCGCTGCCAGCCGGCACACATGGCAAGCGTTTGCAGGCGATTGCCGGCATGCCGCCGGATTTGCATCAGCCACCCGATGCTTGTGCATTTGCACCACGTTGCTTCTGCTGCATGAAAATTTGCAGTCAACAGCCTGCACCGGTTTTTCCTGCACACCAGTCAGCACGCTGCTGGTTGTATCATCCGGACAAGCCGGCAGGGTCTGTGGCATGAAACCGTTATTGCAAGTAGATGCGCTGTTCAAATCCTGGGGTTCCGGTAAACATAAAACGCCCGTATTACAGGACATCAACCTCTGCGCGCATGCCGGTGAAATTCTCGGCATCGCCGGTGAATCCGGTTCGGGAAAATCGACACTGGCGCGCTGTATTGCCGGCCTGCACAGCTACGACAGCGGCACGATCTATTTTCGGGGCAAGGCTCTGCCATCACGCTATACGCGGCAGGATTTTGTTGCGCAAGCCGGCAATATCCAGATGGTATTCCAGGATCCACATGCCGCGTTGAATCCCTCGCTGACGATTGCCGATATTTTGTGCGAGCCCTTGCGTTTGCGGCCACAATTGTCGGCTGTACAGCGCCGCGATTGCGCGGCACGCTGGCTCAGTCGCGTTGGTTTGCGCAGTGATGACCTCGCGCGCTATCCGCATTCATTTTCCGGTGGGCAATTGCAGCGTATCGGTATCGCCCGCGCCCTCATCAGCGAACCGGCGCTGTTGATTTGCGATGAACCGGTGTCGGCACTGGATGTTTCCGTGCAGGCGCAGATCATCAACCTGTTGCAGGATTTGCGCAGTGAACTCGGCTTGAGCCTGCTGTTTATCGGTCACGATCTGGCGATGATGCGTTATGTGTGTGACAACGTTGTTGTCATGCATCGCGGCGTGATTGTCGAGGCCGGTGCTGCCGAATCGGTGCTAGGCAATCCGCAACATGGGTATACACGTAAGTTGGTGGCGAGCAGCCCTTCTCTTGATCGGATGTGAAACCCGGTCATTGCGACATAAAAAAACGGGCCCGAAGGCCCGTTTTTTTTCAGCGCAGCAATCAGATTGCTACGATGTTCTCTGCCTGTGGGCCTTTCTGGCCTTTGGTGACAGTGAAGGATACGCGTTGACCTTCAGTCAGCGTTTTGAAGCCTGAACCGGAAATGGCGCTGAAGTGTGCAAAAACGTCCGGGCCTGATTCCTGCTCGATGAAACCGAAGCCTTTTGCTTCGTTGAACCATTTTACGGTGCCGGTAGTGGTGTTAGACATGATGATAATCCTGATAAATCAAAAGTGTAATCAGCTTGTTGAAGCTGGGGTTTGGCTGGAAATGTTGAGCTTACTTATGATGAACAGGACGAGGTACTACGAAAGGAACATCGAAACGGTTTGCATAAAGTAGGAAACGAACTTTCAAGCTGGATCAACCATATAGAGCTATAGCAGCCAAGTCAACGAATATATTCACATTGTGTGGCGATCAGCGCCAGCTTCGCACTGCGCGGCATGGTTTTGAGAGCGCACTCGCGTTGTGCAGCTTCGCTCCGGTTTGCAGCAGCCTCGCTGTAAACCAGCTTTACCGGGCGACGGCCGCGCGTATAGCGCGCACCGAGTCTGCCGACATTATGTTCGCGCTCACGCCGCGCGAGATCCGTCGTTATGCCGCTGTAAAACGTGCCATCAGCACATTGCAGGATGTAGACAAACCAGGCGTTCATGACCTTGCCACATGGGTATTTTGGCAATTCTATACAACTGGCATACAATCTGCTGGCTTGATTGCCGGCTTGGCAATAACAGTTTGCGATTGATTTTTCAGGGTGTTTCCACCCTGTGCTAGGGTTAATAACATGACGGCTCTCCTCGACATTCCCGGTTATCGGGTCGAACGCATGCTGGCCAAAGGCGGCATGGCCGAGGTGTTTCTGGCCGAACAGTTGTCATTGGGGCGCCGGGTGGCGATCAAGTTACTGGATACCACCTCACATGACCCGGAATTCGCAGAGCGTTTCCTGCACGAAGCGCGTTTGGTCGCGGCACTCAATCATTCGAACCTGATTACCATCTATGATTTCGGGCAGTTGAGTGGGGGCAAGCTGTTCCTCAGTATGGAGTTCCTGCAAGGTGGTGATCTTGAGGAGCGGCTGGCGCGTGGTCTGAATGAGGCATTTACCCTCAATGTCTTGCGCCAATTGGGCAGTGTGCTGCGCTTTGTGCACGGCAACGGCATTATTCACCGCGACATCAAGCCGGCAAACATCCTGTTTCGCCAGGATGACACGCTGGTACTCACCGATTTCGGCATTGCCAAGAAGATCAACAACGATGTGGGGCTCACCCAGGCCGGCATGGTCGTGGGCAGCGCCGGCTATGGCAGTCCGGAACAGATGCAGGGACTGGATCTTGACCAGCGCTCCGACATCTACAGCCTCGGCGTGCTCCTGCTGGAAATGCTTACCGGTAAAAATCCGTTCAAGGCCGATTCATTCGTCAATACGGCCATGAATCACATCCAGATGGATATTCCGCGCCTGCAAGGCAATCAGGCGCGCTTTCAGCCCTTGCTGGACAAGATGCTGGCCAAGAAGCCGAAAGATCGTTTTGCCAGCATGGATTTGTTGCTGGCCAGTCTTGACGCGATTGCACCGGTCACCGGTTCGCATCCGGCAGCCGTGGTGCCGGACGCTTCCGTTACGGTGCGCGACAAGAAGTTGCCTGCCGAACCATCGCAGACAAAAGATCGTGTTTTACCAGCAAGCCATGGCATCAACACCCGCACAGAACCTCACGTCAATCTGTTTGCGGCAAAACCCGCTGCGACACTGGATACATTCGATCTGGATGATTTTCAGGCAGAAGCTATGAAACTGCTGGCGGAAACCGAGCAGTCACTCAACACGCCATTGCCGTCTGCCAAAAAATACAGCGGCGAACTGCGCATCAAGGGTAACAGCGCTTCCGGCAACACCAGCGGTTCGCACCCTGTAACCAAAAAACCGCCACCTACTGCTACAGACAAACGCGAGAACCGTTACATCAATGTTCGCACTCGCCCGCTGCCGGATAATTTGCTGGACGATTGATCAAACAGCAGGTGTTGTCGAATTGCCACTCTCGGCGCCAAACTGCAGCTGAGCCAGACGTGCATAAAGCGGATTACTTTCCAGCAACTGCGCATGACTGCCCTGCGCAACCAGTTTGCCATTTTCCATGACTGCAATTGTGTCAGCGTGCAGAATAGTGGCCAACCGGTGCGCAATGATGACGGTGGTGCGATTTTTCATCAGATGTTCCAGCGCCAGCTGTACCTGGTATTCACTTTCCGCATCCAGGGCGCTGGTGGCTTCATCAAGCAACAGGATGCGCGGATTTTTCAGAATGGCGCGCGCAATGGCGATGCGCTGCCGCTGACCACCGGAAAGGCGCACACCCTGCTCTCCCAGTTCGCTGTGGTAGCCCTGCGGCAATGTCATGATGAACTCGTGCGCGTATGCAGCTTTCGCGGCTGCAAAAACTTCTTCATCACTCGCATCCGGCTTGCCGTAGCGGATATTGTGCATGACATCCGCAGTGAATAAAGCCGGTTGCTGCTGTACGACTGCCAGTTGCTGGCGCAAATCGCGCGGATCCAGTGTGCGTATATCCTGATCGCCCAACAGGATTTCTCCCTGTTGTGGATCATAAAAACGCTGCAGCAACTCGAAGACAGTGGATTTGCCTGCTCCGGATGGCCCCACCAGCGCTAAAATTTTTCCCTGTTCAATATCGAGAGAAAATTGGTCGAGTGCCCGCTGTTGCGGCCGTGAAGGATAGGAGAAACAGACATTGCACAGCTGCAGTCTTGCAGGGAGGCTGTTGGCGGCAACAGAAACTTTTTCCGGCGGCAGAATGTCGCTTTGTACCTGCATCAGTTCCATCAGCCGATCCGTGGCGCCGGCGGCGCGCAACAACTCACCGTACACCTCGGATAAGGTGGCCACACCAATGGCAGCCATGATGGCGTACACGATAAACGCGCCGAGTTCACCGCCAGTCATACGGCCGTGTATCACATCGCTGCCACCCACCCATACCATGCAGGCCAGCGCAGCAAATACCAGCAGAATCACAATGCCCATCAATACAGCGCGCTGACCAACACGCGTGCGAGCAACTGCAAAAGCGCGCTCTACTTCCCTGCCAAAAGCAATTGTTTCCTGCTGTTCGCGAGTGTAACTCTGCACCGTCTTGATCTGCTGGATAATTTCGCCGGCATAGGTGCCGACGTCGGCAATGGAATCCTGACTTTGGCGTGACAGCGCTCTCACGCGCCTCCCCAGCAGCAAAATCGGCAACAACACGGAAGGCACACACACCAGCACAATCAGCGACAGTTTGAGATTGGTAATGAATAACATCACCAGTGCACCAATTACCGAAATCGCACTGCGCAGCGCCATGGAAAATGAAGAACCGATAATAGATTGCAGCAAGGTGGTGTCGGTTGTCAGGCGCGACATGATGTCGCCGCTGCGATTGTCTTCAAAAAAGCCGGGGTGCAATGTAACAATGTGATCAAACACAGCCTTGCGAATATCGGCACTCACCCGTTCGCCCAGCCATGACACCAGATAAAAGCGCACATAAGTGCCCAGTGACATCATGATGGCGATCACCATCATGAAACCGATGGCAGCATTCAATTGTGTTAGCGACTGCTGAGCAAATCCTTTGTCAATCAGCAAGCGTACACCCTGGCCGATGGACAACATGACGCCAGAGGTAAACAGCAAGGCCAGCAGAAAAGCGCCAATCGTTTTTTTGTAAGGTTTCAGAAACTGTATCAGCGCCAATAATGTGGAAAGCTTTTTTCCACTCGCTTCAACCGTAGCCATGGGTGATCCCTATACGTGTTGCAATAAAAAACGCAGCCGAAGCTGCGTTTCCCGGTGCTTGAGCGCTATGCCCAAATCACGCCATGCCATGCAACCAGAACACAACCGTTGCAATAACAATGGTCATGATGGCTACGGTCGCAAAGGCATCTGCACAGCCATCGGCTTCACAGGTATTGCTGCAGTTGTCTTGTGGGGCTTGATGATGTGCCATGTTGGTATTCTCCTTTTAGTTGGGCAGCAGGTGTTTGACGCCATCGCGCTCTTCGCAGAGTTCCTGCTCGGTCGCTTTCATCTTGGCGCGTGAGAATTCGGAAACTTCCAGACCTTGAACAATTTCCCAGTCGCCGTTTTTGCATACGCAAGGGAAGGAGTAGATCAGGCCTTTCTCGATGCCGTAAGAGCCATCGGAATACACGCCCATGGAAACCCAGTCACCTTCTGCGGTGCCCAGTGCCCAAGTGCGCATGTGATCAACAGCTGCGTTGGCAGCAGATGCAGCAGATGATGCGCCGCGAGCTTTGATGATCGCCGCACCGCGTTGTTGTACGGTCGGGATATAGTCGTTTTCGTACCAGCTGCGATCAACAAGGCCATTGGCATCTTTGCCATCAACCAGCGCATTGGCAATGTCTGGATACTGCGTGGCGCTGTGGTTGCCCCAGATGGTGATTTTTTTCACGTCGTTGACGGTTTTGCCGGTTTTGGCCGCGAGCTGTGCCATGGCGCGGTTGTGATCGAGGCGCGTCATCGCGGTGAACTGGCGTGGGTTGATGCTCGGCGCGTTGCGCTGGGCGATCAGTGAGTTGGTGTTGGCCGGGTTGCCGACTACCAGTACTTTGATGGATTTCTTGGCCACGGCGTCGATCGCCTTGCCTTGTACGGAGAAGATAGCGGCGTTGGCTTCAAGCAGGTCTTTACGTTCCATGCCAGGGCCGCGTGGGCGCGCGCCGACCAGCAGGGCGTAGTCGGTATCCTTGAAAGCCACCATCGGGTCATCAGTGCACACCATGCCAGCCAGCAGCGGGAATGCGCAGTCGTCCAGCTCCATCGCCACGCCTTTCAGCGCTTCCAGGGCAGGTGTGATTTCCAGCATTTGCAGGATCACCGGCTGATCCGGACCCAACATGGAACCGGAAGCGATGCGGAACAACAGGGAATAGCTGATCTGGCCGGCGGCGCCGGTCACGGTGACTCGTACAGGCTGTTTCACGATAAGAACTCCAAAGGGTGTGGTGAGTAGAGGGCAATCCGGGCCGGCAAAACCTTTTGAGTTGAGCTTGCGTCGGGTATCACCCAAAATGCGGGTCGCATTATAGAGAAATAAAGGCCTTCGTGCGAACCACGCTGCTCCATCCTCATGCCCTGCCCGCGTTTATGCTGTGCACCTTGCCGCTGCTGCTGTACGGCGTGCTTTGCGGCTCCACCGGGCATGATGATTCGCACATCAGCTTCTGGCAGGCGCAGACGCTGCTCGATCACGGGCAGTTGCTCAATTACAACGGCGAACGCATTGAGCAGAGTTCGAGCCTGTTACTGGTGTTGCTGACGGCATTGACTGCCACAGTAACGCAGGTCTCGGTGGTGGATTGCGGTTACCTGCTCAATCTGGGCGCAGCCCTGCTCTGCCTGTGGCTGGTTTGGCGATTGGCGTTGCAAACACAGCTGCCGCGCCCGTGGTTGCCTGTATTGTTGATTTCTCTCACCCCGTATTTTTCCTACTGGGCTTATTCCGGCATGGAAAGCACGCTGGCTGCTGCCTGCGTGATGCTGATGATCACGGCGATACCGCAATGGCTGCAGCATGGCTCGCCAATGCGGTCTGCGCTGTTGTTTTTGTCTGCATTGGCACTGGCAGCCGTGCGACCTGAGATGGTAATTGTCGGCCCGCTGTTTCTATTTTTTGCAGCCATGTTGTTGCGGCGCCCTGCCCTGATTGTCTTTGCGCTGGCATTTCTGTTGATCAGCCTGTGGCGTCACTATTATTTCGGCGTATGGTTTCCCAATCCGGTGTACGCCAAAAGCAGCGATCCCGGCGTGGCACAACTGCTGATCGGCTGGCAATATTTCCTGCGTCTGTTCCGGCAGCCGCTCAATGCAGCGGTAACGCTTTGTGCATTAATGCTGTTTCTCCTTTCGTCATTTCAACTACGCAAGATTTTTACTCAACCCCTGCTGTTGTTGTGTGGATTGTGGGTGCTGCTATACACAGGCTTTGTCCTCGGCAGCGGTGGCGACTGGATGAAGGAAGGACGTTTCTGGGTGCCGTTGCTTGCACCGTTCTGGCTTTATCTGTGCACGATGTTTGCCAATGGCAAGCCTGACATTGCACTGCGCTATGGAATCGTTGCCCTGCTTGTGGCGTATACGCCAGTTTTTATCCGCACATATAATTTTGGCACGCCACTGTGGTCTCATGGCCAGCAAAGGCATATCAGCGGTGCTGATGCCAGTTTTTTCGAGATGGCCAGCCGTGAACACTTGCGCGATTGGCCGGCACTGCGCGCCTTGCAGAACCTGTTGCGACACACACCGCAAGACGATGCAAGGCGCCTGACACTACTGAGCAAACAGATGGGGATGGTCAACTTTCATTTGCAGCGCGAATTTTCCAACAGGCTGCGTGTGCTGGACATGGCTGGTCTCACCGACAACACCCTGCGCAAATGCGAGGTAATGGCCCAGGATGGTTACGATCGTCAGGGCATGCGCATCAACTACCGGAAATTTTTTGATCGCCTGCCGCAGGCGGAAAAAGATTGCGGCCTGCAGGCGCCGGATATCATCTATGACATTTACGGCTGGGGTGAAACCACGCCCTTGCCGGATTATCTGGCAGGATTGGGTTACACCATTGTCTTCAAGCAGACAGGACGTGTGAACATGCAGCCCGGCATGGATATTACGGCACAGGAGATGATTGCCGTGCGCAGCACATTACTTGCTCAACGATCCGTGGCAATACAAACACTGGATTTCAATCAAGCGCTCACTCAATGATCTGGTTACCGATCATGATCGCGCCGACAATTTTCCCCTCTTCCCGCCAAGGGCAGATTCGGTTGACCCACTGGCTGTTGCCGGTGGGGCTTACGATCGTGTTGACATAGCTGCCAACCTCGCCCTTTTCCACAGCATTGCGCAATAGCTGCAAGTATTCGCTGCGCGATGGCTCTTCAATGAAATCCGACAGTCGCAATCCGACAAAGTGCTCGGGCTGCATGCCTTCAAAGCGGCTGTTGGTCTTGACGATGAGGCCTTCACGGTCGACATGGCAGGTTGTAACCGGGCCCAGTCGCTTATAGCTGTATAAGGGTTTATCAGTTGCCGTATTGCTTGTCATGATGGGTTTTATTATTGGTATTCTTGTTATCAATGATATCCATATCGAGAATTTATACAATCACGTTTTTGATTTGCTCTGTTCATTGCTGATCGTCAGAAAGTTCATCATCATTGACATCTGAAAAGGCAGCCGGCAGTTGCCTGCTGGTGCGCGCACCGAGATGACGGAGCTTTTCGACGCGTGTGAGCATGTTGCCTCGCCCGCTGCTGAAGCGCTTCACGGTATTGTCATAACTTTGCGTGGCTTTCTGCAGCTGTTTACCCAGTTCTTCCAGTGATTCACCCACCAACGCAAACTGGTCAAATAGTTTGCCGGCCTCCTGGGCAATTTTTTCTGCATTGCGGTTCTGCTTCTCGTAGCGCCAGATGCTGTGCACGGTGCGCAAGGTGGCCAGCAAGGTGGTCGGGCTGACGATGACGATGCCGCGTTCGAAGGCTTCGCCAAACAGGTTCTGGTCATACTGGAATGCCAGCGAGAATGCCGCTTCCACCGGCATGAAAATGAGTACGAAATCCAGCGTGCGTATCCCCTCCAGATTCTGGTATGCCTTGTCACTCAGGCGCTGCACGTGCGCGCGCAGTGACTGCACATGCGCCTTGAGCGCTCGCTCGCGTTCCTGATCGTCTGTCGCCTCGCAATAACGCTGGTAGTCGACCAGCGAGACTTTGGAATCGATCACCACATCGCGACCTTCCGGCAAGCGCACGATCACATCCGGCAGGCGGCGTTCACCCTCATCGCTGCGCAAATTCACTTGCGTGTCATACTCGCGGCCTTTCTGCAGGCCGGATTGCTCGAGAATGCGCTCCAGCATCACCTCGCCCCAGTTGCCTTGCACTTTGTTGTCGCCTTTCAAGGCACTCGCGAGGTTGCCGGCATCCTGACTGACTTGCTGGCTCAGGTTTTTCAGCAGGCGGATTTCGGTGATCAACGATGCGCGTTCGCGATTTTCAGTGTCGTACACCTGCTCGACTTTCTGGCGAAATTGTTGCAGTTGTTCGCGCAACGGTGTCACCAATGATTCCAGGTTTTGCCGGCTCTGCTGCTGGAAGGCTGTTTGTTTGGCCTCAAAGATGCGATTGGCGAGTGACTCGAATTCCTTCGAGAGTGCAGTGCGCGATTGCTCCAGCAGTGCCAGCTGTTCACGGGTGGCCACTTGCTCCTGTTCGCGTCGGGCTTCGACATCGGCCAGCTTGATGCGCGCACTTTCCAGATGTGTCTGCAGACTGCGCAACTCCTGTTCCAGTTGCTCACTGCGTTGGCGCCACTCTGCCAGCTGTTGCTGTTGCCCTTGTTGCTGGGATTCCTGGAATTGCTGGCTGGCGCGTGCCTGTACTTGCCAGCCGACTGTTGCCACAACAAGGCCGCCAATGAAGGCCGCCAATACGGCGAGCAGTGTCCACACATCCAAAAGCACAATTGGCTCCGCTGGCAAGTTTTCAAATGATCTTGGTATGATGCCAGCAAGCCCTGCTGAATGACACAGATTGGCGAATGACACTGAAAAGGTTTTGGACGCATGAGCGAGCTGGACACCGACACACGCAAGGAGATCAAGGCCCTGTGCGCTGCCGGCTATGCACTGTATGACTGCGATGATTTTCGCCAGGCGCTGCACAAGTTCTATCAGGCCTGGATGCTGTTGCCCAAACCGCAAACCGATCATGTTGAAAGTGGCTGGGTGCTGACGGCCATCGGCGATGCCTATTTTCGCAGCCAGCAATATGAACAGGGCCGCGAAGCCCTGGCCTCTGCCCTGCACTGCGAAGGCATGATCGACAACCCCTTCATTCATTTGCGGCTTGGCCAATGCCTGCTGGAACAGGGGGTAAAGGGTCTCGCCTGCACGCATCTGGGTATTGCCTATGAGCGCGGCGGGCGCAAGTTGTTTGAAAAGGAAGCCCCTCGCTACCTGATGGCCGCACTGCAACCGGATGCCGTTTGATTCAACGCAGGCAATACCCCGTAAATCCCACTATCCCTCTCCCCGCGATCTGGCACATAATGCCACCCACAATTTTCTGGCCTTTTTCTTTCAACCCTGACGGAGCATCACCATGCAAACTCCTATCGCAAAAAAACTGGGCATCCAGGTGCCTATCTTCGCCTTCACGCATTGCCGTGACGTTGTTGTGGCGGTTTCCAAGGCCGGCGGCCTCGGCGTACTCGGCGCAGTCGGTTTCTCGCCCGAGCAGCTGAAGCAGGAACTGGACTGGATCGACGCGCACATCGGCGACTTCACCTACGGCGTGGATATCGTTATCCCGCAAAAATACGAAGGCATGGGTGAAATGGATCCCAAGAAGCTGGAGGAAACCCTGCAAGCCATGGTGCCGCAGGAACACCACGACTTCGCTGCCAAGCTGCTGGCTGACCACGGTGTACCTGAGTGGCCGGATAAAGATGACAAAATGGGCCTGCTGGGCTGGAACGAAGCCATCGCCACCCAACTGGTTGACGTGGCCCTGACCCGTCCGAAATGCCGCCTGATCGCCAACGCACTGGGCACCCCGCCAGCCGACATCATCAAACGCATCCAGGATTCCGGCCGTCTGGTCGGCGCTCTGTGCGGCAAGGTGAAACAAGCTGTTCAACACAAGAAAGCGGGTCTGGATTTCATCATTGCGCAAGGTACTGAAGGCGGTGGTCACACCGGCGAAATCGGCTCCATGGTGCTGTGGCCACAACTGATTGATGCCGTGGGTGATACCCCGGTACTGGCTGCTGGCGGTATCGGCAACGGTCGCCAGATGCTGGCTGCCATGGCCATGGGCGCACAAGGCGTATGGTCAGGTTCACTGTGGCTGACTGTAGAAGAAGCCGACGCAGAACCTGCTCAGAAAGAAACCCTGCTCAAAGCCACTTCCGAAGACACCGTGCGTTCACGCAGCTGGACCGGCAAGCCTTGCCGTATGCTGAAAAACGAATGGACCATGGCCTGGGAAGCCGAAGGCAACCCGAAACCACTGGGCATGCCGCTGCAAGGCCTGGTGACTGGCGATGCCATCCGCCGTACCCACAAGTACGCCGCTGTCGGCGAATGCCAGAAAGTGGCTTTCAACCCGGTGGGTCAGGTAGTTGGCCAGATCAACCACGTCGAGAAGAGCGGCCAGGTGGTTATGCGCCTGCTGACCGAGTACGTGGACGCGCTGGAGCACGTAAACTCACTGACTGCCGAATAAATTTCGGCATTGCCGGTGAAATAAAAAAGCCCGCGTCATGCGGGCTTTTTTTTGCTTCAATATCCGCAATTCATCTCTGGAACTCTCACATGTCCTTCCAGCCACGCACAGGCCTTGATCGCTTGATGTCCAACATCGCGGCAGGTTTTTTGTTTGCCTGTCTGCAACGTGGTGCCACAGCACTGCTCCATGCCTCCAGCAAGCAGTTTCTGGCATTGATCCTGTTGAGCGTTGGCATGCGCATCATTTGCCAGTTTCTGGATGTCGGCAGCAACGGCATGGTTGAATGGAATGCCCTGCCCTACATGGTCTATGACGTTGCACTGCTGCTGCTTGCCGGTTGGGCTGCTGCGCGCAGCGCCGGCAATGAAAGTTTCGCCTTGCCGGCTGTCACCGCACTGGCAGCGATTGGCGTTGTTACCGGCAGTTTGTCTGCCCTGCTGTTGCTGCTGCCGACCGATGTGTGGCAGCAACTGGGTGAGGCCGCCTGGCCGCTATGGTGGGCGCCTTTTATCTGGCAGGGTCTGGCCGGTATCGTTGCACTGGTGCGCATCTGCGATATGTTGCCGGAGCAACGCATGGGTGCCATCCTGTCTGTTGTATATCTGTTGTTCCTGCCGCATTTTCTTGTTGATGGCAATGAACGCTTCTGGTCGGAGGATTATTCCACTACTGCGACACAATCGGCCGAAAACAGACAACGCTGGGACGATGCGCGCAATGAGGCAATGCTTTATACGCAAAATGAATTGCTGGCATCACGCCTCTCCAGCCTGCGCGCTGCAGAGGAAAACAGCAAGAAGCCACAACTGTTTCTCGTCGCGGTTGCCGGTTACGGTTCACAGGATGTGTTCATGCGCGAAGTGCTGAAAGTCGATGCCGATTTTGCAACACGTTTCAACACACAACATCACAGCGTGGTGTTGATCAACAATCCTGCTACGGTGAAGAGCTATCCACTCGCCACTGTCACGGCCTTGCAGCGTAGCTTGCAAGCCGTTGGTAAACTGATGAACCATGACAGGGATGTATTGTTGCTGTTCATGACTTCGCACGGCGCAGCAGATTTCAGTTTTGATCTGAGTCTCTGGCCGTACAGCATGAACGAACTGACACCGGAAGTGCTGCAGGCAGCCCTTGATGGCGCCGGCATCAAGCATCGCATCATTGTGGTCTCTGCCTGTTACTCCGGTGGTTTTGTGCCGAAGCTGGCCAATGCCGATTCGCTGGTCATGTCTGCCGCCCGCGAAGACAGGAATTCACACGGCTGCAGCCATGAGGCCGAGTGGACGTTTTTCGGCAAGGCCTATTTTGCCGAAGCCATACAGGAAACCGCCGATTTCGAAGCCGCGTTCTATAAAGCGCGCGATACGATTGCCAAACGCGAAGCAGATGAAAAACTGAAACCTTCCGAGCCGCAAATTGCCGTTGGCGAGAATATCCGGCCGTTGCTGAAGATCCTGGGAGACGGGGGCAGCCACTAAAAATGTGGTCTTCGCCCTATTGTTCCGCAATATCCAGTGCCGCCAAATAACCAAACGTCATCGCCGGCCCGAGCGTAGAACCTGCTCCCGGATACGAATTTCCCATCACCGCGCCTGACGCATTTCCCGTCGCGTACAAACCGGGAATGGGTTTGTCGCTTGTGTCCAGCACACGCCCTGCCGCATCCGTTTTCAAACCGCCTTTGGTGCCAAGGTCACCGGGCCATATCCTGATGCAGTAGAAAGGCGCTTCGCGCAGAGGCGCAAGCGTTGGATTGGGGAATCCCGTGTCCGGATCAGAATAGTAGCGATCCTGTGCAGTTTCACCGCGCAGGAAATCCTCATCCTTGCCCTTTTCGGCAAAGTGATTGAAACGCTGCACCGATTTCTGCAAGCCGGCTGCATCAATCCCGGTTTTTTTAGCCAACTCTTCGAGAGAATCGGCTTTGACAAAAAAATCCGAGTGCCTGAATTCTTCCGGTATCTTGTCATCCGGCTGCATGTTGCCAGGATAAATACGCCCGTTGGCGAGCGTGTAATGATTGCGGTGACGTGCATCAAAAATCATGTAACAAGGTATGGCGGGTGAAACGCTGTTGGCCCGGTATTGCGCTTTCACCACATCTTCATACGGCGCGGCTTCATTGGTAAAGCGCTCGCCTGCCTGATTGACAAAAATGCCACCCGGCAGCGATTTGCCGATAATCAGTGCTTCAGGGTTGCCATTAGGCAAGATAAAGCTTGGGCTCCACCATGCACAGTGCATGAATGCCAGTTGCGCACCAATTTTCTCGCCAGCCAGAATGCCATCACCCTTGTCATGTGGATTGGCGCTGCTCCATTCTGCGCCAATCGGCTGCTGCTGGTATTGCTGGCGCATGGCCGCATTCTTGCCAAAACCACCGCAGGCAATGATCACGCCTTTGCGTGCGCGAATCATGATGCGCTGATCGTCACGTCTGGCCCAGACACCGGCAACACGGCCATTCTCCAGAATGAGTTCTTCCAGCCCTGTGTTCAACCATAGCGGAATGCCGCGCTTCAACATCGAGGCCCGCAAACTTCCTGTCAGCGCCTGGCCCAATACCAGACGGTTATCACGTTTGCCCTGCAAACGAAAAGGAACGTCCAGAAAATGCAGCAACAGGCGCCAGACAATAAAAAAGTTCCGCGCCAGCGTCGACTGCAGGATTTTATGTGCCTCTATCGCCGTCATGTTGATGCGGCCGAGGATGCCTTTTGTGGATGGCAAGCGGATTTCATTGCCGTGCTGCTTCAACTTGCGCAAACTGAAAGGCTTTGGATCCAGCGAGCGCGCTCCCGGTTTGTAACCGGGTTGGTGCTCGTAATAATCTGCATATTCCGGCGCCGGATTGAATTTTGTAAACGTATTCTGTTCAAGATAACGCACCATCTCTGGTGCACGCTTCACATAGGCTTCCAGTTTTGCCAAAGGCACTTCACCCGCAGTCATTGCCTTGAGATAGGCCAACCCCTCTGCTGCTGAATCTGCAATGTCGGTCTTTTTCATCAAGTGATTGTCAGGCACCCAGATCACACCGCCCGACATCGCCGATGTGCCACCAAACTGTTCTGATTTCTCAATCAGCAAGGTATCCATTTTCTGGTCATGTGCAGTAATCGCTGCTGTCATGCCGCCAGCACCGCTGCCCACCACCAGTACATCTACCGTTACTGTTTCAGTCTGTTGATTCACTGAACGTGTTCCTGTGCAAAATATTCATGATTTTTTTCAGCGACTCGCTGAAATAGATGCCCGGAAACGCAACAACGCTCCTGACAAGAATACAAACCCGATTGCGGCCATGGCGGCAATCTGCTGCCACACCAGATCAAATCCCGCGCCGCGAAACAGCACCGCCATCGCAAAGCGTGTGAAATGCGATGACGGCATGATGTGCATGAAATACTGGATGCCGGTCGGCATGGCTTCCAGTGGCGTCAAGCCGCCGGAGAGCGTCACCATCAGTATCACGATGGGTAGAAACAACAACCCGAGTTGCGGCATGGAGCGTGCGACGGTGCCGAGAAAAACGCCGATGGCCGCTACGGCATACAAATACAGTGAGGCACCGAACATGAACAGCAGCAGGGAGCCGTGCAAAGGTACCTGCAATGCGCCGCGCACAACGACAATCAGACAGGCAAACACCGCTGTCAGTATCACCGCGCCGTTGGCCCACACCTTGCCCAGTGCAATTTCCAGCGGCCGCAACGGCATGACCAGCAAGTGTTCAATAGTGCCGCGTTCGCGTTCGCGAATCAGTGCCGAGCCTGTCAAGACGATGGCCAGCATGGAAATCATGTTGATGACATTGGTGACAGCCATGAACCAGTCACCGGAAAGATTCGGGTTGTAGGCAATGCGCATGTTCAGATTCACGGGCAAGGCTGTTTCGTTTGCCGGTGATGCAGCCTTCACCGTGTTGTTGATGATTTCCATGAGATACGCGGCGCCATTGCCCGCCTGGCTCATGGCTGTGGCGTCTACCAGTATCTGCACACTGGGTTGGCGACCTGCAGCGAGATCAGCCTGGAAGCGGTGAGGAATCCACACCACAAACGTGAACGTGCCTTCGCGCATGGCCTTGTCGATCTCGCCCACATCCAGTGTGTGCGGCGGTTTGAAATACGGTTCCTGCAAGGCAAAAAATATCGAGCGCGACAATGGCGTCTGGTCTTCATCGACAACGGCAACCGAAGCAAAGCGGGTATCGAGCACGGCATTCTTGGAAGGCACAATGACAAACACCGTAAACGACAACACGATGAGCACGCACATCACCACATCGCTGCGCAGGCTCCACAGCTCCTTGAGGCCGAGAAAGTAGATGTTTTTAATGCTGCTCCACATGGCCTGCTCCTAGTGATCCTGCTTGCGCAGCAACAAGGCGCTGGCCGTGGTGAACAATACAAAGAACGCAGCGATGGCGACAAAGTTTTGCCAGAGCTCGGCCATGTACAGGCCTTTGGTAAAGGTGCCGACCGTGATGTTGTTCATGTAGGTGGTGGGGAAATATTTGCCAACCCAGTAGGCTCCACCTTCCAGCGATGCCACCGGTTTCAGCATGCCGGCAAAATTCACCGAGGGAATCATGGTGCTGATCAGTGCGGCAAACAGCGCGGCGATTTGTGTGCGCGTGAATGTGGAAATCAGCAGCCCCAGTGCCGTGGTCGCCAAGCTGTAGCAAACGCCGCTGAGTAGTAAGGCTGGCAAACTGCCTTTGATGGGCACCTGAAACACATAACGGGCAAACAGGATGAGACAGAGGAAATTCACCATGGCAATCAGGGCATAAGGCATCTGCTTGCCCCAGAGAAATTCGAGGCGTCGCGTCGGTGTTGCATAGAAATTGATAATGGAGCCGAGCTCCTTTTCGCGCACCACGGCAACCGCCATCAACATGGTGGGAATCAGCGTCATCAACAATGACACCACGGTGGGCACCATGGCATAGATGCTGGTCATGTCCTGGTTGTAGCGAAACCGCGTTTCGATCTTGTAAGGTTCGCTCGGCAGTTCACCCGCGCTTTCTGCAGCACGCAGTTGCAAATAACGCTGGTGCAAGCCGGCAATGTAGCCGCGTGTGCGCTCGGCACGAAATGGATAACTGCCGTTGATCCAGGCGCCGACGGTCGGTTGCTGCTGCAACGCCAGTTGCCGCCCGAAATCCGGCGGAATTTCGATGACAAACTGCAAGTTGCCGGAAGACAACTGGTAATCCAGATCCGCATAGTCGCGCAGCGCTGTGCGCTCGGTGAAATAGTGGCTGGAGGAGAATTCCTGCAGGTAGGCACGGCTGGCTGGCGATTGATCGTGATCCAGCACGGCATAGGCAAGATTGTCGACATCAAAGTTGATGCCGAGACTTAACACAATCATCAGAAACATGGGCGCCAGCAATGCAAAACTGATGTGCACCGGTTCGCGCATCAGTTCCAGTGCCTCGCGGTAGGCATAAGCCCACAGGCGGCCAACACTGAAGCCATCGCGTGGCGTCTTGTGTGCAGCTGCACTTGCCTGTGGCGCTTGTGTTGACTGCAACGGGGCTTGATGTGGAGGCTGTGCCTGCTCCAGCACATGGATAAACGCGGCTTCCAGGGTCTCTACGGTAAATTCTTCGCGGATTTCCTGTGGGCTGCCCGAGGCCAGTACACGACCGTTGTGCATCAGCGACACGCGATCGCAGCGCTCAGCTTCGTTCATGTAGTGCGTCGTGATAAAGATAGTGACACGCTGCTGGCGACACAGATCAATCAACAGCAACCAGAAATTGTCGCGCGCTACCGGATCAACGCCAGACGTAGGCTCGTCGAGAATCAGGATACTGGGGCGATGCATTATCGCCACCGCCAGAGACAGACGCTGGCGCACGCCCAATGGCAGTTCGCTCGTCGGCTGGTGTGCGTAGGCCTGCAGCTGCATGTCCTGCAGCAACTCTTCACTGCGACTCTGGATGTCGCTTGTCGACAGACCGAAAATCCGTCCGTGCAAATCCAGGTTCTGCTGTACCGTCAGTTCTTCATAGAGCGAAAAACTTTGCGACATGTAACCGATCTGCCGGCGCGTGTTGATATCGTCGACATCCACGGTTTTGCCAAACAGGAACGCTTCACCGCTGGTAGCAGGCAGCAAACCGGTGAGCATTTTCATGGTGGTGGATTTACCGCAACCGTTGGAACCGAGAAAACCGAAAATCTCGCCTTCGCGGATGTCGAAGTTAACGTTGTCGACCGCCTTGAAATCGCCAAACTCCCGACACAGGTTGCGCGCACTGATCACGATGCCATGGCTGGAATCATCCAGTGGTGGCAATACCGGCTCGACGTGATTCTCGCGTTTGTGCAGCGGCAACAGGCGAATAAATGCGGCATCGAGATTTTTGGCGCCGGTCTGTTGCAGCAAGTCTGCCGGTTTGCCCTGTGCCAGCACCCTGCCCTCGTCCATCATCGCCAACCAGTCAAAATCCGAGGCTTCTTCCATGTAGGCAGTTGCCACCAGAATCGACATGCCTGGCCGCTGTGCGCGCAGGTCTGCCAGCAATTGCCAGAATTGCCGGCGTGACAACGGATCAACACCGGTGGTGGGTTCATCGAGAATCAGCAGATCCGGTTCGTGAATCAGTGCGCAGCAGAGACCCAGCTTCTGCTTCATGCCGCCAGAAAGTTTATTCGCAGGCCTTGCCACAAACGGCGCCAGGCCAGTGGCATCCAGCAAGTGCTGGATACGCGCTTCACAGGCAGGGCCGCGCTCACCGAACAGCCGCGCAAAAAACAGGATGTTTTCCATCACTGACAATGTCGGATACAGGTTTTTCCCCAATCCTTGCGGCATGTAGGCGACGCGACGGCAGGTGTGCTTGCGCACTTCCGCGAGTCGCAAATCCTGACCGAAAACCTGCAGCGAGCCGCGCTGGATTTTCTTGGCACCGGCAATCAATCCCAGCAAGGTGGATTTGCCGACACCGTCGGGGCCGATGATACCTGCGAGCACGCCTTGCGGAATTTGCAGACTGAGGCCATCCAGCGCGACTACCTTGCCGTAGCGGTGCTCAATGCCATCGATCACCGTTATCGCTGACGAAAGGTTATTCATCGCAGGTGTCGATTATTTTCCGCTCGCCGGCCATGGCCGCTCTGCGGCTGTACGCAGCACAGCCAAGCCAGGCATGCCGCTTTTTACCCAGCTGTTCTGTTGCAGGAAGACAGGATCCACATCCAGTTTGGCGCGGAACATGAGCTTGCTGCGTTCGCTCGCCGTCTCCACGGTTTTGGGTGTGAATTGCGCTTCAGCGGCAATGAAACTGACGCGCGCAGGAATTGCCATATCCGGTTTGGCATCCAGAAACAAACGGCTTTCATCGCCATTCGCCAGTTTGCCGGCAACTTCTGCGGGCAGGAAAACGGTGATATAAACATCGCTGTCACTGACCAGTGTGAACAGACGCCCGTTCGGTGTGATCACTTCGCCCGGCTCAACAAGACGATAAAGAATGTAACCGGAAAACGGCGCGCTGATCGTACTGTCTTCCAGATCCACCTGCAGCCGCGCGCGTGCAGCTTCTGCCACTTTCAGCGCGGATTCCGAGGCGGCAACGGCAGCCTTGGCGGCATTGATCACGGAAGCACAACTTTCGGCACGCATGGTCGTGCTGTCCAGCTGGTCAACCGACACATATTGTTTGCGGCTCAGCGACTGAATACGCGCCAATGAATTGCGTGCATATTCGCACTCGCTTTCATGTTGGGCCAGCTGCGCCTGCGACAATTGCAGCTGGTCGCGCGCCTGTTGTATGCCAGCCTCGGCCTTGGTGATATCGGCCTGCAGCGGGCGATTGTCCAGCACCGCCAGTGACTGCCCGACACTGACATGATCACCTTCGCGCACCAGTACCTTGCTCAAGGTACCGGGCAAACGGCTGGCGACATGGCTCTGGCGTGCTTCGATGCGGCCGTTGCTGCGGTAAAAGCCGTTATTGCCGGCTTCCTGCTGTTGCCACTGCTGGTAGCCGAGTGCGGCGGCTCCGACTGCCAGCACCAGAGCGAGTGATACGCCCGCGATTTTCTTGATTGTCATGCAGCCCCCCGATTCCGGTCTGCCGGCATTAGAAGCCAGCACGCGGCTCAAGGCAATGCGCGATCTGGATGAGCCTGTTCGGGAGTCAATGTGCCGTACGCCGGCAATTCAAGCCATTGCAGTTGTCGGTAATCAAAGTCACTGTCCAGCGCGGGCTTGATCACGGCAAAATACGGCGACAAATCAAAATCGCGTGGCGTGTAATGCGTGTAATGGCGTGCGCGCAGCCAATCCTCATCCATCGCGCACATTATTTCGCCCTCTTCGCAGACATGGCGCGGCAGGATGGGATAACGAATGGCATGAAAGGCCTGCGCGATCAGCGTGGAGCAGATGGCGCGGGTAGGATCACCACTGCCCAGCGCAATCATGTGACGGCGAAAGCGCTGTGGTACCGGCGGCGTCGGCAATAGATAGCGCAGCAAATCGAAAATGTTTTTCAGATCATAACGAAAGCCGATTCTGTCCACGGCGTATTGCAGCAATTGCGCACGATCTTCCGCGCGTAATCCAATCGGCCTGCAGATGCGGGTATTCAGACTTGTGTATTTGGAGAGTGGTACACAGATGACGCCATGTACCAGATCAGCCTCCAGTAGTGGAGTCGCGACTGAAACCGTATCACCGATATACAAACAGACGTGCGACCAGGTGGATTGCGTCAGGTATTGAATGGCGGTGCTGATGCGCGAGTTGCCTTCTACCAGCAAAAGATCTCCAGGCTGCAAGGTGGCACGCAGTGTTGCTTCATCTGCAATGGAAAAGCTTTCGTAATGTCTTCGCGGCTTGCTGAGGAAGCGCGCCAGTCGGGTACCGATATGTTCTGCAAAAATTCCCATGGCGAATATCCGATTCAACGCTAGCGCACAAACCTATTTCAGTGATGCAATTTCAGTTTTTATTGAGGAAAGAGTAACGCCACGCATACGATGGTAGCCATACCATGTGGCGGGATAGCCGTTGATTTCCATCGTGCCGGTGATTTCAGCCTTGTCCGTGCCGCTTTCAACGTCGATGTCAATAAAAGGCATGCCTGCAGCATCCAGCTCCTTGCGCAGATCGGCACAACCCGGACACCAGCTGGTGCCATACATGACAATATTGGGCGTGCCATCCGCAGCAAAATGTTTGCGGAAATAGCGTTTTTCATACGGCGTCAAATATTGTTCCTGAAAATTGACTGCCAACAAGGTAGCGAGTTGCGCCCTGGACGTGCCGATAACTTTTTCCGTGCCGGCCACAATAAAAGGAAATGCACCGCGACCGAATTTTTCCCACAGCTTGAAATTGTCGGCATCCTGCTGCTCAGGATCGACTTCGAGCTCACGATACGGAACACCACGTTTATCCAGCTCCGCCATGCCGTCGGCACAAGGCGCACCACAATCCGCGAACGTAAAGACTATTACAACAGGTTTACCTTGCTCATCCACCATTGAGGCAATGTCAGTAAAGTCGCCTTTGTACCACTTCCATGAAATAAAACTGATTGCCAACAGCAACAGAGCATTTTTCATCAACTATATATACAGCGCATAAGCGCTGCCCTCCTGCATGGGTGCCCTTCACTAGTAATCAGACACGTGCTCCGAGACAGCGGATCCTCTGTAAACGCCATTCAATGCAGCCGGCATCTCATTTACAGCGGGATTAATTGGATCAATGTCCACCACATCTGGCGTGCCGTCATTATCATCGTCATGATCCCCATTGTTGCCAATACCATCGGAATCACTGTCAAGCCACTCCGCGGCATTATCTGGAAATGCATCATCACTGTCGGCCCAGCCATCACCATCCGTGTCAATGAATGCCCACTTGGCAATCGCATTGGAGACTTTTCCTCCGGCGAGAATAAATCCTCCACCCACATAGAGATTCCCTGTGTTATCAAACACTAGGGAATTCACCACATTGTCAACACCAGAACCCAGGGAACTCCACCGCTCGCCGTTCCAACGAGCTATAGCTCTGATTGGCATGCCATCAACCGAAGTAAAATTCCCACCCGCATATAATAACCCGTGACTACTAATAGCCAATGCACGCACAGGAGCATTCATACCCATGTTCAGCGTCTGCCACTGTACGCCATTCCATTTTGCAATGTAGGAAGCTGGAACATCACCTGCCGTTGTAAATTGTCCGCCCACATACAGATTATTGCTTGCATCTACAGCAAGAGCGTTTACCCCGTCGTAAGCGTTTCTATCGTAATAACTGACACCATTGCTTAGCGTACTCCAACTGCTGCCGTTCCATTTTGCAATATGATTTGCTGTCAGCCCGCCAGCCGTGTTGAAGTTTCCGCCAACGTACAGGTTGCCATTGTCATCAAATACCATGGCTCTTACTCCGGGCGTGTAATAGTTGCCGCCGCCACCTGTAAGACCCGTACCTAATGGGCTCCATGTTAATCCATCCCATTTGGCAAGATATTTCGCAGGCATACCATCACCGGTATATGTAAAATTTCCACCTGCATAAATATTTCCATTGACATCCATTGCCAACGAATAGACTTCAGGACCGTTCAATCCAGACCCCATGGCAGACCAGGTACTCCCGTTCCACCTAGCAATCGCAAGTGCGTTGACCCCGCCAGCCATTGTGAATTGTCCACCGACATACAAATTACCGTTGTTGTCCGCCAAAAGGGCATTAATATTGCTATTCATTCCTCCCAACAGATCCCAGCTCACGCCATTCCATTTTGCAACAGCTGCAAAAGTATCCGACTGATGAAAATTTCCTGCGGCATAAACGTTGCCTGTAGCATCAACCGTAATAGCGTAAATCCATTCAGCCTTGCTCTTGCTAAAGGCACTCCACTGCGAACCATCCCATTTGGCAAGGTATTTTACAGTTGCATTATTACCCAAATAATAAAATGCACCACCGACAATCAGGTTGTCATTGGCATCTGTCGCCAGTGCATTCAATGGACGCAACGCGTCAGTCTCCACATTACTTCCTACGGCACTCCAGGCACCGCCATCCCACTTGGCCACGTGATTAGCCGTCACACCACTTGCTGTTGTGAAATCACCACCAACATAGAGATTACCCACACTGTCCAGCGTTAATGCATACACCCACCCATTCACACCGGTTCCGAGCGACGCCCACGAAGAGCCACTCCATCGCGCGATGCAGTTTGCTGCAATTCCGCCGGCGCTGGAAAAATTTCCACCAACATAGAGTCTGCCGGCACTGTCAACAGCCATGGTATTTACGCGAGCAGAAATACCAGTGCCCATTGCTTGCCACGCGGTGCCCGTCCATCTTGCAATGTTGTTAACAGCCAACCCGCCCGCTGTTGTAAAGTAACCACCAGCATAAACGCGGCCTGATGTGTCAATAGCTAGCGCATTGACCCCGGGCTCGTAGTTCCCGCCTGTAATACCTGTACCCAGGGCACTCCATCCCGAGCCACTCCATCTTGCGATGTAGCTGGTATTTGCTACACCTCCCGCAGAAGCGAAACTCCCGCCAACAAACAGTTTGTCAGTGCTATTGATGGCAAGAGCTTTTATAGTGCCATCGACGCCTGAGCCCAGCGCACTCCATACAGAACCATTCCACTTGGCAATATGATTGGCGGCAATGCCACCTGCTACTGTGAAATCACCTGCAGCATAAAGGTTCCCCTTACTATCTACAGCCAAAGCGTTAACATTACCGTTCAGGCCACCACCTAAAGCAATCCAGTTTGTGCCATCCCATTTGGCAACATGGTTTGCCAAGACATCACCAATAACCGTAAATTCACCCGCAACGTAAATATTATCACCACTGCGAATGACCGAAGAGATTGCTTGATTAGCGCCCGTAACCCCCCCCATGCCCACCCAGTTTTCATCCGCAACAGTTGGATCAACAATGAGAGGGTATGTGGCGGAGCTATCATCCACCATAACAGTGATGCTATTGTCAGACGTTTTTTCCATATGCGCAGGTATGACACTATTATTGGCATCCATTACCTTCAAATGATCGTAGGTAAGCACCCGATCGGAATTACTGATTGCAATGCTGAATCCGCCGGACTTGCTATGAATTTTCGCCCCATCAATTTGTAGCTGTATTTGGATGCCCCCTTTGCCGTGTGGCTTTACCGGGATTATAAAATCCTGTCTGATACCATTTGCGTTGTTGGAAAACTGCTCTGCAATGCCCCCCGCATATTGGTGATAAATTTTGTCATTTTCTTCATATAGCGCTACAGATCGCGCAATCTGCATTGAATCCGTACGCCCCCACTGCGTCATGGCAATTGAAAAACCGACATCTTCAATATCGTCTTCTTTATGCGCAGAAAAAAAACTAACGCCATGTTGTGTGATTTGCGCACGCAAATGCTGAATAGCATTGTGTATGGCGTAACTATCATCATTTAGCTTTTCGGTTTTCAACAGTCCGGCCGGAACGTTCTGCTCAAGTATTTTGTTGAAATCAGTCGAGTCAATAGTTACGCCTGGTGACTCCATGCAGAATGCCCTGGTAAAGAAAGGCATAATACAAAGCAAAACGAAAATCCGACAGGAAATAACAAAAAATCTCACGGAGGCACTCCTTCCACACGGCGGCGTCTAAAAACTAATTTTGCATTTCCAATATAAAAAGCACAGATGTCAATTTTATTGGAAATATATTTTGTAATATCAAAAAAAAGCCCGCATCTCATGATGCGGGCTTTTACATGCGCAATCCTTAAAACAGGATTACAGGGCTTTTTCCAGCTCCGGCAGCGCGGTGAACAGATCTGCTACCAGACCGTAATCCGCCACCTGGAATATCGGTGCCTCTTCGTCCTTGTTGATGGCGACGATGACTTTCGAGTCTTTCATGCCGGCCAGATGCTGGATGGCGCCGGAGATACCCACAGCAACGTACAGATCCGGTGCGACGATCTTGCCGGTTTGGCCGACCTGCATGTCGTTTGGCACGAAGCCGGCGTCAACCGCAGCGCGTGAAGCGCCCACCGCAGCACCGAGTTTGTCGGCAACGGCTTCCAGCAGCTTGAAGTTGTCGCCAGACTGCATACCGCGGCCGCCGGAGATGACGATCTTGGCAGAGGTCAATTCCGGACGATCGCTCTTCGCGATTTCTTCACCAACAAAAGAGGAAACACCGGCGTTGTGTGCTGCGCCCACTTGCTCAACGGCAGCAGAGCCGCCCTCGGCAGCAACGGCGTCGAAACCGGTGGTACGCACGGTGATGACCTTGATGGCATCGGACGATTGTACGGTGGCGATGACGTTGCCGGCATAAACCGGACGCTGGAAGGTATCGGCACTCACCACGGCAGTGATTTCGGAGATTTGTGCAACGTCCAGCAGCGCAGCAGCGCGCGGCAGGATGTTTTTACCATTGGACGTGGCTGGCGCCAGGATATGGCTGTAGCCCTTGCCCAGTTCGGCCACCAGCAGGCTGACGTTTTCAGCCAGTTGGTTGGCGTAGGCGGCGTTGTCGGCCACCAGCACTTTGGCAACGCCGGCCACTTTGGCAGCGGCTTCTGCGGCAGCACCACAGCCGCTACCGGCGACCAGTACATGGATATCACCGCCGATGGCTTTCGCCGCTGCAACAGTGTTGAGCGTGGCGCCTTTCAGGCTGGCGTTGTCGTGTTCAGCAATAACGAGAGTAGCCATGATCAGATCACCTTCGCTTCGTTTTTCAGTTTGTCGACCAGTGTGGCCACATCAGCCACTTTGATGCCCGCCTTGCGTTCAGCTGGCGGCTCGACCTTGAGAGTCTTGATGCGCGGAGACACATCGACGCCCAGTGATTCCGGGGTGACGGTATCCAGCGGCTTTTTCTTGGCCTTCATGATGTTCGGCAGTGACGCATAGCGCGGTTCGTTCAGGCGCAGGTCAGTAGTAATGATTGCCGGCAGGTTCAGGCTCACTGTCTGCAGGCCGCCGTCGATTTCACGGGTTACCGCAACCTTGTCGCCTTCCACTTTTACCACAGAGGCAAAAGTACCTTGTGACAAACCAGCCAAAGCTGCCAGCATCTGGCCAACCTGGTTGTTATCACCGTCGATGGACTGTTTGCCCAGGATCACCAGGCCCGGTTTTTCCTGATCAACCAGTGCTTTCAAGGCCTTGGCTACAGCCAGCGGCTGCACGTCGGCGGCCGTTTCGACCAGAATGCCGCGATCTGCGCCCAGTGCCAGCGCGGTGCGAATCTGCTCCTGAGCGGTTTTGTCGCCGATGGAAACTGCGACGATTTCCGTGGCAATGCCGGCTTCTTTCAGGCGCACGGCCTCTTCCACGGCAATTTCACAAAAAGGGTTGACCGCCATTTTGACATTGGTCAGATCAACACCAGTACCGTCCGCTTTCGGACGAACCTTTACGTTCGCGTCTGCGACGCGCTTGACTGCAACCAGAACCTTCATGGATTCCTCGTTCGTAAAGTAAGAAGTGGAATGGCTATCCCTTATATAGATAGGAACAGGGATGCCGGCTTTTTCGGCCGTTTTCAGGGCGCGCGTATGGTGCCGTCTGATGGCCCTGAAATCAATAGCAGAAAACCCGGGGCTGGCCCGGGCAAAAGGAAATCAGACGTTGAAACGCCGAAGCAGGCCATTGAGCTGCTGGCGTACATCCGTCAACTGCCGCTCGGACTCTGCAGTGACGCGAGCTGCGCACAGGGTGGCGCTGTACACCTCTCGCATACCTGCGACATTGCGGTCAATTGCCGTCATGGTGGATGATTGCTCTTCGGTAGCCGCAGCTATCTGGGTATTCAGCTCGCTCACTATTTCGATGAGCTTGTTGATATCGACAAAGGCCTCTCCGGCAATGGCCGTGGTGTCCACACTGGCTTCCGCACGCTGCTGGCTGGCCGCCATACGCGCAACGGATTCCTGGGTGCGCTGCTGCAGGCGTTCGATCATCTGCCGGATGCTGCCGGTGGAGTCTCGGGTGCGGGAAGCCAGAGTGCGCACTTCATCCGCAACCACGGCAAAACCACGACCGTGCTCGCCTGCCCTCGCCGCCTCAATGGCTGCATTTAACGCAAGCAGATTGGTCTGGTCAGCAATACTCTGGATAACATCCAGAATGGCACCAACGTCATTGGCTTCTTTCGCCAGTTCCTGCAAATGTGATGCGGTAGACGAGATTTCCGCCGCCAGACTGCCGGTGGCAGCTGTTGCTTCCTCTATATGATGAAGACCACTGTTGGCCTTCGCGCGCGTGCTGTGCATCTGGGCAGAAGCATCCGCTGCGTGCCTGGCGATATGATTGCTGGCGCTTGTCATTTCCAGAAGTGCATTGGCCAGACGATCCAGTTCACTGGACTGCTGCTCAACAGGCCCCTGCAGATTATCCATCGCCTGCTTGGTCATATTACCGGCATCATTCAGGCGCGCAGTTTGTTCCAGCGTATCTCCGATCAGACCATGCAGTTTTTTCACAAACAGATTGATCTGTGCTGCCAGAAGACCAATCTCATCGCGGGATTGGACATCAATGCGCCGCGTAAGATCACCGTCGCCTTCAGCCAGCTCCTTCATGTGTCCGAGCATGATATTGAGCGGATGGGTCACCAGGCGTGTTACCACCATGTAAATCAACAAAATCAGCAGCAAGTCCATGATGACAAGTCGAACAAGGGAGCGCTCAAGCAGTTGCTGCATGTTTTTTACGACGCTGCTGTCGTCTGACCAGATTCGCAGAGTGCCTACAACAGATTTCTTGTTGCCATCCTCGAATTCCAGCGGGAAGCTGAGCAAATTGCTGTCACTGACTCGTTCAGGGAGCTTGGAAACCACATCTCCTTGCGCACTCTTTGACAGCTGCAGCAGGGTCTTGCCATTGCTATCCTGCACTTCTATTGCCAACAAATCATTCGCATGTATTTCAGCCGTGGCTGTCTTGCGGACGGATTCATTGTCAAAATTCCACAACAATCCCGGCAGGCTCAATTGCAAGCGGGCACCAACGTCATTCGCATACCGCTGCAGGGCCTCGCGGTATTGCACGCCCGCCTGCCGATATTCCTGCGCAGTAAAAGCTACAAGTAACAAGCTGACCAACACAATAATGGCCAGAATGAACTTCCTTTCTAGTTTCACTGTTCTTCTCCCAATAGCTGTGCTCTGTTCCGGCGCTACTGCCAGTCAGTCAAACCGTATTTATCCATGATGACCTTCAATTCACCGCTGGTGCGCAAGTTGTTGACGCCATCCGACAACAACCTGGCATATTCTGCTGAACTGGATTTGGCTGGCGAACAGGCGATATACATAGGCGCTGGCGGTGTCAGTTCACCTGCCTTTTCAAACTGACCATCCAGCCCCATCTCCTTGATCTTGGCTTCCGCCACATAGTCGGATTCGGGTGTTGTCGTCACTCGTCCAGCAAGTACTTTTTTCAGATTCTGCTCTAGTGCATTGTCACCATTGATGGTTTGCACATTCGACTTTGCTGTCGCCGCTTCCAGATATTTTGCAAAGGCATCTCCATAGGCATACCCTCCAATAACACCCACGCTGACATTGTCCAATTCACTCATATTGCCTGTGAAACGCCAGGCATCACCCTTTTTCACATAAAAACTCTGCCCCGCCTTGCCTTGTTCTGTTTCCGGAAAAATGAAGTCCGGAGCGTCATCACGGAAAGCTCCAATCACACAATCAAAATTTCCGGCACGCGTTTCCTTTACAGCCCGCTCCCATGGCATTGTCTGGTAGTTGACCGTATGACCACCAGCTGCCAGCGCCTTTTGCGCGATCTCGATCATGAAGCCAGGCTTGTCACTGCCGGGCTCACCATTCATGGGATACCAGGTATCCGCTCGCAAGCTGACTTCGGCTGCGTCAACCAGACCCGCTGAGGCGCAGCATACAAGCAAGCCGCCGATGAGGTACCGTCTCTTCCACTTGTTCATGAGCAATTCCACATTCTTGCGAGCTACAGAGTTGAGTGTAGACAGCAGCCTGAAAACATCCAGCAGGCAGAAAAGGACGATTTGCCATGGCGGTCTACACTCCACTGACCAAGCCAAACGCGTTGACGGAGCTATTATTGATATCAACGATGCCAATCCGGACAAAGCCCGCATTCTGGAAACCCTGACCAAGGCTTTGTCCGCGGTAAACACCCAGCAAGTGGTGGACGAGACCAACAAAACCATCTTTGCGGCTGCAGGCAAATAAGATCCTCGCCTCCACGGCAGCCAAGGATGGCTGAAATTCCTCCTTCTTTTTAAGTCGTTCTGCCTGTTACTGGCGACGCCTTGCCGTTAAAATGCCCGGCTTTGCTGATTCCTTTACAAACCGAGGCTTCCCATGACTGTAGAACGCGAATTTATGGAATACGACGTGGTGATCGTCGGCGCAGGCCCGGCCGGTCTCTCTGCCGCCTGCCGCCTGCGCCAGCTGAATCCCGAGCTGTCTGTCGTCGTGGTGGAAAAAGGCTCTGAAGTCGGCGCGCATATCCTCTCCGGTGCCGTGTTTGAACCCACCGCGCTGAATGAGCTGTTCCCGAACTGGAAAACCGATGGCGCGCCGCTGGAAACCTCGGTGGTCGGCGATGACATCTATATGCTTACCACCGGCGAAGGCGCCATCAAGGTTCCGCATTTCGCCGTGCCGAAAACCATGCACAACGAAGGCAACTACATCATCAGCCTTGGTCGTCTGTGCCGCTGGTTGGCCGAACAGGCCGAAGCGCTGGGCGTGGAAATCTTCCCGGGTTTCACCGCAGCGGAAATCCTTTATCACGACAATGGCCAGGTAAAAGGCATCGCCACCGGCGACATGGGCATCGGTCACGATGGCCAGCCGACCGACAACTACACCCCGGGCATGGAACTGCACGGCAAATACACACTGTTCGCCGAAGGTTGCCGCGGCCACCTCGGCAAGCAACTGATCGCCAAATTCAAACTGGATGCGGACAAAGACCCGCAACATTACGGTATCGGCATCAAGGAAATCTGGGAAATTGCTCCCGAGAAACACAAGCAAGGCCTGGTAGTACACAGCGCCGGCTGGCCGTTGACTGAAAGCGGATCGGCCGGTGGCGGTTTCCTCTACCACATCGAGAACAATCAGGTAGCAGTCGGCCTGATCACCGACCTCTCCTACTCCAACCCGCACGTCAGCCCGTTCGAGGAATTCCAGCGCTATAAAACGCACCCGGTGATTCGCCAGTATCTCGAAGGCGGCAAGCGTACTTGCTATGGCGCACGCGCAATCACCAAAGGCGGCTTGCAGTCGCAACCGAAAATGCACTTCCCCGGCGGCTTCCTGATTGGCGATGACGCCGGCACGCTGAACTTCGCCAAGATCAAAGGCAGCCACACCGCGATGAAATCCGGCATGATCGCCGCTGAAACCATCGCCACCGCTATTGCCACCGGCAAAACCGGCGAAGAACTGACAGAATTTGCAGCCAACTACGAAACTTCATGGGCCTACAAGGAACTGTGGATGCAGCGCAACTTTGGCCCAGCGCAACACAAGTTCGGCAACATTCTTGGTTCTGCTTACGCCTTCATCGACATCAACATCTGCAACGGCAACCTGCCATGGACACTGCGCGATCCAAAACCGGATTACGCGCAACTGAAACCGGCCAGTGAGTGCACGAAAATCGAGTATCCAAAACCGGACAACAAACTCTCGTTTGATCGCCTCTCATCCGTGTTTCTCTCCAACACCAACCACGAAGAGAACCAGCCCTGCCATTTGCGCCTGACCGATCCGTCACTGCCGATTGCGCGCAACCTGCCGCTGTACGACGAACCCGCGCAGCGCTACTGTCCGGCCGGTGTTTACGAAGTGGTCGAGCTTGATGGCAAACAGCAGTTCAAGATCAACGGCCAGAACTGCGTGCACTGCAAAACCTGCGACATCAAGGATCCGGCGCAGAACATCACCTGGGTGGTGCCGGAAGGTGCCGGCGGGCCGAACTACCCGAACATGTGAACCGCTCTACAACAGGCCGCAACAGCGGCCTGTTTTTTTCAGGTATCAAAATGACAGCAGAACATCCATTCGCGCAATACATCCGCGCCCTCGGCAAAGGCAAAAAAGGTGCGCGATCATTGACGCGTGAAGAAGCACATGATGCTTTTTCAATGATTATCAATGGCGCAGCCGAACCTGTGCAGATTGGCGCCTTTCTGATGTTGCTGCGCGTGAAAGAAGAAAGCGCAGATGAGCTGGCTGGTTTCGTGGAGGCGGTGCGAACCTCACTGCAAGTTCCAGCCGGCATTCACGCCGATCTGGATTGGTCTTCCTACGCTGGCAAACGCAAACATTTGCCCTGGTTCATTCTTGCGGCCTTATTGCTTGCGGAAAATGGCGTGCGAGTTTTCATGCATGGCACAGATGGCCACACGGTCGGTCGCATTTATACGGAAAGCGTTTTTCAGCAGCTTGGCTTGCCGACAGCAGAAAACTGGCAGGATGTTTCAAAATATCTCGATCAACATCAACTGTGTTTTTTCCATCTGCGCCATTGGTGCAAACCTTTGCAAGATCTGATTGATCTGCGCAACACTTTTGGCCTGCGTTCACCGGTGCATACACTGGTTCGACTTTTGAATCCGTTGGGGGCGCCTACATCACTGCAGAGCATTTTTCATCCGGCTTATGCAGAAAATCATTCTCAAGCAGCTTTCCTGCTTGGGCAACATAATGCCTTGGTAATCAAAGGTGATGGTGGTGAATTCGAGCGTCGCCCTGAAGCGGATTGCAAATTGTTTCTGATACATAACAGCGAAAAGCAGCGTGAAGACTGGACTCGCCGCTTTGAGTCACCTCAAGCTGCAGAAGAAGAACTTGATCCCAGCCGCCTGCGCGCGTTGTGGCGAAAGGAATTCACTGACGCGTACGCAGAAGAAGCAGTAATCGGCACAACCGCTCTGGCACTGCGCGCCATGAACCGCGTGCAAGACCAAAGTGAAGCCTATGCCATCGCCACAAAATGGTGGGCAGCGCGCAATCCAGCGCGACTGCATAAGGTTGATTTGCAACACAAGCTTTGAGTGACGACAACAGGACAACAATGTGAAAAAGCGAATTTCCGCAACACACGAATCATCAAGCACGCTGCCAGTTGAAAATCCGCAGATTACCTTTCTGGGGGCCGCGCGCGAAGTAACAGGCTCCTGCCATCTATTGGAAGCCAATGGTGTTCGCATTCTGCTCGACTGCGGCATGCAACAAGGTGGCGACGGCAATAAACAGGATGTCGGACATGATTTTTCCTTTCGTCTGGATCCATCCACCATTGATGCGGTCATTCTGTCTCACGCACACCTGGATCACTCCGGCATGTTGCCACGCCTTGTCAACCAGGGTTTTCGCGGCCCCATTCATTGCACCATCGGCACCAGCAAGCTGCTGAAAATCCTGCTACTGGACTCCTTTCATCTTTACAGCAAGGACCTGGAGTATGAAAACATTCGCCGAGAACGCGCCGGTCGCAAACCGCTGGAACCGCTGTACGAACTGGAAGATGTTGAAAGTGTCATTGCGCAGTGCAAACCTTGTGACTACTGCCAGCACCATAACATTGCAGATGGCATCACGCTGTCGCTGCATGATGCCGGGCATATCCTCGGATCATCCATCGTCGAATTGCGTATCAATCATGGCGGCAAGACCAAGACGCTGGTATTTTCCGGAGATCTTGGAAATGACAACACGTCATTGATGAACGATCCTGAAGTGCTTGATAAGGCGGATCTGGTTTTGATGGAAAGCACCTATGGTGACCGCAATCACCGCAGCTTCGCAGATACCATGGTTGAGTTTGAAGAAATTCTCCAGCAAGTGCAGGCAGAACACGGCAACATACTAATCCCTGCCTTTGCAGTCGGACGCACACAGGAACTGATTTTCCAGCTTGGCAAACTCTACCATCAGGGAAAACTGCAGAATTGGGTGGTATTTCTCGACAGCCCCATGGGTAGTGCAGTAACCGATGTGTATTCGCACAGTTTAAGTCGACTGGATCAGGATGACATCGCCTTGCTGAAAAAATACAAGAGCAAAAGCCTTACCGATTTTCTTCCTTGTCTCTCGATTACCGAATCCGTGGAAGATTCGATGGCAATCAATCGCGTGAAAAGTGGCGCCATTATCATTGCAGGCAGCGGCATGTGCACGGGTGGGCGTATACGCCACCATTTCAAACACCGCCTGTGGCACAGCAATACTCACGTCGTATTTACAGGCTACCAGGCCAAAGGAACTCTGGGACGTATTCTGATTCACCGACCTCGCACAGTGAAACTGCAAGGCCAGACCATTGCCGTAAAGGCACAGATTCACACGCTGGGCGGATTTTCCGCGCATGCCGACCAGCATCAGTTACTGGAATGGGCACAACAATTCAGCAACAAGCCAGCGTTCTATCTCGTCCATGGAGAGGATGTGGCGCTGACCGCCCTGCAGGAAGAACTGGCCAGTCTTGGCATCCCTGCCGACATTGCCGAAACCGGCCTGAGCGTGACTATTTGATTACCCATGAACAAACACCTGATAGACAGCGCCAACTACTCGGTTCAACTCGCGGAAAAAACAGATCGCCTGCAAAGGCTTCTATCCCCTTTTAGCGCGCCAGCCATTGACGTTTTTGCATCGCCGACTGCAAATTACCGCATGCGGGCAGAGTTCAAGTTCTGGCATGAAGATGACGACTGTTTTTACGGAATGACAGCCGCTGACGGCTCATTGATTCGTGTCAATGAGTTTCCCGTTGCCTGCAAACGAATCAATGAGCTCATGCCGCAGCTGCTGGCGGGTATAAAATCAGTGACAATCTTGCGGCGGAAGTTGTTTCAGGTGGAATTTCTTTCCACAACAACTGGCGATACTGTTATCAGCCTTATCTATCACAAGAAACTAGACACTCTATGGGAGCAGCAGGCCAGTCAGCTGCAAAACCAGCTGCAGTGTTCCATCATTGGTCGCAGTCGCGGACAGAAAGTGGTACTGGCACAGGATTATGTGACAGAACATTTCATGGTAAATGGCGAGACATTTCTCCAGCGCCAACCAGAATCAGCATTCAGCCAGCCCAATGCTGCAGTAAACCAGCACATGCTGAACTGGGCTGCATCTTGCACCTGTAAACTGGGAGGTGATTTACTGGAATTATATTGCGGGAATGGCAACTTCACGCTGCCGCTATCGCGGCAGTTCAACAAGGTGCTGGCAACCGAAGTTTCGAAAACATCTGTACAAGCCCTGCAGCACAATGTCATGACCAATCATTGCGACAACATTGCATTGGCACGACTGTCGAGTGAAGAATTTACCCAGGCACTGAATGGTGAACGCCCTTTCCGCCGCCTTGCTCATATCAACCTTGCAGATTACAACTTCTCAACTGTACTGGTAGATCCGCCGCGAGCAGGACTCGATGACGGCACTGTAGACTTGATCAAGCGCTTTGACAACATTGTGTACATTTCCTGCAACCCCGAAACACTAGCCAATAATCTTGCTGCGCTATGCCAGACACACCGTATTAGCAAAGCCGCCCTGTTCGATCAGTTTCCTTACACGCATCACATGGAAGCCGGTGTGTTCCTGCAGAAAGTCAGCTAACGAGCACAAGATGAATACACAAGCTGAACTACAAAAAATCCGCAATGAACTTCGCGCCATGAAAAAGGAAAAGCGCGGCCTGGAAGGCAACCGTATTTTTATGGACAGCGGTTGGGAAAACGCGGAGTATCCGCCCGGCACTCGCTTCGACGGCATCAATGCCAATGGCATCCATGCAGAATGGGTGTATCAGGAAAACATCTCTCCCAGCGATACGGTCGTCATGCACTGTCATGGTGGCGGCAATAATGTCGGATCCACCCTCTCCCATCGCCCGCTGGCAGCACAGCTTGCACGCGTGACGCGCGGGCGCACACTCACATTCAATTTTCGCTTAGCACCTGAAAACAAATTTCCCTGCGCACTGGACGATACACTGTCCGTATACCGGTTTTTGCTCGAGAAAATTGACAGCAAGAACATTGTCGTTTCCGGCGACTCGGGCGGCGCCAGCCTTGCTTTTGCGCTCGCTTTAAGAATTCGCGACACAGGTTTGCCACAACCCGCAGCATTGATCGGGCTTTCACCCTGGTTGGATTTCGCCTGCGAAGGCAACACATTTGACATCAACAAGCCACTGGATCCATCCGGCAATCGTGGCGGCTTATTAATGATGGCCACCGCATACGCAGGAAAAGACAACCTGAAAAATCCGTTGGTTTCCCCACTGTATGCTGATTCATTAACAGGGCTGCCTCCCATGCTGTTACAGGTGGGAACTGCTGAAACACTGCTCGATGATTCACGCCGTTTCGCAGCGAAGGCACAACAATGTGGTGTCGATGTGACATTGCAGGAATGGCCAGAAATGATTCACGTCTGGCACTGCTTTTTTTCACGACTGCAGGAAGGACGCGATGCACTGGAGGCAATCGGCAAATGGCTACATCAGAAGATGGGGTACTGACTCTCATGCTTACCAACAGGACATTCAATCTACTCACCTCTGTTTACTGCATCTTGTTTATTGCTCTTGCAGTAAATCCTGTGGACCGCCCCACCTGGTTTGCCGAAAACCTGACTGTCTGGATTCTGGTTGGTGGATTACTAGCACTGCGCATGCAGAAGGTGTTTTTTTCCGCCACCGCCTATGTGCTGATGTTTGTATTGATATACCTACATACTATTGGCGGGCACTACACTTTCGCACTGGTTCCCTTTAGCTGGGTAAGTGACGCATTCGGGTTCGAGCGCAATCACTATGATCGCGTGGCGCATTTTTCAGTGGGCTTCTATGCCTTCGCCATGGCGGAGTGGCTACACTTGCGGAAGATGGTAGCCAACCGTTTCCTGTTGTTTACCTATCCTGTTTTTGTCATTGCCAGTATCGCGGCATTTTATGAGATCATTGAGTGGATATACGCCGCCACGGCAAACCCTGAAGCCGGCATTGCCTACCTTGGCAGTCAGGGAGACATCTGGGATGCACAAAAAGACATGCTTGCCGATACCTTGGGAGCCGTCGCGGCAACTCTGCTCTATTTCGGTCTGCGTAAACCTACACCCAAGGCAAATTAGCCTTTTTACACCATGTCCGGATAGTCAGCCTTATCTGGCAAATTGATCGCATCAGCAAAACCGGGAATCACAACTTTATCTTTACTGATTGCAATATTTTCGCAGTCAATCACATTGTGATCAAAAAGGTAGATGGGTTTTGCCACACCGCGTATGGCATCCCGGTCGTATTTCTCTGCCTGCTCAGCCACTTTCTCATTGCGTCCACTCCAGCCGACCAACGTCTGGGCGCCGTGTTTTTTCCGCAGCATTTGCGCAACAACATGCGGAGCCAAAATGGTTGCTGTTGCATTGTTGCCACCAAATCCTTTGGCATTGATAACGGCAAGATCCATCGCTTCACGACCCACTTCCAGATCACGGTTGTCGATATGAAGATTTGAACGATGGACATCATCGGCCGGTTTATCGATGGTCTTGATACCAGGAATGAAACCATACTGCCAAACACCAAGCGATGCCGTAATCTGGTCGCCAGCTGCGCTACCGATCGAATGGCCCACATAACCTTTCATTGCAGCAACAGCCCATTTTTCCATGCCGAACGCTTTGGCTGCTTCGTTCAGGATATGGGATTCTGTTACGCGATTTTGCGGCGTGCTGGAACCATGGGCTTGTACAAAACTGCGGCGTGCTACAGCGTCATCCCCCAACAGCGCGCGCGCAGATGCCAACGCCTTGGCCATCGTGATGTAATTACCGGCGCCTGGCGCGGAAATCGATTTCTTGTGACCATCGGCGTTGACAAAAACATTACCGATGGCGCCGTAAATTGTGGCCCCCATTTCCAGTGCCAGCGCATCATCCATGAGCATTATGAACTGCGAGGATTCAGCCAATGTAAATCCGCAGTTCTCGCCAAAAGGACGGCTGGCGCGACGATGATCTGCCGTTTCAGTGCCGTCTATCTTTTTCAGCTCATCATCAGTGGCCAGCGCCCCCATTGCAGCATAGCCATCAGCGATTTCAGCGGTAATCGGCGCTTCACTGGTACCAACCAGCACAACACGACGGCGCCCGCTTTTGATGTCATCAGCTGCCATGCGCAGATTGTAGAGAAACGTGGCACAGGCACCGGCACTGGTACCAGTAGAGCCGACCGAGCCGAGAATATAGGCGTTAACAAAATCTGCAGGCATCTCGCAAAACCCGAGAGCACATTGCTTGGATGTCACACGCTTTCCTGACAGGCGAGCCTGCAGCATCCCGCCAGATCCGTTGTAATCCAGCTGGCTCATTGCACTGCCAGCGTATACAGCCACCTGATCCGGACCTACTTTATTCATCACCTCTTGCCAACTGATGCCCATGCTATGCACGGCATCTGATGCAGCAAATACCGTCATCTGCAGGCCACGCGGGTGATTTCTGGAATTGTACAAAGCGCCAGGGTCAAAACCGCTGGGCAGCATACCGGCAGCCTGTACGGGAAAAACGCGCTGGCTGGGAACCAGCACTTCACTGCTGCCGGTGATTTCCACTTTTACTTGTCTGCCATCCAGTGCCGTGATTTTCCAATTGGCAGGAACGGGCTCAGGCAGATGGCGATCCTGCGTCGTGAATGTGACCGGGGCATCCAGCCCCGAAAAACTCATGCTTTTTTGCCATGGCGCTGCATCCACAGGAAAAAAGCCTGGCTCGATGCGGCGAATGAGCGTACCCGCCTGAATGGTTTCGGCAAAACTGCTGGCAAGGTCCTCTGCCGCATATTGCGAGCCACTCTGATCAATGAATTTGCCATCGTTGAAGTGGGCCAGATTCATCAGGGTTGCCAAGCCAGCCAGCGTATCTTGTCTTGACGCTTCAGGCAGGTTATCCAGAACCATGCGACGATAGGCATGATGAAAAGAGGCACGTCCGGCAGCATTGATACCACCGAAACCGACGATAACCGGTAATAAAGACATAATGATTAGGCCGCAAACTGTCAGGTTGGCACAGTCTAAACTTGTAGGCGCTCATGATAAGGGCCAAAATGGCCATCATCAATGTCATTTCAGCCAATCATATGTCGTTACGCGTTGCATTTATTACATGCGATCAGATGCTACTGAGCAGCCTTACCCTGCCACGCGAGATGCTTCAGGCGGCTGAGGACAGCAGCCGCAGCAGGCGCAATTCTTCGGGGATGCAGGTTGATTATCTTTCTGCCAATGGCGGACCACTGAAAACATCCTGCGGGATGATCCTGCACACATCGTCACTGGACGACAGCACGCTCTATGACCTGATCTATCTTCCCGCGCTCTGGCGCAACCCCCGGCTGGCCCTTGAAAAAAACCAGCCGATCATGCCTTGGCTACAGAGACAGCATACAAATGGCGCCATTATTGGTGCGGCAGGCACAGGTGTATGTTTTCTTGCACAGCAGGGATTACTGGATGAGCGCCCCGCTAGCACCCACTGGTTTTATCTGGACAGGTTTTCACAGCTATACCCCAATGTGGATCTGAAGCGTCAGCACCTGATCACTCGCGCAGGAAATCTTTACTGTGCCGCCTCAATCAATGCCTTGGCCGATCTAACAGTGCACTTTATCAATCATTTTTATGGAGGAAATACAGCGGCTCATGTCGAGCGGCATTTTTCCCACGAAGCAAGAAACTCTTTTGAAATTGTCACATATCGCGAAGAGACAAATAAATCCCATCACGATGAAGACATCATACAAATGCAGCTTTGGCTTCACCAGAATTTTTTCAAGGCATTTCGCCTGGCAGATGTGGCTAAAATGTTTGGCATGAGCGTGCGCAACTTCAACAGGAGATTCCTGTCTGCTACCGGCAAATCACCGTTATCCTATTTACAGGATCTCCGCATAGACGAGGCGAGAGAATTACTAAAAAACAGCAATCTTTGCATAAGCGAAGTCGCGGAAAAAGTCGGGTATCAGGACACAGGACACTTCACAAGAATCTTCAAGAAAAGCAACGGGGTCACCCCGCAGGATTTCAAAAAGTCAGTGCGGAGAAAATTATTTTCTCTCGAATAAAAATTAATTATCACTTTTTTATTCGCAGCGGAAATAGATATCAACTCTTGTGCCCTTACCTGCATTGTTCGAAACAAATATATATCCGGAATTCTGCTTGATAAGCCCGTAACAAACTGCAAGCCCGAGCCCGCTCTTCTCGGATGGCTTGGTCGTAAAGAACGGTTCAAATATACGACCAAGAACATCAGCATCGATACCACATCCCGTATCTGATATACTGATACGGATATAAACCCCCACCGGAATTTTAATCACCTCCTCGCCACCCACAGCATATTTATCTATAGATACAGAGATCTGTCCGCCATCAGGCATAGCATCCAGCGCATTCGCTATCAGGTGATCCCATATTTGCTGAAAATGACTCCTATCAAGAAGAATGGAAGGAAGATCACCTGACGCAGCCATGGCAAAATGAACACAGGAATTTGGCGGCAATGTAGTTTTCTTGAGGCAGTCAGTCACTATCGTATTTACATCATGCAATTCCTGATTGGAACGCTGCTTTCTGGCAACCCCAAGCAGCTGGGAAGTCAGCTGGCTCGCCCTGTCTGTAGAATCAATAATTTGCTCAATGTACTGATGCAGCTCACTTTCAAGTGGAACTTCATCAAGTGACAACTCACCATAACCTCTGATGGATGTGAGCACATTGTTGAAATCGTGCGCAAATCCCCCTGCAAGCTGACCAATGCTCTCCATTTTTTTTGCCTGGATCAGCTGCGACTGAAGAATTTCTTTCTGGCGCATCTCCTCAGATAGTGCAGCCAGCGCACCTTCAATCTCACGAGTCCTGATTCCTACCTTATCCTCAAGCGAGGAATTAACAGCCTCATATAGATTCTCTCTCTCCGTTGTAGAAAGCAGGCTCCCCATAAAAAAAACCATTGAACCCACGCCGAGCAGTGAGATATGCGTGTACGCACCCAACGTTGAGCTAATTATTGCATCCACAACTACGCTCAAAAAGTAAAAAGCGAGTGCCGCAGTGTAAAAAAATACCTGCCTCTTATTGGAGTCGCCATGAATTTTCGAGTATGCGCCGTAAAATGCAACAGCAAAATCAAAAAGAAGCAAAATGGAAAAAAGCACGAGAGGCCATCCAAGAACACCATCCTGAGCAGTAAGTTTTCCAGCCATCAAGCCATCATCAGGCCGATATACTCCCGTGCTTGACAGCAAGAACCCCCCATACGGAAATACAAATGTTATCAGCAAAAGAATCACATGCCCGAGAATCAAAGCCTTAATAAAGACAGAATACCTGATCCCGCAATAATGCACCGAGAAAACCAGAAGCATTGCCGTCGTCAGAACCGAAAGGCACGCTTGGGATTTTATAAGAATCGTGAAATATTTTTCAGCGCTTTCGTTATACAAAAAACAGATACTGGAAGACAGAAAAAAAACCATCAGAGCCCAAAGCGAAAATATGGCATGGGATTTTTCCAGTGGCTTATGAAGAAATGTAGCCATAATATGCTGTACGCTTGCGCACAGCATGAAACCACTAAACCCACTCAGAATGCATGGCATCCAGAATTGCATAGCACCACTATCTCCTTGGCTTTTCCGTCGCTATATTACGACAAAATACTACAAGGGTTTGTATTTTTTATTTCCGGGAGCCTGGTGGGTGGGCATATTGTCAAGCACTCAACGACAACATATCGAGATCATCAATACCATGCTGTGCCATGATTGAACGCAGACGAGCCAGCGCCTCTACCTGAATCTGTCTGACGCGTTCACGAGTCAGGCCGACAGATTTTCCAACATCCTGCAGTGTCTGCGCTTCATATCCCCGCAAACCAAATCTGCGCATCAGTATCTCGGCCTGCTTGTCATTCAACTGGTCAAGCCAGCGATCAAGATGCATACTGATATCATCATCAGCAAGAATTTCTGCAGGATTATCTTGGTACTGGTTCTCGATAATATCACCGAGAACCGTATTGGAGTCATCACCAATCTGCTCATCAATTGAGCTGACTTTTTCGGTTAGAGACAGGAGATAAGCAACCTCCTCTACAGGTCGCTCTACCATGGCGGCAATTTCTTCCAGATGGGGATCACGCTTCAAGTGGGATCCCAGCTCACGCTGTGCTCGCAGACACTGGTTCAGTTCTTTAACCACATGGATTGGCAGGCGAACGGCGCGCGTTTGTGACATGAGTGCGCGCTCGATACTTTGTCGAACCCACCATGTGGCATAAGTAGAAAAACGAAAACCCTTTTCCGGCTCGAATTTCTCAACGGCATGCATGAGGCCCAGATTGCCCTCTTCCACCAAATCCAGCAGTGGAAGCCCACGATTCAAATACCGACGCGCTATCTTTACCACAAGGCGCAAGTTACTTTCGATCATGCGCTTGCGGGCAGTCACATCACCTTTTCTGGCGGCAACAGCCTGCTCATACTCTTCAGATGCACTCAGCAAACCGACATAGCCGATTTCACGCAGATAGAGACTGGTAACATCCGCATCGCAGGCGGATGGCTCGAACTCCACAGATTTCCTGGGCGCACTTTCAACGACATCCACATCATCTCCAAGAATTTGCCCTGCCATGACCGAGGCGTAACCACTTCCAGATTCCGTCTCCTGTTTGACTAAACCGGAAACCATTGCCTCGACCATGTGCTCCATGAAACTACCCTCGTTCATCATCGCTGTTGACTGTATGCATTGCCGCAAGCTAATGCGGGCCAAAAAAAAAGGCGCTGCCGACATCACTGCCGACTGCGCCTTTTTCTTGCAGGAGCCGAAAGGTCTATCTGGCCTTTCCTCCTACCCGAAAATCGCGGTTGCACTCTCTATAACTGCGCAACCTTAATCTCAATAAATACTGCTTCGCCTGAGCCAATTTGTCAAGCGCAATTTCGGATTATTTTGAGCGCGTATTGAAACCTAATTTCCTATTGTTCATCAACAAGTTCCAGCGCAATGTTAAGTTTCTTCCTTAGCTGCCCAAGCTCTTTTGACTTGAATGCTGTCTTGGTTTTTTCCAGCACGCTCACAGTTTCTTTCAGTGCGGTGGTCAGCATCCGCAAGTCATTGTCGTGAGGCGCAGTCTGCTGGCCCGGCTTTTCTCCCGCGGCACTCAGCAGACCAGCCCCCCCCTGCAGGGCATGAAGAATGCTATTCATGACAAGCGTAAGATAATCCATGGTGCCAGCATCAATATCTGGCTTGTTGCAACCTCCCAGTTGATCCTGAATAAGAGCCAGCTGGCCGGACATCTGCATGAAATCCTCACGGGCCGTATGCACGGAATCACGCAAACGACCAAGACGACAAGCCTCCTTGACCAAATCAACCAGTTCAGACATGGAAAATGGCTTGACTAGATAATGATAGACATTCAACCCTACTGCACGAACCGCTGTCTCAACAGTAGGCTGACCGGTCATAAGAATAACGGGGTGCTGGACTTTCTGCTTGGCCAAATAGGGCAGCAACTCGAGCGTTTCATTCCCTGGCATATTGATATCGGCAACCAGAGTGATAAATCCCGGCCCCTCCATACAGGCACGAACGCCCTCCGCATCAGAAGCCTCAGCCGTCCTGAACCCATGCTTTATCAAAGTTTTGCACAATAATTGGCGAAGAACCGTATCGTCATCTGCAACCAGGACATCATAGGCAGCCACCTTAAAAGTCTCCATGACACCACCCTGTGGGTATTATTCATCTCGCCGCATTGCAGCCAATATCTTATCCACTCCAAATCTACATCAACTGTGTCTAGATGCCAAATCAACATTCCTGTTCAATTTATTAGCCGTAAAGCATTGAATATCCAATTATACGAAACGGCCCGTATCGTAATTACCGAAGCGCGGCAGAAATAATGGGAGCTGAGGCTCGACACAAGACAGCAAAATCATCAACATAAGCAAATACTTTACAGCCCATATGGCATTGGCATGCGGGTAGCAATTCCCATAAAAGACCTTAGCAGCAGCAAAAGCCGCCTGGCTCATGCCTTGCCTGACCATGCTCGCTCCGCGCTGATGGGGGCAATGCTCGCCGACTTACTGGATACCCTTTCCGAATGCAGCACCGTATCGGGCATTGCCGTTATCACCCGCTGCCCGCGAGCAGGCGCAACCGCCAGATTGCATGGTGCAGAGGTTCTGAATTTTGCAGATGATCAATGCTTAAATAGCGGCGTAAGCGCAGCAGTTACCGAATTTACGCGACGCAACATCACAGAAATGATGGTTTTGCATGGCGATTTACCATTGGCAGAATCAACAGACATTGATGAGGTAATTAATAGCCATCGCTTAGGCAGCAAAGCTGTAACACTGGTGACAGATAGCCATAAAAACGGAACCAATGCCATGCTCCTGCAATTACCCTCTGCCATGAAGTTGTTCTTTGGTCAAAACAGCCATGGCAAACATCAGAATTATTGCATAACCCAACAAATAAGCTGGCAAAGTATCCAAAACAAAAATATGGGTTATGATCTTGACCTCTGGAAAGATTTCCAGCCGCTATTATCCTTACGCACATTAGGAAAGCGCCAGCAACTGGCGCATTGGCTTGAGCAGTATGCCGAAATTTTTGACTGGCCACTGGCTGCAAATCTTTGAATATATTCCGTTGCTGTATTAATACTCTGGTGATTTGCAATGCATGTAAATACTGATGACTGCCAAATGCTGCTGAGCCGCAGTATTGCCGGAGAATACCTGACAGACTCAAACTGCCTGACCCTATCTACCTTCGATAAAACTGATGCCCTGATGGAAGTCGCTCGCAACTTGCGCGACAAGGCCTTTTACAATGTAATCACCTATTCAAAAAAAGTTTTTATACCATTAACACATTTATGTCGTGATGTATGTCATTACTGCACTTTTGCACAAACCCCAAAGAAAATTGATAGCCCATATTTGACCGTTGAGCAAGTACTCGAAATTGCCGGCAATGCCGCCAAACAGGGCTGCAAAGAGGCTCTGTTTACACTGGGAGAGAAACCTGAATTACGGTACAGCGCAGCACGAAAAGCCCTGGAAGAAATGGGCTTTAGTTCAACGACTGATTACCTCCATGAAGTCGCTAGAATCGTCTACCAGAAAACAGGACTATTGCCCCACCTGAATCCAGGCACGATGAATGCGGATGAACTGGCCCGCTTGCGCCAGGTTGCTCCATCGATGGGAATAATGCTTGAGAGCCTGTCGAAACGACTGTGCGAAAAAGGCATGCCCCACTACGGCTCACCGGACAAGGATCCTGCTGTGCGTCTGGCTACACTTGAAGAAGCCGGCCGCCAAAAAATTCCCTTCACCACCGGGATTCTGATTGGCATTGGCGAAACACGTCGTGAGCGAATCGAATCACTGCTGGCCATTCGCTCACTGCATAAAAAATATGGCCATATACAGGAAATCATTGTCCAGAATTTTCGCGCCAAACCGGACACGCGCATGGCTCAGGCCCCGGAGCCTGATCTGGATGAGCTATTGTGGACTATTGCCATAGCTCGCATTATTTTCGGCAGTGAAATGTCGATACAAGCTCCTCCCAATCTATCGCCAGGCGTGCTGGAAAAACTTATCGCGGCAGGCATAAATGACTGGGGCGGAATTTCCCCATTGACACCTGACTATGTAAATCCGGAAGCACCATGGCCCCATTTGCAAAACCTCGCTGACGCAACAGCGAGCACAGGAAAATTTCTTCATGAGCGCTTAACCCTGTATCCATCCTTTGTACGTGAGCATGCCCGATGGACAGATGAAGTTTTCCACACATCGCTGCTGCAAATGACCGATGGAGATGGATTCCCGAGAGTTGATGACTGGAAAACCGGTGGCGACATCCAGCCTCCTGAAGAGCTCATGAAACAATTATTGCCGCCCGCACAGGGTGTTGCATTTTCCAAAGACATAGAAAACATTTTGTCTGTAATGATGGCAGGCGAAACCCCCAGTGAAGCGCAGATTGTTCGACTTTTCCGTGCACGCGGAAATGATGTTGGACTTATCTGTCGAACAGCAGATGGTATGCGAAAACATCTGAATGGCGAAACCGTAACTTATGTTGTCAATCGCAACATTAACTATACAAATGTCTGTTATTTCAAATGCCAGTTTTGTGCATTTTCAAAGGGAAAACTCTCAGAGAATCTGAGAGGCCGCCCTTATGATATTTCGCTTGAAGAGATACAGAGACGTACACTAGAAGGCTGGGAGCGCGGAGCAACGGAAGTATGCATGCAAGGTGGCATTCATCCCGATTACGACGGTAACACCTACGTGGAAATTCTGGATGCCGTTAAAGCAGCACAGCCTGACATGCATATTCATGCCTTTTCACCACTGGAAATCTGGCAAGGCGCCGCCACCATCGACATGGCGCTGGAAGACTATTTGCGTCTTTTGAAGTCACACGGCCTGGGTACCCTGCCCGGTACCGCTGCGGAAATTCTAGATGATGAAATTCGTGCGGTATTGTGTCCGGACAAAATCCGGACAGCGCAGTGGCTTGAGGTAATGTCTGCCGCACATGCAGCAGAGTTGCGCTCTACGGCCACCATCATGTTTGGACATATAGAGCATTACCAACACTGGGCTCGCCATTTCCTGCGTGTACTGGAATTACAGAAAAAAACCGGTGGATTTACCGAATTTGTGCCTTTGCCATTTGTGGCCGAGGAAGCTCCACTTTATTTGAAAGGTAAGGCACGCAAAGGGCCAACATTTCGCGAAGTCCTGCTGATGCATGCAGTAGCACGATTGGTACTAAGTCCCCACATCAAGAACATTCAGGCGTCCTGGGTCAAGCTGGGCAATATTGGTGTACAGGCCTGTCTGAATGCAGGTGTCAACGATCTTGGTGGAACATTGATGAACGAAAGCATCACCAGAGCCGCCGGCTCAAAGCACGGCCAGGAAAACTCACCAGAGGAGCTTGATGCCATCATTCTTGCTGCAGGACGTATACCCAAACAACGAACCACACTTTATGCCGACGTTGAACCAATGCACGCACAACAGTCCTACAATGCTGCAGTTTTGCTTCCCCTGACCAATGATCTTGTAACGAGGAAACCCAGAAGCAAGGATGATCTGGTGCGCGTCAAACTCGCTGCGCAATAGGCTCTGTGCAATTTATCCCTACAGCACCTTTAACTTGCACCAACCATCATCTGATTTGGCGTAGATATTAAGTGGAGCCAAGGCAGGCAAGTTAAGGGAAAACCCCGAAAACGTCGTCGAGCCCTGAAAACTTTCTCTCAGGCGTTTCATGAAGGTGTCCGCGTGATCGGCTAGCAATAGCCCGGGGTTTATTTCGTCCTGGTCAAACCACGCCACCATGGAAAAATCAGCAGCCTTATCCAGGGTTAAAGACAGGCGCGCATAACCGGATTCCTCACCGTGAACCGCAATATTGGCGGCATTCACGCCACAAACAGCGGCATTTGTTCGTTCAGCAGCTGATGGAGTCTGCCAGGCCGGATCTGCATAGGGACCTGCGCCTATTCTCTTCAAAAATCCAGCTTCCCGGCTTAACTCATAGCGACTGCCTTCATTAAGATGGGATCGGGAAACCGTAGCTTTTATAGCACTGAGCTGGCTTTCAAGACCGACCCTCAGCGCAAGATGGGCATCGCGAACGCGATTGCCTGTCTTTATGATCAAATCATTGCACCAGCTCGTGCTGGTACCCAATACCAGCAATAGCAAGAAGCCTGAGATGAATATGCCGATATTTTTCTTTTGCACAGTGGTGGGCAACCACAGCACCAACCCCATCCAGAACAACAGAACTATATTCTGGTAGCGAAGTGCATAGACATTCTCCCAGAACAAGGCTCTGCCCACCGCCGTCACCACGCCTACACAGTAAGCGTACAGGAGCAGAGAAAGCCCCAGCCAGGCAAGTGAACTGTAATGCCTGTAACGGAAAACACCTCGCCACCAAGCTAAAAGTATTGGCAATAACAACAATCCGACCAGCAGCGCTGGCACGACAGCGAGAAAAGCTGGCGCATGCAGTGGCCCCATTGCAGAGAGCTGAAAAGACAGTGGACTCGCCAGATAATTGAGCGGAAAAGTCACCAACACAACCAAGGCCGCCTGCAAGAACAGACCATCTGGCGGCAATGACAATCCAGTGCCAGCCCCCTCGCCTGTCAACCTGTAAAAATAACAAGCCAGATATGCGGCACCCAGCAATACAAATACAAGAACTCTATGCCATGGATAACGCAAAGCCAGGAGCAAAAGGCAATTCACGGGAAAAATCATGATGCCTGAGAAATTGTTCATGCTGGCAACAACAATACAAAAAAGAGAAACAAATAAAAAACCACTGACACGCTTCCCGTAAACGATACAGGCACAAGACGCAACGGCGAATGCCGATGCCAAAAACCATTGAACGTCAAATGTATGTAGAAAATTGAAGTTTTGAGTCGAATTGAACAGGCAATAGACCAGCATCACCAGCAGCACTAATTTCTGCTTTTTGAGATAGGAGCTATCTGCAAACAGCGCACAACCCAAAACCGCCAAAATCACCATCTGCATGAAAATGGATGTAATCAACAAGAAAAAATTACTGCCGGCAAACCAACGTACATCCATCACCCAGAGCAGGCGTGAAACCAAAGGCCTATGTGAATACCCGTACTGCTCCCAATAGTCTGCAATTGAGGCATGGCCCTGCAGGGCCTTTTCGATAAAGGGCATCACTTCCCACATATCACGAAATGGGCCGCGCCAATAACTGACAGTCAAGGTATAAAGAGATGCGGCGACCATCAGCAGCATCACGGAAGTAATTGCTGCTGCCCAATAGCCAAAACGTCTGGCAAGAAATAACTCCAGACGCTCCATCATGACTTTATACCGCCATTAGTGTTATTGATGACTCACTATCGACGGACGTCATTTTCCGTTCAGCCCACTGCCCTCGCATCCAGTTGCCGCCATCAGGATCTTTCAGAACAGTACCTACGCCACCAGGATAGTTAATCACAAGCTCACTTAAACCTTCAAAACTTTGCGTTTGCGGCAAGTCCATAGCTTCCAGAGCCGTAATAATTGCCCCTGCATCGCAGTCAAAACGATGAAGTTCTATTGAAGGGTCACCCTTGCGCGGACAAAGCGCCATATCGAGTGCCAGCATAACATCCACGCGTTGATACAAGTCTTGCCCGGCACCATGCGAATCCAGCCATTCATGGACAGCCTCGCGCATGATGGCAAAGGATTTCTTGATGTCTTCAAAAAGAGCAACATAGAGTTCAGCACGGTTTTCATAAATTTTCAGCTTGTCATGCACAGTCATCTCATTCACAGGAGACGAAGTAATAATGTCACCGTAATGCTCAAGAAGTTTTTTCAGAATCGCCCGCATCAGCGGAGATGCCGGTATGCTGGCTTCAAGTGCAAGATAGCGAATAGTAAAAGGCAGAAGTGTGCCATGCACCAGAATCATGTGTGCGGCAATCAGGAAATAACCCTCAAGCCCCTCGTCTACACTGAATGTATGGCAACCGATTACGTATTCACCCTTGGCTCGGCCGTAGCCTGCAACTGGCACGGTTTCAATCTTGTATTCGAAGCGTCTTTCGTAAAACTCTGTGCCTGGCAACAAGTTATAGGTGAAAATATTTACATTGGGAAATGTCGCGATCAGCTTGTCAAGATTGGTTTCAAAATCTTTCAGGTTGTCTCCGGGCAGCCCCCAGATCAACTCTGCAGCAATGGGAACACCAGCTTCTGCCATGGCCTTGGCAATAGGCTCGTATTCATTGGCAGCCATATTTTTTCGATTTGACAGCTCAAGCGCCAACGGCGTAAGGGTTTGCAGGGCGAGTTGATAGTGGGGCAAGAGCCCATGCTGGTTCAGTGTCAGCACAATTTCCTGTACACGCGGATTGTGTTTTTTTGACCATGAAGTAGCAAATGTTGATGGCAATCCAGTGCGATCTTTCAGATCACAAATAATACGTGTTTTTTCGATATCTTCTTTCAGGGCACCAAAATTCGAATCAGCGAGCCATATATTGGCGATGCCAGCATGAATAATTTTTTCCCAGTCACTGCGAATACGCTCCAGTGGAAACTGGTAGATTTTGGTTCCCAGTGCACCGGTACCCCACTCACAAAATGAACATTTGAAAGGACAACCTCGGCTGGTTTCATAAGCCACGGACTCATACAGGGGCTTGCCTTGGGCATCCGTTAATGGAATAACATCCAGCGCCGAAGGAAATACGGACAGATCCAGTGTGCGAGGTCTGGAAGCGGTTTTCACGATCTTGCCATCTTCAATAAATGCCAGACCACTGATCTGGTGCCAGCTACCCTGATGTGCAGTATCAAGCCATTCCACCAGTGTAAATTCGCCCTCGCCCATTACAACAGCATCCACTGGATCGACCAGTAAATAATCCTCAACCTGCTGTACATGAGGGCCGCCCAGAATAATCCAGATTCCAGGACAGCTTTGGCGAATCTCGCGTATCAAATAAATGAATTCTGCTGCATTCCATGTGTAGACACTGAAACCGACAACTGGCTGCAAACCTTCCGCAAGTGCTTGCTGAGCGACAGGCAACAATTCCTGCAGCCACTTTTCCTGCAGCCAAGGCTCAATTTCTTCGCGCACCAGAAAATGCACCAGTTCAATCCGGGTTTCATCGGCTGTTTTGCCGTATTTCTGGAAGCAGGCTTTCAGCCCGCCGGTTGTCATAGGCGCCGCAGAAAAGCGTTCGCTGTCCATACTGAATAACCAGACCGGTCTTTTCATTGTTACATCTCGTTTATTGGATTCTCTGGGCTAAAAGTTATTTCACTGCAGGGCAGTCCATTCCACCAATAACGCGTCCAGCAAGAACCTGACATTGGGATTGGCAGTACCTTGTACTTTCCTGCGCGCGTTTTGCAGAGTATCCGCAAATTGCAGCCAGGATTTTTTCAACGCAAGCCGACATTGCTCATGCACATACGCAATCCACCAGTCAAATATCAGGATGGCATCATGCGCCTTGGCAAGCTTGTCCAATGATTCACCGGCAAACAGATAGTGAATTTCCTGCTTGCGGCAGGCTTCCAGTGTCATGACCACTTCTCGCCAGGCAAGATCCTGCTCGTTTTTTACGGCATCCAGCGCACGCAATGGAGCCCCTGCACTGAATGCCAGCGCTGTCGCTGCACGCTCCGGCGAAATTTGCTGACGCAACCAACTGCCTGCCTGCTGCTCATCAGGTGTCGCCATGAAAACTGCCTGACAACGGCTGCGCAACGTAGGCAACAAACGTGACGGCTGATGCGACAACAAGATAATAAACATGTCTTCGCCCGGTTCTTCGAGCGTTTTCAGCAGTGCATTGGCAGCGTTATGATTCAGGGCTTCCGCAGGCTCGATAATCGCTACACGGCGTCCGCCCTGGTGGGCAGAGTGCGCTCCGAAATGAATCAGATCCCTTATGCAATCAATACGGATTTGCTTGCTAGGCGCAGCAGTTTTTTTACCCTTGCGCGGTTTTGTGTCCATATCGCTATCTGATCCGTCTGCTATCCCATAACTGGTATTGGCCAGAAAAAAGTCTGGATGGGATTCAGAAGCAAACATCATACAGGCATGGCATGCACCACACGGAAGACCATCTTGTACATTTGCACACAGCAGCCGCAACGCCATCAATCGCGCAAAGTGAGACTTGCCAATGCCCGCAGCGCCATGCAGCAACAAGGCATGGGGCAAGCGGTTGTGACCGATGCGTTCTGCCATGTGATGCCATTGCAGTTGCTGCCAAGGCAATGGTGCACGAGTGAGCGCAAGGGCTGTCATACTGTGCGCTCCACAAAGCAGTCCAACGCAGAAACAATATCGGTCTGTACTGAAGCCAGAGTTTGCCCGGCATCAATCACTGCAAAGCGCCCTGGAAATTGCCGGGCACGCTCCAGATAGGCATTGCGTACGCGCTCAAAAAAATCCTGCTGCTCACGCTCGAAACGATCGGGAGCAGAGCGCAGACCAGCACGTTGAAGACCGGTTTTGATATCAACATCCAGCAACAAGGTAAGATCCGGCTGCAGATTTCCGTGCACGATACTTTCAAGCTCGGCAATCAACGCCACCGACAAGCCGCGGCCACCTCCTTGATAGGCGTATGTGGCATCCGTAAAACGGTCACAGATTACCCATTTCCCCTCATGCAGGGCTGGTAGTATTTTCTGCTGCAGATGCTGGGCACGCGCTGCAAACATCAACAACAACTCCGTCTTTTCATCAACCACTTCGTCGCGCGGCATCAACAGCAGTTCACGTAATTGTTCAGCGAGTGGTGTACCACCCGGCTCTCTTGTCCGGATAAAAGGGATACCACGCTGCAATAAAAAATTTTCGACAGTGGCAATATTGGTGGATTTACCAACACCCTCTCCGCCTTCAATGGTGATGAACTTGCCTGTGCATGTCATGTTTGGGGAACCGGAGTAGGTTGAATGACCGCTGGTGCTGCTGACTTGCTGGTGTCATCGGATAATGCCTGGCTGGCTGGCGGTGACGAGCGGTAATTCCTGGATGGTCGCAACTGGAATTCATCAACCGCACGTTCATGTTCGCCGAGATTGTCAGAAAACATATGCGTGCCATCACCCTTGGCAACAAAGAACAGCGCCTTGCCTGGCGCAGGATGCAGCGCGGCATGAATGGCTTCACGTCCAGGCAGGGCTATGGGAGTTGGTGGCAAGCCGTCAATCATGTAGGTATTGTAGGGCGTCATTTCCTGCAGATGACTGCGCTTCAAGTTGCCCTTGAAGCTACTGCCCAGACCGTAAATCACCGTTGGATCCGTTTGCAGACGCATGCCTTTTTGCAAACGCCGTACAAAAACACCGGCAATCTGTTTGCGCTCTGAAGCCACACCAGTTTCCTTTTCGACAATACTGGCCATGATCAGTGCTTCATAAGGGTTTTTATAAGGCAATTCCTTGGCGCGCTTTGACCATTCCTCGTCCAGTACAGCCCGCATGCGGTGGTGTGCCTGCAGCAGGACATCCGATATGCGCATACCACTGACATAACTGTAGGTATCGGGAAAGAACCAACCCTCTGCACGATTCGGCTCAAAACCAAAAACCGCCTGAAATGCTGCCGAATCCATACTTTTTACATCGTTAATCAGTTTGGATTGCGCAGTCAATGCTGACATATTGTCCGCCAGCGTGCTGCCCTCTACAAAGGTGATCTGATACTGGATGACCCGACCGCTCGTGAGACATTGCAATAAACTTTCGCCAGTCATGTCTTGTGAAAGTGCGTACTCTCCTGCCCTGATACTGGTCTGTTTCTGCCACTTCGCATACAGCAACAACCAGCGCGGATTCTGTATGATGCCATCGGCAGCCAGTTTGTTAACCACTTTTGTCAGGGTATCTCCCTGACCCACCAGCAATACCTGCTGCGGCTCAGAAAGCATCAGTGGCTGTTTGACAGCCCGATGGATACTTTCCAGTCCGTACATGCCTGCAACAATTGCAGAAATAAACAACAGCAAAAAGCTGTGCCGCAGCAAGCTTTTTATCATGCCGCCTCCCGCTGATAGACACGGCCATAGCCGAGTAATTGCAGTTCATCCCACAATGCCTTGCTGATGTTGCTGCGCTTGTGCAATGTGCTGACACCCAACGACTGCACGGGCCATATCCCGAAGATACTATTGCAGACAAAAAATTCATCGGCCTCCAGTACGTCCTGCAAGGTCATGCGACTTTCTGTAACAGGAATATTCATCGCAGGTGCAAGCTGCTCCTTGATGCAGGCACGCATGACACCGGCAACTCCACAATAATTAAGCTGTGGCGTCAGCAGTTTTCCCGCCTTCACAACAAATAGATTGCTGACTGTGCCTTCGATGACGGCACCGCTTTCATCAAGTAACAAACCCTCCTGGCTCAGCAAACGATCCCACTCACTGGCGGCAATCACCTGATCCAGTCGATTGAGATGCTTGATGCCAGCCAGTGCCGGTTGTCGAGCTAATCGGTAACGACAGAGATGCATCCTGATTCCGACCGAACGTCTGGAATCTGCATAGCCTGGAAGAGGAAACATCTGCATAGTGGACACGACGTGACTGGCCTGGCGCAGATCGTAACCGCGTTGACCACCACTGCGGGCAATCAGGATTTTCAGTATGCCGTCACCTTGTTGCTGTGCCAGCGTGAAAATCTGCCCTTCCAGCCTTTCCAGGTCACAGTCCAACCGCAGGCGGTGCAAGGAATCCTGTAATCGCTTGCGGTGAAAACTCCACAAAGGCATTGCGCCGGACAGCACCAGTATGGTTTCAAACAGGCCATCGCCGTAGGCGATAGCCCTGTTCCAGTCAGGAGGGATGGCTGCGGCGGTCCTAGGCATCAAGTACCGCCCTGATGATCAGACTTTCCCGAACAGCAGCGAACCATTGGTACCGCCAAATCCGAATGAATTCGACATGGCATAGCGAATACTCATGGGCTGGGGACGATGCGGCACAAAATTCAGGTCACATTCGTTATCGGGATTGTCTAGATTAATCGTGGGTGGCGCTACCTGGTCGTGAATGGCCAGCACGGAGAAAATGGCCTCAACCGCGCCAGCAGCCCCCAGCAGGTGCCCTGTCATGGATTTGGTTGAGCTGACAGCCACTTGACCAGCATGAGCCCCCATCAGCCTTTTGACGGCGCGGCATTCGGCAATATCACCAGCGGGTGTCGAGGTGCCGTGGGCATTGATGTAGTTCAACTCCGAGGCATCAAGTTTTGCGTCGCGCAGGGCATTGATCATGGCCCGCGCAGCACCATTGCCGTCTTCCGGAGGTGATGTCATATGGTAGGCGTCATCGCTCATGCCGAATCCGCACAACTCAGCGTAGATTCTGGCTCCGCGAGCCTTGGCTGACTCGTATTCTTCCAGCACCAGCACGCCGGCACCATCGGCCAGAACAAAACCATCGCGGTCGCGATCCCAGGGGCGACTGGCAGCCTGCGGGTTGTCATTGCGTGTAGACAAGGCGCGTGCAGCAGCGAAGCCACCCAGCCCAACTGGCGTACAGGCCATTTCAGCGCCACCCGCCAGCATCATGTCCGCCTCGCCGATCGCAATCATGCGTGCAGCAAGCCCGATGTTATGAGTGCCGGTGGTACAGGCGGTCGTGACTGCAATATTCGGTCCGCGCAAGCCATATTTGATAGCCAGATTGCCGGCCACCATGTTGATAATGCTGCCGGGAACAAAAAACGGCGAAATGCGTCGAGGGCCGGAGTTATTGATGATGTCGCGGCTTTCTTCAATGGCGCCGATACCGCCAATGCCGGAGCCGATTGCGGCGCCACAACGCTCCGCGTTCTCATCCGAAACGACAAAACCACTGTCTGCCATGGCCTGGATACCGGCCACCATTCCGTACTGGATGAAAGTATCCATACGGCGAGCGTCCTTGCCTGGCATGTATTGCTCTACATCCAACCCGCGAATATTGCCGGCAAATTGGGTGGTAAACGGCTGTGCGTCAAAGTGTTCTATCGTAGCGATACCGCTGCGTCCGGCAAGAATGCCTGCCCATGTATCCGCGACGGTATTGCCCAATGGCGACACCATACCCAAACCTGTTACTACCACTCTTCTGCCCAACACGAACGCAGCTCCTCACAGAAATTCGGACAATAAAAAAGCCGATGCTCAGACACAAGAAAAGCCGTAACGGGTGTTACGGCTTCCCTGTGTATTACTCTGCCAGCCGTTGTCTTACGGCTTGGACATCACGCCAAATGGGCGTTGATGTAATCAATGGCGAGTTGCACGGTAGTGATTTTCTCGGCTTCCTCATCGGGAATCTCGGTTTCGAATTCTTCTTCCAGAGCCATTACCAGCTCAACGGTATCCAGAGAGTCTGCGCCAAGATCTTCTACGAAAGAGGCTTCGTTTTTTACGTCCTCTTCCTTAACGCCCAGTTGCTCGGCAACGATTTTCTTAACGCGTTCTTCAATGCTGCTCATGGTTTAGGTTTACTCCTGATGGGATGAGAAAGTCCGGGTTACCAGCAGTAAAACTGTAGCCCCCCCGATTTCGAGGGCGCATTTTACCCTCATTTTTCGGCAAAGGGAAAGCAAAGACAAACCCCTTTAAAATCATTATGTTGCCAGATAATAATCAGGGGCGCACAACGGAATACGCCAGAGCTTTATGGCTCTGGCGAGGTCCGTTTATCTGGATGGGGCGTGGCAGGATGCGGGATGACTAGACCTTGAACTGTCTGGCGACCCGGTAGAGCTTATCGGCGAAATCTTCCAGCGAGCGGCTGAGACCAGCAACATTTTCCGTGGATCGACGCGTCTGGTCGGCCACATCACGCATGTGCGCAACCTTCTCGGAAATAACAGTGGAGTTGCTCTGCTGTTTCTGTGTTTCCTGGGCAATCTGGTGGTTCATTTCGGAAATGGTCGCGACCTTGCCGGTAATGGTGAGCAGGGAGTCGCCGGTCTTGCTGGCATGCTGCACACTCTGACTGGCGCAGCGTTTGCTGTGATCCATGACCGTCACCGCTTTGCCGGCCGCACCCTGCAACTGCTCGATGACTGTGCGAATCTCGCGAGTTGCATCCTGCGTGCGAGACGCCAGCGTGCGAACTTCGTCAGCCACTACCGCAAACCCTCTGCCCTGCTCACCCGCACGAGCCGCTTCAATGGCAGCATTCAGGGCGAGCAGATTGGTTTGTTCGGCAATACCGCGGATGACATCCAGAATGCCACCCACATTTTCTGCATCCTTTTCCAGTTGCTGGATTACCGCAGCAGCTTCATCGACTTCGACGGCCAGTTCGTTGATAGATGTGACGGTAGACGCCACAATCTGCTGACCCTGTTGTGATTCCTGATCCGTGTCGACAGCCGCTTCAGCAGTGGCCTGCGCCCTGCCAGCCATATCCTTGAAACTGACAATCAGGTCCTGCATGGACTGTGAAACTATTTCCGCATTGCGGCTCTGGGCAATGGAATCCTGATTTGTCTGTGCCGATACGCCCTTGAGCTCCTGTGAAACCTTGCTTAGCGGCTCAATAACACCAACCACATCCACCAGTGATTTCTGCAATTTCTCCACAAAAGTATTAAACCAACGTACCAGTTCACCAACCTCATCCTGACTGCTTACGGAAATCCTGCGAGTGAGATCACCTTCTCCCTGTGCAATATCTTTCAGGGAATCAACGACACGCCCAACGTTACCGGTAATTGTCGCTGCGACAACCAGCGCAGTAACCAGCAATACCGCAATGGTGACTGCACCAATAACCAGATTCATGTACAAGGTGCTTTTGCTGGCATCTTCCGACGCTTTCACCAGGTCCACAAATTGGCTATGACTATTTTCCCTGAAATCCTTCAGTGATTTTTCAGCGCTTTGCTGCAACGAATTTTTTGCCTGAATGTCTCCTGCCATAGCAGCAACACTTGCCGAGCCACCTAGCATACCCTCTGAAACCTTGTACGCCGCGCTGTAGAAATCACTGTAGGATTTTTCTGTTTGATCAATTTCAGATTTTTTTTCAGGAAACAATTCCTTCTGCTGTGCGAATGCCTTGAGAGTTTGCTCGTTGAGACTCGCCGCCTCTTTGAGAATATCTTTTTCACCCATGGTGACAGCATCATTCATCTTGCCTATCGTTAGATCCAGACGCACCTGGTTGGCATTGGCAATTTCCAGCAGGGGAAAATACACATCGCGTATCTGCGCAAGACGTTGCGTGGCCTGGTGATTGTTCACAGAGCTCAGCCACAAAAAACAGCAAAAACCCAGCGTGCCCACAACGGGAATCAGCAGTATCTTGTAACGTACCGACAAATGATTGAACCAGCCCATATCCATTTCCCGAAAACATTTGTGTCTATACAGCGTAGATCACCACTCGCAGCTTGCAAGGCAACGCCACAAGGATCAGCAAACATCAACGCAGATTGATGATGGTCTGGGTGATCTGGTTATCTGTCTCAATGGTTTTGGCGTTAGCCTGGAAATTCCGCTGGGCAATGATCAGCTGCACCAGTTGCTCCGACAGATCGACATTGGACTCCTCCAATGCGCTGGATTGCAGCGAACCCAGCGCCGAGGTATTCGGCGCGCCAATATTGGGCTGCCCGGACTCGGAGCTCTCCCCCCACATGGTGTCACCGATGGGCGTCAGGCCTTGCTCATTGTTGAAGCGGGCCAATGCTATCTGCCCTTGAATCTGTGTTTCGCCATTGGTGAAACGGGCAAAGATAATGCCGTCTTTATCAACATCCAGTCCTGCCAGGCGTCCCGTGGTATAGCCATCCTGGTCCACATTGTTGACCGCAAACGGACTGCCGAACTGTGTAGTATCTGAAATATCAATCAGGAAGTTGGAACTGGTGGGCGGCAACGGTACAGGGATGGTGCCTCCGCTCAGGACGTTCTGCGGACCCATTGCGCCATTGGAAATGCCATTGCTATCCACAGGTGACCAGTTGGAGATCAGTGGCTGTTCGGAAAGTAACTGGTTGAAACTGCCATCCTGGTTGAAGCGCAAGGTATACGCTGCGCGTGTCGCGACAGTATTTTGCGGTGGCGGCAATGTGATGTCGGGATCACCGACATCCTGTCCATCAATCAGCACGTACATGGTCCAGGTATTCGGCGGACTGGCAACAGGATCATTAGGATCGTAGTTTTCCTTGACAAAATACTGTGTCATGACATGCGGGTTGCCCAGGCTGTCATATACCGACATGGATGTGGCGTGGTTATAGGTACCCGGATCCGTGGGATCGAAAGCATTGATGATCACCGGTGTAAAAGTAGTGGCCGTAAATGCACCAAACAGGCCGACAAGAGCCGGCGAAGGATTGGACGCGGTATAACCGTTGTCCAGAACGATATTGACGGTACCACCAACAACACTGGTCTGGTCACCACCGACCAGATCAAGCGTCAGAGGAGGCGTACCGGCCGCGCCTTCAATCTGCAGCGTATCTGCAGCGTCAGTGCTGTTGAGCGTGAAGTTGAGATCAGAGCCCGTGGCGGAGTCGATCTGCAGATCGCCACTGGGCAATAAGGTAGCTGTGATACCCGGCAGGGAAACATTGGTCAGTGAATTGATTTCCACTTCCAGTGCAGCCAGAGAATTGGCGGCAAGATTCACGCCGTTGAGTGTAATTACCATGTTGCCGGCAGTGTTGTTGTAGCCAGCTGCCGGCAGCGTTGCCTGTGTAGTCGCAGTAGCCGAAACACCCGCCATCTGGTTCAACTGTGAAGCCACCAGCGCTGCAGATGCGCCGGCAGTACTGGTGTATGGCACAACGTTGCCATTGGCATCCGTAATATCAATGGACTGTGCAGGATAGCCATTGGTTACCGCAGCAACACCGGCTGTAGAGGCGCCGGTGTCCAGAAACAAAGGGGCACCCGCACTGGCATCACCCGTAAGATTGCTGATAGCAATGGTCGAGGCTTCACCAGTTGTCAGCGCCTCAAACTGCAGGCTGTAAACACCACCGCCAGTATCAACAGCAACTGCCTGTACACCGATCGGGCCATTGATGGCAATAGCATCATTGATGGCGTCAGCGATGGCAGAAACACTGTTCGTGGGCACGCCAAGATTCACGGTCACAGTGCCATTCTGCAGGGGATCGCTGGCACCTGTCATCGTGATGTCAAAACCAGCCGGAGTCACAGAGAAGTCATTAGGCACAGTCTGGTTGCCCAATGATGCCAGTGTGGTTGGCGTACTGGCGGCCTGCCCACTTTGAGCAACACCGATGGAAGAACCAGTGGTATCAAAACTTGAGCCGGTTCTGGCCAATACCTGCTGGGTACTGTCGAGATTCAGATCAGACAGGACATTGGTGGTCTGGCGTGGCGGCTGGTTGCCGATCTGGATTTGCACTGAGCCGAGTACACCTCCGATATTGCCATTGGCATCAGCAGTAAATCCTTGCACAAACGCGTTGGTCTTGGTTACCAGATTGCCAGCGCTGTCCAGACCAAAGGCGCCAGCCCGTGTGTATGCCTGTTGACCGCCCTGGCTGACGATAAAAAAACCGTTGCCAGAAATCGCCATATCCAGCACGTTTTCGGTAAAGCTGACATTGCCCTGCTTGAACTGCTGGGCGACATCCTGCAAACGCACACCACTGCCTTTGGTATTACTGCCGGCGCCAAGCAGTGATGATGCGTATACATCACCGAACTCTGCCCGCGAGCTTTTGAAACCTGTCGTGCTGGCGTTGGCAATGTTGTTGCCGGTGATCTGCAAATCGTCGGATGCAGCGCGCAAGCCTGATAGTGCGGTATTGAATGACATAGAATTTCCTCACTACTTATTGGAAAGTTTTAATATTGCTCAACCCAGCTGCTTGACTGCCGACAACGGCACAGCACCCAGCCCGGATAGATTCAGTATCAATTGACCATTGGCGCCCACCGTTACGCTGTTGACGTTCGCAGACAAAGACATCGGCAGGGCCTGTGATTTGCCATTAATCACGGCTTCCGCAACAAACTTGTAACGACCACTGGCAGCGATATCGGCAATATCGCTGTCGAAATCAACAACATTGCCATTCAACTCAAGATTCTTGCCGTTCCAGCGAAAAACGTTTTCTCCAGACTTCAATGCACCCAATGGAATGCTGTCGATGCGCTTCTGGCTTTCCGTATCATAAATATGCAGGCTTACATCCGGCGAGTATTGCGACAGGTTCATGCTGCCGTTGACAACATCGCCCTGAATGAAAAGCGTATTGTCGGTTGCAACCGTCACCGGCCTGCCCACCAGTGATGAAGCCTGCAAGGCTTGATTGGACAAGTACGAGTTACTCAACCCACTGATGTTACTATTGATGCCATTGATGCCTGTCAGCGTGGAATTCTGCACTTTCAGGCTTTCACTGAGACTGTTATTCAGCCCTTCCAGCTTGGTGTTGAGATTGCCGATACCCTCCACCGAGCTGAACTGGGCAAGCTGGGCAATGAACTCGCCATTTTCCTGTGGGCTCAAGGGATCCTGATTGTTCAGCTGTGCGATCATCAACTTGAGAAATGTCTGCTGCCCCAGTTCAGGATCATTGCCCAGCGTTTTCGTATTCGATTGCGCACCCTGCTGGCTGCGATTGATCGACAGCGAATCCAGTACAGTTTGCGAATTGGCAGCAGTGACTTCAGCCATGGCATTTCTCCCTTATTGCCCGAGCGTCAACACACGGGCGATCATGTTTTTCACGGTATTCAGCATTTCCACATTGGCCTGAAAAGAGTGTGATGCCGACATCATGTTTGCCATTTCATCCACCACATTGACATTCGGATAGCTGACATAGCCTTCTGCATCTGCGAGTGGATGATCGGGTTCATAGCGCTTTTGCAGCGGCGCCTGGCTTTCCACAACGCCCAGAACCTCCACACCACCTTCCGGCTTGACGGTAGTACCCATTTGCAAAACATCATTCTGGATTGCTGCAAAGACCGGATGACGCGCGCGATAGGTTGTATCGGTACTGCTGGCAGCTGAATCGGCATTGGCCAGATTGCTGGCCGTTGCATTGAGCCGCACGCTCTGTGCTGACATCCCGGTGCCGGCAATATCAAAAATACTGTTAAGACCACCCATGATGTTTCTCCTTATTCACCGCGTATTGCGGTCATCAATCCGCGAAACTTGCTGTTCAGCAGCGTAAAACTGACCTGGAAATCCTGGGCGTTGCGGGCAAACTGCGCTTCTTCCACCGAAGCTTCCACGGTGTTGCCATCAATGGAAGGCTGAGTTGGCACACGATAGAACACGCCCTCTGCGGCCGTGTCTCCCTGTCCCGCCAAATGCTGACTGGCTGTTTTCTGCAAACCGAAATTACCGTTCTGATCTGCCGCCTGTTTAAGTGCAGCCTGAAAACTCAGATCGCGCGCCTTGTAATTAGGCGTGTCTGCATTGGCGAGATTTTCAGACAAGAGTGCCGCGCGCTGACTACGAAATTGCAGTGCTTGCTCGTGCACGCCCAGCGCCTGCTGAAATCCAATAGCCATTGCCTTTCTCCTGTTTCGATCCATTGCCAATTGCAAGGGAAAAAGCAATGCCCATGCCAAGCGCGCAAAGGCCAGGTTTTACAGGTAGATTCGCAGGGAGTAGGTAAAACGGGGAAGAAAAAGCGGCAAGAGCTTGCCGCTGGTGGCAAAACAGAAACAAAAATGTGTCAAACAGTGCGAGTACAGTGTGCGCCAATCACAGCAGCGTCATAATTCCGGCAGTGCGATATGCTCAAACAAATCGTCCACTTCCTGCCGGCTGTGCCGGTTGCAGGCTTCAATGACCAGATCCTTCTTCAGATGCGGCGCAAACAGCTCGATGAAATCGTACATGTAGCTGCGCATGAATGTGCTGCGGCGTATGCCGATGCGGGTAACGCTTGATTCAAACAAGTGACTGGCATCCAGCGCAACCAGATCGCTGTCTGTCACCTCGTTGTACGCCATGTGCGCAATGATGCCGATACCCAGACCCAGTCGCACATAGGTCTTGATGACATCGGCATCCGTTGCCGTGAAGACGACGCGCGGTGCAAGCCCCTTGTCGATAAACGCATCATCGAGTTTGGAGCGGCCTGTGAATCCGAAAACATAGGTGACGATCGGGTGGCGAGCAACATCTTCCAGTGTCAGTTTCGATACCTGGCACAACGGATGATTTTTGGGAACAACAATGCAGCGATTCCAGCGGTAGCATGGCAGCATCAACAAATCGCTGAATAACTCCAAAGCTTCCGTGGCGATGGCAAAATCCACTGTGCCATCGGCGGCCATCTCGGCAATCTGCATAGGTGTCCCCTGATGCATGTGCATCGACACTTCCGGATATTTCTGGATAAATGAAGCAATAACCGGCGGCAAGGCATAACGCGCCTGGGTGTGGGTGGTGGCGATACTCAGACTTCCCTTCTTGGGATCACTGAACTCCTGCGCCATCTGCTTGATGCCCTCCACCTTGCGCAAGATCTCACCCGCACTTTTCAGAATGGCTTCACCTGCTTTGGTGATGTGAGTCAGATGTTTGCCGCTGCGGGCAAAAACCTCGACTCCCAGCTCGTCTTCGAGCAGGCGGATCTGCTTGCTGATGCCTGGTTGAGAGGTATACAGGCCCTGCGCGGTAGCAGAAACATTGAGATCGTGGTGTGCGACTTCCCAGATGTAACGCAATTGCTGCAATTTCATAAGCCCTCCTGATGGCAACTGCCATGTTCCTGGCAAAGGATAGATCCAGATTATGTTATTTGCCAGTTTTCTTAGTCTATTTGGGTATAGAACTAATCCGGCTCATCCCGCAGGGGGTTGCAACTGATTATCTGGCCTGTAGTAAATACCCGCCAGCAACGGCATCGGTACCACTACCACGGGCACTCGACTGGCCATCAATACCGGCTGGATGACCGAGCCCAGTAAACGGCGCTCATCTGCAAACCGGCGGCTGCCCATGACAATCAGGTCAGCCTGTTCCTGTCTCGATACATCAAGAATCACATCCACGGCATGACCAAATTCCACGCGCACCTTTTCCAACATGTCGAGCGTGCCATTTTCACAGCAGAGAATGTCATCGGCGACAGCATCACACACTTGCCGGCTGATCGACTGACGGAACTGTTCTGCCTGCTTGCCATCGCTGTTCAGGCTGTGATGTTGCTCACCGAGCGAGACAGGTTCAATGGCGTGGACTGCCGTGATCCGGCTTTTGAACCTTTCGGCGATATCCATGACGTAGCCAAGGACATGGGAGCTGTAAGGATTCATGTCAGTGGTATAAAGAATATTTTTTATCATGCTGCCTCGGTACAGATTTTCCGACATCAGGCTCTTTTGTGAGCCTAGCAGCGCGCTGGAAAAAATCCGCCGAATTTCACTGTTCCCCTGAAATATTATTCGTTGGCAACACCGTGCGGCACATGGCCGGTAGGTACATGACGGGAAGCTGACAGGCAATGCCCCTGCTGATCGTCAAAAAATACGTCGGCACCATAGGCCTTGAGAAATTCCCCCTTGTCCAGACCGCCAAGAAACAGCGATTCATCAATGCGGATTTTCCAGCTGCGCAAGGTGCGAATCACACGCTCATGCGCTGGAGCCGAACGCGCAGTCACCAGTGCCGTGCGTATCGGACAGCTGGCGACATCAGTGAATTCAGCCTGCAGGCCATGCAAGGCCATCAAGAACGGCTTGAACGGCCCGCCGCTCAACGGCTCATGGGCCGCTGCCTGCTCGCTGGCAGCGAAAGCGTCCAGACCCTTGCTTTTGTAGATGCGCTCAGCTTCGTCTGAAAACAGCACCGCGTCACCGTCAAAAGCAAAACGGATTTCCTGCGATTCACGCTGTTGGCTGGATGACGGCAACAATGCGGCCGCAGCAAGACCGTTTTCCAGTGCATGACGCACATCGTCGGCGTGCGTGGACAGAAACAAATGACAACCAAAGGCACTGGCGTAGGGATACGGTGAATGGCCACCGCAGAACGCCGCGCGCACAATCGGCAATTGGTAGTGCTGGATGGAATTGAAAACACGCAGCCCGGTATCCGCACTGTTGCGCGACAACAGAATCACTTCCACACGAGGTTCAACGCCCAGCAATTCATTGATGCGCAACAATTTCTGCACCAGCGGAAATGCATCACCCGGCGCCAGCGGCACATCTTCGTGGGCAATCTGGTAATCCGCATAAGCCTGCAAGCCCTGCTGCTCGTAAATGTCGTGACTGTCATCCAGATCAAACAGTGCACGTGATGAAATCGCCACCACCAGCTTGTTGCCAAAACCCTTGGCCATCTTTTACCTCTGTTGAAAGACGTACAGCGTGCTCGTCAGTCTATCAGCAAGCCGTTATCATTGCGGCCATGAAAACACGCGCCCTCATCGATCTCACCGCCATTGCCCACAACCTTTCCCGGGTGCGCGCGAGCGCACCCGGCTGCAAACTCATGGCTGTGGTAAAAGCGGATGCCTACGGTCACGGTTCTGCCGGACTGCTGCCAGTATTGGCCACACAAGCCGACGGTCTTGCGGTGGCAAGGCTGGAAGAAGCACAGGCACTACGCGCTGCCGGTTATCACGGTCGCCTGCTGTTGCTGGCAGGTGTTGCCGACAGCGTGGAACTGACAGCCGCCCTGCTCTCGCACCTCGACATCGTCGTACATGATGCCAGCCATCTGGCTCTGCTCGCGCACTATCATCACCCACACACGCATCACCGCGCATCACACAAAACCACACTGTGGTTGAAGATGGACAGCGGCATGCACCGCCTCGGTTTTGCGCCGCAGGAATATGCACATGCATTTGCCAGCCTGAAACAATTGCCGTGGTGCGATTCCATTATCGGCATCACGCACTTTGCCAGCGCAGATGAACCGGATAACCACAAAACCGCGCAACAAATTGCCTGTTACGAAGAACACACAACAACACTGGCATTGGATGATCACAGCCTTGCCAATTCGGCCGGGCTGCTGGCCTGGCCTGCTGCCAGACGCGGCTGGCTGCGTCCCGGGCTGATGATGTACGGCGTGAATCCGCTGCAGAGCAGTTGTGAACTGAAACCCGCCATGCAAATGGAAGCGCAGATCATCGGCCTGAAAACTGTAGCCGCCGGTGAAACCGTTGGCTACAACGAACAGTGGCGCGCCGCGCGCGAATCGCGCATCGCCTTTGTTGCGGCCGGTTACGCCGACGGTTATCCCGTTACGGTACGTAACAATGCCTTTCTTGCCGTCAACGGTCAGCGCGCACCTGTCGTGGGTCGCGTGTCGATGGACACTATCGCCATCGACTGCACGGAACTGGACACACCGCATGTGGGGGATTGGGCAGAACTGTGGGGCAATAATATTTCCGTCAAGGAAGTGGCCGGCTGGGCCGGCACCATTCCTTACCAATTGCTGACGGATTTGTCATTGCGTGTTGAGCGTATTTACCGCTAATATCGCTTTCCACATCAATTCAAAATTGCTTCTGTAATTTGAAACTGACTTTATAGCGATAAAATTCGATATTGCTGGCAACACTAAGCGCACGCCGTAACTTGAGATCATCCTCCAGTGCAATGATCGCCCCTTTCACTTGCTGGTTATCATCCGCAAGTTCATCCTTAACATATCCCATATAACGCTGAATTTGCCCCACAACAACATCACTGGCACGACCTCGTTTCAACTCGACAACCAGCAATACATTGCCATCTTTACTGATGCAGAGAATGTCAATGGGCCCAGTATCCGAAGGATATTGTTGACCGACAATCTCGCCATCCACTGTATAAATATCGTAATGCTTTCCCAATTCCGTAGAAGCCCAGTTAGCAACAAGAAACTCTTCCAGATGTTTTTCCAGCGCGAATACAGTCGGATCCTCCACTGAACTGTCACTATGCTGCAATGCTGGCGCCTGCCTGCCACCAATCAAGTTTTCCAGCTCATCGGCATACCTACTAAGATTGCTCACCGTACCAATAGATCCTGCAGAGTTCTTTAACGCCTGACTCATTTCTTCACGCGCTAACAACTTCTCGAACCAATGGATCTTGCGGCGATGAGAAAGGTCGCCAGATGCTTGGTAATAGTAGTCGGATACCACTTCGCCGATGTAATACTGACCTCCTCCATTTGGCGTTAGCACGATATCACCCTGCTTCATCCCCTTGCAGATAGTGTGCAACATACCGCAGGCCAACCCAGCGGCCACCTTCGACTTTTCTGGATTTGCCTTCAAATAAACAGGAATATACCGATGGTTAAATTCTCGCCAATCTTCTGGCAGCTTTCCACTCAGATCTTCATCAATATCCCAATTGGCGGCAATAAAACCACCTTCCGTACATTCACGCACATAAACCGATCTGGCGCCTGCCATAATGCGATAAAAGCTACGATTCGCCATCACACAATTTATCCTGATCAATCAGCGAATCGTACAGCGAATCCCGCCGGGTGCTTCAATCAAACCGGCGCACTGGTTGCAATGCGTGCAGCCATTGACGTAATCCGCCTTTGCCTGCGCGTTCTTCACGAAATCCGGATCGTAAAGCAGCGGACGCCCGAGCTGGATGAAATCAAAACCGCTGCTCATCACGCGCGCAATGCTCTCGTTGCTGGAGACACCACCGATATAACAAACATTGCCCTTTTTGACACGCTCGCGAATGCGCAAGGCATTTTCGATCAGATAGGTTTCGCGATACGGATAATGGCGAAACAGTTTCGGGCCGATCATTTTCAAACCCACTTTCATCAGCGGATTTTTTTCATGCTCGACCAACCCCGGTTGAATACTGTCACCGTGAAACAGCAACATCGGGTTCATGGAGCTGGTGCCGTCACTCGGGATGATGCAGTCGAGGCCTGCATCATCGAGCATGCCAGCCATTTCCAGTGATTGCGCATAAGTGGTGCCGCCGCGCACACCGTCTGACATACTGATCTTGCCCAGCAACGGAAAATCATCGCCTACCGCCTTGCGCACGGCCGCGAGCACTTCGAGTGGGAAACGCATGCGATTAGCTACACTGCCGCCGTATTCATCGGTACGACGATTGGTGATAGGTGACATGAACTGGCTCAGGCCGTAACCGTGACCAAAATGCACTTCAATCGCATCAAAACCCACTGACTTCATGAAGGCAGCAGCGCGAGCCATCACTTGTACACGTTCACGCAATTGCGGGCGCGTCATGCTCACGCAAAAGAATTTGCCATAGGCCATGCCCAGCATGTTCGGGCCGAAAGATGCGCCCTGCGCCAGCCAGCCGTCCATCTCGCTGTTCTTGGTCATGGCGCCGGCGTGTGACAACTGACCAGACACTTTTGCGCCGGTGGTCTTGATAGTGGCAATCATCTGCGCCAGCGGTTCGCGCACATATTCCTGCATGTACATCATGTCGGCGTGCAGGCGGCCGTTGTTTTCAGCGGCACAGTAGGCAATGGTCGTCATCCCGGTGCCGCCCTCGCCGATACGGCGATGCAATTCCACCAGTTCCAGTGATGGCAAACCGTGCAAGGATTTACCTTCAAACGTGCCGGCCTTGATGATGCGGTTGCGCAAGGTCAAACCGTTGAGCCTGGCTTCCGAAAAACATTTCTGCACTGCTGCACTGTCCGTCATGAGTCACCTGTCAGTTCGCGTTCTTTATGTTCGAGGGTTTCCTGCAAAAGAAACCACTGGTTTTCGTTGTCATCCAACTGCTTGCGCAATGTGCCCTGTTCGCCCAGCAGGTGTTGCAATTGCGTTTTCTGGCTTGCATCGTACAGCGCAGGATCGGCAAGCCCAGCTTCGATTTCACCCAGCCGCGCCTGCTGCCCGGCTATGGTTTTTTCCAGTTGCTCAACCTGCTTTTTCAACGGCGCCAACTGCTGGCGGATTTGCGCCGCCTGCTGGCGTTGGGCTTTCCTGTCCACCGCTGGCGCAGATAATGCCGCAGAAGTCTGCGTACTGTCACTGTGGTTTGCAACCGCAACGGGCTGGCTTTTCATCAACTGGTGGTAATCGTCCAGCGTGCCATCAAAGGCCTCTACCTTGCCATCGTGCACGCGCCAGAACTCATCTACCGTGTTGCGCAATAAATGGCGATCATGCGAAATCACCACCAGCGCACCGCTGTAGCCCAGCAGTGCCTCCGTCAGGGCCTCGCGCATCTCCAGGTCCAGATGGTTGGTAGGCTCGTCGAGCAACAACAGGTTGGGTCGCTGCCACACCACCATCGCCAGCGCCAATCGCGCTTTCTCGCCACCGGAAAACGGCTCGATGGGTTCGAGCGCCTTGTCACCGTGAAAATCGAAGCCGCCGAGAAAATTGCGAATCACCTGCTCGGTAGCATCCGGCGACAAGCGCTGGATATGCAACAAGGCACTGGCGTGAATATCGAGTGCTTCCAGCTGGTGCTGGGCAAAGTAACCGATAGCCAGATGCTCACCTGTCACACGCTCACCACGCAACAGAGACAGGTCGCCCACCAAGGCTTTAACCAATGTCGATTTGCCTGCACCGTTGACACCCAGCAAACCAATGCGCGAACCCGGCTGCAGATTGACATTCACGTTTTGTAACAACGCTGTCTCGCCGTAGCCGATGGCCGCTTCCCGCAACACCAACAGTGGCGAGGAAGTTTTTTCGCTGTCGCGGAAATTGAAATGAAACGGGGAATCCACATGTGCGGCGCTGATCTTTTCCATGCGCTCCAGTTCTTTCAAACGGCTTTGCGCCTGCCTGGCTTTGGTAGCCTGTGCACGGAAACGGCGCACAAAATTTTCGATTTCGGCAATACGGCGCTGCTGCTTCTCGTAATCCGCCTGCTGTTCCGCCAGACGCATGGCGCGCATTTTTTCGAACGCCGAATAATTGCCGCGATAACTGTTGAGCTGCGCATTGTCGATATGCACGATTTCATCGACTACATTGTCGAGAAAATCGCGGTCGTGCGAGATGATCAACAAGGTGCCGGGATAGACTTTGAGCCAGTCTTCCAGCCACAGCGTCGCGTCGAGATCCAGGTGGTTGGTCGGTTCATCCAGCAGCAACAGATCCGAACGCGCAATCAGGGCCTGTGCCAGATTAAGGCGTATGCGCCAGCCGCCGGAAAAACTGTTAACCGGCAAACGCACCTGCGACTGCACAAAGCCAAGACCGTGCAACAACTGTTCGGCGCGATATTCGGCATCGTAACCGTGCAGTGCTTCCAGCCCAGCATAAGCATGCGCCAGCTTGTCGTTGTCATGTGCAGCTTCGGCAGCGCTAATCGCACGTTGTGCTGCGCGCAATTCGCTATCGCCATCCAGCACATAATCCAGTGCCGTGCGCTCGCTGGATGACACTTCCTGTGCCATGTGCGCAATGCGCCAGTTTCCCGGTTGATTGATATCACCAGCATCCAGTTGCAACTGCCCGAGCAGCAACTGGAACAAACTGGATTTGCCACAACCGTTGCGCCCGATAACGCCAATGTGACGACCGGGATGTATGGTAAGGCTGGCATTGTCCAGCAGCCGCTGCACACCGCGCAGCAGCACAATATTCTTGAGTGTAATCATGAAAAACTATTGCTGTGCCAGTGTCTCGGCAATGACTCGATATACGGCGGGATTGAAGGCAAACCCCATGTGACTGGATTGCACAGGTACGTGCGCAATTTTTTCGTGTTCTGCCAAACGTGCAGCACCTTCGGCCACAATGCCGTCATTCGGGCTGTAGATCACCGTGGTTTTCACCTTGCGATCGGTAATTGCATCGTGTTTGGCCCAGCCGCCAAAATCCTGCTCGTCATCCGGCGTGTTACTGGCATTCAATGCCTTGAGCACTTTCCACGCCGCCGTGCCACGTGGATCACCATACGGCGCACCTAGCGTGATGACATGATTCAGGTAATCCGGCACGCGGTCGGCCATGCTGTTGGCATAAATACCGCCGAGGCTCCAGCCAATCAGGCTGACATTCTGCCCGGTTTCGTTAAACAACTGTTCAATGCGCTCGGCGACTTTCGCTTCCATCTCTTCACGAAAAGCATTGACCTGATCAATAGCGGTGATGCGCGTTTTGGTGAAATTCACACCGAGATTCCACGGCCGTGCATCATAACCCCAGCGATTCAGGTAATAACGCATCACATACATGATGCTGTCGCCGGCGCCATAACCCGGCAACACCAACACCGGATGACCATCGCCGCGCGGCAGATCATTCAACAGCTCGCGGTGCTTCAAACCGATACTGGACAGTTCCAGCATGGCGCGCGGCGCTTCTAGCAGCGACCACTTCAGCAAGGGCGGTTGTACCGTGTTTTCCGAAAAATCTTTCTCAATCGCCATACATCACACTCGCTGAAGCCGGGAAGGTTTAATGAATACTGCGAATCTGGATAGCATCGACGCCGAGACCGGAAATGATGTCGGAAATCACCACCACTTTGTCGCCAGGCTTGATGTCATCATCGCGCTTGAGAATTTCAAATGCCGCCAACAGCGTTTTTTCCGGATCGCTGGAAAACGCCAGCCGGTGCGAGACCACCGCGCGATTCAGGTTCATCTGCCGGCGAGTACGGCTGTCATTGGTAAATGCAAAAATAGTGGTTTTGGTGGGCCGGCAATTGGTGACCAGATTCGCCATCACACCGCGACGCGTGATCACGACAATACCGGCAGCATCCATGGATTCCGCCAGTTGCACGGCAGAATGTGCCAGATGCTGCTTGTTGTTGTCGCGCTGAAGGAAATCACAGTAGCGCAGGCCCGGCACACGCTCGGTAGTGCGTGCAATGCGATCCATATACTCCACGCACTTGATCGGATATTTGCCGACAGTGGTTTCGCCTGAAAGCATAATGGCATCCACTTCTTCATACACCGCGTTGGCAACATCCGTCACTTCTGCACGCGTCGGAATCGGATTCTCGATCATGGATTCCAGCAAGTGCGTCGCCACAATCACGCGCTTGCCCGCTTCATGACACAGGCGCACGATCTTGCGCTGCACATTGGGCAGATCTTCGATATTGATTTCCACACCGAGATCGCCGCGCGCCACCATCACGCCATCAGCAGCGGCAATAATTTCTTCGAGATTTTTTACACCTTCCTGATCTTCGATCTTGGCGATGATCTTGATCTTGTCGGCCTTGCTGCCCAGCAACTTGCGCAATTCGCGGATGTCATTGGCTTCGCGCACGAATGACAGCGCGATGAAATCCACTTCCTGTTTCATGCCGAACAGGATGTCGTCGCGGTCTTTGGTCGTAATGGCAGGCAAATTCACGCGAATGCCCGGCAGGTTGACGTGGCGCTTGCTTTTGAGACGGCCGCCATCAAGCACTTTGCAGCGCATCACGCGATTGTTTTTTTCCAGCACTTCGAGATTGATGATGCCGTTGTCGACGGTGATCTTGTCACCGATCTGCACATCATTGACCAGATCGTTGTAGTTGATATGCAAGGAGGTAGATTCCACATCTTCCGCGCGCGCGGTCACGGTGATGATGTCGCCCTGCTTCAACTCCAGATCGTTCTTCAAGGTGCCGGTGCGAATCTCCGGACCTTGTGTGTCCAGCAACAGCGGGATGGGATGCGCCAACTCCTTGTTCAGGGTCTTGATTGCCTTGATGACCTTGGCATGCGAGGCATGATCGCCGTGCGACATGTTGAGACGCACCACGTTCATGCCCGCCTCGGCCATTTTCTTCAGCATGTCGTAGGATTCGGTCACCGGGCCGATGGTGCAGATAATCTTGGTCTTTCTCATGGATCCCCCCTCGCAATTCAGGCCGCCAGCCCTGCTATTTCAGGCGTTTGGCTAGCAAAGTTGAAGTATGGCATGCAATACAACGGGCTTGTAGCAAATTTACAGGAGATCGGCTGCTTCGGCCTCAGAAAGCAGGTACTTCATAGTACGCAATTACATTGACTGGGCACTTGAGATTAGAGAGCTATAACGCTGGGGGCGGCCCCACAATGGGCCGCCCCTGATCACTATCTCCGAAACTAAGGCCGATGAGTATTCTCGCGAACCGATGACCCCTTATAGCCACTATTCACGGGCAAACTTACTTCAGTATTGATGGCTGCATTCAGCGAATCAGCGTCGATGTAATTGGCAATGCCATCGCCGTCGGCATCCACATCACAGACATCACCCATGCCATCGAAATCCATGTCGGCTTGATCGGCATTGGCTAACAGCGGGCAATTGTCCGCGACTAGCGATGAACCTAGATTGAAATCGTCCAACCATGCCACGCTGCCAACAGGGTCGTATGAGGTGTAATACCACTCAAAGGTATGTGTGCCCGGCGTCAATGCGGTGGTGTATTGCTGCCAGGGAATACCTGAACAAGACCAGTCATACCACTCATTCATAAACATTCCGTCAACATAAAAATCCAGCCACGAATTGCCACAATTCTGCTCCGTGATTGCAAGATAGAAAGACACTTGCTCACCTGTGTCGATGGTCAGCCTCAAACCGGAATACTGGCCGTATTCAACATCACCCGAGCGAGCGGCGAAGTTGCCAGCTTGTTTGTTGGTTGAAGATACAGACCACATGCTATCGCCAAATGAACTCCACGGCAGCTTGGTTAAATTACCGGTTTCAAAGTTGTCGCTAAGCGAAAAAACCTGATCCGGGAAGCCATCGCCATCGGTATCCAGCCATGCAGCTGCGTCTAATGGAAATGCATCTTGTGCATTGACGATACCGTCATTATCTGCATCAGGATCACAGGCATCGCCCAAACCATCGTGATCAACATCAGACTGAGTCGGATTAGCCAACTCAGGACAATTGTCACCATTATTACCTGAGCCATCACCATCACCATCTAACCATTCATTGGCATTGAGAGGGAAAGCATCCTGCGCGTTAGCAATGCCATCACCATCAATATCGGGATCAGTGTTGTCGCCTATACCGTCATGGTCAGTGTCCGCCCATTCTGCCGCATCACTCGGAAAGGCATCTTGTGCATTGGCAACACCATCACCGTCTATGTCTGAGTCACAAACATCGCCGATCCCATCGTGATCCATATCGGCTTGATCTGGATTAGTGATATTTGGGCAATTATCTAAACGATCTGGCACTTTATCGCTATCAGATTCCTTCCATTCTGTCGGATCAAGAGGAAAAGCATCTTCGTAATCTTGCCAGTGATCGCCGTCTGAATCCACGACACTCCACTTTGCAAGCGCAGGCGAAACCGTAACGCCTGCATACATAAAATAGCCAGCGACAAGCACATCTCCATGCTCATCCACAGCCAAACCTCTTACCTTTGGATAATCGTAATCCAAAGAAACCGAACCTCCTAAAGCAGACCAAGAAACACCATTCCATTTCGCAAGGCCTCTTGTAGAAATTCCGCCAGCGGAATCAAATTCCCCTCCAATATAGAGAGAGTCTTCGTGATCAAAAACCGATGAGGATATAGTTACACTGGCGAGTGCAAAATTTAAATATCCAATCGATAACCACTGAGCATTTTCGTAAAATTTTATTTCTCTTCTGCCGATAGATGGATAGCTGACAGCAACGTAAATTTTTTGACTATTGGATACTCCAAGCAACTGTATCTGTGAAGCACCACTAATCCCGTGAGCAACGGAAAACCAAGAAACACCATCCCACCTAGCAACATTTTGGGCAGCAATGCCACCAATAGCAGAAAATGTTCCACCTGCATATAAATTCTGGTTGCTGTCAAACCTCAACGCATTAACAGAGCCATTCGCCCCACTTCCCAGGGCGCTCCAAGCAACGCCATTCCACTTTGCAAGCCGATTAACAGTTATTCCCCCCGCCTTAATAAAATCACCGCCGACAAAGACATTATTCGAACTATCAAATGCTATTGCTCTTACGGCCCCATCAAGACCTGCTCCCAAGGCCTGCCATTCGACTCCAGTCCACTTGGCAATACGATTTACTGTCACACCATCAATATCTGTAAATCCGCCACCAACATAAAGAACACCGGCATTATCCACAGCCATCACATTGATATAAGACACATGGCCGCTCAAAACACTCCAAGACACGCCATCCCACTTTACAATTCTGTTAGTCACAAAAGCATCTGAGCCCACCGAATAGATCACGCCACCATTATTAGCATACGTGAGAAAACCATTGTAATTGGGATCAGGAAGCCTAGTATTGGGAGCCGTGTAACCTGTTACATCGCGCCAGATTGCGCCATCAAACTTAGCCAAATTATTCGTTGACAGAGAGGCAATACCAACAAATCCGCCTCCAACATAAATACTGCCCGAGTAATCAAAAGCAACTGTATATATGACTCCACCTCCAGACGGGGGCGTAGCAATACTTAACCATGAAACGCCACTCCATTTATAGAGAACCGATGCATTCGAAAAATTTCCGCCGACATGCAGCACACCATTTTTATCGAATGCGATACATTGAACAGAGCCATTGACTCCCGAACCCAAACCACTCCATGACGAACCATCGTAAACAGCAACATTGTTTACAGTTAACCCACCTGACAACGCAAAAGTACCACCAGCATACAAAAAGCCATCTCTATATGACAAAGCATAAACATTACCGGAAACCCCTGCGCCAACTGATTGCCAAGTTTCGCCATCCCATTTTGCAACTCGATTTGCTGAAACACCTGAAATGGTTGTAAATATACCGCCGACAAACAGTGCATTAGCATCATCAAAAACCAATGAGGATACACAGTAATTCCAATCACAACCATTCCAAGAACCACCAGATATGATACTAGACCACATGACACCATTCCATTTGGCTAAATAGCCTGAAAAAGCACCACCAACAAATAAATCTCCATGGCGATCAAACTGCATAGCCGTAATGCAATTGCGCGCACATCCAGACACTCCTTCACTTAAAGGCGCCCAAGATACCCCATTCCACTTGGCAATATTCTTTGCAGGCGATCCACCGGCGCGAGAAAAATCCCCTCCAGCATACACAATGCCTGCATCATCGATACTCAACGCCGCAATTAAGCCAACTGTAGAATTACAACCTGCTAGCTGGCAGTCGACCCCACTTCCTAAGGCTTCCCACCCAGAACCATTCCACCGAGCAATACCATTAGCTTTCACATGACCAATAACCCTAAATGAGCCCGCCACATACACATCGCTGCCGTTAGTAGCGATAGCTCTCACTATGCCGTCTGTACCGCTAACTCCTCCCATACTCACCCAATTCTCATCTCCCACCGTCGGATCAATCGTCAAAGGATATTGCGCAGAACTGTCATCCACACTCACATCAATCGCATTATTCGCTGCAACACGAATCTGTGCCGCAATCGTTTTGCCATTGCTGTCGGTCACATTCAAACGGTCATACGTCAACTGGCGACCACTGGCCAACTGAATCAGCGCGCCATTATTTTTTTCTGCAACCGTTGCACCTGAAATTTGCAGTTGCACATGCAGCTCGCCGTCCCCTTGCGGCTTCACCGGCACAATAAAATCCTGCCGGATACCACCACTGGTATTACTGAATTTTTCCGCAATGCCGCCGGCATGCGTGTGAAACACTGCATCGCCATCGCGATAGATTTTTGAAGACGCCGCCTGCTGCAACGCACCCGCACGGCCCCACTGCGCCAACGACAGGCCAAAACCACCTTTGCCGGCACTGTTGCCGATGGAATCGAATTTCACGCCCGCGGTTGTGACATGTGCCGAGACCGTTTGCAGTTGGTTGTTGAGGCGAAACGTGCCGTCGTCCAGTGACTCGATAGCAAAGGTGCCCGGCTGAATCTGCTTGCCCAGCATGTCATTAAAACCACTGGAACCCATCGTCACACCGCTGGGCGCTGCAGTGGGTTCAACGGCAGGCTCCGCAGTGGCAAAAACCGGAATCGCCAGAGCAAGCAATCCACTGGCTAGAAGTGCTTTGATCGCTCGTCCTGTGAAACTCATACGCATGTGCTGATTTCTCCTGCATCCTATCCAGTGCTTATGTTTGCTGATCTTGTGGTAACCGATAAACGCGACGAATCTTAACATGCCCCCTACTCCCCGAAGTAACACAAGCCAGACCAGTGACGGGCTTCTGTAGAACATCGTATGCCTACTACAGCAGCCAGGGCGTATTATCACGGGCCTCGATTTCCACAGCGGAAGCCTTCCCATGACCGACTTCGTCACCATCGACAAATCCCGCCCCGGCATTGCCGTGATCAAGATGAACCGCCCGGAGCGCATGAATGCCATGGCCTTCGACGTCATGGTGCCCTTGAAAGAGGCTCTGGAAGAGGTCAGTTTCGACAACAGCACGCGTGTGGTGATCCTCACCGGCGAAGGCAAAGGCTTCTGCTCCGGCGCCGATCTCAAAGACCCCGGCTATCTCTCCATTTTCGACGGCCTCACCATGCCCGGTATCGCCCGTCGCGCCATGAAAGTGCTGGACGACGTGATGCACGCGGTGCAGACCATGCACCAGCCGGTGATCTCGGCCATCAACGGCCCGGCCATTGGTGGTGGTTTCTGCCTGTCGATGATTACCGACATCCGCATCGCAGCCGACACCGCCATCTTCCGCGCCGCCGGCATCAACAACGGCCTCACCTCGGCTGAACTGGGCCTGAGCTACACCCTGCCCCGCGCCATCGGCTCCACGCGCGCCTTTGAAATCATGCTCACCGGCCGCGACGTCAGTGCCGAAGAAGCCGAGCGCATCGGCATCGTTTCCAAAGTGGTGGCGCCAGAGCAATTGATGGACACCAGTTTTGCGATGGCCGAACAGATCATGCAGCACAGCCACATCGGCGTGGAGCTGTCGAAGCAGATGCTGTGGTCAGGTCTGCAAGCCAGCAATCTGCACACGCACATGAACCACGAAGGCCATGCGCAGTTGTATGTGCGCATGACAACGAAAAACTTCGAGGAGGCAATCAAGGCACGGAAGGAAGGCAGGAAGCCGGAGTTCAAGGATTGACAATTTAAGTGTCAGATCCGTGGGGTTGCTGGCAAATGCACAGACAAACAAAAAGCTGACAGTGGCGAAAATCCCGATTGGCTACTAGATTGATTTTTGTCTGGCAAGTGCCAGCCCATTGAACCCATTGAGGACACTACCATGCATTCCATCAGCAAAAAATCCCTGTTGGCCGCCATGACTATCGCCGTGCTGGGCGCAACATTGACTGCCCCGCTGGCACAAGCCAATGTAGCCAACATCGCCGGCAAACCTTTTGTGAGCAGCAACGAAGGCGGCCATGACGGCGAGTGCGAAAAAGACGAGCATGGCAAGTGCAAAGAGCACCACTGATCATCAAGACCGTTTCTAATTATCAAGACCGTATGCTGTCAGCCCCACCAGGCTGGCAGCAATACACATCCTCCCGCCAGCGTGGCGGATTGTTGCGGATGTAATCCGCAATCCTTTCATACGATTCCTCATCGCGAATGATGTGTTCGTAGTAGTTGCGCTGCCACAATCTGCGATCAAATGGCTGCCAGCCTGCATGCCTGACACTATCAATATACGCATTTGTGGTTAACGATTTGAATGCACCCACCGCATCACCCACCGTAGGGACGCCCCTTGTGGGTGCCCCACCAACACAACCCGATACGTCACAATTCGTAGGGGCTCCCCTTGTGGGTGCCCCGGTTTCGATGGGCATTGATACAGGGGCACCCACAATTGATACAGGGGCACCCACAAGGGGTGCCCCTACGGGATTCGCGGCCATGATGTGCACAATTCCGTGAAGATGATTGGGCATCACCACGTATTCGCCCAGGGTCACGTGCGGAAAATGATTTGGCATTTCACGCCACATCGCATCCACGATTGCACCAGCCGCATTCAACACCATCACACCATTCACCACATCACCAAACAACGGCGCGCGTTGATGGGTACACACGGTGATGAAATACGCGCCTGGCTGCGAATAATCGTATCCGCGCAAACGAATCGAACGTCTATGGTGTGCATCCCTGTGGTATCGCATAACACATTCCTTGTGTAATCCGAATGATTGTACATTGTAGGGGCACCCCTTGTGGGTGCCCTTGTTTAATTCATGTTTAATCGGGGGCCTCGTTTCGATTGGCGATGATATAGGGGCACCCACAAGGGGTGCCCCTACCGCACCAATTTTTCCAATCCGTTCAATTTTATTTCGTACATCAACGCCAGTTGCTCACCGAGTTTTCCCTTGGGAAATCCTTCGCGGTGAAACCACACCAAGTAAGGTTCGGGTAGGTCAATCAACTTTCTGCCTTTGTATTTGCCAAAGGGCATGGTGGTGTTGAGCGCAGCCTGAAGATCATCGGCGTTCATTCATCACCGTCAACACAATACGCCAGCTTGCCTGCGTTGATCGTCACGTAACCATTTTTCTGCAAGCGCGCCAGCACGGCATCCAGCTCCTTGTCGGAGTACTGCGTGCCGATCAAGGTTTTTACCGTGGAGCGCAAGGTTTTTTCCGTGCGCGGCCGGCCTGTAGCGCGCTTGTGCAAATTGGCCACTACTAACGCTACCAGCTCATCGGCTTTCTTTTTGGTAGCAGGCTTTGCCACTGCCTTCACCGGCACTGCCGGTTCAGCCGGTTTGGATACTGCAGTTTTCTCTACTGCCGGCTTTGCCCAACAAGACATCGCTTCAATCGAATCTGCCCGCTCACACGGCACGCCAGTTTTGCTCACATGCGCCACCAGCGCATCAAAACCCTTGTCTTTGGAAATAATGTGATAACAGTCTGCCGCTTTGGCTTCGAGAAAACGCCCGAGATAAAACGCGATATGGAAATCCAGCGCATTCGGCCCGCCGGCTTCGAGCTGGATGTAATCGCCCTGAGAGCCGAGATCCCGCATGGCCAATACAAATTCTGTCGCGAGGCGCGTGTTTTTCGGGCCGAGAAATACCCCGACGCGAAACGGCTTGTCTTTCAACAGCGTGAGGGATTTGACCGGGACGTTTTCGTAATCGATGAGGATGTAGTGGGTTTTCATATCGCGCCCGAAATTATAGGTCTGCTCATGTATTCATTCCTCCAGCGCAGCTTCTATCCCATTCACTCATAATTTTTAGAAAGCGAGTCACTGTGCTGGCCGCTGCAGCATCATTCAACAATCCAGGCAGGACATTGAGAAAATCATCATTCAGCAATCCACGGGCTTGCTGCGCGAAGTAGTGCTTCATGTCATCACTGACATTCAGCAACTCGACCAGCAAGCCATTGCGATTCTCAAGCAGGAAGACAATATCTTCCAGATCATGGCTGTAATAATCCCCCTTGCCTCGGCCCGCAAACGCTTCAAACTTTGTCGCCAGAAAATACGCCGGCGTGATCACACGAATCACCATACCCGAAGGTAGCGCCACTGGCACGGCAGCATGGATGGCATCGTTGTACCAGCGATTACTGAAGCCGAGAATACTGGCATCCGTCGGCATCACGTCCAGCTTTAGTGCCCCAACCGGGCCATTGAGTAACCAGCGACACAGCGGCCCATCACGATCTTCGCGCAATCCTCGCTGCCGCAAGCTTTCACTCAACCGGTGGTAATCCAGTCGCGAGGCCACATCCACAATGACATCCACGTCGTCAGTTTCGCGCACGCCAAAATGCGCGGCTTCATCCACCAGCAAGGCGGTGGTGCAGCCTCCGACAAATGTCACTTGCGGCAGCAAATCATCCAATGCCTTCGCCACCGCTTCCAGCTGCATGACATTCATATCCTTGTTGTTCATACGCTGCCCTGCCCTTTGAGCCAATCCTTCAGCATGTCACGCGCAATGGCCAGCTCGCGCGGTTTGCCCACACGCACCGCATCCACCAGCGCCAGTGTCTGGTACATCAACGGATCCTGGCTGGCGGCAAACGCAGCCGCATCGTGCAGGGGCTGCAGCAAAATGCCTTCCTCGGTACCGCCTGCCTGTTTCCACACCAGCGGCGGGCTGGGCGGCACCATGGGCGATTTTAGCAGCGGGCAATTCCAGGCGGTGGGCATGCCACGACCATAACCGGCCTGGTGTGGCGGGTAGGCATAGCGCACGCCATATGCCAGCCATTCCACGAGCGCGCCGGTTTCAGCGTACATGCCACCCTCGCGCTCCACCAGCAAGCGCGCAGCGATCAGGCGCCTGGCACCCTTACTCACTTCGCCGGGGCTAACACCAATAGCTTCGGCCACTGCGCGCACACCAGCCGCCTGCCCGGCTCGGCGTATCGCCCAGTATTTAATGGCCAGCAGTGTGTCTTGCGGTTTGAGTTCCATAGGCAGTGTTTTCTGTTTCGAAATCAGAAACACCTTAGAGCACAAGATGGTCGACAGTCAAGCCTGAGCCTGCATCCTTTTAAAAGCTTCGCTCGATGTACTGTCCAGCCCTGTGTCCATCCAGCCCGCTTCGGCAAGCTCCAGCCACAAGCCGAGCGCAGCGCGCGTGCCGAAACCCTCCAGCTCAGGATCAACACCCTCTAGAAATGCTTCAGGGGCGTTTAACCAACTTTCCGGGTTCCAGCGCTGACCGCGCAAGGCAAAGCCCTCCGCTTCCTTGCTGCAAAACAGGCGTTCACCACTCGCATAAGCCGTTACGGTTTTGGCTGGAACACGGCAACCCCGTACAACAACATCCTGTTTCAGTGCAATAGCAATACAAGCCGCCAGATAGGCACGGGATTTCCAATAACCAACACGCCAGACATCACACAGGTGGTAGCGCGTGATTTCCCTGTCTCCCACACTGACTGGTTCGGCCAGTACCAACAGCGCATCATCTTCTTTGCATAATCTTTCCGGCAACACCACATGAAGCAGAAAAACACCATCATTTTTCTGTTTCAGATCCGCAATGAAATCCTGAAAAGCTTTGGGTTGCTTGTAAAAGTCATGAATGGCATAAGCAGCCGGGTTGGCGCCGTCCAACCAGTCGCGCTGCACGGCAAACAGCTCACAGGCAGCATCCAGCAATTCGTCGCTCAGCCTGGGCAACAAGGCGCCGGCATCCTGCACATCGGCAAGGGTCAAGCCGTGGCCGAACAGGCGCGGGATCTGGTTACGATAAATACCATGCTGTTCGAATAACAAAAGAAACCGGGTGGCTATGGTTTCCTGCTGCGGCAAGCATTTCTTCAGAAATGGGATGGCACGAATGAAAAGCGTAAGCCACGCTGGCAACAGGGAAAATAGCGCATTTTCTTCAGTCATGCCCATTTGCTCATGGTGATTGCTCAGCGTCTGCCACTTACATATTACCCTGACATCAATTATTCATAAAACCCCATCTTTTTTATCAATAAGAAAATTATTACTTATCTTCTAATCTTAACATATGTTCCACCGACTGCTTGATGTCGTGCCTTACCAAATGGGTTTTCATATAATGCATGGTTCTAATATATAGAATTTTTCGAATGAAATTTATGTTTTCCTTGTCTTGGCTTCCCAAAATTTCAACAAGGAGCCTTTTATGACTTATGTCAAATAAATTCGCAGTGTCAATACTATAAAAATAATATATCAAATCATGCGCCGGCGTATTTTTATTAATTCTCAGTCTATTAATTATTTCATTAATTTCAGGCCCATTAATTGCAGAAACCGTTTTCTCAATATTATTCATCACCCAAACAAATATTCTAAATATTGTCATTCTTTTAATATCATTTATTTGCTGATCTTTTGGCTTGCTTGGCTTGTAGCTTTCAGAAGCCAAATAAGCCTTTTGAACATACAGAATCAACTCCTCAATATCAGAACTCTCAGGAAGCAATAAATTAGCTAGCCTCAGACCGGCATCAGTGATTATTTCAACAATTTCATATACCTTATCTTTTTCTAGAATGCTGTATTTGTTTTTTAGAATCTGACTAAGAACATCCATATTCTTATGACACTGATATATTTGATTTAAAAACAAATCATCAGATTTGTTTTTATTATTAGAATCTTTCAACTCTGAACTATCTCTTAATTCCCTCTCCTTATCCCTCTCTTTTTCAACCCCATCATCATGCTCAATCACCCTGCCTTTGAAATGCGAAAGAACCGCATCAAAAATTTCAGTCTGAGCATGATCCAATCTGGCAGGCTGAACACCATCAATTGCACACATTGTGTGAGCAAGTATTTCATCAATAATCTCCATATCGCCAGCATGATGGATTGTAAATATCAAAATCAATGAGTTGCTATTTACATAACTACTCTCAATTAGATTGCTGACTAAATCCTTACAATCTCTGTAGTTTGACGCCAAATATTGGCCAAGAAAATAATAGAAGCTGTACGCTAAAGAGAATGCATATGCCCCTCCACTTAAAGACTTAATCAACCCAAACTCGCCATGAAGCCTGTTTATAATTCCATCAGCAATTATAAACCTATCCTTATAAGACCTCTTGAATTCCTCATACCTTTCATCGCACAGCGTTAGTGAGACCGGGTCATACTTATAAATTTCAAACGCCAAATGCGAGGCATACTTTGTGCAACTGGAGATTGAATTATCATCATTCGGAACACCCGACTTAATTAGATGCGCAAGAATCAGAGCATAATAGCAATGACCATATGCCGTTACCTTCGCATCTCTCGGCATAAATGATTCATGCATCTGCAGAATTGACAATATAAAAAAAGGATATCTTGGAAGGATTTTATTGTTAATTACAATTGAATTTATATCATTCTCAACCCGATCAATAACACCATGATCAATTACATAAACCTCATCAGATTTTTTAAATTCAAGCTATTTTTTAATCAACTTTTCTTGCTTAACATGGGTAAACGGCTTTATCTCAAAGACCGCATAACGAGAAAGCCTAATGTCATCAGAAAAAAATACGTCGTATTCTTCACTAGACACAGAAACAATACTTTTTTCAAAATAGCCCTCAAAGAATTTAACATGGTCAACAGAGTTTCCCTTTCTAGACAATCCATCAAAAATTATTATCTTATTTTTTCTTTCTAACCACAAATCAAAATCACCAGAATATTGCTCATAATACAGCCTTTTTAAAACATCAACACTGGGCTTTTTTGCTGAAATCGAATGAAGATCAACAAATATCGCCTGAAATTCTGACTTAACAACCTCCAAAAAAACATGACCAAGTAAAACAGATTTACCGCTTTGCATAACACCATGCACCATAACTCTATTATGGCGCAATATTTCATCTGCACTATTGACTATAGCTATTGAATCTCCAGCCTTTTCCGAATACCTAACAATGTTAGGAAAAACAAACAAATCATCAATGTACACTTCCTTGTCAGATCCAGAGCAGAACTCAAGCAATGAAAGACTTTTTCTGAAATCATCTTTCAATAAAAAAGATTTCCTTATCTCAGAAACAGCTTTTTTTATTCCCTCATAGACACTACACCAAGCCTCATCCGAGCTACCCCATGCCGAAATCGGCTTTCCATCCAAAGGAAGCGCCAATCTCTTTTTCATTGTACTAAAGTCAAGCCAAGGACATTCTCTGACAATGACGGAAATTAATGTTTTTTTGCTGCTCACCGCAAGCCGATTAGCATACTCCCATTCAAATCGGCAAGCATCAGAATTTATAAAATCTATACTTACCAAAAAAACGATTATATCCGCCACATCTAACTGCTCTTTTATTTTCTCATCCAATTCCTGACCCGCGATAATCTTCCTATCTGACCATTCAACCAACAAACCTTCATGCCTAAACAATGAAAGATATTTCTCCATTTCTTTTTTATAACCTTCATCTGCGTGACTATAGCTATAGAACAGCCTTACTGAATATGCAGACATGAAAAACCTCCTCAATTTTTTAAAAAAATTATCAATCCAATTCAACGGGGCCGGTGTCGGCATCCATCTCGCGGACGGCTACACCAAGGCCTGCGTGCAGATTGATGACTTTCTTGTCCTGAATCACCCAACCAGCAGCCGCGAGTTTGGCATCAATCTCGGCGCGCGTCTGGATTTCAAGTTTGTCTGTGGGCGGTGGCGTCACGGCCGGCAACTCCCTGCAGTATCCTGCGTTCAAGCGTGCGAGTGTGCCAGATGCAATCTATCGAAACCAATCAAAATCAGGTGGTTTCAGTGAAATACCATCAATTGCCGTAAAGGTGATCTGTCCTCGCCGCCAGAATAAAATCATTGCGGTGCAGGCCACGGATTTTGTGCGTCCACCAGCGCACCGTCACCCTGCCCCACTCGGTGAGCATGGCCGGGTGGTGGCCGGCGGCTTCGGCAATCTCTCCCACGCGATTCGTGAACGCGAGTGCCTCGGCAAAATTGCGAAACGTGAACACGCGCTCCACTTGCAGCACGCCGTGATGCACCACCCCGGCCCAGGCGGGAATCTCGCGCAGCAGTGCGGCCATCTCCTCCTCGTTCACGCGCGGGGCGTCGGCGCGGCAGGCTTCGCAGGTTTGTTCGTGCAGTGTCATGGTTTCCTCCAGCCGTGATGGCCTTGTGTGGCAGGCGCAAGGCAGCTTGCCAGAATGGCATTTAAATGTACACTTAACCGTATATATGTAGCGAGGCACGCCATGGAACACCTGCTCACCCACAAGACCGTCTCCTTAACCGAGCTGCGCGACCCGGCCAAGGTGCTGGAAAAGGCCGGCAACACGCCGGTGGCCGTGCTCAACCGCAACAAGGTGGTGGGGTATTTTGTGCCGGCGGGAGCGGTGGAGGATTTGCAAGTTCGCGAAGCCTCTGCCGACGACACGCTGAAACATTTTGCCGCACAGAAACAACGCCTGGCACCCGCTCTGGATTACCTGAAGGACAAGTGAGGCCACCATGGAACTGCTGTTGATCGGCCGGGATGCCGTGCTGGCCTTGCACGATGCTGTACTGAACCCGAATGAAATCGCCGGGCTCGCCGGCAACAAATCGCTGGACTCGGTGCTCGCACGTGTGGAAAACCGCCTGCAATACGGTTTGATCGGCGACGTGTTCGATCTCGCTGCCACCTACGCCGTGGTGCTGGCAGTGGGCCATGTTTTCAATGACGGCAACAAACGTACTGCGTTTACCGTGATGGATATCTGCCTCGTGCAGAATGGCATCGAACCCACTTACGATGTGATCGAAGCAGCGGACAAGATTATCCAGGCCGCGCAGAGCAAGCTCGATGAACAGGAGCTGGCGCAATGGCTGCGCCGCATGGCCTGCAATTAAATATTTTTTACCTGCGTCAACTTGTCCAATTGCTTCTGACATTTTTCGCCATACGGCGGCAACATACCGGAGAGTTTCATGATGTCCAGTTTCGTCTGCTTGTACACCGCGCGCGCGTGGCTGAAGGTGCGGAAACCGTCGAGGCCGTGATAGGCGCCCATACCGGAATGGCCGATGCCGCCGAAAGGCAAATCCTCACAACTGGTGTGCAACATCACATCGTTCAGTGTCACGCCGCCGCTGATGGTGTTATCCAGCACGCGGCGTTCTTCGTGTGCGTCTTCACCAAAATAGTACAGCCCGAGCGGGCGCGGACGATGGTTGATATAGTGGATGCAATCCTCCACATCGCTGTAGCTCTTGATGCACAACAGCGGGCCGAACAATTCTTCTTGCATGCACAACATGTCGTCGGTGGGGTCAACAATCAGTGTCATCGGAATCTTGTGCAAACCCGGTTTCTGTTGTGAAAAATCTTCATTCGCAGGATTGATCTCCACCACGCGAGCGCCCTTCTCGCGCGCATCGCGTATGTAGTTCAACAGGCGTTGTTGATGGCGTACATTCACCACTGAACTGTAATCCGGGTTGTCCTTGATGGTCGGGAACAACTGGCTGTAGAAACTGACGCAGGTGTTGATGAAGGTTTCCCGCTGTTCCTGTGCAACGAATACATAATCCGGTGCCAGACAGGCCTGCCCCTGGTTCAATTGCTTGCCACTCATGATGCGTTCGGCAGCTTTCACCGTGTCATAACTGCGGCCGACAATCACTGGCGATTTGCCGCCGAGTTCCAGCGTGCACGGCGTGAGATTCTGCACTGCCGCCTGCAGGATGTGGCGGCCGATGCCAGTGCCGCCGGTGAAGATGATGTGATCTAGCGGCAAGGCAGCAAAGGCTGCGCCCACCTCCGGGCCACCGGTAACGGCGGTTAATTCCGTGGGATCAAAATAATCGTTCAGCAGTTTTTGCAACAACGCAGACGTTGCCGGATTGAGTTCAGACAGTTTCAGCATGCAGCGGTTGCCGGCGGCGAGTATGCCCGCAGCCGGCGACAGTGCGGTATAGACAGGAAAATTCCAGGTGCCGAGCACGCCTATCACACCCTTCGGCACATATTCCACACGCGCCTTGGCTCCCATCAGATTCAGTGGAAACATCACCGGGCGTTTTTCCGGCTTCATCCAGCGCTTGAGATTTTTAATTGCGTGCTCGCAGTTCTGCATCACCGCGAGTATCTCACCCATCTGGCTCTGCGGCAGTGAACGGTTGCCGAAATCTTCAGAGCAGGCCTGCACAATCGCACGCTGGTTCTCGCCCACCAGCCGGTACAGGCGGCGCAAGCGGTCCTTGCGCATCTCCAGGCTCACGGCACCATCTGCCATAAAGGCTTTACGTTGTTGTTGCAGCAGATTGGCCAGTGCGTGGTCGTTCATGCATTACTCCCGTGGCGTTTTGCGAGTTTTACCTAAATGCAGCAGTCAGCTGCTGCAAGCCCTTCAAATATACTGCAGTATACACAGGCACATTGATATACCTGTTTGCGAGGAGCCGATCATGTCAAAGCCAGCCCCCAATACCCCCGTCATCATCGGCGTCGGCTTCTGCCAGGAAAAGTACGACGATGCGCTGAGCTCAAGCGAACCGGTACACCTGATGATCAACGCCGTGCGCGACGCGGCGCGCGATGCCGGCAACGAGGCCCTGCTCGCCCAGCTGGATTCCATCTCCGTCGAACAGGGCATGTGGCAGTACCGCAACCCGGGTAAGCTGATTGCCGATGCCGTCGGCTGCCCGCAGGCAAAAAGTGTATTGGCCGATCTGGGTGTGCTGCAGCTCACGCCGCTGTTCAACCTGTTCGATGCCATTGTCGCCGGCGAGCAGCAGATGGGCATCGTCACCGGCGGCGAAGCCAAGTACCGCGAACTGCGGGCGAAGATTGCCGGCGTCGCCGTCAGCAATACCGAACAGGGCGAAGACACGCCGGCACCGGATGTCTATCACCCCACGCCAGACCCGTTCGCCACCGAGGTGGAATCACAGGCCGGCATCATGATGCCGGTGGAATTGTTCGCGGTGATCGAATCCGCCATTCGCCACAGCCGAGGCCTCACGGTCGATGCCCACCGCGACGAGATTGCCGAGCTGTACAGCAAATTCAGCGTCATTGCCGCAAGAAACCCGCACGCCTGGAACCAGGATGTGGTGCCGGCAGACGAGATTCGCAATGCAGGCGGCAAGAACGCCATGCTCGCCTTTCCTTACACCAAGAAACACAACAGCCAGTGGAATGTGAACCAAGCGGTGGCGATTCTGGTGTGTTCCTACGCAAAGGCGAAAGCGCTGGGCTTGGACGAATCGCGCTTCATTTACCCGGTATCTGCCGTGCAATCGCGCCACGTGGTGTGCCTGGCCGAGCAGAAACAACTGCACAGCCACCCCGGCACCGTAATGGGCGGCCGGCGCGCCTACGAACTGGCCGGCATTACGGCCAGGGACATCAAAGCCGCCGATCTCTACAGTTGCTTCCCGTCTTCGGTGCAATCGTTTGCCTATGACCTGCAGCTGGACGGCGTGTGCCCGTGGTCCGTCACCGGCTCCATGGCTTTCGCCGGTGGTCCGTACAATCACGGCGCTCTGGACGGCGTGGCGCGTATGGTGGAAGTGTTGCGCATTGGTGAAGGCACCCGCCACGGTCTGACCTCCAACCTCAGCGGTATTTTCGGCAAACAGGCGGTGGCGATTTTTGCCAACCAACCCAACCCGAACGGCTATTGCTTTGATGACATCACCGCGCAGGTCGCCGCGGCGGATCGCCCGCTGCCGGTGACAGGCACGTACACCGGCCCGGCCCGAATCGCAGGTTATACGGTGGTTTTCAATAAGGAGGAACCCTCCCACGCTTTTGCGTATTGCGACACCCCTGAAGGAGCACGTACTGTAGCGCGCAGTATCGACAAGACCCTTCTGCAAAAGATGACGCAAGAGGAATTTGTCGGCCGTACCATCAGCATCCATGCCGACCGCAGCTTCAGTGAGTGAGTCGGCGCAAGCAGACCGCTCACAGAAGGACAGCGCATGAACATCCTGCCACTCGATAACACAGCAGACCGCACCCTTGGCCGCATCCTGACGCTGCAGGCGCAAGCAATTCCGGATGCACCCTGCTATCTCGTCGATGATCGCAGCTACTCGTTCAAGGAAGTGAACAGCACGGTCAATCGCTACGCAGCAGGCTTGAAAAATCTCGGCGTGCAGAAAGGCGATCGCGTTGTCATTTTCATGCGCAGTTGTGTGGAATTTATTTTTGCTGCGTTCGCCGTCAACAAACTGGGCGCGATCTGGGTGCCCATCAACGGCGACTACAAAGGCGAATGGCTGGCCGAAGCCGTGCGCGACAGCAAAAGCAAAATACTGATTACCGATACCGACAAATTTCCACGCATCGCCGAAGTACTGCAAGCTGCCGATTACGGCACGTTGGTAGTGAAAGCGATCGACAACGCTGCACTGCCGGCCAACAGCATTGCGCTCTCGAGCTTTGATGCATTGCCCGATGCCGAACCGGCAGACCCCGGCATTCACTACGGCGACACCAGCGCCATTTTGTGGACATCCGGCACCACCGGCAAATCAAAAGGCGTGTTGCAACCGCACAACGTGTGGGTCAACGCGGCGGAAAGTGCCAAGGAATATTTCGGCGTGCAGCCGGGCGATGTGGTTTACAACTGCATGCCGCTCTACAACACCGGCGCGTGGATCACCAGCGTGTTTCGCGCCCTGATTGTCGGCATTCCGGTGGCGCTGGATGAACATTTCTCGGCATCGCAATTCTGGGATCGCATCAAGCATTACGGCGCGACCGAAACCACCACACTCGGCGCCATGCACATGTTCCTGTGGAATGCACCGGAAACAGCGGATGACGCCAACAACACGTTGCGCCATGCCAACGTGATTCCACTGCCACCGCATCTGGTGAAACCCTTCATGCAGCGTTTCGGCATCCAGAAAATCCAGAAAGGCTTTGGCCAGAGCGAAGCCGCGTTGATCCTGCGCTGCCTGGAAGACGGCATCAAGGAATGGAAACCGAATTGTCTCGGCACGTTCGCGCCGGGTGTGGAAGTCAGTATCCGCGATGACGAAGGCAACGAATGTCCTCCGGGCACACCGGGCGAATTCTGCCTGAAACCGTTGCGTCCCTATGCGATTTTCAACGGCTATTTTGAGAATCCGGAAGCGACAAGCCAGGCTTACTTCGGCGAGTGGTACCGCACCGGCGATCTCGGCGTGCGCGATGCCGACAACGATTACTTTTTTGTCGATCGCAAAAGCGATTACATCCGCGACAAGGGCCGCAACATTTCCTCACTGCAAGTCGAGCACGCAGTCATGCAGCACCCGGCGGTGGCCGCCGTGGCCTGTTTCGGCATTCCCTCCGAGCATATCCAGAGCGAAGCAGAACTCAAGATCGACGTGGTACTGAAACCGGGCCAGCAGGTCAGTGCCGAAGAGCTTGCCACTTTCATCAACAACAATGCGCCCTACTTCTTTGTGCCGCGCTACATTGAATTCGTCAACGAACTTCCCTACACACCCACCAACAAGGTGCAGAAATACAAACTGCGCGAGAAAGGTTTGACGGGCAATGTGTGGGACAGGACCAAATCCGGTTTCAAATTGAAAAAATAAACCGCCGCTAACCGCGGGGGTTCACTGTCACTCAGGAGTATGCGTTATGAGTAATGCCCCCGCACTCGACATCTTCGGCGAAGCCATCTGCAAGAATCCTATCGGCTTTGCCACGCCGCTGCGTGATTACGCGCCGCTGTTTTTTGATGAAGGCATGCAGCTGTGGATTGCCACTGGCCATGAACAGTGCAAACAGCTGTTCATGCATGACAACTTCCACATGTCGCCCAAATTCTCGAGCAACTACGCCTCCGAAGTATTTGCCGAAAAATATCCCACCTGCCAGAAATTCCGTGACGACAACCCGTTCACCGATGACACGCGCCACCCGGCCATCCGCAAACTGCTGGTGCGCGCCTTCAGCCCGTCGGCGCTGCGCCGCATCGAACAGCAAATCCACAGCGCCATTGATGCGATTGTCAAACCACAACTGACAAAACCCGGCGTGGTCGATGTCGCCAAAACCATTGCCGACCCGATTCCCTACGCCGTCATTTCCGCCATTTTTGGCGTCGATCGCCTGCTGGCTAACAAGGATGACTTTCTCAAGCATTCCAAGATTCTCGCGCGCATGATCGACCCCACCGTGACCACGGAAGAGCGCGTGATCATGGAACAGAGTGCTGTGTTCATGCAGGCGGAATTGCGCGCACTGGTCGAACGCGCACGCGAAAATCCGGGCGAAGATCTGATCAGCGATTTTCTCAAGGCAGCCGATGAAATCGGCGGCCTCACCGATTACGACATCATGTACACGCTGATGGCGCTGATCACTACCGGCTCCACCGCCACCGCATTCACACTGACATTGATTGTGCACGCCCTGCTCACGCAGCACGAACAACGTGAATGGCTGCGCGCGCATCCCGAGCAGATTGACAGCGCCGTGGAAGAGTTGGTGCGTTTTGCCCACGGCGCAAAATTTGCCTACCGTTTCTGCCTGCGCGATACCGAATTCCAGGGCCACACCATCAAGAAAGGTCAAACTGTTTTACTCAGTTTTGCCGGCATGAACAATGACCCAGCCGTATTTACACAAGCAGAGCAGTGCGAATTCTCGCGCAACAATAAAGACGCGTTGTCTTTCGGTCACGGCATGCACTACTGCGTGGGCGCGCACGTGGCACGCACCGAAGTGCGTTTTCTGGTAAAAGCCTTTCTCGACTATGCGCCAAAGGCCACCGTGATCAGTGAAGGTCTGGAATGGAATCTGTTCAATTTTCTGAACCGTGAAATTGCTTCGTTGCCCGTCAATACCGGGCACCAGGCGTGAATCAAGCACATGACTGACACCAGCGAGTGGATACACGGTGGCCGCACACTGCCACCCACGCCTTTGGCCGGCATGGATCTTAATTCGGGTTACATGCCGGTGCGACGCGTATTTTTTTTCGCCGGCACACCCGATATCGAAAAACTGCAATCAAGCCTCGCGCAAGCACTTGCACAGTGGCCGGACTTTTCCGCCACGATTGCGATTGAGAACAATCAACTGTGCCTGCTGCGCAATGATCGCGGCGTGCGTTTCAGCATTGAACATTGCGCAGAAAACATTCCGGATTTCGGCATCGACCAGCCTCTCGGTTTACCCAGCCCGTACTGCGATGAAGCCATCGGCCAGACCACGGGTGACGGCGGCCCCGTCTTCACCATCAGGATTCGCATTTTCAACAATGCGCACTGGACATTGGGCACCTGCAACTCGCATGCGCTGTGCGATGGCAGTGGCTACTGGCAATTCATGCAAAGCTGGGTGGATGCTTTTCATGACAACCCCTTACCGGTAATCGGCGGCGACTTCATGCGCCATGGCGCGCAAACCCTGCATGATGCCGGGATCTCACCTGCAAGCGTCCCGCAAGATTTGCAAGTGCCCGCCGTTTCACTCTTCAAACAACAGATGGCCAACGCGCAGCACTATCACAGCGCACAGTGTTTGCTGCCGCAAGCAACACTCGAAAGCCTGAAAAACCGCGCCAATGCAGAGCTCGCGCCCGATTGGGTGAGCACGCAGGATGTGGTGATGGCCATGAGCTGGCAGTGTCTGGCACATCTTGCACTCGACAATGGCGCAGCAGCAGAAGACGATTTCCCGCTGGCCAATGTCATCAACATCCGGCCGCAGCTCAAGCTCACGCATTACACCGGCAACATGGCCTACAGCGTGATTTCTCACGCCAGTCTCGCACATCTGCTGAAAACGCCATTGGCGCAACTGGCACAACAACTGCGCCGCGATGCGCAACAACTGCGCCTGGAAGACATTCACGAACACCTCGCCTTCATGCAACAAAAACTGCAGCAAGGGCAGTACAACAGCGCGGGTTATCTCACCGGTTTTTCGGCGCGCATTGCCCAAGCCTGCGTGCAGGGGCGCGGCGTGATGGTGAACAACTGGTCGAAATTTCCGGCGTACGACATGAATTTTGGCAGCACGCCACTGTGGTTTGATCTGGCCACCGTGATACCGATGCATTTCGTGATGGCCATGCCTTCGCCCGAAGGTGTGGTGTTGCGTTGGTTCCTGCCCAAAACACAGCTGAAAAACGCCATCTCATGCGTGCAAGATTGGCTGGATTCTGCCGAACACTGAAGAAGGCAACGCGCTAGTTGCCGGAAGGCATGGCCAACAAAACCACTGCCTGCGTGTCACCGGCATTGTGTAAAACTGCCGTTTGCAATGCGGCAGGCAGCAACACGGCCTCCTCTGCCTGCAGCGACAAATCACCACACTGAACAGCGCCCTGCACCACCATCAACAAGCGGTAATCACCAGAACGCTCAATGCGCCACTGCGCCTGTGGCTCCAGATAAATGCGCAGTACGGAAAAATCATCAAACTGCACAATGCGTTCGATTTTCACAGCGTCTGCATCGTGCAGCACGGGAAACGCTGCCGTTTCCGGCAACTGCAATTGCGCGAGCTCCAGGGCTTCATCCGTATCCCAATGTTCTTGCGTCAACACCTTCTGCGCAAAAGATAGAATCTTGCGTTCGTACACCGGCGTCTGGAACTCGACAGTGCGCACACCGTGTTGCAGTGCATGCGGCGTGCGCAAGGGCACGGCCAGCACATCCCCGACACGCAAGGGTTTGATGCCGGTAAAACCATCCATCTGCGCGCGCAGGGTTGCTTCCTGCGTTTGCAAATCTTGCGGCAGTTCCGCCAGCCAGCGCCGTGTCTGTTGCGCAGACACGGGCTCGTGACGAGAAAATCCGTCACGCTCACGCAAGGCATCCATCTGCCCATCCAGCGCACACCGCACATGCCGGTAATCATTTACTGCCGCGCGATAGGCAGCAAGAAATGCGTCATCATTCGCGTATTGCGCACGCTTCTGCGCACAAAAGCCGAAGCGGATGGCGCCTGTGCCATCCGGCCAGGCGCGATCATCCACATGCGTGACCACGTACACTTCGCGCTTTTCTTCATGCAATTCGAAATAGAGATCGCCGTAAACCTCGTCCGGCAACGGATCGAGAATTTTCAGCAGATTGGGTGTCAGGTGATTGCCCAGCACCTGTTCGCGCGCTACGGCAATCGCCCAGTCCAGCGGCGTGCTGCCGCTTGCACTCACCACGCGCGACACACCCCGCGCCTCGATGCCCGTGTACCAGATCTCCTGCCCCCAGGGCTTGGCAATGTGTACGGGTTGCAGGCGCCAAGGTAGCGAGAAATCGAGAATGGCCAGCCCCAGCTTTTCCGCCAGCATATCCACTGAACTACAAGAACGCGCGGATTGCTCAAACAATTCCAGATGATCACTCACGCAGGCGCGCAGCAATTTTCCTTCAGGAGAATGTTCGCAAGCTGCCAGCAAGGGCAAGAGCGGCTTGCCAGGCAGATAAGATTGCTCAAGGGAAATAGAGATGATGTTCATGCATCAGTTGATGCGTTCAATCACCGTCGAAATCCCCTGCCCCAGGCCAATACACATCGTCGCCAGACCAAGGGTTGCATCTTTTTGCTCCAGCACATTCAGCAAGGTGCCAGTGATGCGCGAACCGGAGCAGCCGAGTGGATGACCGAGTGCAATCGCGCCGCCCTTGATGTTGACCTTGTCATCAAAGTTATCGAGCAGACCCAGACCTTTCATCACCGCCAGCGATTGTGCAGCAAAGGCTTCGTTGAGTTCGATGTAGTCGATGTCGTTCAGGGTGAGGCCTGCGCGCTTCAACAGTTTTTCCGTAGAAGGCACAGGACCATAACCCATGATGGACGGATCAACACCAGCCACCGCCATGCCGATGACGCGTGCACGCGGTTTGAGGCCAAGTTGTTTCGCCGTTTCTGCCGCCATTACCAACATACACGAGGCACCATCAGTAATTTGCGACGCAGTGCCGGCAGTGACGGTACCACCTTTCGGATTGAACGCTGGTTTCAGTTTGCCGAGTGATTCCATCGTCGTTTCAGCGCGGATGGTTTCATCCTGCGTCAGCAGCATTTTCTTGCCGTCTACATCATGACCTTCGATGGCGATGATCTCGGCGTCGAATTCGCCAGCAGCGCGTGCAGCCGCTGCGCGCAAATGTGAACGCATAGCAAAAGCATCCTGCTGTTCGCGTGTGATGCCGTGGAGGATGGCAAGGTATTCTGCCGTCAAGCCCATCATGCCTGCAGCTTTTGCGACTTTCTTGCTCGCCTGCGGATTCGGCTCCAGACCATAATCCATCGGCACATGGCCCATGTGCTCCACGCCGCCGATCAGGAAAATATCACCATTGTTGCTGGCGATATTGGCGGCGGCGGTATGCAGTGCCGACATCGACGAACCACACAGACGGTTGATGGTTTGCGCCGGCACCGTGAACGGAATGCGCGTGACCATACTGATCATGCGGCCGACGTTCCAGCCCTGCTCTTTCGTCTGGTTGACGCAACCCCAGATCACATCGTCTATCGTCGCCGGATCCAGTTGCGGATTGCGGTCAAGCAATTTGTTGACGAGTTCGGCAGAAATATTGTCGCCACGACGAAAGCGGAACGCACCGTCTTTGGAACGCGCCATCGGTGTACGGGCGAAATCAACAATTACGGCATCGCGTGGATTCAAAGCGCTGCCCGGTTTTGCTGTAGTCATATCGCTCTCCCCCACTTAAGCCGATTGATTTGAAGAAAAGTATTTCTGGTTGGCAGTAGCCATAGAACGCTGGCTGGCCGTTGCTTCGTACAATTTGCCGAGTGCAGCAAATTTGTCCGCCATCTCGACAAAGGTTTTCAGGCCGATGGTGTCCATCCAGCGACAGACGCCGCCGCGGAATACCGGAAAGCCCAGGCCGTAGATCAAGGACATATCGGCTTCGACTGCCGTATCGACAATTTTCTCGTCGAGGCAGCGTGCCATTTCCGTACACATCGGCACCATCATGCGCGCGATGATTTCTTCCTCGCTGAATTCTTTACGCACAGCGACGTGCGGCGCCAGCAGCGCATAGACTTCGTCTTTCGCTACTTTCACCGGCTTGCCTTTCTTGTCCTTCTCGTAATTGTAGAAACCGAGGCTGTTTTTCTGGCCGAGGCGTTTGGCTTCGTACATCACTTCCAGCGCGGTTTTGAATGCGTTTCCTTGCGAATCAACCTTGCCCATACGATCAGGAAAACCTTCGGCCAATACATCGGCCGCGTGCACGCAGGTATCGATACCGACCACATCGCACAGATAAGCCGGGCCCATCGGCCAGCCCCATTTTTCCATCACACTGTCGATCTGCTGGAAATCGGCGCCATCTTTCACCAGCTGCACAAAGCCGGCGAAATACGGGAACAACACACGGTTCACGAGAAAGCCGGGGCAATCATTCACCACAATCGCCTTCTTGCCCATCGCGTTCGCATAGGCCACCGTGCGCGCAATCGCTTCATCGGAGGTTTTCTTGCCGCGAATAACTTCCACCAAAGGCATCGCGTGCACCGGATTGAAAAAATGCATGCCGCAGAAATTCTGCGGGCGTTGCAGACTCTCGGCGAGGAAGGAAATGGAAATGGTGGAGGTGTTCGACGCAACAATCGCATCATCCGCCACGTATTTTTCCACTTCAGCCAGTACAGCCTGTTTCACTTTCGGATTTTCAACAACAGCTTCCACCACGATGTCGACGGTCTTGACCGGATCATAGGTCAGCGTGGGCACGATGCGATTCAGTGTGTCGCCCATCGCCGCCGGTTTCATGCGGCCTTTTTCGACTTGCTTGGTGAGCAATTTGTTGGCTTCGCCGAGACCGAGATCGAGACCGGCTTGCGCAATATCTTTCATCACAATCGGCGTGCCTTTGTACGCAGATTGGTAAGCGATGCCGCCGCCCATGATGCCGGCACCGAGCACCGCCGCCTGTGCCACTTTCTTGCCGGCTTTTTTCTCCCAGCTTTTTGCCGTTTTGGCGAGCAGCTGATCATTCAGGAAAATGCCGATCAAGGCCTGAGCCTGTGGCGAACGCGCCACGGAAAGAAAAGCTTCGATTTCCACTTGCATTGCCGCATCGCGTGCGAGCTTGCCGGCTTTCTCCATCGCATTCACGGCAGCCATTGGTGCCGGAAAATTCCTGCCCGCCTGCGCAGCCACCACGGATTTGCCGGTGGTGAATGCCATCATCAATTCAATATCGTTCAGGCCCAGCGCCCCGGTTTTTTCAGCACGCTTCGCCTTGTAGTCAAAGACACCATTGGCTGCCTGCCGGCACAGGTCAAACGCTGCATCACGCAGCAGATCACCCGCCACCACAGCATCCACGGCGCCAAGTGCCAGCGCATTGGCCGGCTTCTGTTCTGCCGCACCGGCAATCCACTCCACCGCGTGATCGACACCGATCACACGCGGCAGGCGCACCGTACCGCCAAATCCGGGAATGATGCCGAGCTTGGTTTCCGGCAGGCCCACTTTGGCGCTGTCGGCCATGACACGGTAATCACACGCCAGACAGACTTCGAAGCCGCCACCGAGAGCGTAGCCGTTGATGGCCACCACGGTCGGATACGGCAAATCCTCGAGTTCGCTGAAAATGGCCTGTGCACGCGCGAGATACGCGGCAATGGCCTCGTCACCGCGCGAAAAAACACCGTTGAATTCGGTAATGTCGGCACCGACGATGAAGACGCCCTTGGCACTGCCCAGCACCAGGCCTTTGATGCCGGATGCCGCCTTGAGTGCCGTGAGTGCCTGAGCCAACTCATCCAGCGTGGCAACATTGAATTTGTTGACCGATTCGCCGGCGAGATCAAACACCAGCTCGGCGATGCCGTCGGCCTGCTGGGATACGGTGATGGCTTTGCCCTGGAAAATCATTGTCTGCCCTCTGTGATATGCCCTATCGGGAACGTGACGGGAAAGGCGGCAAGGATAGCGGTTTTGCCAGCCCGAAAACACTGTTACAGTCTAGCCTGCTGTAAACGGCCACTGCCTGATTCACCTTTAAAACAACGGATTACACCGGCTCGATGCTGTTCAATTCCTATGTCTTTCTGCTGTTGTTTCTGCCGATAGCCTGTGCCGGGCATCGCCTGCTCACGCGTGGCGGACGACAGGAACCGGCCCTGCTGTGGCTCAATGCCTGTTCGCTGTTTTTTTACGGCTGGTGGAATCCGGCGTATTTGCCACTGCTGCTCGCCTCCATCCTCGGCAATTTCCATCTCGGTAAATGCCTGTCGGCACGCAGTAACACCACTGGCGGTCGATACTGGCTGGCAGTGGGTATTGCGCTCAATCTGGGCTTGCTCGCCTATTTCAAATACACGGGTTTTGCACTCGACAGCATCAACACTCTGTTCAGCGCGACGCTTCACGTGCCAGACATCATCCTGCCGCTGGCCATCTCCTTCTTCACGTTCAACCAGATTGCCTATCTGGTTGATGCATACGAAGGCATGACCGAAGAATACAGCCTCAACCACTACACGCTTTTTGTGAGTTTTTTTCCGCATCTGCTAGCCGGCCCCATTGTGCATCATCGCGAGTTGATCCCGCAGTTCTTCACCCGACACAGCGACAGCGAACGCCAGCGCCAATGGGCCATCGGCATCACGGTGATCAGTTTTGGCCTGTTCAAAAAAGTCATTCTCGCGGACACGCTGGCCAATTATTCCGAGCAGGTATTTAATGGCATCGCGCACGCAGACACACTGGGCACACTGGATGCCTGGGCAGGCGCACTGTCATTCAATCTGCAAGTCTATTTTGACTTTTCCGGCTACTGCGATATTGCCTGCGGGACCGCCTTGCTGTTTGGCATCACGCTGCCACAGAATTTCCTGTCGCCATTCAAATCAGCGAACATCATTGATTTCTGGAAACGCTGGCATATCACACTCAGCCGCTTTATCACCAGTTACGTCTATACGCCGTTAATGCGAAACACGCCGGGCGGCGTCAGCTTCCGCAAAGCCATGCTGGTCACCATTATCAGCATGGGCATCTCCGGTCTGTGGCATGGCGCCGGCTGGACGTTCATCGCCTGGGGATTGCTGCACGGCATATTGCTGGCTATCAACCACAGCTGGCGCAAACTGCGCATTGCCCGCACACTGGCACAGCGCGAAATCTTTCGTATCGCGTCGACAGGTATCACCTATCTGCTGGTAACACTGGCGATGGTATTGTTCCGCTCTTCCGACATAAACAGCGCATTGAAAATGTACAGCCTGCTGTTCAGCACTGAAAATTTTACCTGGACACATCACTTGCACCAACCTGTCATCAACGATATCTGCCGACAATTGGGTATCACATTGTCCCCCTTGCAAAAATTGCTGCCCGTACTGTTATTCATGCAAGCATGGGTATGGTTTCTGCCCAGTATGCAGCAGGTGATGGGCTCACCGCCTTATGCTTCCAGCGCACTGCGCCTGCCGGAAAGCCGGCTGCAGTGGCGAGCATCAAACGCCTGGATACTGGCGGTTATTGTCGCACTTGCCACTTCCATCATGGCGTTTTACCAAACTGCCGAATTTGTCTACTTCCAGTTTTGATGAACAGCATGATGACTACTGAGCCCAATATCACTCCCGACAGCCATCACCATGCTGCATCTGACACAGCCATTCGCTATTTCTTTCGTCGCAGCGTTCTGTTCACAGCAGGCTTGCTATTGCTCATTGGCATGAGCAATGCGTTGATCAATCCATATTTGATGTTTAATGGCCCTACCATAAAAGGCATCAATGAATGGGTCACCGAAAATTATTACAGGCAACTGATCTTTAAACCGTATCAACTACGACAACAGAAACCCACCAGTATTATTCTGGGCTCTTCACAGGCAGGCGTTGCACTAAACCCCGAGCAATTGCCGCAACCGGCCTACAATCTGGCCATTGGTGGCGCCACAGCCTACCACCACCATCGTTTACTACAGGAGGCATTTGCGAACCAGCCTGCCCCCCAACAAATTATTCTTGAACTTCCGTTCTTCGCCTTCAACAGCAGCGACCCCAACAATCACGCAGCAGCCGACCGCAGTTTTGAAAATCGCCTGCGAATCACCGTAGAAAACCGCCCCAATAGCACCTATTTTTTTCATGCCGCCAACGAAATACTTTCCAGCCTTGTCAGCTGGGATACCACACGTGCCAGCATACGCATGATCAGCAAACAGAAGGAAATCGGCAGCAAACAGCGCGGATCATTCATACAGGATCGCAACGGCCAATGGATACAACAATTAGCCCCCGGCATTAAAAACCGCACGATAATGGAAAACAGTTGGCGGAAAACCGTTTTCAATGATTGGCTTCCTGCACCGGAACATCGTTACACACTGCCAGCGGATGACAGCGGTCCATTGTCTTATTATCGCCAGAACTTGCGCATGCTCTATGCAAACCACACGCGCAGTACCTTACTGATTGCCCCGTTGCACGTCAGTCTCCTGCTCGCCTTGCAAGAAGTAGGTCTCTGGCCCGAATTCCAGCGCTGGAAACACACGCTCACACGAATCAACGCCGAAGAAGCAGAACGTGCGGGACAGCCTCCATTTCCTCTGTGGGATTATGCCAACATCAACCCACAGACCTGCGAAGACATCGCGCTCGACAACGATAGCCGGGTGCGATCACAGTGGTTCAATGACAGCGCCCATGCAAGCCCGGCCTTTGGCGAGATGGTACTGCAGGAGATACAATCCGGTCACAGTAAAACCGGCAGACTATTGCAAGCCGCGACAGTAAACGCCACACTGACAGCAGACAACATCGCACTGGATGTTTACCGCGAATCACATCCTGTATTGATAAAAACCGTACACGATGCACTGAAACAACACACAGACATTCCGGTGCCATGAATAAGTATTTTGATTACCCCTTTGATGCTCTGCAGTGGCTTCGCAAAAAAAAATCACTGCGGCGAGACTTTCTGCAAACTGAAAACCTGCAGGAAAAACGTATCGCCATTTTGGGCGGCTCGACCACCGATGAAGTGGCCGACATGCTGGAGCTGCATTTGCTCGCACGCGGCATCAAGCCCGTCATTTACCAAAGCCCCTACAACCAGTTCTATCAGGAAGCCCTGTTTCCTTCGCAAGCCCTGCTCAACTTCAAACCGGATGTTGTCTACCTGCACACGACTCGTGTAAACATAAGCGAATTTCCACGAGCAGCCGACACTACCGCCGACGTTGACTTGCTCTTGCAGGATAATCTACAACACTTCACGGCAAGCTGGCACGGCATTCACCAGCATTTGGGATGCCCTGTCATCCAGAATAATTTTGAAGAACCCTGGAATCGCCCACTGGGAAATCTCGACGGCTCGGATTACCGTGGCCGCAGCCGATTCACAGCCAAACTCAATGAAGCATTGGCCGATACTGCCATGCAGAACGCTGCCGTTCACATTCACGATATTCATTACCTGTCTGCACGAATCGGCATCGACAACTGGTTCAATCCGCAGCACTGGTACCTGTACAAATATGCGCTTGCCATTGAGCAAATTCCTCATCTCGCGCATTCGCTGGCTGCAATGTGCGCTGCGCTTTGGGGATTGAGTAAAAAATGCCTGGTACTCGACCTGGACAATACCCTGTGGGGTGGCGTGATAGGTGACGACGGTGCAGACGGCATTACCATAGGCACGGACAATGCCACAGCCGAAGCCTACGCCGACATGCAACGCTACGCACGGGAACTGAAGGAGCGCGGCATTGTGCTGGCAGCCTGTTCCAAAAATGATGACAGCAATGCGCGCGCGGGCTTTTCACACCCGCAAAGTATCTTGCAGGTAGATGATTTCGCTGCTTTTTGTGCCAACTGGGATCCCAAACCGCAAAACCTGCAAGCCATAGCCAGTCAATTGCAAATTGGCATTGACAGCCTGGTGTTCGTGGATGACAACCCGGTAGAGCGGGATATGGTGCGTCAGCATGTACCCGCCGTCAGAGTGCCTGAAGTTGGCGACAACATTGTCGACTTTATTCGTATTCTCGATCAGGCCGCACTGTTTGAAACCGCTGCATTATCTGCTGCCGATATCTCGCGCGCACAACAATACCGCGACAACCAGACGCGCCTGGAGCAGCAGAACCATTTTGCCAGCCATGACGACTTTCTGGCTTCACTGCAAATGACAGCCAATATCCACTCCTTTGACACTCGCGATCTGGAACGCATTGCACAGCTCACCAACAAGACCAATCAATTCAATCTCACCACCGAGCGTCATAGCTTGGCAGATATAAAAAAAATGGCTTGCAGTGCCAAGCACATTACCCAGAGCGCACGCCTTGCGGACAAATTTGGCGACAATGGCCTGGTATCCGTTATCGCAGGCGAAATCATTGGGTGCAACCTGCACATTCACCTCTGGCTGATGTCTTGCCGCGTACTGAACCGCGGACTGGAATTCGCGATGCTGGAATATCTGTGCACACAAGCCAGGCAGCAGCAATTGCACCACCTGATAGGCTACTATCGCCCGACAGCCAAAAACAGCATGGTAGCCAACTTTTACCCTTCACTAGGCTTCAGCTTATTGGAGGAAAATGCCGAGCAGAGCAGCTGGCAATTTAACATTGACACTCCCCCTACAATACCGAGACACTTTATCCACATTCATGACAAAGCCCCCAATGAAACGCGCTGACATCAACCACACCGTACAAGAAATTTGCCGTGACATACTGGACGACAACTCCCTGATTTTAAATGACCACCAACGCGCCAGCGACATTGAAAACTGGGATTCACTGGCTCACATTTCAATCATCACCAGTATCGAAAAACACTACAGGATTCGCTTCGGCCTTGGCGAGCTTGACAGCATGGAAAGCATTGGCGACCTGCTTGACATGATCGCGCGAAAAACAGCCACCGCCTGAAACTACTGTGGAACCCCGCTGTGGAATCGAAATTCAACATCAGCGCTTTCAATTAATTCACGCTCACAGGCCAGAAAAAATCTCACTCGATCATCAATACTGCCCTCAGCATAACGCCGCGCCAAGGTCAGGTAATCCATGAAGTGACGGGACTCAGACTGCAGCAATGAAAGGTAGAACTTCTGCAGCACAGGATCCAGACAGGGCGCCAGCGCCGCAAATCGCTCGCAGGAACGAGCCTCGATGATAGCCCCCAGTATCAAGGTATCTACGAGTTTTTCCGGGTCGCGCTTCGGCACATGCTCATGCAGACCGGCCGCATAACGCGACGCCGTGACATGCACATACTCCACGCCGCGCTTCTTCATGATCGCCACCACCTGCTCAAAATGGCGCAGCTCTTCACGCGCCAGTCGAGACAGCTTTTGCAGCAGATCATATTTATCCGTATGACGATACATCAGACCCAGCGCCGTTGACGCAGCCTTTTTTTCACAGTTGGCATGATCAATCAGCAAGATTTCCGGCTCCAGCAGTGCGCGATCCAACCAGGCTTGTGGCGTGCGACACAGGAGGAAATCGGTGATGGGAGTTATATCAACCGGCAACTGCATACAAAACCTTAGAATGAAAAATCACAAGGGAGCGCGCTGAAAATAGCGTTCAAAATGCGCGCAGGACAATTCATAAAATTCTTTTTCGATCACATCGCGCAGTTGGCGCATACCCATGCCCTGCCCGGCCATCTGCAAGCGCAGGCCGTACGCGGCCGGCTCGGCAATCTGGCTGGCACCAGCCTTCAATAATTCCACAATCCAGCTGGCAGGCTGGCGCTGCTCATCAAAGCCAATCTGCTGGGCCAGCAACTGTGCGCGCAGTACATCCGCATCGTCAATCGACAGCCAGCGCGCGACAATCTGCGCCAACAACTCGTCAATGCGCGCCAGCACGGCACGGCGCTCATCCTGACTGTAGGCGTTCCAATTGATCACTTCATGCGAAAAGCGTTTGCAGCCACGACATACGGTATCGCCAATACCGGTGGAACAAACGCCGATACAGGGTGTACGAACAGTATTTTCACCGAGTGACATGTATGTTCTCATTGCACCGACTGATGCTCAGTGACACGCGCGCCTTTGTGTTGCCCGCCCAAAGGCCAGACACTGCCATTGGCTGCATTTAGAGGTTCAGGATCAAGATAATCCGGCACACCGTCATCGTCGTCATCCAGGTCGGTATTATTGCCAACCAGATCGTGATCTGTATCCAGCCATTCCAGACTGTCAACCGGGAAAGCATCTTCAGCATCCCAGACACCATCACCGTCATTATCCACCAGATGTGCCTGCAGGAATGCGAGTCCATCGATGTCTGCTGCATTCATCGCACACACATCGCCTGACGGTAGATCAACACCACAATACGCCACCGGCCAGGTTTGCGACTCACCATCGAAGCTGTGCTCTGCATCAGCATGGCTACTGAAGAAAGCTGCATGACCGGAATCCGCCACAGCAGCGTAGTTCGTGACAGCATTAGCGAATCGGCTCTGACAATTATTATGAAAACTATCGAGCGTCCCCACATGCAGCATCACATCACGGAACGGCCGCCAGTAGCTGTTGTTGACGCCACCAAATCCGAGATTGTTACCACAACCCGGATAAAACAGCAGCGTACTGACAAAACGGTGATCATTCACCGCACGGGCAATGTCGGCATCTCTCGCGGTGACAGCAGATTCCACCATCGCAGCCTGAGCACCGTGTGACCAGCCCAGCAAAGCAATGTGGGTATCATCAATGCGAGCATCGGCAGCGAGAAAATCCCAGCCGGCGCGCGCGTCCAGCACGCGGGTGGTGTAAGAATCGATCGTATCCGCGTATTGGGAACCACTACAGTGGTCCTGCCAGGCAATCGGATCCACACCATCCGGCTTGCGCGCCGTGAAACTGTCAACCGCCAGAGCCACTATGCCCTGTGCTGCCAATTGCAAACCCCATTTCTCAATCTGGTTCTGGAGATTCGGCGAGCCATTGCCATTAACAGCCGCAGGGTCACCTCCCGACCAGATTCCGGAACAGCCGTGCATCATTACGACGGCAGAATAACCATCGCCATCGCTGTAAAAAGCAGGCCGATAACGCACGGCCGTCAACGTAACAGCCGCCGGCCCCGGGAACGAAACACTGTCAATAGTGATGACTTGCTGCGCGAAAGATGGCACGGCGGCCATAACAGCCAGCAGTGCCGACACCGACAAAAAAAACTTCCCGAGATTCCAGCTCTTCATGCAGCGCTCCTGTGATTACGACGCTGTCAATCCTTGCGGATAATATCGACACCGCCCATATACGCACGCAACACCGTCGGCACCGTGATGGAGCCGTTGCCGTTCTGGTAGTTCTCGATGATCGCCACAAGTGTACGACCCACGGCAAGTCCAGAGCCATTCAGTGTGTGCAGCAATTCCGGTTTTTTGGTTTCCGGATTGCGCCAGCGCGCCTGCAGGCGACGCGCCTGGAAATCCTTGAAATTGCTGCAGGAAGATATTTCACGGTAGGTATTTTGTGCCGGCAACCACACTTCGATGTCGTAGGTCTTGGCGCTGGAGAAACCCATGTCACCGCCGCACAAGGTGATGGTGCGATACGGCAGCTCCAGCAACTGCAGGATTTTCTCCGCATCGGCCGTCAAACTTTCCAGTGCTGCCATGGAATCCTGCGGGCGCACCATCTGCACCAGTTCGACTTTTTCAAATTGGTGCTGGCGAATCATGCCGCGCGTGTCCCTGCCATAGCTACCCGCCTCACTGCGAAAACACGGCGTGTGGCACACCAGTTTCAACGGCAGTTCTTTATCTTCGAGAATGCTGTCGCGCACGATGTTGGTGACCGGCACTTCGGCGGTCGGAATCAAGTAATACTGCTGCTCGCCGGAGAGTTTGAACAAATCTTCTTCAAATTTTGGCAACTGGCCGGTGCCGCGCAGCGAATCGGCATTGACCATGTACGGCGCATACACTTCCTGATAGCCATGTTGTTGCGTGTGCGTATCCAGCATGAACTGGATCAACGCGCGGTGCATGCGCGCCAGGCCATTTTTCATCACCACGAAACGAGAACCGGTAATCTTGGCTGCTGTTTCAAAATCCAGCATGCCCAGGGTTTCACCCAGATCGACATGATCGCGCGCAGCATAGTCAAATGAACGTGGCACGCCAACACGGCGCACTTCGACGTTGTCATTTTCATCCTTGCCTGCCGGCACGCTGTCATCGGGTGTGTTTGGTACCAGCAGCAGGAAGTTCTCCAGCTCGGCCTGCACTTTTTTCAGCTCTTCTTGCAGTGCATCCAGCTCTTCCCCCATGCTGTTGACCTGCGCCATCAGGGCATCGGCATTCTCGCCACTAGCCTTTGCCTTGCCGATGGTTTTCGACAAACCGTTTTTTTCTGCCTGCAGGTTTTCGGAGCGCACTTGCAGCTCCTTGCGCTGATTCTCCAGACGCTCAAAGGTGGCGACATCCAGTGCATAACCATTGCGCTTGGCCAGCGTGGCCGCAACAGCATTGATATCCTGACGCAGTAATTTGGAATCCAGCATAAAAATCTCTCAGAACAAAATAAAAACTGACACAAGGTTAATGTTAAAGCATGCGCACCAGCATGATACCGGCAGCGGTGGCAACAAAACACAGCAGCGTGGTTGACAACAGATAACTGCCGGCCAGCAGCCACTGCCCGGCCAGCATCAAGCGCACGCAGTCTACCGAAAAAGCCGAATAAGTAGTAAAGCCGCCGAGAAACCCCACTGACAGCAGATGCTGTTGTGGCACAGTCAACCACTGCCGCTCGTGCGCCAACGCAAAGACCACACCAGCCAGCAGTGAGCCCAGCACATTGACACCCAGTATCACCCAGGGAAATGCCGTCTTGCGCGCGAGATCGGCAAACACCACCATGAAGCCGTAGCGCGACAATGCACCCAGCACGCCACCCAGGGCGACCATGACGGCATTCATATCGACCTCCCCTTACCCGAATAACGCTGCCAATCGCTGCCACGATTCAACTCGCGTAAATGGCGCAGCTTCTCACCGATCTTCAACTCCAGCCCGCGCGCTGTCGGTTCATAAAATTGCGTGTCATGCAGTTCAGGCGGCAAATAGCTGTCGCCGGGCACAAAAGCATCCGGATAATCGTGCGCATAGCGATAATCCTCGCCATAGCCCAGATTTTTCATCATGCCCGTGGGTGCATTGCGAATATGCATGGGTACTTCATAGGCGGGTGCATCGGCAATCAATTTTCGCGCCTGATTGAACGCCGTGTACACCGCATTGCTCTTCGGCGCGCAGGCCATGTAGATCACCGCCTGCGCCAAGGTGAGTTCACTTTCCGGGCTGCCGAGCCGCTCCACCACCTGCCAGGCATTCAACGCAATCTCCAGTGCGCGCGGATCGGCATTGCCAATGTCTTCACTGGCCATGCGCACCACGCGTCGCGCCACATAGAGTGGATCACAGCCGCCATCAAGCATGCGCAGACACCAATAGAGAGCAGCATCAGGCGAGGAACCACGCACCGCCTTGTGCAGGGCAGAAATCTGGTCGTGAAAAATCTCGCCGCCCTTGTCAAAGCGATGAATATTACCCTGCAGGATATGCGCAAGTGTGCTATGGCTGATACGCACGCCACCTGCTGCATCAGCATCAGCAATGTCCACCGCCATTTCCAGCAGATTCAGGGCCATGCGTGCATCGCCCTGTGCAGCGCGCAACATGATGGCGCGTGCATCATCGTCGATCTGCACCTGTTGCTTTTGCAGCACCGGATCAAACATCAGGGCGTTTTCGATTACCTGCTGCAATTCCGCTTCGGTCAGCGATTGCAGCACATAGACGCGGCAGCGGGACAGAATGGCGTTGTTCAACTCAAACGAAGGATTTTCCGTAGTGGCACCAACAAAAATCACCGTGCCGTCTTCAATATAAGGCAGAAAGGCATCCTGTTGCGATTTGTTGAAGCGATGCACCTCATCGACAAACAGCAAGGTTTTTTTCTGCCACTGATCGCGCATGGCACGCGCCTCGTCCATCGCGGCACGAATATCCTTCACACCGGCAAACACGGCAGAAATGGCAATGAAATGCACATTGACATGCGCCGCCAGCAAACGCGCCAGCGTGGTTTTACCCACCCCCGGCGGCCCCCAGAAAATCATCGAGTGCAGATGACCTTTCTCGATTACCTCTCTCAGTGCCTTGCCGGGTGCCAGCAGGTGCGACTGACCGACATAGCGATCCAGCGTCTGCGGACGCTGGCGCGCCGCCAGGGGCTGCGCGGCGCTGGAGGTGGTGTTCGAGAACAGGTCCGTCATGACGTGTCTCAGTGGCCTTTCGCTTTCAGCACTTCCACACCGGCAGGTACTTCGAAGCGAAACTGGCTGTCGGCAATGACTGCATTGATCGTGACATCGCTGAAAAAAATTGTCGTGGTCTGCTGCATGGCATCGCGTATGGTCATGCTCACAGGCTTGCCTTTGTCGAAACGCATCTCCAGCGATTCAAACAGATCCTTTTCACTGTCTTTCGGCAGCAGGCGAAATGCCTGCGGCTCAGCGAGTGCTTCAATCGTAAAATGTTGTGCAATGCTGCGTGCATTGCCGGCAAACAACATGGCCGGCGTTTTTGCATAATTCTCTTCAAAAGGCTTGATGGCTACCTGCTGCAAATCCGGATCGTAAACCCACAGCGTTTTGCCATCGGTGATGATCTGCTGGGGGTACGGCTCGGCCGTTTCCCAGTAGAAACGGTTGGGCGCCTGCGCTTTCAGCTTGCCTTCGTTGTGCTGTTGCACAACACCCTGGGCGTTGAGGGTATCTTCACTGAAGTTTGCCGTAAGGCCTTTTACCGGTTCGAGAATCGCCAGCAAGTCATTGACGGCATCTGCCTGCGCAGCAGAAACCAACAGCAGCGAACAACCTAGGCACATTGTGCAAGCAAGCAGTAATCGTTTCATGTTTTCCTCAACGTGAACCGGCGGGTGAAAGAATTTCACGGCTGCCATTGCTGTTCATGGCGCTGACCACACCGGCAGCCTCCATGGCCTCGACCAGACGCGCCGCGCGGTTGTAACCGATCTGGAATTTGCGCTGCACCGCAGAAATGGAAGCTTTGCGCGACTCGAGCACAAACGCCACAGCCTTGTCGTACAGCAAGTCCTTTTCCGGATCGCCACCTTCGCCGCCGTCTTCATCGCTGCTGGAGAAACCGGGCACGAATACGCCACTCTGTTCGTCAAGAATTTCATCGAGATAATTCGGCGCGCCGCGTTTTTTCCAGTCTTCCACTACTGCATGCACTTCATGATCATCGACAAACGCACCGTGTACACGCGTGGGTACCGGACTGCCGCCGGGGAGATACAGCATGTCACCATGGCCCAGCAACTGTTCCGCACCGCCTTGATCAATAATCGTGCGCGAATCGATTTTGGATGACACCTGGAAGGCAATACGTGTGGGAATATTGGCCTTGATCAGACCGGTGATGACATCCACCGACGGCCGCTGCGTGGCGAGTATCAAGTGAATGCCTGCCGCACGTGCTTTCTGCGCAATACGCGCAATCAATTGCTCTACTTTCTTACCAACAATCATCATCATGTCGGCAAATTCGTCGATGACGATGACGATGTACGGCAACTTGTCGAGCAGCGGTGCGCTTTGCTGGTCTATCGGCTCAAACGCTGTGGGATCCGGTCGCCACGTCGGATCGGTCATCGCCTCGCCTGCCGCTTTCGCATCCAGCACTTTCTTGTTGTAACCGGCGATGTTGCGCACACCGAGTGCCGCCATCAGTTTGTAACGGCGTTCCATTTCACCGACCGACCAACGCAAGGCGTTCGCCGCATCTTTCATGTCGGTGACCACGGGTGTGAGCAAATGCGGAATACCTTCGTAAACCGACAGCTCCAGCATTTTCGGATCCACCAGAATCAGGCGCACGTCGTCAGGGCCAGCCTTGAACAGCAGGCTCATCAGCATGGTGTTGACGCCCACTGATTTACCCGAGCCTGTAGTACCGGCCACCAGCAAGTGCGGCATTTTCGCGAGATCCGCCATCACCGGACTGCCGGAAATATCGTGACCGAGCGCCAGTGTCAGCGGACTTTTCGATTCATCGTAAGCGGCCGATGCCAGCACTTCACCCAGACGTACAATTTCGCGCGCTTCATTCGGCACTTCGATACCGACGTAGGATTTGCCGGGAATAACTTCCACCACACGCACACTGATCACGGCGAGTGAACGCGCCAGATCCTTGGCGAGACCGGAAATGCGGCTGGCCTTGATACCGGGTGCGGGCTGTATTTCAAAGCGCGTGATCACCGGGCCGGGCTGCACCGACACCACTTCCGCACTGACACCGAAATCCAGCAGCTTGATTTCCAGCAGGCGCGACATCGCCTCCAGTGATTCCTGCGAATAGCCTTTCTTGTCGCTGGCGCGTGCGCGCTCCAGCAAACCGATGGCGGGCAAATCACCGGCAACGGGTTCAGCATCCACAAAAAGCTTGGCCTGTTTTTCCTTGACAACGCGCTTGCTCGGCTGCGATTTTTCTACCACTTCCGGTGGCGGCTCGACAATTTTCGGCGCCGGCGCCTTGCGTCTCGACATGCGCAGCTTGTGCGCTTCCATCGCGCGCACCCGCTCTTCGCGCGCATCATCGCCACTGCGTTTTTCTTCGCGCTCCCGCTGCACATCTTTGACCGAAAACCGCATTTTTTCGATCAACTGCAGGGTGAGGCGTCCGGTTTCATCTACCAGCCACAACCACGACAAATCCGTGAACACGGTAATGCCAAAAAGAAAAACCGTGAGCAACAGCGATGTGGCTCCCAGCAATCCCAGCAAATGCTCTGCTGCTTCCGCCACACCCTGACCGATCAGACCGCCGCTGGAAAACGGCAGCTGGCTGCTGGCGCTGGCCGGCCACTGCAGGGCAGAAATACCGGTGGCGGCAACCATGGCCAGCAACAGGCCAACACTGCGCAATGCCAGCATGGTGGCATCGAATGGCAACAGTTGGTGGCGCTCGCGGAATCGCAGCACACTGTAAGTCGCCAGCAACACCGGAAACAGATAAGCGAGGCGACCGAACAGGGAGAACAGCACATCGGCCAGCCAGGCACCGAGCCGGCCACCCAGATTGTGCAGCTGCCCGTCAAACTCGGCGACCGCAGCCGTGCTGGACCAACCGGGATCTGCGCTGCTGTAGGACAGCAAGGAAAGGATGACAAAGACAATGAAACAGGCCAGCAACAGCAAACCTATCTCGCGCGCACCGCGCGCCAGTACTTTTTTAACCTGGGAAGTCTGCACCAGAGATGATGACCGGGATGGCGGTGGCGGCATCTGCCGACGCCCTATCCTCTCCTGGCGGTTGCTCGTATTAGCGGGGGTAGCCACGCGGGAACCTGTGTCTTTGATCAGGCCGGCATTGTACCGTTATCGCATCAATCCCGCTGTAGATCCGCAGCAGGTTTCAGCAGGCTTTTCTGCAACAGATCCAATGCCTCTGCCAGACTCTGCACATCCTGTTCATTACCCAGCTCTTGCCACAACACACCGAGCCCGTTGTCACCACACTCCAACAGTGCCCAGGCCGAGGGGTAGCGCTGGCGAAATGCACTCAGCCAGTCCTGTGCCAGCTTTGGTGGCTCGCCAGCCAGCACAATTGTTTCACCATTGTCGGCCTGCATCCACAACGCCCAGCGCTGGACGCGCTGACTGCGATTCGGCCACGGCAAGCTGTACATGAAGGCGGTTGTCGGCAATTGTCGCAATACATAGCCACTGCTGCGGGCCGTCCAGAACCGCACCCCCAACCCGGCGCGAGCTGCCGTCGAACGCATGGCCTGCAACTGCTTGTCGCGCCGTGAAGGCCGCAAATGCGCCAGTTGACCCGCAACAAAAAACACGATGAGCAACAGGACAATCCAGCGCAGCATCAGCTTGCATCCCCGGAAAGAAAGTCTCCCACCATGGCACTATCAAACGGCCAGCACAATGTGCGCTGGCTGACCGCGTCCTCAAGCACAGGAATCAGTACTGAAAACCGCTCGAGCAACAGATCATCATCCGCAATATCCACCAGCTCTACTTGCCAGCCTGCCGCAACCCACGGCAACAGCTGCTGTTCAGCCAGCTCGCACAAATGACAGCCACTGGTGCCATACAGCACCAGCAACTTTTCTGTGGACATGAGCGAGTCTTACTTGAAGAGGATGATGCCAACCACCGCCACAACAGCCAGCAAGGCCACCGCGACGATCACGACATTCATTTTCGATTTGGTCGCTTCCTGCTTGGCTTCCTCGCTGGCAGACACCGCCTTCTGGAATGCTGTCGTACCCGCCGCGCGGCGCTTCTGTCGCTCGGCCTGCGCAGCACTCACTGCAGCCGCAGGTGCCGTCTGCGCTTCCGCCTTGGCCACCTGCAGCGGCGTAATCGCTGCACGCACAGTGGTCTTGTCGGCTTCGCCGCCGGGGCCGATCACCGTAAAACTCAGGGTATCCAGACGCAATTCGTCACCGCGCTGCAATTTGGCTTCTTGCACACGCTCGCCGTTGACGAAAGTGCCGTTGGCCGATCCCAGATCCTTCACCACCAGCTGCCCGTTGAGGATGGAGAGCTGTGCATGCTTGCGCGACAGGTGGGTGACGGAAAAACTCAGGTCACACTCGGTGGAACGCCCTAATACGGTGTCGCCATTGATGCTGTAGATCTTGTTGGCTAACGCGCTGTGATTGGGGCGCACCGCCCAGCCCGAAGTGGAAGGCGCTTCCGCTGCCGGCTTGAGTTCGCTTTTCGGATCCACGACTACCAGAGTCATGCCTGCCAACTGGATTTCATCACCGACTTTCAGCGTCGTCTGTTTGTCAAACAGCTGGCCATTGACGGTCAGCGCCTTGTCATTGGCCAGATTCACCAGCGTCAGCGCATCGCCCTTGATCTGGATTTCCAGATGTCGGGTCTGTATACCATCGCGCTTAAGCAATACCTGGCAAACGGTATCAGATCCAATCAGCACAGAAGGCTCAACCAGCCAGACATCGCCGTGTTCCTTGTTGGCAAAGCGCAATTTCAGCATAAACAGCTATCTCCATCCGGTACATTTGTGGGGTATTTCACAGCAACAATCATCCATGAAAGGCATCATGGGGCAATGAGAGACGTCGAAAACTGCAATACTTTGCGCGAGGACAGGCCAATATGCAAAGGTACAGTATCGAGTGCTACACGGCCGGCAGATTTTATAATAAATTAGCCGGACGAAAACTGCCGGGCAGTCCACAAAATCTGCCCCTCAACCTGCAAGCCCCGCCAGCAATGGCCAGCGGTTCTCGCAGCACAGGAAACCGCATGCCTGGACGGAACGACTGCGCACTGACCCATACCGGAAATGTGCGCAACAACAATGAAGACGCTTTCCTGGCCGATGCCGATGCCGGCTTATGGGTAGTGGCCGACGGTATGGGAGGTCATGAAGCTGGTGAAGTTGCCAGCGAAATCACTATAAAGACGATTACCAGCTGCATTAACCAAGGCGCATCACTACCCGAGGCAATCCAGCGCGCACACAGGGCAATCCTGATGGCCGGACAACGCGGCAAGGGCGCACGCGGCATGGGCTCCACGGTGGTCGCGGTTCACAGTGACAGTAGCCACTACCAGATTGCCTGGGTGGGCGACAGTCGCGCCTATCTGTGGACGCGCACAGGCGAGCACACCGGCACACTGCAGCAACTGACCACGGACCACTCCTATGTGCAGATGCTGGTGCAGGCCGGCGCCATTACTGCCTCCGAAGCCGATACCCATCCGGATCGCAACGTCATTACCCAATGCCTGGGATCGCTGGATCTTGCCGACGTCAATGTCGACTGTTACGAGGCCGATTGGCAGGACAAGCAGTGGCTGATACTGTGCAGTGACGGCCTCACTGATGAACTGGAAGACAGCCAGATCTCTGCCATTCTGGCCAGTAGCAGCACGGTCGAAGATGCTGCCCGCAACTTGTTGCGCGAAGCGCTGGCCAGCGGCGGGCGTGACAACACCACCGTGGCAGTGGTCGGTAAACCGCCAGCAAGACATCGTAGCCTCTGGCAAACATTGACAAGCTGGTTGCGCTGATCAGGCCAATTCCGTTACCTTGCGCGCCAGTTCCCCCGCGTGAGAAAAAACCATGGCGCAGTACGTTTTCACCATGAACCGGCTCGGCAAGGTTGTGCCGCCGAAACGTGAAATACTCAAGGACATCTCTCTCTCCTTCTTCCCAGGTGCAAAGATAGGCGTGCTGGGCCTGAACGGCTCCGGCAAATCCACCTTGCTGAAAATCATGGCCGGTGTGGATACCGACTTCATCGGCGAAGCACGCCCGATGCCCGACCTGAAAATCGGCTACCTGTCACAGGAGCCTGCACTCGACCCCGCAAAGGATGTGCGCGGCAATGTCGAGGAAGGCTTGGCAGAACCACTGAATGCCCTGAAGGAACTGGACGCCGTATACGCAGCTTATGCCGAAGAAAACGCGGACTTTGACGCGCTGGCAAAAAAACAGGCGCAACTGGAAGACATTATCCAGGCCTGGGACGCCCACAACATTGAGCACAAGATGGAAGTCGCTGCCGATGCCTTGCGCCTGCCGCCGTGGGATGCGGACGTCACCAAACTCTCCGGTGGTGAACGCCGCCGCGTGGCCTTGTGCCGTCTGTTGCTCTCGCGCCCCGATATGCTGTTGCTCGACGAACCCACCAACCACCTGGATGCCGAATCGGTCGCCTGGCTGGAACACTTCCTCGTCGAATTCCCCGGCACCGTGGTGGCCATCACGCACGACCGCTACTTCCTCGATAACGCCGCCGGCTGGATCCTCGAACTCGACCGCGGTCACGGCATCCCGTACGAAGGCAACTACACCTCTTGGCTGGAACAGAAAGAAGCGCGCCTGAAACAGGAAGAGCGCACGGAAAGTGCTCGCCAGAAAACCATCGAGCGCGAACTCGAGTGGGTACGCCAGAACCCGAAAGGCCGCCACGCCAAGAACAAGGCACGTCTCGCCCGCTTTGAAGAAATGAATTCGCAGGAATACCAGGCGCGCAACGAAACCAACGAAATCTACATTCCACCAGGACCGCGTTTGGGCGACAAGGTGCTGGAACTGGATCATGTCAGCAAGTCGTTTGGCGATCGCGTACTCGTGGATGATTTGTCATTCGCCGTACCGAAAGGCGCCATCGTCGGCATCATCGGCCCCAATGGCGCCGGCAAATCCACCCTGTTCCGCATGATCACCGGGCAGGAAACACCAGACAAAGGGACTATTACCCTAGGTGAAACGGTAAAAGTCGCTTTTGTTGAACAATCGCGCGAAAAACTCGACGCCAACAAAACCGTGTGGGAGGCTGTCTCCGACGGTCTCGACATCATCAAGATCGGCAACTATGAAGTGCCCTCGCGCGCATATCTCGGCCGCTTCAATTTCAAGGGCAACGACCAGCAAAAACGCGTCGGTGAATTGTCCGGCGGTGAACGCGGCCGTTTGCAGCTCGCCTGCACCTTGAAAGAAGGCGGCAACTTCCTGCTGCTCGACGAACCGTCAAACGATCTCGACGTCGAAACCCTGCGCGCATTGGAAGAAGCACTGGTGAACTTCCCCGGCTGCGCGATGGTGATCTCGCACGATCGCTGGTTTCTCGATCGCGTATGCACACACATTCTCGCCTTCGAAGGCGAAAGCAGCGCCATTTTCTTTGAAGGCACCTACACAGAGTACGAAGCCGATCACAAGGCGCGCATGGGTGATCAGCAGCCGACGCGGATGAAGTACAAGCGCTTGAAAGAATGAAGCATCTGATCCTCGGCGGCGCACGCTCCGGCAAAAGCCGGTTTGCCGAAGACAGTGCGCTCGCTTCCGGCAAGTCGCTGGTCTACATTGCCACCGCGCAGGCACTCGATGACGAAATGCGTGCGCGCATTGCCCACCACCGGCAAGGGCGTGATGAGGCATGGGTAACGATAGAGGAGCCTCTCGCGCTGGCAGCTTCGCTGGAAAAACACGCTGGAGAAAGCCGTTGTGTGCTGGTGGATTGCCTCACGCTATGGCTGACCAACATTATGCTGGCCGGCGAGACTATTTTCCTGCGTGAACGTGAGGCATTGCTGGCATGCTTGCCACAATTGTCCGGCGATATCATTTTTGTCAGCAATGAAGTCGGCATGGGCATCGTGCCAGCTGATGCGCTGTCTCGTCGCTTTGTCGATGAAGCCGGTCGCCTGCATCAGGCGCTTGCACAATGCTGCGACCGGGTAACATTCATCGCTGCCGGTCTACCTATGCCCTTGAAGCTCCCGGCTTAACCTGCGGGTTTGGCTTCGACTGTCACCGTAGCTGTGCCAACGCGCCCGGAACGCAAGTAGCGGACTTCTATCCTGTCACCGGGGCTCGCATGTGCAATGCGCTTCATACCGGCACGCGTCGCCATCGCCGGCTCATTGTCAAAATGCGTGATCACATCACCCGCCTGTAAACCTGCCTTGAGCGCCGGACCACTACGGTAAAGCGTCTGGATGATCAGTCCCTGCCCCTTGGCCAACCCCAGTGCCCGGGCGGCATAATCAAACAATGGGCGTGACTCGATGCCTATCCAGCCACGAATAACATGGCCCTGCTCAATGATGTCATTCAGCACTTTTTGCGCCGTATCGGCAGGAATGGCATAACCGATGCCCACGGAGCCACCAGTTGGTGACTCGATCGCCGTATTGATGCCTAGCAGATAACCTCGCGCGTCCACCAATGCGCCACCGGAATTGCCCTGATTGATTGCCGCATCGGTCTGCAGATAATTCTCCTGAATATTCAGCTCCAGCCCGTAACGGGCTGCAGCCGAAATAATGCCCTGCGTCACGGTCTGGCCAACACCGAAAGGATTGCCGATGGCCAGCACCACATCCCCGATACGCGAGCGCTGCGGGTCACCGAAAGCAATAACTTTGAGGTCAGGCAAATCAATCTTGAGCACGGCCAGATCGGTTTCACGATCAATACCGACGACACTGGCATCGGCACTGCGGCCATCGTGCAGACTGACCTGAATCTCTTCGGCATTGGCAATCACGTGGAGGTTGGTCAATACATAACCATCCGCACGCACAATGACACCCGAGCCCAGAGAGCCTTCCACATGCTGTTGCGCCAGACCGGGAGCCAGCAGCTGCTGGAGCAGCGGGTTTTCCAACACAGGGTGGCTGACTACCACTTTCTGCGTGTAGATACTGACCACGGCCGGCATCGCCCGCTCGACGGCATCAGCATAGGAGAACGCGGAAGCCTCTCCGGTAACCTGGCCATCCAGCAATGGCGCGGTCACTCCCTGCAGTCTTTGCTGCTGCAGTGACTGATGTTGCAGATAAAGCATGGCCAAGGCCAATCCGGCAAGGACCGGCCAGAAGAAATCCTTGAGCAGTTTTCGGATGTTCATGCAGCGAGGGAGACTGTGGCAATTACAGACCCAATTGTAACAGCAGGCCGCGCTAAAACCCTGAGCTCGCGTCTATAATGGCCGCCACTTTTCAGACCCTGACACCTAACAGCCGGAGAATTTCCTGATGATCAAGCCACACGGCACCGATGCCCTGAAACCACTTTACGTCGCCGATGCCGCACAACGCGGGCAACTGGCTGCTGAAGCAGAGACACTGCCTTCACTGCTGATCAGTTCTGCTGCTGCCGGCAACGCCGTGATGCTGGCCGCCGGCTACTTCACACCGCTCACCGGCTACATGAATCTGGCAGACAGTCTGTCGGTTGCCGAAAAGCTGCACACGACTGATGGCCTGTTCTGGCCCGTGCCCATCATCAACGTAGTAAAAGACACTGCAGGCATTGCCGGCGCCAAACGCATCGCCCTGCGCGACCCCAACGTCGAAGGCAATCCGGTACTGGCGGTGATGGACGTCTCGGCCATCGAAGAAGCTTCTGATGAGCAAATGCGTTTCATGGCCGAAAAAATCTTCGGCACGCTGGATGAAAAACACCCGGGCGTCAGCGTGTTTCTTGGCGCCGGTAACAAACTGGTCTCCGGTTGCATCCAGGTACTGAACTACAGCTATTTCCCGCAGGAATTTCCCGACACCTTCCGCACCGCTACCGAAATCCGCAACGAGATTGCCGAGCGCGGCTGGAAAAAAGTGGTGGCCTTCCAAACCCGCAATCCGATGCACCGCGCGCACGAAGAACTGTGCCGCATGGCGCAGGAACGCCTGGGTGCCGACGGCATCGTCATCCACATGCTACTCGGCAAACTGAAAGAAGGTGACATCCCGGCCGATGTGCGCGATGCCGCCATCCGCAAGATGGTCGACGTCTACTTCCCGGCCAACACTGTGATGATCAGCGGTTACGGTTTCGATATGCTCTACGCCGGCCCGCGCGAAGCGGTGCTGCACGCGATCTTCCGCCAGAATATGGGCGCCAGCTACCTGATCGTCGGCCGCGACCACGCCGGTGTCGGCGATTACTACGGCCCGTTTGATGCGCAAACCATCTTTGACACGCAAGTACCTGCTGGTGCATTGCAGATCGAGATCTTCCGCGCCGACAACACCGCCTTCTCGAAAAAACTGAACCGCGTGGTGATGATGCGCGAAGCGCCAGATCACACACCGGATGATTTCATCAATTTGTCTGGCACCAAAGTGCGCCAGATGCTGGGCCAGGGCATTGCACCACCGCCTGAATTCTCGCGCCCGGAAGTCGCAAAAATCCTGATGGACTACTATCAGGCGCTGGATGCAAAAAAATAAGCCACACCAATACCTGTCCATAAAAAATCCCGCGTTGCGGGATTTTTTATGGACGACAAACAGGTAAAAACACTAACGCTTGATGTGCGCAGCCATCTGCTCCAGTTCTTCTACCGCACCAAGCATACCATCCACCACACTTCGCGCCTTCTCCGGATCCAGATACAGCCGTTCGTACACAGCTGGCTCAATAGGCTCCTGCGGCACATCACAAAATTCACGTTCGCGCAGCAGACGCGTGGCGACATGGAGCAGGTTGGCATAGTTCGCGTATTCGCTGTTGTAATGCGCATCATGCTGGTGGCGAATAGCCTTGCTGATGGAATCCGGCATGTGCCACTGCGACAACAAGGTACTCGCCATCTGTTCACGGTTAACCTGTAACAGATACTCTTCAATTTCACGATGGCCAAGATGCGGGTTGGCCTCCATGTAACGGCAAACCATCTGGAAATGCGGTGGAAATACGGCTGCCAGAATCAGATAGCCGAAGTTGTGCAACAGACCGCATAAATAAGCGATGCCAATATTAGGACGATGACGAACCGGAATGGCACGCACCAGCCCTTCCATCACGGCGGCAACATAAATGGCTTGATACCAGTACGGCAGACTGCCGTTGACGCCATCATCCGGCAATAGCAGTGTGCGCGACAGGGAGAGACCCAACGCCAGATTCAAGACCAGATCGAAACCCAGCACCTTGGTGATCGCATCGTTGACGCTCTGTACATTCTGGCCGGTGCGGTAATACGGTGAGCGCGCCCAACTCATGACCTGTGCGGCAAGACTGGGATCGCTCTCCACGATATCTGCCAGCTTCTCGATACTGGCATCGGGATCCGTCAACAATTTGATGATGCGCTGTGCCGTTTCAGACAAGGGCGGCAATTCCAGCGTTTCAGCGATTCGCTTCTGCACCCGCCTGCCGGTAAAACGCTCGACCGCACGGCCGAAACATTCTTCATCCGACATGCCACCCTGACGATTTATATCTTGCAGCGGCACAGTGAAACGCCCGAAACGCATCTTGCTGCCACCAATCTGTTGTAGCAGATCGCGATCAACACGCACCAGCAGCGCCGCAGCACCACTGTCCAGCAATATGGATTCACGTTCCAGCAGACGCTGGTCTGCCACCGTCGACACGCCAGGCATGGCCTGCGGCACCGCAGGCAAACTGAACAACTGGTGTTGCTGCTGCAAATGGAGCAATTCCTGCGGCGGTAGGCCTTGCAGGTCACGCTGCAGCTGTGCATTCAGTTGTTGCAAGTCGAGCAGACAGTCCGCAGGAATAATGACCTGTACCAAACCGTGGGCATCACGCAGCAATACCGCCTGGGCGGCACCGGCATCACGCAATTCACGGAAATGCTGGTCGAGACCGCAGTTATGCCCTGCGGACAGGATGGACTGCAGGTCATATTGAACTTGACGGTCTTCAAGGATGTGTCTGACGGCTATCGGCAGCACCGGCTGTGCACTGCCGATGTTGTCGTTGCTATTTTTTTCGATAAACGCTGATGACATAACAATCCGGCTGCTCTGCAAAGTCTGTTTTCAGTGTAGAAGACTTTTGCAGGCGCGGATGCCATGTGGCAGAACACAGGTGACGCAGCTATCTCACTTGTCAGCTTTGCTGTTGCCGCCACCGAGCAAGGTGATCACGAAAACCAGCATAAGAGTGATGACTAGGCAGACGCCTACAATGACGGGGGTATCAAGAAAAGACATGGCAAACCTCATACTGCTGAATTGAAGGCCGGTGGATCCTACGCAATCAGTTTAGAACTGTAAACTTAAAGCGCCTGAATAATGCAGGGAATTGATCAAAATGCGATGTCTTTAACAAATACTCAACCAAACAGGGGCATCTGCCCGCCGTTATCCTCAAGATTTACACCGATTCCGATCAAACGAACCGGTTTCTGCCCGCGCTGGTAAGCCATATCCAGCAGCGAAGCAAAAGCTGGCAACGAAGGCAGCAAGCTTCCCCTTTCCAGTGTAGTCGACGTGAAATCACAAAACTTCAATTTGATGAAGGGCGACAAGACCCGATAGTGCTGACCAATCTCCTGCATACGCTGTTTCAGCTTGTCATACAGCACCGGCAAACGGTCGCGGGCCGTCTGCCGGTCTGGCAAATCAAAGACGTAGGTATGCTCGACGCTGAGTGACTTCCGGCTGCGCGCCGCCACCACCGGGCGATCATCCTCACCGCGCGCAAAGCCGTACAGGCGCTCGCTCATCGACCCGAAAAAACGATACAACTCCGGTTTGCTGCAAGCCTGCAGCTGGCCGCAAGTCTCGATACCGTGTGCCTGCAAGCGCTGCAGCATGACCGGGCCCACGCCAGGAATGCGCGCCACGGACAGTGCAGCCACAAAACTCTCCAGCCGTGCCGGCGGCAGGACGAACAGGCCATCCGGCTTCAGCCAGTCGCTAGCGACCTTCGCCAGAAACTTGTTAGGCGCCACACCTGCAGATACGGTGATACCCAGCTCACGTGCCACCTGCTGGCGTATGGCCTCGGCCATAAAGGTGGCACTGCCGTTATAGAAAGGCGCTTCGCTGACATCCAGATAAGCCTCGTCCAGTGACAATGGCTCCACCACATCGGTAAAGCGATGGAAAATGGCACGCATCTGCTTCGCTGCCTCGCGATATTTCTCCATGTTACCCGGCAACAGTACCAGTTCCGGACACAGGCGCTGGGCGACAGCCGTTGGCATGGCAGAATGCACACCATAGGCACGCGCTGCGTAGTTGCAGGTGGCAATGACGCCGCGCCGGCGCGCATCACCGCCCACAGCCACCGGGCGCCCGCGCAGCGACGGGTCATCGCGCTCCTCCACCGCCACATAGAAGCAATCCGCATCACAATGAATGATCTTGCGCATGAGTCATAACCTGTTCATAAATACAGTACCGCATTTATACACCCTTGGAACTGTATATATCAACAGCAAAATACCCTCGAAAACAAAGTCGGCATTTTTGCTCAGCTAGTAAGCGACGAGTGGTTATCGCCGGATACTGCCGTTATAATTCGCGGCCTCGCGACGGCATTGCACCTGTCGCAACGGTTTCGGAGTGTAGCTCAGCTTGGTAGAGCACTGTCTTCGGGAGGCAGGGGCCGGAGGTTCGAATCCTCTCACTCCGACCAGTTCATCAAAAAATCCCTTTATTGCCACCGTTTACGGCAAATTTTCCTCACGGCTTTGACATTGCTGTCCCCATCCGCATAATCGCGCCAGCCGCTGTTTCAGGAAATCATCATGTACCGTATCCCCGCTCGCCTGTTCGGAATCACTGCCCTGTCTACCTTGATCGCACTGGGCGCCTGCAGCAAACAGGAACCTGCCAGCCAGACGGCACAAGCAACCGCGTCACAGACCGCACTCACAGTGAAGATCGGCCATGCCGGCCCACTGACCGGCGCCCAGGCTCACCTAGGCAAGGACAATGAAAACGCCGTGCGTCTGGCTGTCGACGAATTGAACAGTGAGAACGTGAAAATCGGCGACAAGACTGCGCACTTCGAGCTGCTCTCGGAAGACGACATGGCAGACCCACGCACAGCAACCCAGGTGGCGCAGAAGCTGGTGGATGCCGGCGTCAGTGTCGTCATCGGCCACATGAATTCAGGCACATCCATTCCCGCCTCCAAGATTTATCACGACAACGGCATAGTGCAGATTTCACCGTCGGCCACCGCCATTGCCTATACCGCACAGGGCTTTCCCGGCGCCATGCGCGTGATGGCCAACGACAGCCAGCAAGGCGCGCAACTCGCGCATTACGCGATTGAAAAACTCGGCCTGAAAAAAATCGCCATCATTGATGACCGCACCGCCTACGGCCAGGGTCTTGCCGACGTATTCGCCAAAACCGCAGCAGAACTGGGTGCCACAGTTGTCAGCCGCGAATACACCAGTGACAAGGCGAGCGACTTCAATGCCATCCTGACCAGCATCAAAGGTACTGATGCGGAACTGCTGTTTTACGGCGGTATGGACGCACAAGCCGCGCCGATGCTGAAGCAGATGCATGCACTCGGCATGAAAGCGAAATTGATGGGCGGCGACGGATTGCGCACCGCCGAGTTTCTCAAACTGCTCGGCAATGATGCAGATGGCGTCATCGGCTCACTGCCCGGCATTCCGGTTGCCAACATGAGCGGCGGCGCGGCCTTCCAGCAAAAATTTGAAACGCGCTTCGGCGTCATACAGTTGTATGCGCCTTACGCCTACGACGCCACGCGCATGGCAGTCGCCGCCATGCAAAAAACCGGCAGCACTGATCCAGCAGTGTATCGAGCTGCACTTGCACAACTGGAGTATCAGGGCGTGACCGCGAAAATTCATTTTGATGCCAAAGGTGATCTCGCCAACAGCGCCGTATCGCTGTATCAGGCCGAAAAAGGCGAATGGAAATTTGTCGAGACGGTAGGCTCAAACTAACGCCGCGATGGACATGCTCGCGCAACAAATCGCCAACGGCATCATCCTCGGCAGTGTCTACGCGCTGATTGCCCTCGGCTACACCATGGTGTACGGCATACTCGGCCTGATCAATTTTGCCCACGGCGAAATCACCATGATGGGCGCCATGATTGCCATCGCCGCACTCAACATTTTGCTCACTGCCCTGCACTGGCCTCCGGTGTTTGCATTGATCGCGGCGGTGACATTTGCAATTGCCTTCTGCATGCTGCTCGGCGTGACCATTGAACGCGTCGCCTATCGCCCTTTGCGCACGGCTCCCAAACTCGCTGCGTTAATCACCGCCATCGGCGTTTCCATTGTTCTACAAAACCTGGCGATGACTGTTTGGGGACGCGGCTACCAGCGCTTTCCCGACATATTGCCTACGGAAAATTTTGCACTGCTGGGCGCAACCGTCACCCCGGTAAAAATAGCCATCGTGTTGTTGTCAGCACTGACACTGGGCTGTCTGTGGTTGCTGGTCAATCGCACATCTCTAGGACGCGCGATGCGTGCCACGGCACAGAATCCGGATGCAGCGCAACTGATGGGCATTGCAGTTGATCGCATCATCGCCGCCACGTTTGCCATCGGCTCTGCACTCGGTGCGCTTGCGGGCGTTATGGTTGCCGCCAATTACGGACAAGCTGATCCTTACATGGGGTTTCTACTCGGACTGAAAGCATTTTCGGCAGCCGTGCTCGGCGGCATCGGCAATCTTGCCGGCGCCGTCATTGGCGGATTGCTGCTCGGCTTGATAGAAAGTCTGGGCGCCGGTTATCTCGGCACGCTCACCGGTGGTGTACTCGGCAGCAACTATCAGGATATTTTTGCGTTTCTGGTATTGGTCGCCGTGTTAGTGCTGAAACCTTCCGGCCTGCTCGGCAGGTCTGCTGTTGAACGCGCCTGATGAAAAACACGCCTGCAAAAATTTGGCTGGCATATGCCGCAGTATTCTGTGCCGCAGCAACATTGCCTTTGCTGGCCGGCGCCACACTGGGCAACAGCTGGGTACGCATACTGGATTTCGTACTGCTCTACGCCATGCTGGCGCTGGGGCTCAACATTGTCGTTGGCTATGCCGGCCTGCTTGATCTCGGATACATCGCGTTCTATGCCATCGGCGCCTATGTGTATGCGTGGCTGGCCTCGCCGCACTTTGGCATCCATCTTTCGCCGTTCATCATCCTGCCGATCGGCGCCGTCATTGCAGGATGTTTCGGCGTCATTCTCGGCGCACCTACGCTGCGCTTGCGCGGCGATTATCTCGCCATTGTCACCCTGGGTTTTGGTGAAATCGTGCGTTTGTTTCTCAACAATCTGGATCGCCCCGTCAATATCACCAATGGTCCGCAAGGCATCAACCTGATTGATCCGTTGATCAGCATGGCACCGTTCACAGTCGGCGGCATGCGCATTACAACCGCATATCTTTATTACTATCTTTTTCTCGCCCTGTGCGCACTGGTGATTTTCTGCTGCATCCGCCTGCAGGATTCGCGTATCGGTCGCGCATGGATGGCCATTCGCGAAAATGAAATGGCGGCGAAAGCCTGCGGCATCAACACACGCAACATCAAGCTGCTGGCATTTGCGATGGGCGCCTCTTTCGGCGGCCTTTCCGGCGGTCTGTTTGCGGGCTTTCAGGGATTTGTGAGCCCGGAAAGTTTTGTGCTGCTGGAATCCATCATGGTGTTGTGCATGGTGGTGTTGGGCGGCATGGGCAATATCGCCGGGGTGATCCTCGGCACCGTGTTGTTGACACTGACACCGGAATGGCTGCGCAGTATTGCCAATCCGGTACAACAACAATTATTTGGTCGCACGCTGATTGATCCGGAAAACCTGCGCATGTTGTTATTCGGCACAGCATTGATCGCCACCATGTTGCTTCGGCCACAAGGACTGTTGCCAGCCACGCATAAAACACCTCGTGCGGATGCATCATGAGCTCGCTGCTGGAAGCCAGAAATATCTGCAAGCAATTCGGCGGCCTGCATGCGCTGAATACAGTTTCCTTCACCATTCCCGAGCATTGCATTTACGGCATCATCGGCCCCAATGGCGCTGGAAAAACTTCATTGTTCAATGTCATTACCGGCTTGTATCAAGCTGACAACGGCGAAATTTTCTTCAACGGCACCAACATTCTCAACCAGCCACCCCATCGTATTGTGCAACATGGCATTGCGCGCACGTTCCAGAATATCCGCCTGTTTTGCAGCATGAGCGCACTGGAAAATGTCATGGTGGGACGACACACACAAAGCCGTGCCGGCGTCCTGGGCGCCATCCTGCGCAACCCGAAAACCCGCAGAGAAGAACAGCGGATTCGCACACGCTCTCTCGAACTGCTGGAATATGTAGGATTGGAAAACAAAGCCCATCGTCCTGCAGGCGAATTGTCCTACGGCGATCAGCGCCGTCTGGAAATTGCCCGCGCTCTAGCCACTGAGCCGAAACTGCTCGCACTCGATGAACCTGCCGCTGGCATGAATCCTTCCGAAACCGCACAGCTGCAGTCGTTGCTGCAACGCCTGCGCGATGATCGCATCAACGTCCTGCTGATCGAACACGACGTGAAACTGGTCATGGGCATCTGTGATTACATCACCGTACTCGATTACGGTGAAAAAATTGCCGAGGGTGTTCCCGCAGACATCCAGAAAGATCCGCGTGTCATCGAAGCCTATCTCGGCGGGGTGCCGGCATGACGACACCGCTGCTGCAGGTAGAGAATCTGGACGTACACTACGGCGCCATACAGGCTGTGCGACGCGCATCCCTGCAGGTACACGCTGGCGAGATGGTATGCCTGATCGGCGCCAACGGCGCCGGCAAGAGCAGCCTACTGAAAACAGTGGTCAGTTTGCTGCAACCCAGTGCCGGCTGCGTGCAGTTCAAGGGACTGGACATTACCGGCCACCCGGCGCATGGCATGGCGGGCCGGGGGCTGGCGCTGGTACCTGAAGGACGCGGCGTCTTTGCCGAGATGACCGTGATGGAAAACCTGCAACTCGGCGCTTACCACCGCCGCGACCGCACCGGTATCCATCGGGATCTGGAACACGCATTTTTCCTGTTCCCGCGCCTGTCCGAGCGCAGCCATCAAATGGCGGGCACACTATCCGGCGGCGAACAGCAGATGCTGGCCATGGCGCGCGCGCTGCTGTCGCGCCCACAACTGCTGCTGCTCGATGAACCAAGCATGGGGCTGGCACCCTTGTTGGTGCAGAAAATTTTCGACGTAATCAAAACCATCAACGCAGAGGGCGTCAGTGTGCTGCTGGTGGAACAGAATGCCCGCGCAGCACTGGCACTGGCCCACCGCGCCTATGTGATGGAACACGGCGAAATAACGCTGGAAGGACCAGCGCATACCCTGCTGCACGACCCTTCCATCCAGGCCGCTTACCTAGGCGGCTGAATCCCCGATCTAGCGATTGCGGGCAGCATTGAGGCTGGCAACCGTCTGCGGCCCCTGCAACGTTGCCACCAGCTTGCCTTCCGGGTTGAACACCAGTGTCGCCGGCAACCCCTGCGGTACTTCGTGTGGAAATGCCTTGCGGATATCACTGACAACCACCGGAAATTCAATGCGCAAGGCATTGACCTGCTCCGACAAGACGATGGCCTTGGCTCCATCAAAATTAACGCCATACACAACCGCATCGCCAGTATTGGCTGCGTAGCGATTCAACTCCGGAATTTCTTCAGCGCATGGCTTGCACCAGACGGCCCAATAATTGATATAAACCCACTTCCCTTGCCATGCTTCCGACTTCAGCAGATTGCCGTCCTGCAATTCCAGAACCACTGGCTCCGCCTGCTTTTGGCAGGCGACAACAAATAAAAGACTGATGACACAAAACAGGATTGCGCGCATGGATATCTCCTCCCCTTGCCCGAATTGTTATGACTGCCCAGCTGGTGGAACAGTTGTGTTATCGTAACGGCGATTTAACCTTAACAATCTGTAACAGCAATGACAACCATCTACCACAATCCTCGCTGCTCCAAATCCCGACAAACCCTGAACCTGCTTGAAGAAAACGGTATCGACCCCGATATCATTCTCTACCTGGAAAACCCACCGGATGTCGCAACCCTGCAATCCGTACTGAGAAAACTGGGAATGGGTGCTCGCGACCTGTTGCGCAAGGGAGAAGATGAATATCGCTCGCTGGAACTGGATGATGACTCCCTCAGTGAATTGCAGCTGCTGAATGCCATGTGCGCTCACCCGCGCCTGATAGAACGCCCCATCGTCATTCACGGCAAGCGCGCCGTTGTCGCCAGACCGCCAGAAAAAGTTCTGGAGATACTGTGAACGCCCCCTACATTCTGGTGCTTTACTACAGTCGCCACGGCGCCACGGCGGCGATGGCTCAGCAAATTGCCCGCGGCGTTGCACTCGTCAATGGAATGGAAGCGCGATTGCGCACCGTCCCCGCAGTTTCCGCAGAGTGCGAAGCAACGGCATCCAGCATTCCGGAACAAGGCGCCATTTTTTGCAGTGAAGATGATTTGCGCAGCTGTGCAGGTTTGATCCTCGGCAGCCCGACACGCTTTGGCAACATGGCTGCAGCACTGAAATATTTCCTCGACGGCACTGCCGGCTTGTGGGCTTCCGGCGCACTGGCAGGAAAACCGGCAGCGGTTTTCACCTCCACCTCATCACTACACGGCGGACAAGAGAGCACACTGCTGAGCATGATGCTGCCACTGTTGCATCACGGCATGTTGATCACCGGCATTCCCTACACGGAAGCCGCACTGCACCACACAAGCAGTGGCGGCACACCTTACGGCGCATCACACTGGGCCAACACCACCACACTGACACAAGATGAAACATCCCTCTGTCAGGCACTGGGCAAACGCGTAGCTGACATTGCCAACCGGTTAAGTACAAGATGACGACAAACACGCTTCCCAGACAGGCCGTGATGGCGCGCAATACCACGCTGGCATTGTGGCTGGTTTTACTGCTGATTCTCGGCGCCGATCATTTCCTGTTGCGCGCGACACCGCATTGGCAAGTGTGGCTCTTCCAGTCGCTGCCTCTGTTATTACCACTGCGTGGACTGCTGCAGCGACAGGCGCGCAGCGGCATCTGGCTTTGCTTCATGTCACTGTTCTATTTTCTGATGTATGTCGGATTCAGCGCAGGCACAACACACCGCACGCTTTATATTTTATTTTCTCTCCTTGTTGTTCTACTGTTTAGCAGTTCAATGCTGTTTGCTCGCTGGCAAATCCGCTCAGACAAGCTCGTTTCGGAATAAAGATCACCATGAAGAAGCTATTTCACATGTTATTCGTCTGGCCATGGCGCGCACTGGGCTGGCTGCGCCTTGTCATAACCAACCTGTTGACGCTAATCGTTGTAGTGGCAGTGGCATTGGGGCTGGCAGGTAATGAAACACCTATCCCCGAACACAGTGTGCTCTATCTTGAACCCGGCACCAGCATTGTCGAACAACGTAGTTACGATGCGCCACTCAATACCTTGCTGAGCACGCAGGAAGAGCAGCCAGCAGAAACGGTATTGCACGAAGCCACTTCTGCTATTCGCTGGGCGGCACATGATGATCACATCAAGGCGCTGGTGATAAAGGCAGACAACCTCGCCGGCAGCGATCTCGATAAACTGGAAGCACTCGCACAGGCAATCGTGCAATTCAAGAACAGTAAAAAACCAGTGATTGCGATTGGCGACAACTTCAGTCAGGCGCAATATTATCTGGCCAGCACTGCCGATAAAATCTATTTGAATCCCATGGGCAGCGTACAGATTTTCGGCTTTGCCGCCTACCAGACCTACATCAAGGACATGCTCGACAAGTTGGCCATCAATGTCCATATCTTTCGCGCCGGCGAGTTCAAATCCTTTGTCGAACCCTTTGTTCGCAACGACATGTCTGCACCCGCACGCGAGAACTTGCAGCAGTGGATGGATGAGCAATGGCATTTCTACTGCAAGTCTGTTGAAGCACATCGCCAACTGCAGCCCGGCAGCATAGAAACGTTTATACAGCAACAGGATCAGTTGCTGACAACACATGATGGCAATGCCGCCGCACTGGCACTCGATTATGGCCTGGTTGACGAGATGGCGACACGCACCGAAACCGAGAAAAAAATTGATGAACTGGCCGGCAACACGCCCGCCAATATTGTCAAAGCGGAAGATTATTACCTGCATGTGCGGAGCCGTCAGGAAGCCGGTAAGCTGCTGCAACAGAAACGCCGTGTTGCCGTGATACATGCCGTAGGAGAAATAACCGGAGGCTACCAACCAGCCGGCATTGCTGGGGCGGAATCACTCATCGAACAAATCCGCTCAGCGCGCGAAGACGACAATGTCGCGGCCATTGTGCTGCGCATCGACAGCCCCGGCGGCAGCGCATTTGCGGCAGAGCTGATTCGCAACGAACTGGAGGCGACGCAGGCTGCAGGCAAACCCGTGGTGGCTTCGATGGGGGGTGTAGCGGCTTCCGGCGGCTACTGGATTGCAGCCAGCGCTGATGAAATATGGGCATCACCGGTAACAATCACAGGCTCCATTGGCGTATTTGGCGTCATCCCGACATTTGAGAACAGCTTCAGCAAACTGGGCGCGCACAGCGACGGTTACAGCACCACCGTACTGGCAGATGCGATGCAACTGGATCGCCCTATGAATCCAATGGCTGCGCGCGTCATACAACAGGGCGTCGAGTTCACCTATCAGGAATTCCTGCGTCTGGTCGCCATCGGACGCAATAGCACGCCGGAAGCGATCGACAATATTGCACAGGGAAGAGTGTGGGCAGGCAGCCATGCCAGGCAACTGGATCTGGTCGACCAGCTGGGCGGACTCGATGACGCCATCGGCGCAGCTGCACGCCTGGCAAAACTGACAGACTACGACACGGATTTCATTGAACCGGAATTAAGTCCCATGGAAACACTGCTGCAACCATTCAGTTCCAGCAGCTTGCTGCCGCAACAGCTGCGTAGCGCACTCAAGCTGCTGGCGCAAATACCTGCAGTGAAAGCCCTGCAGGAAATACAGAACCTGAATGACCCCAATCACCTCTATGTAAAATGTGAGGCCTGCAGCCTGTCAATTCGTTGAACGCCCGTTGTCTGCGCCGGGCGTATTAGAACCAGCCGTGACCATAAACAACCGCGATTACAGCAGGGCCTTGCCTGAAACAATCACACCGTTGTTGTCTGCATACAGATAATCCCCGGGCTTGATGGTCACACCACCAAAGCGCACCGGCACATTGACGTCGCCCAAACCGCGCCTGTCGGTTTTCAGCGGAATGGCTCCCAACGCCTGCACGCCGAGATCCAGTGCCGCAAAAGCTTCGACATCCCGCACCGCACCATAAATCAGCACACCACCCCAACCATTGCTGACCGCACTCTCGGCAATCATGTCGCCCATCAACGCACGGCGCAGTGATCCACCGCCATCCACAACCAGCACACGTCCGTGACCTGGCGTCGCCAGTAACTCCTTTACGCGCGAATTGTCCTCGAAACATTTGACTGTCACCACTTCGCCACCAAAAGCCTGACGGCCTCCGTAACTGCGAAACAAGGGCTCCAGTACAACCACTTCCTGCTCGTGGGCATCGCACAAATCCGGGGTGGAAATCGTCATCAATCATCTCTCCTCATTGCAACTCTATGCCTACACTTTGCTCGCGGTAGACGGGCGGATATTTTATCAAAGCCAGGCCACAGCTTGCCGCCTGCCCAGTATTGATATCAAAGGCGATGCCGTGCCAGGGGCAGCGCAATTCACAGCCGCTGATACTGGCGCGCTCCAGACGTGCACCGGCGTGCGGACAATAATTGTCAATAATGTGAATCTGGCCATCGTGCTGGAAAAGGAGTAGATTGCGCCCTTCGATCACAAGGGCACGACGGTAACCATCGTGCAGACGGTGCAGTTTTTCCAGCGGAAAAAATCGCATTCAGCTTATACCCGACACATCATCGACTTGTCATTGAAGTTTGCGCATCAGCATTGTAATGAATTCGCCTAATACACCTTCGCCACAGCTTCTGACCTTGCCTTACCAGCCAGACAGCGCCGGCTATTTTCACACCATTGCCTGTCAACTGCCAATGGCAGTGATGCTGCAAAGTGATTGCGACGCAGCACACAACACTGCGCCCAGAGGCCGCTTTGACATACTGACAGCCGCGCCCGAATACTGGCTGCAAACACGGCGAGGGCAAGCCAGCTGGCATGGCCTGCAACCCCCCTCACTGCCACTCGTCAACGACAGTTTCGCCAACCTGCACAATCTGCTGGATCACATTGAAAATGCCGCCATCGATTACCGGGAATGCATCAAGCAAGCCCTGCCTTTTTGTGGAGGCCTGATCGGTTATTGCAGTTACGACCTTGCTCGTGAATATCTGCAAACCCGTCGTCACGAGACAGACGACATCAATATCCCGGGCATGCAGTTCGGCTTTTATGGTTGGGCCTGCATACAGGATCACCAACAAAAACAAAGTTGGCTGGTAATACATCCGCACTGCAACAGCGAATTGCAGCAGCGGCTTCCTGCTTTGTTACAAACTGCAAGTCTGCAATACGAAATCATTCCGCCATCAGCGAAGTCCGTTAGCTTGTCGCAAGCTTTTTCCTGCGACATGACTGCTTCGCAGTACAAGGAAAAATTTTCTGCCATACAGGATCTTATACAAGCAGGCGATTGTTACCAGATCAACTTCTCCAGACGCTTTCAGGCACGCATAAACAACAGCCCCATCGATATTTACCTGCAACTGCGCAAGCGCATGCCATCGCCATTCTGCACCTTGTTGCCGATACTGGGTGAAGCTGACACGACAATCCTGAGCTTTTCACCAGAACGCTTTCTGCAGATGGACACTCAGCACCGGGTGGTGACTCAGCCCATCAAGGGAACCGCAGCCCGCCACAGCGATCCTGCCGAAGATAGAAAAAACGCCGAATTGCTGTCATCAGACCCCAAAAACCGGGCGGAGAACCTGATGATCGTGGACTTGCTGCGTAACGATCTTGGCAAGGTCTGCGAAACTGGCAGTGTAAAAACCGAAAAACTCTTTGAACTGCAAAGTTTTGCCAATGTGCATCACCTTGTCAGCAGCATCAGCGGCCAGCTCAAACCCGAACTGAACGGCGCAGATTTATTGCAGGCCTGTTTTCCCGGCGGCTCGATCACCGGCGCTCCCAAGTTGCGCGCCATGCAAATCATCGATGCCCTGGAAACGGCCCAGCGTAGCATTTATTGCGGCACAATTGCCTGCTTTTCAGCACACGGCGCCATGGACAGTAATATCACCATTCGCACGCTGTTGCTGCAGGGAGAGAAGATTTATTGCTGGGGCGGCGGTGGCATTGTTGCCGACTCTGACTGCGACAGCGAACTGGAAGAATCATCCACCAAGATCCAGGCCCTGCTGGACGCATGCAACTGACAGAAAACTGAAATTCATTCCAGATTCCCATCCTGCAGAAATCTTTCTGCATTGATGCCGACATCCTTACGCATTCCCTCATCCACTTCTTTTTTCAACAGCAGGATAGCAATACGGCGATTGATGGGATTCATGGCATCCTCCTCATCAAAAGGCAGAGAAGCGGCAAATCCTTCCACTTTGGCAATTTTTTCTTCCGGATAGCCACCTGCAATCAACCCGCGACGCGCTGTATTGGCACGATCTGCCGACAGCTCCCAATTCGTGTATCGCGCACCTTGAGCATAGGGAGTCGCATCTGTGTGCCCGGTAATACTGATTCGATTCGGCACCTTGTCGATCAAGGGCGCCAACGCCTCCAGCACCTCTTCCGTATAAAAATTGATCTGTGCACTTCCGGAATTGAAACTGGGCCGGTTTTCCTTGTCGATAATCTGTATGCGCAATCCCATCGGCGTAATATCAATCAACACCTGATCTTTCAGCAATGAAAAAACCTGTTCTTTTTCCAGTGCCTGTTCCAGCTTTTCCTGAAGGGCTTCCAGCTTTTTCTGCTCTTCATGCCTGACGCGTTCCTTTTCTTTCTCGGCAGGCGTTTCCTCTGGCGCCTCTTCGCTGTTTTCCTTTTCAGATGGCGCAGTATTTTCGTTATGTGGACTCTCGGACATTTGATTGTCAATCTGCCCCGCAGGTGGCGGCGTGGTGGCATCCTGCATCGGAATTACACCCGGCGATGATCCGCCGGGCCCAATGGGTGAAGCGCTGGAAGGATTATTGAAATAGCCGGCAATTGCTTGCTGTTGTGGCTTGGTAGTGGAACCCAGCAGCCACATCAACAGGAAAAACGCCATCATCGCGGTCGTGAAATCGGCGAACGCCACTTTCCAGGCACCGCCATGATGACCGTGCCCGCCCTTCTTGACCTTCTTGATAATGATGGGCTGTTCGCCTTCCTTCTTGGCCATCAGCAAAGCACCCGAAAATTATTTGGCCTGTTTGACACGCTCTTCCAACTCCTCGAACGAAGGCCGCGATTTATGCGGAATAGTTTTCCTGCCAAATTCCACAGCAATTTTTGGCGCAGTACCATTCACACAAGCGATCAGACACACCTTGATCACTTCGTAAAATTTTCCCTCATCGGCAACCTTGTGACCCAACGCAGCAGAAAACGGGGACGCAAAACCATAGGCCAGCAATATCCCCAGAAATGTTCCCACCAATGCCGCACCCACGTGGTGGCCCAATTCTTCCGGCGGCCCACCTAAGGAGCCCATGGTGATTACGATGCCCATAACAGCCGCGACAATACCGAAACCCGGTAAACCATCACCGACAGCCTGTATGGCTGCGGGCACCAGATGCGCTTCGTGATGATGCGTCTCCAGCTCGACATCCATCAGATTTTCCAGCTCGTGTGAAGACATATCGCCAACTACCATAATGCGCAGGTAGTCGCAGATGAATTCAATCGCGTGATGATCCTTCATGATCGCTGGATAATTGGAAAAGATTGCGCTGCTGTGCGGATCCTCCACATCACCCTCAATGGCAATCAGGCCTTCCCTGCGCATCTTGTTGAAAATCTGGAACATCAGTGCCAGCAATTCCAGATAAAACGTTTTGGTGTATTTCGGGCCTGCAAACAGTGGCCCCATGGATTTCAGCACGCCAACAGTGACGTGCATCGGGTTGGAAATCACCATGGCTCCCAGAGCCGAGCCGCCGATGATCAGCAACTCGAAAGGCTGAAACAAAGCCAGCAGATTCCCCCCTGACAACAGGAATCCGGTAATACAGGATCCCAGAACCAGAACGACACCGATAATGATGGGCATGCCAAACAACTCCTGCCAACGGAATGATCACTGCGGGCACGGCCCCTGTCAGCAATCCCTACTCTTCCCTTTCGGTCTAGCCCAATAACCGCTGAAGTCAAATAAGACACACAGACAAAAAAACCCGGACATGCCGGGTTTTATACAGGGATTTCAAGGATTTATTGAAGAAAGTAAAAGTCAGTTCACACTGATCAGATCGCGGTTTTTGGCAAGCGTGGCATCGCCGATTCCCGCCACATTCACAAGCTCATCCACCGCCTTGAAAGGCCCGTGTTGTTCCCGGTAGCTGACAATCGCCTGGGCTTTTTTCAGACCCACACCGTTCAGGCGCTCGGCGAGAGTTTGTGCGTCGGCACTGTTGATGTTAACGCGCGATTCGACTGACTGTGCCGCAACGGGCTTGCCGGCATCAGCAGCCTTGTTTGTCTCGACAGCGAAAACCGGTGCAGCCAACAGACTGCCGGCGACCAGCGCGGTGGATAGAATGGTACGAAGTGATTGCATGGCATTGCTCCTTTGCTGTGTTGTTCATCCCTGCAAGCGCAATTGTTGCGGACACTGCGGCGACTGTCTGTCAGCAAGATCGCCATTTGCTGTAAGAATTTACGTACAAATGGAGAAAAACACTAGAGCAGAGAAAGCTCCCTGTTTATATCCTGCAGCGCCGCCGCGGGATCGGCAGCATGCGTAACAGGCCTGCCAACCACCAGATAATGACTCCCCAGCCGCAAAGCTTCCTGTGGCGTTACGACACGTCGCTGATCATCACCGGCCGATCCTTGCGGACGTATTCCAGGCGTCACCAGACAGAAATCAGCGCCGAATTGCTGGCGCAGCATCGCCGCCTCACGCGCCGAGCACACCACGCCATCCAACCCTGATGCTGCAGCAAGCCCCGCAAGATGAACGATATGCTGCTCAAGCGGCGCCACAATGCCTGTCTGCTGCAAGTCCGCCTCCTCCATGCTGGTCAGCACTGTCACAGCAATCAGCAAGGGATCTGCAGGCCCGGTGAGTGCCGCACGCGCAGCTTCCAGCATGCGCACACCGCCACAGGCATGTACATTGACCATCCACACACCGAGATCACGCGCAGCCTTCACAGCCTTTGCCACGGTATTGGGAATATCGTGAAACTTGAGATCGAGAAAAACATCGAAACCTTTTGCCACCAGTTGCCGCACCAGATCCGGGCCACAGGCGGTAAACAATTCCTTGCCCACTTTCAGGCGACAATCTTGCGGCGACAACTTTTCGACCAGCGCCCATACAGACGCGGCATCACTGTAATCAAGTGCGATAACAACACGCGGCACTGACGGACTCATGCAGACTCCAGTGCAACCGCCTTGGCGGAAGATTTCTGTTTAACCGCTTTCAATTGACGACGCAGCATCTGCAGATGCATCTGATGACGCAAGGCCTGCACGCCACTAACTGAAAGCCCCAGCAAGGTGCCCGCCGCAAAAAAGATCAGCAGCCACAGCGCGAGCTGTATATTGTCTACTGCATGACCAAACCATACGACAGTAACTGGCTGCATATTGTCGAGATAAAACCAGGCGCCGAGACCGGCGCCAGCCAGCAATGCAACTATCGACAAGATACGATAAACCCAGCGCATGGAAATCTCCTGCAGAAACGGGTGATAGACGCCCATAAAAAAACGGCATGGTTTTCGCCATGCCGTTCATTCTAACCTCTGCCGTGACAATTAAGAATGCAGTGCAATTATTTTGCCGCCTGCAAACTGTCATTGACACGATCACGCAACTCCTTGCCCGGCTTGAAATGCGGAACATACTTGCCCGTCAGTTTCACGGTGTCGCCGGTTTTGGGGTTGCGACCTATGCGCGGCGCGCGGTAATGCAGCGAAAAACTGCCAAATCCACGAATCTCGATACGACCACCGGTGGCAAGCACCTGCGCCATACTGTCGAGCATCGTCTTGATCGCCAGTTCCACATCCTTGGGCGACAACTGTTCCTGTCGCGCCGCGATGCTTTCGATCAATTCAGATTTGGTAACTGTTTTTCGCTCCACAAGCACACCTGCTCAGGCAATGATTACTGGTTTTGCATTTGCGCTTTGATCAGGTCACCGATAGTCGTAGGCGCAGACTGTTCGGCTTCCTTCTTGCTGTGCTCGCGCACGGCATCTTTCTCGTCCTCGACATCTTTCGATTTGACGGACAGACCGATGCTGCGGTTCTTGCGATCCACGCTGATGATCTTGGCTTCAACTTCATCGCCTTCTTTCAATGCATTGCGCGCGTCTTCCACTTTGTCGCGGCTGATTTCAGACGCTTTCAGTGTCGCTTCAACATCATCGGCCAGCTTGATCGTGGCAGCCTTGGCATCAACAGCAACAACCGTACCTTTTACAATGCTGCCCTTGTCATTGGTAGCAACATAGTTGGAGAAAGGATCGTTCAACAGCTGCTTGACACCCAGCGAGATGCGCTCACGCTCTGGATCAATGGCGAGGATGACGGTTTCCAGCTCATCGCCTTTCTTGAAGTTGCGCACGGCTTCTTCGCCAGTCTCGTTCCAGGAAATATCGGACAAGTGAATAAGACCGTCGATGTTGCCTTCGAGACCGATGAACACACCAAAATCAGTGATGGACTTGATCTTGCCGCTGATCTTGTCGCCTTTGTTGAAGTTGCGGGCAAACACATCCCAGGGGTTTTCCTGGCACTGCTTGATACCGAGAGAAATACGACGGCGATCCTGATCGATATCCAGAACCATTACATCGACTTCGTCACCAACCTGAACCACTTTGGATGGGTGAATGTTCTTGTTGGTCCAATCCATTTCGGATACGTGCACCAGACCTTCAACACCTTCTTCGAGTTCGGCAAAGCAGCCGTAATCGGTGAGGTTGGTGATCTTCGCACGCACTTTGGTGCCTTCAGGATATTTGTTGGTGATGATCACCCATGGATCATCGCCCAGCTGTTTCAAGCCCAGTGATACGCGGTTTTTCTCGCGATCGAACTTCAGGACTTTCACATCGATCTCGTCACCCACGGCAACGATTTCGCTTGGATGCTTGATGCGCTTCCACGCCATGTCGGTGATGTGCAGCAAGCCATCAACACCGCCCAGATCCACGAACGCGCCGTAGTCAGTAAGATTTTTAACCACGCCTTTGACGCGAGAACCTTCCTGCAGGTTGGCGAGCAATTCTTCACGCTCGGCGCTGTTGGCTGTTTCCAGCACGGCGCGGCGAGAAACCACGATGTTGTTGCGCTTCTGGTCGAGTTTGATGACCTTGAATTCCAGCGCCTTGCCTTCGATGTGTGCAGTATCGCGCACCGGGCGCACATCAACCAGAGAACCCGGCAGGAACGCGCGGATGCCTTGTACATCAACAGTAAAGCCGCCTTTCACTTTGCCGTTGATCAAACCGATAACAGGATCGTTTGCAGCAAAAGCTTTCTCCAGAACTTTCCAGGCTTCCACGCGCTTGGCTTTTTCGCGCGACAGGCGGGTTTCACCCATGCCGTCTTCCACGGTTTCCAGCGCAACCTGCACTTCATCACCGACATTGAGCGTGAATTCACCGCGCTCATTCAAGAATTGTACGCGTGGGATTACGCCTTCTGATTTCAGACCGGCGTGTACAGTGACCCAGTCACTGTCGATGTCGATAATCACACCCGTAACGATGGCGCCCGGATTCATTTCGACGGTTTTCAGACTTTGTTCAAAGAGTTCAGCAAAACTTTCCATTAATACACCTATGAATGATCGCTTGCGCGACCGGTATCACCACACGCCAGTTCATGCGGGTCAGTTCAAAACGATGATTGCCTGTTCCGAAAAAACGGATCTGGTCTACAGCAATCACCGACCAACAAGCAGTCTAGACAAGCAAGCCGCGTTGCGCGGCAAGATCCAGCACAGCCTGTACCACTTCCTCGATGCCCATATGCGTGCTGTCGACAATCACGGCATCCACCGCCGGGCGCAAAGGCGCCACCGAACGGTTGATATCGCGCGCATCTCTGGCGCGTATGTCCTCAAGGAGGGCGGCAAGGCTAACATCCCGCCCTTTATTTATCAACTGCTTATAGCGTCTTTGCGCCCTTTCCTCGGCTGAGGCATCCAGATAGATTTTCAGCGGCGCATCGGCAAAAACCACGGTACCCATGTCACGCCCGTCGGCCACCAGACCAGGTGCACGGGCAAAATCGCGCTGACGCTGCAACAGCGCTGTCCGCAAACCCGGCAAGGCACCGACTTGCGAAGCGCCGGCACCGGCATCCTCCCCGCGAATCAAGGGCGCCACATCCTGACCGTCGACCCAGACCGTCTCGGGTGCAAAGCGGATATCCAGTCCACCGACCATCTCGATCAGAGCCGGCTCGTCACTCAGTGCCAACCCGCGCTGCGTACCCACCACGGCCGTGATGCGGTACAGCGCCCCACTGTCCAGGCAGTGCCAACCCAGGCGTTCCGCCACCCGGTGCGCGACCGTGCCCTTGCCGGAACCGCCAGGGCCGTCGATGGTGATAACCGGCACAACCATCATTGCACCTTGATGCTTACACCTGCACCTGCGGCGAGTGAAACAAAACCGGGGAACGAGGTGGCGACGTTGGCGCAGTCTTCGATCAGGATGGGGCCAGACGCGCGCAAGGCCGCCATGGCAAAGGACATGGCGATACGATGATCGCCGTGACTGGTCACTGTACCGCTGCCCAACTGCCCGCCTTCGATGACAATGCCGTCCGGCGTGGGATCAGCCTTGATGCCGAGAATCTGCAAACCATCCGCCATCACCTGGATGCGATCCGATTCTTTCACGCGCAGCTCTTCCGCACCCGTCAACACCGTGCGACCTTGCGCACAAGCGGCTGCCACAAACAGCGCGGGAAATTCGTCGATGGCCAAGGGCACCAGATCCTCGGGAATCTCGATACCGTGCAATGCAGCAGAACGCACGCGGATATCCGCCACCGGCTCGCCGCCCACTTCACGTTCGTTCAGCAGTTCGAGATTGGCGCCCATCAGTTTCAGGATATCGATCACACCGGTGCGCGTCGGGTTGATGCCGACATGCTGGATGGTGATATCGGAACCTTCGGCGATGCTGGCACCGACCATGAAAAATGCGGCAGAAGAAATATCGGCTGGCACATCAATTTTAGTGGCCGTAAGTTTGCCACCGCCTTGCAATTTTGCCGTGGCACCATTCACCTCCACCGCATAACCAAAACCGCGCAACATGCGCTCGGTGTGATCGCGCGTCGGCGCCGGTTCCGTTACCGAGGTTTCGCCCTCGGCATACAAACCCGCCAGCAACACGCCGGATTTGACCTGCGCACTGGCCACCGGCATTTCGTAATGAATGCCTTTCAATTTTTGATTGCCGCGCACGGTTACCGGCGGTGTGCCTTTTTCACCCGTGGTTTCAATCACCGCACCCATACTCCGCAAGGGTTTCGCCACACGCTCCATCGGGCGCTTGGACAGTGACTCGTCACCGATCATCGTCACATCAAACGCCTGCCCCGCCATCAGACCGGACAACAAGCGCATTGATGTACCGGAGTTGCCGAGATCCAGTGCTTGCGCAGGCTGTTGCAAACCGTGCAAACCAACACCGTGAATACGCACTCGCCCTTGGTCCGGGCCTTCAATCTGCACGCCCATATCACGAAAGGCTTGCAAGGTTGCCAGCGCATCTTCGCCTTCGAGAAAACCATCTACTTCAGTTACACCTTCTGCAAGCGAACCGAGCATGATGGAGCGATGCGAAATGGATTTGTCGCCCGGCACACGAAAAGCACCAGACAGTTTGCCACCGGGTTGTACTGCAAATTTCACGGGATGACCTCGTCAGGAAGGTTTGCGGCGCGCATACAGCTCGCCAAAATAATCGCGCGCCTGCTTGGCACGCGTAAAGACATCGCGCAGGTGATCACCATTGCCATCTTCTATCGCCTTGCGCAAATCGAGCAGGTGTTTTTCAAAATCATCCAGCCCGCTCAACAGCGCTGTGCGATTGGCCAGTGCAATGTCGTGCCACATAGTGGGATCACTGCCGGCGATGCGGGTGAAATCCTTGAAGCCACCGGCCGCGTAACGAAAAATACTGTTGTTTTGCGAGCGCTGTGCCAGAGTATCCACCAGCGTGTAGGCAAGCATGTGTGGCAGATGGCTGGTGAGCGCCAGTACGCTGTCATGTTCTTCCACAGCCATGAGCGAGACTTCCGCATCCACTGCCAACCACAAAGCCTTTACCGTTTCGACAGCAACAGGATCAGAATCCGGCAGCGGCGTGAGTATGACTTCATGGCGCACAAACAGCTGCGGATTCACCGCATCAATACCGCTCTTTTCCGAACCGGCAATCGGATGCCCGGGAATCAGGGTATTCGGCACAACACCAAATACGGCGCGCGCATCTTCCACCACCGAGCCTTTGACACTAGCGACATCTGTCACAATCACGCCGCGCGCCACAGCTTCACGTAACTGCTCCAGCACTGCACGCACACTGAGCGTGGGTGTGGCTATCACCACCACATCATTTTTCTGCAAAACCGGCAACAAGTTGGCGAGATTGGCATCTGCACGATCAACCACACCGCGAGCAATCGCTTTCTGTACCGTATCTTCGCTGCGGCTATTTCCCAACACTTGCGCGCACACTGATTTTTCTTTCAGCGCGCGCGCAAGCGAGCCACCGATCAAACCGAGGCCAACAACCAGTACGCGCTCGGCAATCATGCCGCCAGCACCTTCTTGCAACTCGCCAGAAACCGCGCATTCTGTTCAGGCAAGCCAATAGAAATACGCAACCATGTCGGCATTTCGTAAACGCCTACCGGTCTCACAATGATGCCTTCACGCAAAAATTCCTGATACAAGGGCATGGCATCACGACCAAAATCCACTGCAACAAAATTGCCCGCCGATTCAATAAATGGCAAACCCAGTTCACGCAAACCGGCTTCCAGTTGCGCCATACCTTCACGATTCACAGTCAGACTGCGCGCCAGATAATCCGCATCATCCAATACAGCTACTGCCGCCGCGAGTGCCAGCGAGTTCACATTGAACGGCTCACGCAGACGGTTCAGTAAATCCGCCACCTGCGGATGCGACACGCAATAGCCCACACGCAAACCGGCAAGCCCGTAAGCCTTGGAAAAGGTGCGCGACACAATCAAATTCGGATATTTGTCCAACAAACTCATGCCACTGGCATAACCCGGTTTATCAACATATTCGTGATACGCTTCATCAAGCACCACGATGACACGTCGTGGAAGATGCTGCAGAAAATGCTCGATGTCGGCAATCGGCAACCAGTTACCCGTAGGGTTGTTCGGGTTGGCAATGAACACCAGTTTGGTATGCTCATCCACCATCGCTGCCATCTTGTCGAGGTCATGCCCAAAGTTTTTTGCTTCGGCCACATGCAGCTGCGCACCGAGCGCCATCACCGCCAGCGGATACACCACAAACGCGTGACGCGATACCACGGCATTATCTTTCGATGTCAGAAACACTCGTGCGATTAATTCCAGCAATTCATTGGAGCCGTTGCCAATGAGAATTTGATCTGTTTTTACAGACAACTTTGTAGCCAGTTTGCTCTTGAGAGCAAACGCACTGCCATCCGGATACAGGGCCAGTTGCGGCAAGGCGTTCTGGATTGCGGTGATTGCAGAGGGCGGCGTGCCGAGAGGATTTTCATTACTGGCAAGTTTGATAATGTCTTTGATGCCGAGTTCACGCTCCAGCTCATCAATCGGTTTGCCGGGCTGATACGGCGACAATCCGCGCACACCGGGTACTGCCAGAGAAGAAAAATCTGTCATAAACAAGTTCCAGAAACCTAGAGAACAGCGCGCGGATAAGAACCCAGCACACGCACATCGGCTGCCTGCGCGGCAATTTCGTCCAGCACTGCCTTGATATTGGGGCTATCGGCATGACCGACAAAATCAATAAAAAACACGTAACTCCATGCACCGACACGTGACGGCCGTGTCTCAACACGCGTGAGATCTATCCCGTTGCGATGAAACGGCGCCAGCAAGTTATACAGCGCACCCGGCTGGTTACGCACCGAAACGATGATGGAGGTTTTGTCATCACCACTTGCCGGCACCGCCTGCGTGCCAATGATCAGAAAGCGCGTGGAGTTGTCTGGCAAGTCTTCAATTTTTTCATTGAGCTTGGTCAGACCATACATTTCTGCCGCCATGTCGCCAGCAATGGCAGCTGCATGCCATTCACCGCGAATGCGCTTGGCTGCTTCGGCATTGCTCGACACCGCTACGCGTTCCGCTTTCGGGTAGTGTGAGTCAAGCCATTTGCGACACTGTGCTAATGACTGTGCGTGAGAATAAATGCGGGTGATGCCATCCTGTTTGGTGACATCGGAAACCAGCAAATGGTGATGAATGCGCAACTCCACTTCGCCGCAAATGCGCGCGCTGGATTCCATGAAATTATCCAGCGTATGGTTGACCACACCTTCGGTAGAGTTCTCTACAGGCACCACCCCGTAATTCACCGCGCCAGCTGCCACTTCGCGAAACACTTCATCGATGGCGCCCATCGGCACCGAGACACAGGAATGACCGAAATGCTTGAGTGCAGCGGCTTGGGTAAAAGTGCCTTCCGGCCCCAGATAGGCCACCCGCACCGGCTGTTCCAATGCCAGACAGGCCGACATGATCTCGCGAAACAGACGCGCCATTTCTTCGTTATCGAGCGGACCGGTGTTGCGCGCCATGACATTGCGTAACACCTGTGCTTCGCGCTCCGGGCGGTAAAACACAGCATTGGGATCTTCCGCCTTTTTCACTTCCGCTACTTGCTGCGCGCAGCGCGCACGCGCAGAGATCATGTCCTGGATACTGGCATCCAGCTGGTCAATTTCTTCGCGCAGTTGCTGCAAGGTTTTCGTCATGGCATCACTCACGCGTGCTGAGCCGCAAAACGTTGCATATAGGCAATCAACGCATCCACGGCATCTTCCCCGACCGCGTTGTAGATACTGGCGCGCATGCCACCCACTGAGCGATGGCCCTTCAGATTCAAAAGACCTGCTTCTTCGGCACCTTTGAGGAAAGGTTTGTCGAGACTCTCATTCGGCAGCACAAATGGCACATTCATCCATGAACGGCTTTGCACTTCGACAGGATTTGTATAGAAACCGCTACCATCGATGTAGCCATACAGTTTTTTGGCCTTGCGTTCATTCACGGCAGCAATGGCTTCCACGCCGCCCTGCGCTTTCAGCCATTTGAAAACCAGACCCGCCAGATACCAGGCATAAGTCGGCGGCGTGTTGTACATGGAGTCGTTGTCGGCTGCCGTCTTCCAGTCGAGCATGGTCGGCGTTTCTGCACGCGCAAGGCCGAGCAGATCTTCGCGCACGATGACTATCGTCAAACCCGCAGGCCCGATATTTTTCTGTGCGCCGGCGTAAATCACACCGAACTTCGAGACATCAACCGGACGCGACAAAATTGTCGATGACATATCGGCTACCAGCGGCACTGATCCGGTGTCGGGAATCCAGTTGAATTCCACACCGCCAATGGTTTCGTTCGGCGTGTAGTGAAAATACGCGGCATCCTTGTTCAGCTTCCAGCTCGCAAACGCAGGAATCGTCGAAAAATTAGTATCCTTGGAAGAAGCCACCACGTTGACGTTGCCATAACGCTGCGCTTCTTCAATGGCTTTCTTCGACCACTGCCCGGTATTGAGATAATCCGCCGTGCCACCAACCGGCAACAGATTGAGCGGAATGGCGCCGAACTGCATGGATGCGCCGCCCTGCAGAAACAGCACCTTGTAGTTTGCAGGAATATGCAGTAGATCACGGAGATCCTTTTCGGCTTCGCTGGCGATACTTACCATCTCGTCCGAGCGATGGCTCATCTCCATCACCGACAAACCACGACCTCGCCAGTCCAGCATTTCATCACGCGCCTGTGCCAGTACAAATTCCGGCAGGGCTGCCGGGCCGGCACAGAAATTGAATTTTCTACTCATGTCATCAACCCGGAGTTATTCGACTGAATCTTCAGCGCCGGCATCACCATCTTCCGCCTCATCATTTTCAGATTCGGCAATACGCTCAACGCCAACCAGATGCTCGTCTTCCTTGAGACGAATCACGCGCACACCCTGCGTATTGCGACTGACGACGGCGATTTCATCAGTGCGCGTACGCACTAAGGTACCTTGATCCGAAATCAACATCAGCTGATCACCATCAAACACCTGCACCGCGCCGACCAGCTTGCCGTTGCGATCCGAACACTGCATGGCGATAACACCCTGCGTGCCGCGACCCTTGGTGGGGAACTCGGCAGATTCGGTGCGTTTGCCGTAGCCGTTTTCACTCACAGTGAGAATCTTGCCGCCTTCTGCAGGAATGATCAGCGCAATCATGCGCGCATCGTCAGCAAGACGAATACCGCGCACGCCGCGCGCGGTGCGGCCCATGGCGCGCACATCGTCTTCTTCGAAACGCACGGCCTTGCCGTTGTCGGCAAACAACATGATGTCGTTCTTGCCGTTGGTAATCGCCGTGCCGACCAGCACGTCGCCTTCATCCAGTTCAACCGCACGCAAACCGACCGAGCGGGGGCGCGAGAACTCGGTGAGGAAAGTTTTCTTCACTGTACCGTTGGCTGTCGCCATGAAAATATAGTGATCTGCCGTGTATTCCTTCACTGGCAAGATAGAGGTGATGCGCTCACCCGCTTCCAGCGGCAACAGATTCACCATCGGTCGGCCGCGCGCGCCGCGCGCCGCCACCGGAATCTGGTACACCTTCAGCCAGTACACCTTGCCGACATTGCTGAAGCAGAGAATGGTGTCGTGAGTATTGGCGATCAGCAAATGCTCGACGAAATCTTCATCTTTCACTGCCGTGGCGGATTTGCCCATGCCACCGCGTTTCTGTGCGCGGTAATCGTCCAGTGCCTGTGCCTTCGCGTAGCCACCGTGCGAAATTGTCACCACGCGATCTTCCGGCGTAATCAGGTCTTCCATGGTGAGATCGAGTTGCGAGCTGCTGATTTCCGTGCGGCGATCATCGTTGTAATCGCTCTTCACCTGCTCCAGTTCTTCACGAATCACTTCCATCAAGCGCGTATAGCTGCCGAGAATGGCCAGATATTCCGCAATCTGGTCGAGTTTTTCCTGATATTCGGCGAGCAGTTTTTCATGTTCCATGCCGGTCAGGCGATGCAAACGCAAATCCAGGATCGCCTGCGCCTGTTCGGCAGACAGGTAATAGGCGCCTTCGCGCAAGCCGAATTCCGGACCGAGATTTTCCGGGCGACATGCCGCATCACCGGTACGTTCCAGCCACTGCGCAACGGTTCCCGGTTTCCAGCCACGCGCAATCAAGCGTTCTTTGGCATCAGCCGGTGTCGGTGACTGGCGAATCAACTCGATCACTTCGTCGATGTTGGAAATGGCAACGGCCAAGCCTTCAAGAATGTGGCCGCGCTCGCGCGCCTTGCGCAACAGATACACAGTGCGGCGCGTCACCACTTCACGGCGATGACGAATGAATGCCTCGAGAATATCCTTGAGGTTCATAATTTTCGGGCGGCCATCAGCCAGCGCCACCATGTTGATACCGAACACGGTTTGCAGCTGAGTTTGTGCGTAGAGATTATTGAGCAGCACTTCGCCGGATTCGCCGCGCTTGAGCTCGATCACCACGCGCAAACCGTCCTTGTCGGACTCATCGCGCAGTTCGGAAATGCCTTCGATTTTTTTCTCTTTTACCAACTCGGCGATTTTCTCGATCAAGCGCGCCTTGTTCACCTGATACGGCAATTCGGAAATGATCACCGTTTCGCGATTGGCCTTGTCATCGCGCTCGACCACCGCGCGCGCGCGCACATAAATGCGGCCGCGACCAGTGCGGTAGGCTTCAACGATGCCCGCGCGACCGTTGATGATACCGGCGGTAGGGAAATCCGGGCCAGGCACGTGCTCCATCAAATCATCAATCGACAAATCAGGATTGCCGATCAGTGCCAGACACGCGTTAACAATTTCACCAAGATTGTGCGGCGGAATATTGGTGGCCATACCCACCGCAATCCCCGAAGAACCGTTGACCAGCAGGTTGGGAATGCGCGTCGGCATTACCACCGGAATCATTTCGGTGCCGTCGTAGTTCGGCGCGTAATCGACCGTGTCTTTGTCCAGATCGGCGAGCAAATCGTGGGCAATTTTCGCCATGCGGATTTCGGTGTAACGCATGGCGGCTGGCGAGTCGCCATCTATCGAACCGAAGTTGCCCTGCCCGTCCACCAGCATGTAACGCAGCGAGAACGGCTGCGCCATGCGCACGATGGTGTCATACACGGCGGAATCGCCGTGCGGATGGTATTTACCGATCACGTCACCGACGATACGTGCCGATTTTTTGTAAGGCTTGTTCCAGGCATTGCCCAGCTCGTTCATGGCGTACAACACGCGGCGGTGTACCGGCTTCAGGCCATCTCGCACGTCGGGCAAGGCGCGACCGACGATGACGCTCATGGCGTAGTCGAGATAGGACTGCTTGAGCTCGTCCTCGATGTTGACGGGCAAGATTTCTTTGGCAAGTTCGGCCATGCTGGAGCGTTCCTTTTATATCACCTGATACAGCCGAAGACCCGGCCGTGTGAAGGCGGGCATCTTAACACATTGCTACGTGATAGATCAGATAGGAGGCACTATAAATCAGATAGATAGCCCGCATTGCAGCTGCCCGCAGAGGACAATTTGACACTGCCATGACGCAATCATTGGCAGCAGTTGCGGGATGGGAAAACTCTCAATCCACGAGCTATGGCCTGACTACAAAAGCTTCTGCGGTTTTGCGCAGTAACAGCCAGGGCAGAAAGCGTTACAATCGCCGCCATTCAGGCCCACTGACAGAATCGGCCAGATCAGTTTCCACTTTCAACCCTCTGAACTTCAAGGAAAAATCCATGGCAGCTCCACAGATCAATGCGCAGTTCTCCTCCGAGCTCTACACCTTCGCCGGCAAGGACGTTCCCTGGCTGGCCAAACTGTGGGCCACCCAGACACCCGACAAGGCCTTCCTGATCTGGGAACCCAAAGACGGAGAAGCCAGAACCTGGAGCTATAGCCAGTTCTGGGCAGAGATCAATGAAGTCGCCTGCGGCCTGATTGCCAAGGGCGTGAAGAAAGGCGACAAGATCCTGATCCACGCCGAAAACAGCCCGGAAATGATGATTGCCTGGTATGCCTCCAGCCTCGTCGGCTCCGTGGCCGTGACGACCAACACCCGCTGCGTCGGCGATGAATTGACCTACTTCGCCGAGCACTCTGAAGCAGTGGGCTGCATCACCCAGCCCAAATTCATCCAGGCCCTGGCCGAGAACGCCAAGAGCCTGCCATGGTTCATCGTACTGGACGACAACTCCGGTGAAGCTCCGACTGCAGAAGAAGCCGATTACGCCAGCAAGTATCCGCGCTGGAACAGCGTGTACGGCCACGGCAAGGAAGCGCCGGCACGCGCTGCCGAACCGATGCTGCCGGTCGGCATCCAGTACACCTCCGGCACCACCTCGCGCCCGAAAGCCGTGGTGCATACTCACGCCAACGCGCTGTGGGGCGGCCGCACCGGCTCGCAAAACCTGCTGATGACTTCCGACGACGTTTACCTGGTGTTCCTGCCGTGCTTCCACGTCAATGCGCAGAGCTGGAGCTTCTGGAGCATGATGTGGTGCGGCGGCACGGTAGTACTGCAACCGAAATTCTCGTCCAGCAAGTTCTGGGAAATCTCGCTGAAGCACAAGTGCACACGCGCTTCGATGATTCCCTTCACCTTCAAGGCCATTGGCGCGCAGCCGGTGCCCGAGCACTTCTATAAAACCTGGTCTACTGGTGTGAAACTGCACGGCGTCGAGCAGTACTGGAAAGTCACCACGTTTGCGACCTGGGGCATGACCGAAACCGTCACCCACGCCACGCGCTCCGACATCCTGCAGGACTCACCCGAAATGAACATCGGCGTGCCGACGCCCGGTTACGAATACGCCATCATCAATCCTGAAACCGGCAAATACTGCGAGATAGGTGAAAACGGCGATCTCTACGTGCGCGGCACGCGCGGCATCCAGTTGTTTTTCGAGTACTACAAAAACCCGGAAGCGATGAAAAAATCCTTCACTGCCGATGGCTGGTTCCAGACTGGCGACATGGCGCGTATCGAAGCCGACGGCTACATGTACTTTGCCGACCGCGACAAGGACGTGCTGAAAGTCGGCGCGGAAAACGTGTCTGCTCGACAAGTGGAGGAGTTTGTTGGCAACTTGCTCGGCATGGGCGTGCTGGATGAACATGCCGTCGTTGCGCAGAAGCACGATATGCTTGATGAAGTACCGGTGCTGTTTGCCATCAAGAGCCCGTGGACACAGATGAGCGAAGACGAGATCCGCCAGAAAATCATGGATGGCTGCAAAGCCGGTCTCGCCGATTTCAAACGCCCGCGTGCGGTTTACTTCCTGGAGGAAATGCCACGCGCCACGCTGGAAAAAGTCGCCAAGAACAAGCTGCGTGAAATGGCGGACGAACTGGCCGACCAGGAAAAAACTGCGAAAGGCTGAGGCCGTACTTCCAACAATTATCCTGCAGGTCGGCAGTGCCGGCCTGCAGGTTATTACGTAAACATCTAGAAAACCGCTTTCGCCGTCACAGGCAAAAAATCCAGTGTGCTGAGCAGACCCGGCTTGGCAGACATCACAGCCGGAATAGCGTGCACGATGCGCATGGCAGAGGCCAGCAAGCCGCCGGTGTTGTGATCGCCATCTGCGCCACTCAAGTGAAAATCCATCGTGAACGTCGGCGAGCCTTTGACTTCTATGCGGTAACTGCCACTGCCATGACCACGCTCCCAATGCGGCGCCAGATCGTCATGTAGGCGCGTGACGTGCTCGACAATGATTTTCACCTTGCCATCGACAATGCCCTGCAATTCAAAACGCAGAGCGGCAGCCGTACCTTTCTTGATGGTGCCAAGATCAATACTGATATCTTCCGGTGCCGGCAGTCGCTCATACACTTCGCGGATTTCGTCAAGTTTGGCGCCGGCCGCATCCGCCATCATCTGGATCACGCCGCCCCAGGCGAATGTCAAAGCGCCGGGCAACAACAACATCGGCACTTCATCCATCGGCTTGCCAAAACCCATAATGTCGAACAGCGTGTGCGGCTGGTTGTAGGTGGCGTAATTGAGAATTTCTGCAATACGGATGGATTCGACTTTCTCGCACACACTGAGCATGGTGAGTGGGATCAGGTCATTGGCAAAACCTGGATCAATGCCGGAAACAAAGCAGCTGCTGTTGCCGGCCTGGCAAGCATCCTCTATCGGCTTGCGCATGTTTTTATCCGCTTGCGGCGGGTAAGTCAGAAACGGCAATGACGTGGAGACAATATGCTTGCCACTGCGCAGAATCCGGCAAAAATTATCAATGGTTTCAAACAAACGCGAATCTGCACCCGAGCAATAACACACCACATCAGCATCCATTGCGATCAAGGCGTCAATATCGTTGGTCGCCACAACACCAACCGGCGCCAAGCCCACCAATTCACCAGCATCGCGACCCATCCGCTCTGCACTGTGCACCCACAGGCCGACCAGCTCCATCTCCGGATGATGGATGATGGCACGAAGTGCATGCGTGCCAATATTGCCGGTTGAACATTGGATAACGCGAATCTTGCGACTCATGCCTTTTCTCCTGACGCATTTCTCTTCTCGTGCAGTGCCGCATTGCGTTCACTGGCCATGGTGGCGTAATCCGGTTTTCCGGATTTTTCCCATTCATCCCAAACCTGGAAAAAATCATTGCCGAAGGGATCTTCGCCGCGCAGCCACATGGAGCCGCGACGAATGGTCCAGTCGTGTGGCGACAAGACAATCGCACGCTGCCAATGCTGTTTTGCAACTTCTGCATTGCCCTGTTGAAACAGATACCAGGCCAACGCATGCTCAGCGCGTGCCAACTGTTCATCAAAGGTTGGCGGCGCTGTTTGCGCGCGCGTTTCATCCTGCGAGAAATCCGTTTCGCCAGTAGCAACCCAATGACGCAGTGCACGTAAATGCGGTTCGCAATCCAGCTGGTGTACAAAAGCATATTTATTGCTGCCATGTTCTACGCGTGGCGGCCGTGCGATACGGCCCTGCTCGTCGATCCATATCACCGTCGGCACATTGATGAAACCATAACGCTGCGAAACGATGTGGTCGTTATCAATCAACGCCGGATGTTGCGGCTGCGCCATTTCAATAAATGGCAAGGCGTCACTGTTGCGCGAATCTTGTGCAATCGTGAACACCACAAAATTATGCTCTTTCAATTCGCTATACAACTGCTGCCATACCAGCAGGTCATCGCGACAACCGCACCAGCTGGCCCAGGTCACCAACAAAATTTTCTTGCCGCGATAATCGCTCAGACGATGTACTACCCCTTGCGCATCCGGCAATGCAAAATCCGGTGCGATACCCGATTGCAGCAGTGCCGATTGTTCTTCTGCCGATTCGCCGACACTGGCCACCTGCACAGCATCATCAATAGCCAACGGCAAATTCTGCAAAGCAGCCAGCGCCACCAGATCCACTTTGCCGTCTCTCATCAAGTGCGGATGAAACGACAATGGCAGGCAACGATCTTCACGGCACAAGGTGTTGTCCTTGACCTGCCAACCGAGCAATGCCGACAAGGTATCGGGTGCCAACAAAAGGCTTTGCGCAGTTCGCACCACATGCGCGGCAAGTTGCTTGCCATCGGCCAATAGAACCCAGGCTTGATCAGACATTGCGTATCCCCTGTCGTTGTTTGGATTTGTATTTATGCACCAGATTCGACTATAAGGTGGCACCTGAAAATATCCCATGACGAGATACCGAGATGCCGCAAAGGAATTACCGAGAAACCCCCTTGATTGCCAAGGATTTTCTGCAATAAAAAACCCCGCCGCAGCGGGGTTGGTATCAAAGCGCAGTTGATGGATCAGTAAACGCGCGCCGCTTCACGCAGCGACGAGCCTTTGTATTGACCACTCGGCATCGACCTAGGCAACGTATCACTGGATACAATCGCTGCCGCATTGTAACTGGTGTTACCGTTTTGCGAGTAGGTCAACGTGCACGCCACAATGGCGCTAATCATGGTCACCTTGTTACCACTGTTTGAACATCCGCCGCTGGCAGCAACGCTGATTGGCAAACCTGAACTCGCCACAGCAGCGACATCAAAAGAAGTACCCTCTAAAGCACTGGCAGGCGCAGGCTGCGTCACGCTAATGCTCTGATTGGCCTTGATTGCTGCTGTTAGACTGATGAAGGAAACCGCTGCGCTATAGTTCGCGTTGCCACTTTGCGAATATGTCACCGTACACGCCGTGGTACCGCTGGTCATGGTTAGCGTGTTGCCGCTGCGCGAACATCCACCACTGGTGCTCACTGTTACAGGTAACCCCGAACTCGACGTTGCCGCTACCGTGAAAGAAGATCCATACACGGCACTGGCCGGCGCGTCTTGCGTCACCGTAATGCTTTGCTCCGCTTTTCTTGCCGTGGTTGTGCTGACGACATTCGAAGCTGCATTGTAATTACTGTTGCCACCTTGCGAATATGTCACCGTACACGCCGTGGTACCGCTGGTCATGGTTAGCGTGTTGCCGCTGCGCGAACATCCACCACTGGTGCTCACTGTTACAGGTAACCTCGAACTCGACGTTGCCGCTACTGCAAAGGAAGATCCATACGCAGCACTGGTCGGCACGGAGGTTATTACGCTGATGCTCTGACCGACTTTGACTGCCCTTGTCACACTGCTGACCGGCACTGCCGGGATGTAATGGGCGTCACCTGCTTGTGAATATGTCACCGTGCATGACGACGTGCCACTGGTCATGGTTACCGTACTGCCACTGATGGCACAACCACCGCTGGCCACAATACGCACCGGCAAGCCGGAGCTCGACATCGCCGCCACCCTGAAAGCAGAACCGTACGCCGCGTTGACAGCTGCCGCCTGCGTTACGGAGATGAACTGGGGAAGAGCAGGATCCAGCGTCAAACCGTTGCACGTGGCGTCCGCTGCAACACAACCGTAGGCATTGGGTTGCAGCCAACTGTCCGGCATGCCATCGTGGTCAGCGTCTCGCCCTGCTGCTGCATTGTTGGAGAAATCATCCGCCGCATCTTCAACACCGTCGGCATCAGCATCGCCGGTGTGAACACGCATGATCATGTTCACAGCCTCACTTTTATACGTAGTAAAGAAACCACCCACCACCAGTTTGCCATCCGCCTGCACAGCCAGGTCACCCACCGCTCTGTTTGCCCCACTGCCCTGGCTGAAGCTACTGTCTAGCGAGCCATCCGTATTCAAGCGGGCAATACGGCTAAGCGCCGCACCATTCACCGTGATGAAGTCACCACCAATCACCACCTTGCCATCGGCCTGTATGGCCAAAGTACTCACGCTGTTGTTCGTGCCACTGCCTATGTCAAAACTGCTATCAAGCGACCCATCGGCATTCAAGCGGGCTAAGCGATTGCGCGTCATACCATTCACCGTAGTGAAGTTTCCGCCCATCAGCACCTTGCCATCCGTCTGTATGGCCAAGGCGGACACTTGGGAGCTGGCTCCACTTCCCGGGTCGAAAGACGTATCCAACGAACCATCGGCATTCAGGCGGGCTAAGCGATTGCGCGTCATCCCATTCACCGTAGTGAAGTTTCCGCCCATCAGCACCTTACCGTCCGTCTGTATGGCCAGGGCGGTCACATAGTAGTTGGCTCCACTTCCCGGGTCGAAAGACGTATCCAGCGAACCATCGACATTCAAGCGCGCTATACGACTGCGAACCACACCATTCACTGTAGTAAAACCACCGCCAATCAACACCTTGCCATCCTTCTGTAAAGCAAGCGCTGCCACGCTGGAATCCGTGTCAGGTGCAAACGAGGAATCGAGTGAGCCATCGACATTCAGTCGAGCAATGCCATTTCTTGTCACACCATTGACCGTGGAGAAACTGCCCCCCATCACCACCTTGCCATCTGCCTGTAGCATCAGGGTGTACACCGAGTCACTCACACCACTGCCCGTGTTAAAGGAAGTATCCAGCGAGCCATCAGCATTCAGGCGGGCTATGTGGCTACGAGCCACGCCGTTGACGCTAGTGAAATCGCCGCCAATCACCACCCTGCCATCCCCTTGCACAGCCAGCGACCTCACCATATTGTTCGCCCCACTGCCGGGGTTGAAGTTCGGGTCACGGAAACCTGCCGGCACTACCGTTGGCGCGCTATCGCACACATCTCCCCAGCCATCACCATCAGTATCCAGTTGATCGGCATTGCTGAGCAGCGGACAGTTATCGGCAGTATCGACAACGCCGTCATTGTCATCATCGTTCTCACAAATATCGCCCTGCCCATCGCTGTCCGTATCCAGCTGATCCGCATTGACCACGCTCGGGCAATTATCGAGCACCAAACCCGAATTGAGCTGACAGGTAACATCACAACCGGCATACCAACTGTCCACATAACCGTCACCGTCACTGTCGGATGAAGCGGCCATATTCAGGGGAAACGTGTCACAAACATCACCGGCACTGTCGCCATCGACATTGATTTGATCTGCATTGCTGACAAGCGGGCAATTGTCTGCGGCATCATCAAAGCCATCGCCATCATCGTCCGCATCGGCATTGTTCCCCACACCATCACCATCGCCATCAAGTGACTCGCCGGCATCCAGCGGAAAGGCGTCGTTGACATCGGGAACACCATCGCCGTCATCATCCAAATCAGCCGACAGCACATCTCTATAAAAAACGTTTTGTGTAGATAAATTGGAGAGCGTTACACTCCTCGTGGCGCTGCACGACGGGATAATGATCGAGCACTCGCTAAACTCAAAATCCCACTGGATTGTGTGATTGCCAGCAGGAAGCAGGTAGAGCTTGACGCCATTTACATCCTGAGATGGAACTGATCCTCCGTCAACCGTCACCATCCAGGTACTGATATTTCCCGATTTTGTAAAAGCCATCGTCCCTCCACCTGCAGCTACTACCACCGACGTGCTTACCTTTCCACTTCCTCTCGATGTTGTCGAAGTATTCGCTACCCCCATAAGCGCTCCAGGACTAGGCTCACTCCAAACCCACGTTTGCGATGGCAGCGTTATCCAAAAACCTCCTGACTTTATTGCATATGTACCGCTGTGAGAATAATTTAAATTAAAAGGCGACATGGGCTGGACCATTGCCAGATTAACAGTATCCGGCAAACCATCATGATCAGTATCGGTTGTTGCTTCGGCGTTATTGGGAAACGCATCAATACTATCGTCTACCCCGTCACCATCGGTATCCACCGCCCACGCATGCAGTGGCATGGCAGCACATATGGCTAGGATGGAAAGAGTAAACAGACGACGAAAAATAGATAGATTGTTGGACACTGACTGACGCATAAGAAGCTCCCTATTTGTTCTTTTGCGTCAATTTAACACAGCCCCCCCCCCCGAGGCCAAGACTGCAAGGTATTTTGAATTTGCACCGGGGGCATGCTCGGTTTGCCAAATACACAGCAAACCTATCTGGCATAAAAAAGCCCGCACAAGGCGGGCTTTTTCAGCGCACGGATTGCTCAGTGAAACTGTTCTTCTTCGGTAGAACCTGTCAGTGCCGTTACCGATGAAGTGCCACCTTGAATCACAGTGGTCATGTCATCGAAGTAACCGGTGCCCACTTCCTGCTGGTGAGCCACAAAGGTGTAACCTTTGTCGCGGGCAGCAAATTCAGGCTCCTGCACCATTTCCACGTAGGCTTTCATGTCTTCGCGCGCGTAAGCGTGTGCGAGTTCGAACATGTTGTACCACATGTTGTGAATACCGGCCAAGGTGATGAACTGGTACTTGTAACCCATGGCAGACAGTTCGCGCTGGAACTTGGCGATGGTGGCGTCGTCCAGATTTTTCTTCCAGTTGAAAGACGGTGAGCAGTTGTATGCCAACAGCTGATCCGGATATTTCGCCTTGATCGCTTCTGCGAACACGCGCGCTTCTTCCAGATCCGGCTTGGCAGTTTCACACCACAGCAGATCCGCGTAGGGCGCATACGCCAGACCGCGGGAAATCGCCTGCTCGATGCCGGCTTTCGTGCGGTAGAAACCTTCCTGTGAACGCTCGCCATAAACGAATGGTTTATCGTTCGGATCGAAGTCGGAGGTCAGCAGGTCAGCCGCGTTGGCATCGGTGCGCGCCAGAACGATGGTCGGCACATCGGCCACGTCAGCTGCCAGACGTGCAGCCACCAGTTTCTGTACTGCTTCCTGGGTAGGCACCAACACTTTGCCGCCCATGTGGCCACATTTTTTAACTGAAGCCAGCTGGTCTTCGAAGTGAACACCGGCAGCGCCGGCTTCGATCATGGACTTCATCAATTCGTAGGCGTTCAGTACGCCACCGAAACCGGCTTCGGCGTCAGCCACGATAGGCAGGAAGTAATCAACATAGCCAGCATCGCCCGGCTTGATGTCCGCTTTCCACTGGATCTGGTCAGCGCGCTTGAAGCTGTTGTTGATGCGGCGTACCACAGCCGGTACGGAATCAACCGGGTACAGTGACTGATCGGGGTACATGCTGGATGCAGTGTTGTTGTCTGCAGCTACCTGCCAGCCAGACAGATAAATAGCCTGCACACCGGCTTTGGCTTGTTGCACCGCTTGGCCGCCAGTCAGGGCGCCCATGCAGTTGACGAAATCTTTCTCTGGACGGAAAGCTGGCTTGGCACCCTGGGTAACCATCTGCCACAGCTTCTCGGCACCGCGCTTGGCGATGGTGTTTTCCACCTTGATGGAGCCACGCAGGCGCACGACATCTTCCGCTGAATACGGGCGGGTAACGCCTTTCCAGCGCGGGTTTTCAGCCCAGTCTTTTTTCAGGCGTGCGATTTCGGCATCGCGATCATAGTTACCGATAGACATGTGAATCTCCAGCAAGGCTCAAGTGGGTGGTTCAGGGGTGGATCAAGGGAGGCGGCATTTTAGGGAGATGGCGCTGATTTATCCAGCATCAACATGCTGTTTTTGAAGATTTTTTACCGCTGTCTCGCTGATTTGTATGAAGTTTTTTTACAACATGCTCTGTTATCATGCACAGCCTCGGGCAATGGCCGGTTTTCCGGCACGCCATTGTCCTACATTCAGCCTCCGCATGAGCCAGACGCATGATCAGTAACGACACCACACCGCGCATTTCCCAAGGCAACCTGCAGATCGCCACCTCCCTGCACCGATTGGTAGTGGATGAAATCCTGCCCGGCCTCGGCATCAGCGCCGACGATTTCTGGAGTGCATTCGAATCCATCGTCATGGATCTAGGCCCGAAGAACAACATCCTGCTCGCCAAGCGCGACACTCTGCAAAAACAGATCGACACCTGGCACCAGTCGCATTGCGACAAGGCGCACGATCACGACAAATACAAAGCCTTCCTGCAAAAAATCGGTTACCTGATGCCGGAAGGTCCCGACTTCAAGATCACTACCGACGCTGTGGATGAGGAAATCGCCACCCTCGCCGGCCCGCAGCTGGTGGTGCCGGTAAAAAATGCGCGCTACGCGTTGAACGCCGCCAATGCACGCTGGGGTTCTCTCTACGACGCACTGTATGGCACGGATGTTATTGATGAAGCTGACGGCTGCGAAAAAAGCAACGGTTACAACCCAGTGCGCGGCGCAAAAGTAATTGCCTATGTGCGACAGTTTCTTGATGACGTCACGCCACTGGCCGAGGGCTCGCATGCCGATGCAGTGAAATATGCCGTCATCAATGCACAACTGGAAGTCACACTGAAAAACGGCAGCAAAACCGGCTTGAAAGATCCGGAAAAATTTGCCGGTTACTGGTTCCGCAACACAGACGGCAGCCCTTCCAATCCATCGCACATCCTTCTGCGCAACAACGGCCTTTATATTGATATCCAGATTGATGCCGAGCATCTGGTCGGCCGCGATGATCCCGCACACATCAAGGATGTGGCACTGGAATCTGCACTGACCACCATTCAGGATTGCGAAGACTCTGTCGCGGCCGTGGATGGCGAAGACAAGACCGAAGTCTATCGCAACTGGCTGGGCCTGATGAAAGGCACGCTGACCGACACCTTCCTGAAAAACGGCAAGGAAGTCACGCGCACACTGGCGCCCGATCTACACGCACTGAGCCCAAAAGGTGAACCGATCACCCTGCACGGCCGCTCACTGATGCTGGTGCGCAACGTCGGCCATCTGATGACCAACGAAGCCGTATTGCTGAAAGATGAGGAAGTGCCGGAAGGCATACTCGATGCGATGATTACCATCGCTATCGCCATGCATGATCTCAAAGGGCTCGGCACACGCAGCAACTCGCGCAAAAACTCTATCTACATCGTCAAACCCAAAATGCACGGCCCGGAAGAAGTCGCCTTTGCCTGCGAGATTTTCGGCCGCGTTGAACACGCGCTCGGCTTGCCGCGCAACACCGTAAAAATCGGCATCATGGATGAAGAACGCCGCACGACTGTCAATTTGAAAGAGTGCATTCGCGCTGCCAAAGATCGCGTGATCTTCATCAACACCGGCTTTCTCGACCGTACCGGCGACGAGATTCACACCTCGATGGAAGCCGGTGTGATGGTGCGCAAAAATGAAATGAAACAAAAACCATGGATCAGCGCCTACGAAAACTGGAATGTGGATATTGGCCTCGCCTGTGGACTCTCTGGCAAAGCGCAAATCGGCAAGGGTATGTGGGCAATGCCGGATCTGATGAAGGATATGGTCGCCACCAAGATCATGCACCCGATGGCCGGCGCCAATACCGCCTGGGTGCCCTCGCCCACTGCCGCCACGCTGCACGCCATGCACTATCACAAAGTGAATGTATTCGAGCGCCAGAAGGAACTGATCAACCGTGAGCGCGCAAGCCTCGACGACATTCTCAACATTCCACTGCTCGGCGATGCAAAATTAACCGACGCGGAAATCCAGCAGGAACTGGACAACAACTGCCAAAGCATTCTCGGTTATGTTGTGCGCTGGATCGACCAGGGCGTCGGCTGCTCGAAGGTGCCGGACATCAATGATATCGGCCTGATGGAAGACCGCGCCACGCTGCGTATCTCCAGCCAGCACATTGCCAACTGGTTGCGTCACGATTTCTGCAAGCGCGTGCAGGTACTGGAAACTTTCAAGCGCATGGCGGTTATTGTGGATCGCCAGAATGCCGGCGACCCGAACTACCGCAACATGTCACCCAACTTTGACGAGTCCGTTGCGTTTCAGGCGGCATGCGAACTGGTATTCGGCGGCGTGCATCAACCGAGTGGCTACACCGAACCTGTCTTGCACCGTCGCCGTCGCGAGCTGAAGGCTCAATCGCACTGATAATAGACCCATGAGTAAAAAAGGCGGGATCTCAACCCGCCTTTTTTATTTAACTGACTGCCAATCGCCCGAGCCAAGCAAATCGCTGAAGAGTGCCTTGCTTGAAGGCATGTTTAGCAATACGGCAGCTGCCATTTTCTTGGAGTCGGGATTTTCCATGAATTGCGGCGAAAACAGCATCACAGTTTCACCTTGCTCCTGCAATGTCTGCACAGATCGCAATTTCTGCCGAAGCTGATCTGCCACCATCATGGTAATGGCTGGTGGTGATACCACCGCGTCTACCTGCCCATCCATCAAGGCCATGAAAGCCTTGGGAATATCGCCATACTCGATAAACTCGACATCATGCAACTCCCGCAATGCCGCATCGTGCGACCGTGTGAAATGAACCAGCCCGATACGATGAATGTCCTGCCTTGAAGCATTGCCTTTGACATAAAGATTGATGGCATTGCGTGAAACAGCAATATCCCTGTAGCCGCAGAGCGTTCTGATCTGTGTCGTACGCTCATCGTTGCTCAGGACAAACATATCGGCATCCTGTCGCTTGCATGCCGACATCAGTTCCTCTGTATCATTGGAATAACGCACATCAATCGAACGACCGACAGCTCTCGCCAGATCATCGATAAACAAGGCAATTTTACTGCGCGTGATGCTGGCTCCCATCACCGGCAATACCCACGCCCTGATACTGCCGGCATCTACTGAGGCTTGATTCAACTCGCTCGCACCAGCTCTCTGGGAGATCACAAACACCAACAGCACCGGCAAAAAGCGCAGAAAAAAACACAAGCTACTCAATACTCGCAGCATGCAGATACCACCTGTAACATATCCCGTATCCGAGCATCTTAATACCTGGGCAAGAAACATACATCATGAAAGTATTAGCCCTTACGGCATTTACCGACAACTATATCTGGATGCTCACAGAGGCTGACAAAGCCTGGGCTATTGATCCCGGTGACGCAGATCCGGTATTGCGCATACTGGAACAAGAAAATCTGCATCTTGCCGGCATACTGGTGACGCATGGACACAATGACCATATTCGCGGCATAGCAAGTCTGGTCAAGCATCACCCGGTCGAGGTGTACGGCCCACGCCTGGCGCCTCCAGCCGCGCATATCAGCAAGTTCCTTGATGGCGGCGATGATGTACGCATTGGTCCGTGGCGCTTCACAGTACTGACGGTACCCGGCCACACACTGGATCACATTGCTTTTTACTGCGAAGCCGAAAAAGTACTGTTTTGCGGCGATGTGATCTTTTCTGCAGGCTGCGGGCGCATTCGCGAAGGTACCTACGCCCAGACATATCAGTCACTGCAAAAACTGGCAGCACTACCGGATGACACCCTTGTCTACTGTGCACATGAATACACACTGGACAATCTTGCGTTTGCCGAAGAAGTAGAACCCCACAATCGCGACATCCAGCATCACATCCGGCACTGCAAACTACTTCGCGCGCAAAACCTGCCAACACTGCCCACCGCGCTTGCACAAGAAAGAAAGATCAACCCGTTCCTGCGTTGCAGAAATGCCGCAGAATTTATTGCACTGCGTGAATGGAAAAATCGCTACTGAACTGACCTTTGATTAATCGGCATCCAGAACCAGATACGTTACCAGTGAAGCCTTGGCGGGGTCGGCATTCGCTTCCTGTACAAACAGGCGCTGCGGTGCAACGTGATACTTCTCCACCATCATATCCTTGATGCGCAGGGCTCGACGCATCGCCAATTGATGTAAGGCGTTATCCGGAACAACCATATCATCCTGCAAGCGCTGCCAGACCTGTTCATAAGCACGACGCTGCAAGGTTTTGCGCTCCAGCTTTTCACCGCGCGTCTTGCTCTCGGCCTTTATGCGATCAATCACATCACCAATCTCATCGTTTCTCTGTTTCTTGTAATAGTTGGCCACGATTTTGTAGGCATCACCATTGTCCAGCGCCAACTGTGACGACAGGAAAACATCAGCCGGAATCTTGTTGTTTGCCTGCAGGACACTCAGCAGTTGCAGTTTCTGCATGGCTGGTTTGTCCTCTGCGGCCAGGCTATTGCCCTGTATATCGAGATGCAAACCACTGCGCTTGTCGAGCATGTCGGCCACAAGCTGCAAATGCCCAAGAAAGGCCGGCTCGATCCCTTCGCTACCGGCGACAAAGGCAATCTGGTCTGGCGCTTCAACCTCGGCACCGCCCAATATGGCCGAAAGCGCCTTGAATGGCGAGGTGACGATTTTCTTCACCATATTGCCCAGCACTTTCCAGACAATACCCGCAACGGAAAACTGTGGGTCATTCATGTCACCACTGACCTCAAACCCGAGATCAATGACGCCCTTGTCATCGCGTAACAAGGCAATGGCCAGCTTCAACGGCAAATCGACAGCCTTGTTGCTTTTGACACTCTCTCCCAACTGCAGCTGATTCATCACGATGCGGTTCTTGCCCTGCATTCTGTTGTCCACCAGCTGGTAGTCAATATCCAGCGACAACTGGCCTTTGTTGATTTTGAAACCAGCATAGGTGCCGGAATATGGCGTAAAGGTTGTCAGCTCCAGATTCTTGAACGCCATGTGTGCATCCAGACTCGGCTTTGCTGCCAGAGGATTGAACTTGCCCTTGATGGTTACAGGTGCATAGCGATCGACCTTGCCAATGAGATCAATACTGGCGCGAGTGGCAGGATCTGTAGACAAGCCACTGATGTCGCCCGACAACTGCTGCATGGCTACATGAAAATCAGGCTTCATGCTCAAATCGGAAAAGCCGATATCTGCATCACGAATGTCGACAACACCAATATCCAATTGCAGAGGATGTGTAGTGCTTTCAGGCGAATTTGCCTGCATCGGTTTTTCACCTGAGGCGACCAGCAGGTCTCCGACATTGGTAGTGCCATCGGCATTGATAATAAAACCGGTATTGAGTTTATCCAGCAGGATCTTGCCAATATGCACACTGTTGTCCTGCTGGCGATAGGACAGACCGGCAACATCCACTAACTCCCAACTCAGCAATTTGCGTTCTGTACCGCGCTCATGCACATCAAGTGCTCGCAATTGCGCAACGCCATCTACCTGCATCTGCGCCATGTCATCGCCGGCAACATGCACATCCAGCGCGGCAGCAGCAAACCCGGTATTGATGTCTACACGAGCGAAGTCATGTACATAAGGCTGCAGCATTGACAGCGGCAGGTTTTGCACATCAACGTGAGCATCCGCCAACAATGGCTTCCGTTGCAAACGTGCATCCAGCGCTACCTGTGCCAGCTGTTGCGGGATATCGCCATTTTGAATACTGCCATCTGCAATGCCGGTTTTCAGATGCAGCGTGAAAGGAGCTTCCTCAAGCGGTTTCCATTCCTGTATCACAACCGACAATGGCGCCAATACAGCAGTAAATGGCACGGAAGGTTTTTCATCACGCAGCTGAACCTTGTAGTTACTGATAGAAAACTGATGAATCAGGATATTCCAGTGCTTATCGGGATTTGCCGCCGACGTCGATGCAGCCGGGAGCGATGTATTGGTATCCGGTGCGACATTGAACAAAGACTGAAGATTGACGACACCCTGCTTGTCGATAACAACATCCAACCAACCGTCATCGGCTTCGACAACACCGACTTCCAGCGCTTGCTGCTGCAAGTCCATGCGCGCATCCCTGAATGCCAGTAACGGCAATTTTATCAGCGGCGCATCCGGTTGCGTTTTGCTGCTGAAAGCCAGATCACGCAGAATCAATGAACCGCCACTCAACCTGAGATCCAGTGCCTGTGGCACCTGCAGATCAAACTGTGTCTGGATTTCGAGATGCGGCGACTGCAAGTGGAAGTTGACAGGCATATTCAGCCACTGCCACACCGGCGCCAGATTGAAATTTTCCAGCGCCAGTTTGCCACTGGCCTGCAACGGCTGTAACGCCACTGTGGTATCGAGTTTGAAAATACCGGCATCGCGATCACGCAGCTCCAGCGCTATCCGGTTGGCGTGGCCTGCTTTCAGGCTATGAAAATCATCAATCGTAAATAGCGGAACGTCGATGATTTGGCGGATACCGCCAGCGCGCTGCGCATCGCGATAATCCAGCATGCCGTTGTTGACTTTCACCTGCTGCAACAAGATGGCGGGCAACGGCGCGGCACTGTTTTCGGTTTGTAATTTCTCATCGTTGCCTCTGGCAGCAAACAAGTGCATCAAGGTAAATCCACCTTGCCCGTCTGCTTCCAGTTTCAGATAGGGATTGTCCAGCGCGAACTCTTCAACCCCGAATTCAAAACGAAACAGCGACAGGGCCGCGTAATCCAGGCGCAACTGCTCAAACGAAACCAAAGCTGTATTGTCGCTGTCCTGCACTTGCAGACCATCGACTTGCAGTTTCAACAAAAAAGGATTGAAAGACAGTGTGCGCAATTGCACGTCATGCTGGATTTGCTCAGCCCAAGTGTGCATCAAAAAATAGCGCAGGCTCCATGGCAATAACAGAAAACCAGTGACGGTATACAGTAGAACCAACAGCGCAACAGCCTGTACAGCACGATGACTGCACAGTTTGCGCAAGTTTGCCTTGTCTAATAACGCACTCACCCTGTTCACCTGCCACATGGCCACATCCTTGCGCAGATTCTATCAGTCGCAAAAGACCATCAGTGGTGATGGCCACCTTCACCATGGGCATGACCATGGGCAATTTCTTCTTCTGTTGCGGCGCGCACGCTGATCACATCGACATCGAACGTCAATGTCTTGCCTGCCAGCGGGTGGCTGGTATCCACTTCAGCCATGAACTTGCCCGGCTTGACCACTGTTACCTGACGCGGCCCTTCTTCGGTTTCGATCCAGGCGATGTCACCGGCTTTCAGCTTGCCGGCAAACTTCAGGTGCTTGATCGACATACGCTGCTGTTGTGCAGGGTTGCGCAGACCGTAAGCCTGCTCCGGCGCCAGCGTGACACTGACTTTGTCACCCGCCTGCTTACCCAGCAGCACCGCTTCGAGTCCCGGCAGGATATTGTCATGCCCGTGCAGATAGGCAACAGGATGGTCGCCGCGCGAATCCTCGCTGAAGTCACCACCCGGTTCACTGAGGGTGTAGTGAAAGGTCACGACACTGTTTTTCTCGATCTGCATGGCAAAACTCCGCATTGGGCCAAAACGGCCGGCAGTATCCCGGCTATGACCACGCATGACAAGTCCTGCTAAACTGCGCAGCCTTTTTAACCCTGCAGATTTATTGGTAAACCTGCAAGCTCATACGCGGAGAAACTCTCATGTTGAAAGTGAACGAATATTTTGACGGCAAGGTGAAGTCCATCGGTTTCCAGACCGCCACCCTGCCCGCCACCGTGGGTGTCATGGCGCCCGGCGACTACGAATTCGGCACCAGCCAGAAAGAAGTGATGACCGTGGTGTCCGGCCAACTGACAGTGAAACTGCCGGGCAATGAAAGCTGGCAGACTTTCAACGCCGGCGATGCCTTTGAAGTAGCGGCCAACGCCAAATTCCAGCTCAAGGTCGCGGTGGACACTGCCTACCTCTGCACTTACGAGTAAAAACGTGTCCGAATCGCGCCGCCCGACAATCTGGGTAGATGCCGACGCTATCCCGCTGCCGATGCGTGACATACTGTTGCGCGCCGGACAGCGTGCGGCGATTGAACTGGTATTTGTCGCCAATCAGGCACTGAACATTGCCCGCTTGCCGAATGTGCGGCAGATACAAGTGGCTGGCGGTTTTGATGTGGCAGACGATTACATTGTCGAGCAAGTTCTGCGAGGCGATCTGGTCATCACCCAGGATATTCCACTGGCTGCCAGCGTCGTCGACAAAGGCGCAGAAGTGATCACACCGCGCGGCGATCCACTGACAAAAGAAAACATACGCGGACGTTTATCAGTGCGCAATTTCATGGAAGACATGCGCGCCATCGGTGAAGTGCGCGGCGGGCCACCACCTTTAGGCCCAAAGGAAAAACAAGCTTTCGGCAACGCACTCGATCGCTGGCTGGCGCGCAATATTTGATATTTGTCCCACTATGTCATAGGGGGAGTGGCGCACTAGCGCCGAGGGGGTCATCCCTTACTGCACGTAGTGCACTTCCACATCGCCATCGTCCCAATCGTCATCCCAGTCTTCATCATCTTCCTTGCCGGCTTCGCGTGCACGACGGCGCGCTTCGGCGAGTGCCATGATGGCTTCTCGCGCTTCAGCCTGCATATCCGCCTGTATCTCGCGCTCTTGATCCGCCAGAGCTGGATTTTCTTCTAGTGCTGCACGCTCCGCTTCAATGTGCGTCATGATGGCTTCACACAGCGCATCCGTGCCCTCACCCGTCGCTGCAGCAATTGCAAAGTGCGGTGTTTTCTTGGTGATCTTCAAACGCTTGTAGAGTTTCTTGCAAAACTCGGCGCGTTCTTCTTCCGGAATCAGATCGAGTTTGTTCAACACCAGCCAACGCGGACGTGATGCCAAAGTCGGACTGAATGCCAGCAACTCTTTTTCAATCGCGCGCGCATTTTCCACCGGATCGGAGCCATCCACCGGCATCACATCCACCAGATGCAACAATAGTTTCGTACGCGTCAAATGTTTCAGGAAACGAATGCCAAGGCCGGCCCCCTGCGCTGCTCCCGGAATCAACCCCGGAATATCCGCCACCACAAAACTGCGCATTTTGGACACACTCACCACACCGAGATTGGGCACCAGCGTGGTAAACGGATAATCCGCCACTTTAGGTCGTGCAGAGGAGATGGCGTGGATCAAGGTGGATTTGCCGGCATTGGGCATGCCGAGCAAACCGACATCAGCCAGCACTTTCAATTCGAGACGCAAATTGCGCGATTCGCCAGGCATACCCGGCTTGGTCTGGCGTGGCGCGCGGTTGACGCTGGACTTGAAACGCGCATTGCCGATGCCGTGAAATCCGCCCTGCGCTACCAGCAGTTTCTGGCCCGGCTGGGTCAAGTCGCCCAGTACTTCGCCGGTATCCGCATCAATAACTGTTGTGCCCACCGGTACATCGAGAACGAGATCATCGCCACCGTGACCCGTACAATTGGCGCCACGGCCAGACTGCCCGGATTTGGCGCGATGCTGACGCTGGTAGCGGTAATCGATCAAGGTGTTCAATGCATCGTCGGCACGCAGGTAAACGCTGCCGCCATCGCCGCCATCACCACCGTCAGGACCACCAAACGGCACGTATTTTTCGCGGCGGAAGCTCATGCAACCATTGCCGCCATTGCCGGCATGCACAGTGATTGGCGCTTCATCAACAAATTTCATGACACGATTTCCGGAACAGAAGTACTACAGAGTAAAACAAAAAAGCCCCGCAGGGCGGGGCTTTTTCAAGGCACTACCTGTAATCAGGCAGCAACCACGCTCACGAAGCGGCGGTTGTTTTTACCCTTGATTTCGAACTTGACCTGACCGTCTGCAGTGGCAAACAGTGTGTGGTCGGTGCCCATGCCGACATTTTCGCCAGCGTGGTATTCAGTGCCGCGCTGACGCACGATAATGTTGCCGGCAACGGCTTGCTGGCCGCCGAACAGTTTCACGCCGAGGCGCTTGGCCTGCGAGTCGCGACCGTTGCGAGTACTACCGCCTGCTTTCTTGTGTGCCATGAGTCTTTACCCCACTAAAACTTTTTAACGGTTGATCAGGCGCTGATGGCCGTGATCTTGATCTGGGTGAACCACTGGCGGTGGCCCATCTGCTTGCGGAAGTGCTTGCGACGACGGAATTTGATCACGTGGATCTTGTCGGCGCGGCCGTGGCCTACCACTTCTGCAGAAACCTTGCCGCCGGCGACGAACGGCGCGCCGATCTTGACGTCTGCACCCGTGCCTACCATCAGCACTTCATTGAAATCAATCTTGTCGCCTGCTGCTGCTTCCAGCAACTCGACATTGAGAACTTCGCCTTCTACTACCCGGTGTTGCTTGCCACCAGTCTCGATAACCGCGTACATTTTCGTTCACTCCAAACGTTCGCCCCGCTATGACTGGGGGCTGAAGGGCGCGCATTATAAGAAAAGCCAAGGACATAGGCAAGCCCGCAAAGACCTGCTGCTGAATTAAATCAGGCCCTCGGCAATAGTTCTGACAATAGCATCTTCTGCTAGACTGCGCCGCCCCTCCCTGCCCAAACCAGCCAGCCACTGCATGACCAGCACACCTCCCACAGACCCGCTCGCCAGCCTGCTCGCCAATATCCGCATTGTGCTGATCAACACCCAGCACCCCGGCAATATCGGCGCTACGGCCCGCGCCATGAAAAACATGGGCTTGTCGCAACTGGTACTGATGCAGCCCCAGCAATTTCCGGCCGAGAAAGCCGTGTGGCGCGCGGGCCACGCCCTCGATGTGCTGGACAACACCCGCGTGGTCAACACACTGGAAGAGGCTATCGGGGACTGCGGTCTGGTGCTAGGCACCAGCGCCCGCGAACGCGCCATTCCCTGGCCCTTGCACACCGTGCGTGAAGCCGGCGAACTTGCCGTGCAAGAAGCTGCCGCTGCCAGCACCCCGGTCGCCGTCCTTTTCGGCCGGGAAGACCGCGGCCTGACCAATGAAGAACTGCAACGCTGCCACGCCCACCTGCACATCCCAGCCAATCCTGTGTACAGCGCGCTGAATCTGGCCACTGCAGTACAAGTCGTCGCCTATGAAATAAGGCAGGCGGCATTAACGCAGACAGAGATCCCAGCCAAGCCAGCCTGGGCCGACTGGGATATCGCCCCGGCCAAGACGGAAGAACTGGAGTACTACTTCCAACATCTGGAACAAACGATGGTTGACATCGGCTTCCACAAACGCGAAAACCCGCGCCAGACCATGGCGCGCCTGCGCCGCTTGTTCTTCCGCATCCGCCCGGATCAGATGGAGCTCAACATCCTGCGCGGCATTCTCACCGGCACCCAGCAGGTGGTGGCAAGGGAAAAGGCCCTGCGGGAGCAGCAGGGCCCAGCCTGACCTATCGCTTATTGCCGTGCAGAACGTTCCGTCACTGCACCACCCTGGTAGCCGCCGTTGAAAGGCAGAATGATTTCAGAATGATCTGAACCATCCAGCGGTGCGGCATCCACACCGTCCGGCACACCATCGCCATCGTCATCACCGTCCACGTCGTTGGTTTGACCATCGTTATCGGTGTCGTTGGGGAATGCATCAACCAGATCGTGAATACCATCGCCGTCTTCATCAAACCATGGGTTCAGCTTATCCAAATCATTGGCATCCTGTGCGCGAACCACACTGTCACCGTCACTATTGATCACAACCGCAGCCGGCAAGGTCATTGCAATGGGGCGTAAGCTAGACGATTGATAGCTGTTATAACAATGAATACCTGCGTTGTCTAAAGCACAGATATAACCATTACTGGCGGACACTTGCTTGATACCATCCAGCAAGAAACTATCGCTGTAATTTGTTGAAGAGTAACCGGTCGTACACCCCTGATACGGATTACCATAGGAGTCGTAATACGTATAGCGATTTGCCCAGGCATATGTATGCACAGTCGTACACGTCAAAACATTTTGTGTGACCGCGCAAGTTTGCCGCACATGGCCACTTTCACCACTGCAACCAGTGCCGAAGCCCTGCGCCAGCTGCACATTGTTATAGCTGAATGCAGCCGGCGTAATTGGCGTGATCACCAAAGGATTGCCAAGCCTGTCCCAGCACACAGTACCATTATCCGTTTTTGCACAAAAGTTCGCTGTCGATGCACTTGTTGCCTGTACGGCAACCCAGTAATCCGCCACTGCTGGATCCCGACCGTTTGCGGATTCCCATGAATCCGGCAATGTGTCTTTATCCGCATCAGCTTCAAGTGCATAAGGCGCAATTTTTGGCCAACCATCACACACATCACCACTGCCATCACTATCCGTGTTGAGCTGATCGGCATTGCTGATCAATGGGCAGTTATCACTCACATCCGCAACACCGTCACCGTCATCATCCGGATCACTGTTGTTGCCGATTCCATCGTTGTCGGTATCAATGGCCTCAGCAGGATTATCCGGAAACTTGTCGGTTGTGTTGGCAACACCATCACCATCCCGATCAGCATCGCAAACATTGCCGAAGGCATCACCGTCCATGTTTGCCTGATCGGCATTGCTGGTCAGCGCGCAGTTATCAACAACATCCATAACGTTATCACCGTCATCATCCGGATCGGCATTATTGCCCACACCATCATGATCGGTATCAATGGTCTCTGCGGGATTCAACGGAAACGCATCACTGCCATCTAAAACACCATCATTATCGTCATCGGCATCACAGGCATCACCCTGGGTATCACCATCTGTATTCAACTGATTCGCATTGCTGGTTGTCGGACAATTGTCCAGCACCAGGCCGGAAGATGATTGACACGCTGCATCACAACCTGCTGTCCAGCTGCCTGGATAGCCATCATTATCCGAGTCCGATGAAGCTGCAAAAATGAGCGGAAATTTATCCGAAGCATCCAGCACGCCGTCATTGTCGTCATCCGTGTCGCAAACATCACCCTGTGCGTCACCGTCTGCATTTTGCTGCCCGGTATTAGCAATCAGCGGGCAGTTGTCATTTGCATCTGCAACACCATCACTGTCATCGTCCGCGTCTGCATTATCGCCAATACCATCATTATCGGCATCCGCGCTTTCATTGGGATTCGACGGAAACTTGTCAGTCGCATTCGCAACACCATCACCATCTTTATCCGGATCACAAACATCACCGACATGATCGCCATCCATATCCGCCTGATCGACATTGCTCACAGCAGGACAATTATCAACATCATCTGCCACAGTATCATTGTCGCTATCGACGTCGGCGTTATCACCGATGCCATCACCGTCAGAGTCTGCCGATTCAGTGGGATCCAGCGGAAAAACATCCGAGGTATCTACCACACCATCATTGTCATCATCGCTGTCACAGACATTGCCATAACTATCACCATCGGTGTTCAATTGATCCGCATTGGCAACAGACGCACAATTATCAAGACTTAAACCTGAACTCGTCTGACAGGCAGTATTACAGGAAGCATTCCAGCTTCCGGGATAGCCATCGTTGTCACTATCGGATGATGCCGCTGCATTCAAAGGAAATTTATCGGATGTATCCGCAACAGCATCGTTATCATCATCGGTATCACAAGCATCTCCCAGGGAGTCACCGTCCGTATTGATTTGCGCGGCATTGGCAACAGCCGCACAGTTATCTACATTGTCCGCAACACCGTCACCATCGGTATCTATCAGTATCGTGACGTTATAGCGCACCAGTGCGAAGTCATTGTCGCTACCATTATTGCTAATACCCGCCAAAACTAATTTCTTGTCACTTTGAATCAGCAAGGCTTTACCGACATCGGCTGCCGCACCTATAGCCGTAACAACGGCTCCCGCCGCCCCAAAGCTGCTATCGAGAGAGCCATCGTTGTTATAACGCACAACAGTGAAATCCAGATCGCTACCTCCCGTGCTAGACGCTCCCGCAGCCACATATTTACCATCAGACTGCAATTCGAGATCGTAAATAACATCGCTTCCGGCTGTGATTGCCGTAACCAGCTTGCCGGTAGCATTGAAACTGGTATCGAGTGAACCATTGCTGTTATATCGCACTACCGCAAAATCATTATTTCCCGACGATGCAGAACCACCCACCACAAACTTGCCATCAGTTTGCACAAGCAGTTTTCGCGCCACATCATTGCCAGTGCCGATATCTGTCAACACCTTGCCATTGACCCCAAATGTGGAATCCATCACGCCTGCACTTGTCACCCGCGCAACCAGAAATGCTGCACTTCCTCCCGCCAGCACCAACTTACTGTCACTCTGTTGAACCAGAGTAAACACCTGATAGTTTGTTGTGATTGGAATCAACAATTTCCCTGATGTGCCAAATGTCGTATCCAGCGCTCCACTACTGAGAAAACGCACTACAAAAGCATTAGGGGTCGCAGACAGTACAGTGCCCGTAACCACAAAACCTGCAGCTACCAACTTCCCATCAGACTGCTGAATCACCGCATCGAGCGATTCTCCTGCGCCTAAACCACTCAAATTCTGAACAACCTTGCCTCCCGTTCCGAAACTCGTATCCAGCTGACCTGCGCTGGTATAGCGCGCAATGACGGTGTCGCTGCCGGTGTTGCCTACTGCCACTAGCTTGCCATCACTTTGCAGTGTTAAGGCGTTAATCACGTCAGTACCGGTTCCGATGGCCGTTGTCACTACCCCACCCGTACCAAAGCTGGTATCAAGCGAACCATTGCTGTTGTAGCGCACCAGCGCGAAATCGGTTTTGGATCCGGTATAACTCGACCCACCCACCACAATCTTGCCATCAGTTTGCAGCACCGATGCATTTATCACATCGGCACCCGTACCCAATGCAGAGACAACCTTGCCATTCGCGCCAAATGAAGTATCCAGTGCGCCGTCTGCAGCCCAAAGCTGCGAAGGCAGCACCAACACCGTTGAAAGTGAAAACCGAAAGAGAGCTCTTGAAAACCGTGAATATGCTTTGATCTTGCCAATATCCATAAGCGCCTCCGCACTGATTGTTTTTATAGCCCTGCTGGCAGGACATTCTTTTCTTTGTTATCGCCTAGTCACCTTGCCGCAAATTGTGATGCGCGTCAAACAAATATCGTACGTCTGCACCAAAACTACCAATGTTGGCAGGAGCATGAAATTGTTGGTTTTTTTACTACATGACAACCCCATCCACTGGCCAGTTACACCCTGCACAAGCACAGGCAGGCATCCCACGGAAGCCCTATTTCACATTGACTCCCCCCCCCTGAGAAAGTATCGTTTCGCGTCTTTTTATATAGCTGCTTTCGAGCTGACGATTTCCAAGCTAACCATGGGGCATTCATGACCAAGCCATCCCTCGTATCTCCCTCCCTGAAGAACCCGTTTGCGCAGGCAGACGAGGTTTCTTTCATGATTCCCGGCCAGATCGGCTACGAGCCCGGCCTCTACGAAACCACGCTGAAAGCCGGACATGACCTGATCCAGCGCCCCAAACAAGCCTCGGGGGTAGCCAGCACCCAGCGCCAGCACCTTAAGAAGCGCATGACGGTCTGGGAACGCATTCAGGTACTCTGCGACCACGGCGTAGAACCCAATGTGTTGTACCAGAACTGGGGCCCGAATCTGGACGGCGCCTCGCTGGTCACCGCCATCATCAAGGTCAACGGCCGCGACGTGGCCGTTTATGGCCACGATTTCACCGTGCGCGCCGGCTCCATGGACGCCACCAACGGCGACAAACTGGCCCGCCTGTTCAAGATGGCCGGCAAGCTCGGTATCCCCTTGGTCGGAATGAACGATTCCGCAGGTGCCTATGTACCCGCGGGTGTGGGCGGTCTCGATGGCTACGCGGAAGCATTTACTGCACTGCGCAAACTCTCCGGTCGCGTGCCCTCTTTAATGTGCATGTTCGGCTTCAACGCCGGCGGTGGTTCTTATCTGCCGCGCCAGGGCAGTTTCGTCATCCAGCCCAATGAAACCTTCTTCGGCCTCACCGGCCCCGGCGTGGTGAAATCGGTACTCGGCGAAGATGTAACGCCAGACGAACTCGGCGGCCCGGCCGTGCACTCACAATCGGGCGTCACCGATTTCGTGGTGCAGGACGAAGCCAGTGCGCTGTATCTGGTGCGCGAACTGTTGGGCTACCTGCCCTCCAACAACGAAACCATGGCGCCGTTCCGCGCAACGTCTGATCCTATCGACCGCAAGACCTGGGACATCGACATCCTGCTGAAAAAAGCCTTCAACTCACCGAGCGGCTTCAACACGCCGTTTGATATCGCCATCATCATTCAACAGATTTGCGATCACGGCGATTTCTTTGAAATCCAGCCGGAACGCGCGCGCAACACCATTTGCGCACTGGGTCGTATCGGCGGCAATGTAGTGGGTTTTGTGGCCAACAACTCCGCTGTGGCGTCCGGACAAATCGACATCGCAGCCGCCTACAAAAATGCACGCTTCATTCGCTTCTGCAATCTCTACAATATCCCCGTGATGTTCATGGAAGACACCACCGGCTTCCTGCCCGGTCGCGAGCAGGAAATGGGCGGTATTGTGCAAGCTGGCCGCGCCATGCTCGATGCAATTATCGATCTGCGCACACCGCGCTTCCTCGTCATCATCCGCAACGCTTTCGGCGGCGCCTACGCGTCATACAACAACTACCCGACTGGCGCGGATCACGTCATCGCCCTGCCCACCACCCGCCTCGCGGTCATGGGCCCGGCCGGTGTCGAGTTTGTTTACAAGGATGAAGTGCGCAAGATTCGCGCCGAAGTCAAAGCCCGCGCCGCCAAAGATCCGCAAGGGGCAGCAGCCTGGGGCAAGCAGGAAGAAGCCCTGCTCGCACAACGTTACGAACGCGAACTGATGAACCCGAACGAAGCGCTGTCGCTCGGTTCCATCTCGTCGATCGTGATGCCATCCGATCTGCGCAAGGAAATCGCGACGAATCTGGAATTGCACTTGCGCGCTTACAAACCGTCACCGCTGTCTGAAATCCAGCGGGAATTTTTCTGATCGACACGGACACCCGTAGGGTCGCCATTCATGGCGACCGTGGGCGTGATGAATCACGCCCCTACACACCACAACCGAATTTGATTTGAGGATTACGCTCGTGGGCAGCAAACAGAATTACCTGAACAACCCTTTGATCCACGCCGATCGCCGTCTGGATCAACACGAATCCGAATGGGTGCGAAGCTTCGACTGTCGCGACATGAAACCGCTCATCATCTGTCGCGGCCCGATCCGCAAGGAAGCGATGGATGTGTTTGATGAAATGGGCATTCACGGCTACGGCATTCTGCTATCTGAAAAAGATTCCATTACCTACACCAATGCACTGGCCCCAGAGCTGCGCAAACTGACTGACCCTTCGCGCGTACACCGCGTACCGGATTACACCGGCGCCAACAAGGAAGAGCGTCATCAGCGCATTCAGCAAATCGTGCGCATCGCGCATGAAAACGGTTACAACAGTATTTTTGCGGGCTACGGTTTCATGTCGGAAGACGCGGAAATGGTGTCAGCCATGGAAGATGCCGGCCTGATTTTCATTGGTCCTGGCTCATTCACGCAAAGCGCTGCCGGCCTGAAAGACGAAGCCAAACGCACCGCGCTGGCTGCAGGCGTTTCCGTTACGCCCGGCATCAACAACGGCACCACGCTGGCCCTGTTGGCCAAAGCGAAAAATGAAGCCGGCCTCGCCAAAATTGCCAGGGATTTCAAACTGGATGTCAAACTCGATAAATTAAAAACGCTGGAAGACAAAGCGGAAGCCGTACTCGCTGCATCGTACAAAGCACGCGTGGACGTGATCACGGTGGATGATCTCGGTGCCACCCTGCATCAGGAAATGCTGAAAGTTTTTGCCGAAAACCCCAACAACCGTTTTCGCCTGAAGGCGATTTCCGGCGGCGGCGGCAAAGGCCAGCGCATTCTCAATGCACCATCGTCCTACAAAGGAACGAAGGAAGAACAGATCAAGCAAGCGGCTGCTGTTACGCCTGCGCTGGTGCGTGAAGTGCTCGCTGAAGTGAAATGCAATGGCGTCGGCGACAACAAGAACGTGCTGATCGAAATGAACATCGAGACCACGCGCCACCAGGAAATCCAGGTGGTCGGCAATGGCCAATGGTGCATCACCATGGGCGGCCGCGACTGTTCACTGCAGATGCACGAGCAGAAACTGCTGGAGGTTTCGGTCATTCGCGAAGACCTCGCCAATGCACACGCAGAGGCCAAAACTGCTGGCAAGAAAGCCGAAGCGGCACAACTCGAGCGCGACATCGAAATCCTCGACAAGATGGAAGCGGAAGCCGTGCGTTTCGGCGAAGCGGTGAAACTCAATTCCGTTGCCACTTTTGAATGTATTGTCGACGGCGCGCGTCACTACTTCATGGAAATGAACACACGCATCCAGGTGGAACACCGCGTCACCGAACTTTGCTATGCACTGACGTTCACCAATCCTGAAAACAGCGAAGACAGCTTTACCGTCACCTCGCTGGTCAACGTCATGGTATTGCTGGCACGTCACGGCAAGCGCCTGCCGAAACCGACGCGCAGCGTGCGTGAAATTGCCTCGGTGGAAGCACGTCTGAACGCCACCAACGATGCCCTGCAACCACACGCCGGCGGCGTAATCAGCAAATGGTCTGACCCGATCGACGGCGAAATCCGCGACGATCAGGGCATCTCGCTGCATAATCCGGACACCGATGTGTTCATGAAATACACGCTGGCCGGCGCTTACGATTCCAACATCGCCCTGCTGCTCACCACCGGCAATGACCGCATGAGCACCTATCAGGCGATGAGCGAAGTACTGCGTCGCACTGTGTTGCGCGGCAAGGATCTCGCCACCAATCTGGAATTCCACTACGGTCTGGTCAACTGGTTTGTCGGCAACAACATCAACGCGCGCCCGACCACGCGTTTCATCGTGCCTTATCTCACCCTCGTTGGCATGCTGAAAGAACAAGCCAACCAGATTGATCTGCCACACGCCTGGCAAGCCGTGCGCAAAGCCGCAATTGCGGCTGCAGGTAGCGACAAGGATTTGCAGAAAGCCGTCGCAGCTGTGGTCGATCGCAAGATCACCTTGTTTGATCGCCTGTTCGACACCCTGCTCGGCAATCCACACATCTTGTCTGGCTGGTTGTCACTGCACAAATCGCATTTCAAAGTTACCAAAGGCAAAGTCAGCTGGAATGAAAATCCGGTAAAAGTACTGGCAGACACCTATCACTTCCTGAACATGGAAGCGCAAGAAAAAGCACCTGCTGCCTATGTCATCTGGGATCACGACGATGAAGTGCTGCAAAACGCCACGCACTTCTACGCCACCCTGGATGAAAAACTGGGCACTCCGGGCTGGGATGAACTGCAAACCATTCTTGCTGGCAAAGACGCGCCGAAAGGCATTGCCAAAAAAGACTGGGCTGCCGTACAAGCGGCACACGCAGGCTTCCAGGCAGGCTGCGAAATACTCAGCATCCTCCCCTATCTTGCCGACAAATGCGGATTCTATTCACTGAAAGTGAATGCAGATCTGTCCATCGAGATTCCGGAAAAACTGAATGACAAGGAATTGCAGGAACGCATGGCGAAAGTGCTGGTGCCACCACCAACAGCCAAGTCCGACGAGATTCTGGCTGCTTCCGGCGGCATGTTCTACCCACGTGAAGCGCCGGGCATGGACAAGTACCTCGAAGTCGGCACGCACTTCAACAAAGGCGATGTTCTCTACATTGTTGAAGTCATGAAAATGTTCAACAAGGTTTACGCGCCGTTTGCAGGCACCGTAACCGCTGTGTTGGTCGATACCGACGGCACCATCATCAAGAAAGGCCAGCCGTTGTTCAAGATCACGCCGGATGAAAAGGTGGAGATCGAAACACCGCAACAGATCGCTGCACGCCAGAAGAAATACACGGACGAGTTCATCACTAAAAACACCTGATTGTCGCCCGAAAAAAAAAGGGGTCAGATCCGGTGGGTCTGACCCCTTTTTTGTAGTTCCTTTTTTTGTAACAGTTTTTCACAAAACCGCTTGACGCCTAAAGCCCACCTCCATAAAATGCGCGCTCTCCAAACGGAGACCTCAGCGTCCCCTTCGTCTAGAGGCCTAGGACACCGCCCTTTCACGGCGGCGACAGGGGTTCGACTCCCCTAGGGGACGCCATTATTTACACGCTGACACAACCCTCTACTGTGTCAGTCACCAGCTAAAAGCGGAAATAGCTCAGTTGGTAGAGCACGACCTTGCCAAGGTCGGGGTCGGGAGTTCGAGTCTCCTTTTCCGCTCCATTTTTTACCTCGCTTTAATTGTCGCCTTCTTGATACGTGCCACGGCCAATGGCTGTTCTGGCATAATGCATCCCCCGCATGCAACCGGCTTCCCCAAGATGGACTGCGCTGTTTCCATACGCAACCTGCATAAAACCTACGCCAACGGATTTTCAGCCCTGAAAGGCATTGATCTCGACGTGCAACAAGGCGACTTCTTCGCCCTGCTGGGCCCCAACGGCGCGGGTAAATCCACCACCATCGGCATACTCTGCTCCCTGGTGCGCAAAACTTCGGGCAACGTCAAAATTTTCGGGCTGGATATCGACACCCAGTTTGCCGAAGCGCGCAAGAATATCGGCGTCGTACCTCAGGAATTCAACTTCAGCCAGTTTGAAAAAGTGTTTGACATCATCTGCACGCAGGCCGGTTACTACGGCATGCCCGCAGCACTGGCGAAAGCGCGCACCGAACACTACATGAAAAAACTGGAGCTGTGGGACAAACGCGATATTCCCGCACGCATGCTTTCCGGTGGCATGAAACGCCGCTTGATGATTGCCCGCGCCCTGGTGCACGAGCCAAAACTACTGATACTCGACGAACCCACTGCCGGTGTCGATATTGAACTGCGCCGTTCCATGTGGGAATTCCTGCGCGAGATCAATGCCGCCGGCACCACCATCATTCTCACCACGCATTATCTGGAAGAAGCGGAAAACCTGTGCCGCAATATTGCCATCATCAACAAAGGCAGCATTATTGAAAATACCTCGATGAAAGCGCTGATCAAGTCGCTGGATCAGGAAACCTTTGTGCTAGATTTGCAAGATACACTTGAACAGACACCTCAACTGCCCGGCTTTGTCGTCAAACAGACCGACAGCCAGGTACTGGAAGTGGAAGTCAAACGCGGCACCAATCTCAACCAGCTATTCGCGCAATTAAGCGCACAGAACATCCACATCACCAGCATGCGCAACAAGGCCAACCGACTGGAAGAGTTATTCGTCAAACTGCTAAATGAAGATGACAGCAGCACGCGTGAAACCAACAAGGGAGCTGCCGCATGAACGCACAGGAAATCTGGATTGCCTTCTGCACTATGCTGGTCAAGGAAATCCGCCGCTTCACCCGTATCTGGGTGCAAACCCTGTTGCCGCCCGCCATTACCATGGGTCTGTATTTCGTGATTTTCGGCAAGCTGATCGGCAGCCGCATCGGTGAAATGGGCGGCTTTACCTACATGCAATTTGTGGTACCGGGGTTGATCATGATGTCGGTGTTGACCAATGCCTACTCCAACGTCGTGTCTTCTTTCTACAGCAACAAATTCCAGCGCAGTATCGAAGAACAATTGATCGCACCAATTCCCAACTGGGTCATACTCGCCGGCTATGTCGCAGGCGGCGTGGCACGCGGCCTCTGCGTGGGCGCCATTGTCACCGCACTGTCATTGTTTTTCACCGAATTGCATATCCAGCACCCGCTGACCATGATCAGCATAGTGTTGCTGACAGCAGTTTTGTTTTCACTGGCTGGTTTAATCAACGCTGTCTACGCCAAGAGTTTTGATGACATCTCTATCATTCCCACTTTTGTACTGACACCGCTCACCTATCTCGGCGGTGTCTTTTATTCCATTCAGCTGTTGCCGCCATTCTGGCAAACGGTATCGCAAGCCAATCCCATCCTGTACATGGTCAACGCTTTTCGCTATGGCGTGCTGGGCATCAGCGATATCAATATCGCGGCAGCATTTACCATGATTGTATTTTTTATTGTCATCGCCGGATTTTATGCCATGCACTTGCTGGAGAAAGGCCAAGGATTGCGCAGCTGATGAGCGACGTTTTTGCACACCTGCCACTGGGCAAACAGACGACGTACTGTGACCAGTACGACGCGAGCCTTTTGGTAGCGGTGCCGCGCGCGCAGACACGCGACTTCTGGCCTGAACAACGAAGACTGCCGTTTGGCGGTTGTGACACCTGGACAGGTTTCGAACTCTCGTGGCTCAACACACGCGGCCAGCCACAAGCGGCCTGCGCGCTGATCGAATACAGTGCACTCACTGCGAACATCGTCGAATCCAAATCACTGAAACTCTATCTCAACTCTTTCAACCAAACGGCATTCAAGGATTGGCAAACCGCACAGGCAACCATCGTGCGCGATCTAGCTGCCATCGTGAACGGCAATGTCGAAGTGAAGTTGCTGACTGCCGCGCAAAGCGACATGCTGGCAATAACCCCCTGGACAGATACCTGCATAGACGAACAAGACATTTCAATTGACGAATACCACTGCCACGCAGACCTGCTGACAACTGGCCACAAGATTCAGGAAGAAACGCTGGTTAGCCACTTGCTGCGCAGCAACTGCCCGGTGACAGGCCAACCGGACTGGGCCAGTGTACGCATTCACTATCGCGGCCCCCAAATCGCGCATGACAGTCTGCTGCGCTATCTCTGCTCCTATCGTTTGCACCAAGGTTTTCACGAGCAGTGCATCGAAAAAATATTCTGTGACCTGTGGCAACACTGCCAGCCAGAGCTGCTCAGCATAGAAGGTCGCTTTACGCGACGCGGCGGTCTGGATATCAACCCTTTCCGCAGCAGCGACAGCACGCTGCAACCCACACGCATGCGTCAGTTGCGCCAGTAATGAAACAGGCCTGCAAATCATGATTCGTTACCTGCTGCGCCGCCTGTTACTGACCATTCCTACCCTGCTGGGCATTACGCTGATCGTGTTCACACTCACCCGTTTTGTACCGGGTGGCCCCATCGAGCAGATGATCACCCAGGCGCAGCTGGCAGGCAGCGAAGGCGCAGCTCACGGCAAACGCGATGCCGCTGCATCCAGCACACTCTCAGATGAACAACTGGCCGATTTGCGCGCCTATTACGGCTTCGACAAACCGGTGCTGGTCAGTTATGCACAGTGGCTCACGCGGATTGTGCAGTTAGATCTCGGCAGCTCCACGCGTTACCAGGAGCCGGTATGGAACCTGATTACCGAACGCATGCCCATATCACTTTTCTTCGGCAGTATCACGTTGTTGCTCACCTACGGCGTGTGCATTCCACTCGGCATACGCAAGGCACTGCAGCATGACAGTGCGTTTGATCACTGGAGTTCGGCACTGGTGTTTTTTGGCTATGCCATTCCCAATTACATTCTCGGTATCCTGCTGCTCACGCTGTTTGCCTCGCATTGGGATGTACTGCCACTGGGTGGATTTGTCAGCGATGATTTTGACGATTTGAAAACCGGTGAAAAACTGCTCGATCTCGCCAGCCACGCAGTGTTACCGATCATCGCCTATATGGCCGGCGGATTTGCGGTGACGTCCATGGTGATGAAAAACAGCCTGATGGAAAACCTCGCCAGTGATTATGTGCGCACGGCCGTTGCCAAGGGTCTGTCGTTTCGTCAGGCGGTATTTCGCCACGCACTGCGCAACAGTCTCATTCCGTTAGCTACATCATTTGGCCAAAGTATTTCCATTGTGCTCGCCGGTTCTTTTTTGGTAGAGACCATTTTCAATATCGATGGCATGGGTCTATTGGGTTACGAAGCACTGGTCGAACGCGATTACCCGGTGGTCATGGGCATGCTGTTTATTTCTTCGGCGCTGTTCCTGATCGGCAATATTCTGTCCGACCTCTGTGTAGCGGCTGTCGATCCACGCGTGCGTTTTGAGTGATGGAGAGAGTCTGATGCTGCATCCTCAAACCCGCAAGCAATGGCTGCGCTTCTGCCGACACAAACGCGGCCTTGCTTCGGCAATTGTGTTGTTGGCATTGATTGCCTTGAGTTGTGGCGCCGAGCTGCTGGCCAACAACCGCGCCCTGATCGTGCATTATCAAGGGCAATACTACTTTCCCACTTACGGCGGCATGCTGCCCGGCACCACGTTTGGTCTCGATTATCCACACGAAACCGATTACCGCGATCTGCAGGCACAATTCAAATCAGAAAACTCCGGCAGCAACTGGCTGGTGATGCCACCTATTCCATGGAACGCCTACGAATCTCACGCAGTACCCGGCCTGTTTCCACCACTCGCGCCCTCGCTGAACCACAAACATTTTCTCGGCACGGATGGCGCCGGTCGCGACATTGCTGCGCGCCTGCTTTACGGTTTTCGTTTGTCGATTGCGTTCAGTTTGCTGCTGGTTATCAGTAACTTTGCCATCGGCACCGTCATCGGTTGTGCGATGGGATTTTATGGCGGCCGCTTCGACATGTGGCTGCAACGCATCATTGAAATCTGGTCGTCGATTCCCACGCTGTACGTGATCATGATTGTGGCATCCATCATGCGCCCCGGTTTCTGGACGCTGATTGCCATCATGGTTTTTTTCGACTGGACGGCCATGACCTGGTACATGCGCACCGCCAGTTACAAGGAAAAGGCACGCACCTATGTGCTCGCTGCCCGTGCACAGGGCGCAAGTGACTGGCGTATCATCACACGACACATCCTGCCCAACACAACCGTGTTATTGATTACCTTCGCACCGTTTTCCATCGCCGGTGGCATATCGGCGCTCACTGCACTCGACTATCTCGGTTTTGGTTTGCCGCCACCAACCCCCAGCTGGGGTGCGTTGATGCGTGAGGGCGTGGCGCGGTTGGATAATGAATGGATTGTCGGCTCTGTTGTCTGCGCGATGATTCTGATTCTGGTTCTGGTCACGTGGATAGGCGAAGCACTGCGCGAAGCCTTCGATCCGAAAAAGCATACGGTGTATGAATGATGTTGCGCAGCACGTTCGCCCTCGCCCTCACCCGGCGCGTTGCGCCACCCTCTCCCCGTTTCGGGAGAGGGTTTTTCGTGCTGATATTCAGCGTGTTGGTGATTATCACCGGCTGCAACAAAACTGAAAAAACGATCATCACTCACAGCCCGCAACAAAACCTGACACCGTATCCGGTTTCCAGCACGCCACTACCCGCCAATCTGCAATGGCAAACCAATGACAGTGATCCGGAATTCGCGGATCCAGCGGCGCAACGCGGCGGCACACTGCGCGAATTTGTGCCGAGTTTTCCATTGACCTTGCGTCTGGTAGGACCGGATTCCAACGGCAGTTTTGCCGGCTACATGCGCGCACTCAACATGAATCTGGTCGATGTACAACCCAACACTTTGCACCCGATTCCGGCGCTCGCCACGCACTGGGCCTTTGGCGATGACCACAAAACCGTGTATTTCAAACTCGATCCGGATGCGCGCTGGTCTGACGGCGAAAAAGTGACAGCCGATGATTATGTGTACAGCGTGGAATTTATGCGTTCAAAATTCATCGTCGCGCCGTTTTACAACGAGTACTACACCACACAGATTCTCGACGTCATCAAATACGACGATTACACCATCGCCGTCATTTCCGGATCTCCCAAACCCGATGATGAGTTGCTGACCGAGCAAGTGAATATCCGCCCAGTACCACGCCACTTTCATTTACTGAATCAAAACTGGGTGCGGGATTACAACTGGCTGCCGGAGCCTGGCACTGCGGCCTATCGCGTGTCCGACATTCGCAAAGGCAAGTACGTGGATTTCGAGCGCATTCCCGACTGGTGGGCAAACAACAAACGCTACTATCGTTATCGCTTCAACCCGGACAAGATTCACGTCAAAGTCATCCGCGATACCAATGTTGCCTGGCAATACTTTGAAAAAGGTGAGCTGGACAGTTTTGCTGTTACCCTGCCCGACTACTGGCACAACAAGGCCAAAGGCGAATTGTTCGACAAGGGTTATATCAACAAACTCTGGCTCTACAACGATGTGCCGCAATCCCCGCAAGGCCTGTGGCTGAATCTGCGCGCTGCACCGCTGGATGACAGTAAGGTGCGCGAGGCCATTGCGTATGCCATGAATTGCGACAAGGTGATCAACACAGTCTTGCACGGCGATTATGCGCGACTGGAGACACTCAGCGTCGGTTACGGTGATTACGACAACACCAACATCAAGCCCCGCGTATTTGATTTAACACATGCCGTTCAACTGCTGGAACAAGCCGGCTGGACAAAAACCGACAGCGATGGCATTCGCCTGAAAAACAGCCAACGCCTGAGCATCACCCTCAGTTATGGTCGCGCCGAACACACGGATCGTTTGGCCATACTCAAGGAAGAAGCGCGTAAAGCAGGCATCGAACTGCAATTGCAGCTGCTGGACAGCTCTGCGTTTTTCAAACAGGTTCTGGAGAAAAAACACCAGATTGCTTCACTGGGCTGGAGTGCTGGCGGGCTGTCACCCGAATATCGGCAATTTTTTCACTCCGAACATGCAGACAAACCGCAGACCAATAACATTGTCAATTATGCCGATCCTGACATGGACAAGCTGATCGACCAGTATCGCGCCGAATATGACAAGGCCATCCGTGTAGAGCTGGCACATGAAATGGAGCAGAAGGTTTACGACAGCGCCACGTTTATCCCTTTGTTCAAAGTCCCGTATTTCCGGGAAGCCTACTGGGCCTGGATCAAACTACCCAAGGGATACGCCACACGCACCAGTAGCAGCGCTGTCGACGCCATGGGTGCCGGTCTGTTCTGGATTGATATAGAAGAAAAAAATCGCATCCGCGCCTTGCGCCGCAGCGGCGGCAGCCTGCCTCCCGTTTCCATCGTTGACGAGACCTGGCGATGAACCTAGCACAAGCTCCCCTGCTCAGCCTGCGCCAGCTCTGTGTCAGCATCAACACGGACGAAGGCAGGCTCGAGGTGTTGCGCAACGTGTCTTTTGATGTAAATCGCGGGGAAATCCTGGCGCTGGTCGGCGAATCCGGCTCCGGCAAGAGCATCTGCGCACAGGCCATCATGGGCTTGTTGCCCAAGCCTGCGGCACACATCAGTAGCGGTGAAGTATTACTGGATGGCACGCGCATCGACAATATCGCAGCGCAAGCCATGCAAAAAATTCGCGGCAAACGCATTGCCATGATTTTTCAGGAACCGATGGCTGCGCTGAATCCCGTGCAAACCATCGGCCGACAGATTGCAGAAGTCTTCACCCTGCACTTCCCCGAGATGAGTGCCGAGCAAATCCGCACCCGCTCCATCGAATTGCTGCAGGCGGTGAATGTAACAGAAGCCGAACAGCGACTGCGCAGTTATCCGCACCAGCTGTCTGGCGGCTTGTGTCAACGCGTGATGATTGCCATGGCACTGGCTGGCGAACCGGATTTGTTGATTGCCGATGAACCCAGCACGGCACTGGATGCCAGCACACAAAAACAATTACTGGCATTACTGCACAGTCTGCAACAACGTTTGAACATGGCTGTGCTGTTTATCACGCATGATCTGGCACTGGTATCACACTGGTGCCAACGTGTTGCCGTGTTACAGCACGGCGAATTATGCGAACTGGCAAACACCGCGCAATTGTTTTCCGCGCCACAACACCCTTATACCCAAAGCCTGTTGGCGGCGATTGGCGATGGTAAAATCAAGACAGCCGACGTGCATAGCAAATCTGTTCTGCTGTCCGTTCGCCATATCAACAAAGCTTTTCGACCGCCACAGGCTTTGCTCGCACCCGCAAAACCCGCCAGGCAAGTCTTGAACGATGTCAACTTTGATTTGCACAGCGAAGAGATACTGGCATTGGTGGGTGAATCCGGCTGTGGGAAAAGCACGCTGGGCCGTGCTTTATTATTTCTGGACCCACCCGACAGTGGCGAGATTGTCTACGCCGGCCAGACCCTGCAGGCGCGCGACAAACACGCCATGCAGCTACTGCGCCGCGAGCTGCAGATTATTTTTCAGGATACGAATGAATCACTGAACCCACGCCATACCGTCGCAAAAATTCTTGCCGAACCACTGGAAATTCACGGCGTGGGCACAACGGCTGAACGCGATGCCCGCGTGCGCGAATTGCTGCAGTTGGTGGAATTGCCAGTGGATGCACTCACACGCTTTCCACACGAGTTTTCCGGTGGCCAGCGCCAGCGCATCGGCATTGCGCGCGCCATTGCCCTCAACCCGAAACTGATCGTGTGCGATGAAGCCGTTTCGGCGCTGGACGTCAGCACCCAGGCGCAAATTATCCATCTGCTGCTGAAACTCAAGACACAATTAAAACTGTCGCTGCTGTTTATCACACACGATTTGAGCGTGGTGCGAAAAATTGCCGATCGCGTACTGGTGATGCAGGCCGGGCGCATTGTCGAAACCGGCAGCACCGCAGATATCTTCCTGGCGCCGCAGCATGAAGCCACGAAACTGTTGCTGGATGCCGCGCCGGCACTGCTGCGCACGTCGACATGACAAAGCACAAACATCGACATCGCAAAGGTTGGGTAAGAAGACTGCACCAACGCAGCCATGCTCCCACGCATGCTGTTGCCCACCACCGTCGCGGCATCGGTCGCCGCTTCGCACGTTTTCGCGCAGCAGGACTCGGCGCTCTGTCGGCCTTCATGGCGGTGTTGGGGCCGGGTTTGCTGGCGGGACTGTCTGACGATGATCCCGCCGGCATCACCACCTATTCGGTGCTGGGTACCGATCACGGTTACCGCTTACTGTGGATCATCCCCGCGTCCACAATTTTGCTGGTGCAATTTCACCTGATGGCGGTGCGCATCGGCGCAGCCACCGGCAAGGGTTTTGTCGGTGTCATTCGCGAGCGCTGGGGTCACGGTTTGGGTTACGCGGCTGTCATCGGCCTGCTGTTTGCCAACTTCGGCACCATCTGCGCAGAGTATGCCGGCATTGCAGCGGCGGCTTCGCTGATCGGCATTCCTGCGTGGATCAGCGCACCGTTGGCCGGCATCCTGATTTCACTGGTGGTGGTACTCGGCTCTTTTCACCGCATCGAACGTATCCTGCTCATCATTTCATCCACGCTGGCGCTGTACATCATTGACGGCATTCTAGCCGCGCCCGACTGGTCAGACGTGTGGTACCACTCGATTGTCCCCCACATGCCGCTGAACAATCTGGGCTGGATTGCGCTGGCCGCCACACTCGGCACCACACTGGCGCCCTGGGGGTTGGCGTTTATCCAGTCCTATGCTGTCGACAAGAAAATCGTGATCGCCGACCTGCGCTGGGAGCGTGTCGATGTCATTATCGGCTCGGTGCTCACCGGCATTATCGGCTTGGCGATTGCCGTTGCCTGCGCTGCCACATTGCACAAGGCCGGTATCCATATTGAAAATGCCGGTGATGCCGCTGCTGCACTGCGCCCGCTGGCCGGCTCGTTTGCCACCGTGTTGTTTGGTGTCGGCCTGCTCGGTGCCTCATTGCTGGCGGCTGCCATCGTACCGCTGGCCACGGCCTATTCCATTGCAGAAGGCATTGGCGCCCCGGCTTCACTGGATCTGGATTCGCGCCACTTCCAGTATTTCTATGCGGCCTTCATCGGCCTGAGTGTGGCCGCCGTCAGTGTGGTATCCCTGCCCGGTTTACCCCTGATCCCCTTGATCTACACCAGCCAGGTCGTCAACGCAGTCATGCTGCCATTGCACGTCATCGCCCTGCACCTACTGGCCTCCAGCGCCGATATCATGGGTACAGCGCAATCCAGCAAGGCTTCACGCATGGCCAGCATCACCAGCATCGTTTTGATAGTGGCCTGCATCGGCGCATTGGTCTGGAGCTGGGTGAGCGAAGGCCTGGCCTGATTAACGAGGGTTACACGCATGCAAAATCATCACATCCGCACGTCCCGACTGAACCTGCATTATCTGGAGGCCGGTCAGGGTGAGCCGTTGTTGCTGATCCACGGCTGGCCGCAGACCTCACACTGCTGGCACAAGCTCATGCCGGAGCTGGCCAGACACTACCGTGTCATTGCCCCTGACCTGCGCGGTTTTGGTTTATCAGAAAAGCCAGACCTGACAGAAAAAACCGGGCTGCCGCTGTCACGCGCGCAACTGGCCGCCGACATCGCCTCCCTGCTGGATGCCCTGCATATCGAGCGTGCGCATGTCGCCGGCCACGACTGGGGCGGCATGGTCGCCTTCAAGCTGGCACTGGATTTTCCGGAACGTATCAAAAAGCTGTGCTTGATTGATTGCTCCACCACCCACTGGCCGCACTGGGCTGCGCACGGCTTATGGGCCAAGGTTCCGGGCTGGGCAGAAGACTTCTTCGCCAAAGGACATGAAGCGTTTACCCGCTGGTGTTTTACCGGCGCAGCCGCGCAATATCCGGAAGGCGTGATTTCGCCATTTCCCGCACAGGCCCTGCCGGGCATGGGCTGGTGTGACGAGGCCTCGCTGAATCACTACATCGACAACCTTGCCCAGCCGGGCACACAGGCAGCTTCCGTGTCCCTGTATCGCGACGCCCTGCCGTTTTACCGTCAGGATGCGGACGGCAACTGGGATCGCATGAGTGCAGATACATGCCGCGACATCTGGCAGCATCCGGGCGGGCCGTTCAGGCATCCGGATTATCGACAGGCTATCTGCTTCGCGCCGGAAGACCTGGGCAAATCCATTACAGCGCCCTCTCTCTATGTCTATACGCCGATGTTGCTGCCTAGCGGCTTCCAGAATGGCGAGCCCATCGCGGATTACCAACCCGGCGGTGACCCCTACAGTGACAGTATCGCCGCCCCATTCACTGACCTGCACTGCGCAGGCATCGCCTGCGGCCACTTCATACCCGAAGAACAGCCAGAACCACTGACCGGATTACTGCTGGATTTTCTATCGGCCTGAAATCTGAGATTTTCCGGACAGTGTCTATACTCCTTGCATACAGGAACGCTGTAGCAGGATACCCGCATGACTGACTCCCAGATCCGGCAGGCACTTACCGAGCAATTGCATCAAGTCCAGCAGATCGCCAACCAGGCCATGGCCTATGCCAGCGATCTCGGCACGGCCATCCGTTTTCTCGAAGAGAACTACGACTGCCACGAATGCCGGCATCTGGTCAGCCATCTGACGAATACCCTCGAGGCGCTGGGCCTGCAGGCGACCATCCAGATCCTCGACGGACACGGGCATCTGGTAACGGAATCGGAACACTGCAGCGGACAACAGCGAGAAAAGCTGGCACAAGGCCGCGATACACAGCGCATTTATAGCGAAGACAACATCAGCATTTTCAGCTATCCCTACTGCAGTATCCTGGTGGAGAACATGCCTGTCGCCAATGAATACCGCCTGGGGATTCTCAAGGACACCATTGCCACCATTGCCAACGGCGCCAGCAACCGCGCCCGTGCCCTGTTGCGTGAAATCGAGCTGCGCGGCAAGCAAACGGCACTGCTGGGGCTGCTCGACCAGACGCTGCAGGAAATCAATCGCCACTGCGAGAGCCTGAGCCTGCATGCCGACAAGACTATCGAAAGCATGGTGAGCAACATCCGGGAAATCATTACTGAAATGGACGTCATGAAGGGCCAGGAAGAAAGCATCCTGGATGTCATGCGCCTCTGCTCCGAGCAGCATCGGCAGCTGGTGCAGAAGAATATCGAGCTGGACGGCTATTTTTCTTCCATCACCGAACTGGTCAACCACATCAGCGAGTCCAGCCAATCCCTGCCTGTCTGGAACACGGCCGACAAGAACGCAGGCGCCGCAGGCGTGGAGTTGTTCTGAGTCTGCTGCAAATAGCGAGGATGCGTCCAGCCTGAATATGTGGATAATGGCCGGCTCAGCATTTGCCTGTTGGTATCATGGCAAAAAAGATATTCAAACGCTTCACGATTGACAGACACAAGCTGCTGGCAAGCGGCAACCTGTCAGCCCTCGGTGACAGAATCCACGACCCCAACCTCTGGCACCTCAACCGCCACAGTGTGTCGCGTGCCTTTCTGGCAGGGATGTTTGCCGGCTTCGCCTTCCTGGTATTCCCGGGACAAATGCTGGTGGCTGCCTTGATTGCCATCTGGATCAGGGCCAACCTGCCGATAGCCTGCGGACTGGTATGGCTGACCAACCCGCTCACCAGCCCGCCCATCATCTACGTCGCATTGCACATAGGCCTCTGGTTCATGCCCATGGAGCACCACACCGACCTTAACAGCCTACTGAATTTCGAGTGGACCCACGCAGGCATCAAGGAAGAATTGAACGCCTTCAAGCAGATGCTGCAGGAAGTGTGGCAACCCCTGCTGTTGGGTTGCGTATCACTTGGCGTAATCCTCGGCGCTATCAGCTACTTTCTGGTACAGGCATTCTGGCGCTGGCATGTCATTCGCGACTGGAATGCACGCCAACGCGCGCGCTTGCTCAAAAAATAGCAATGGACACCCACCGCATTTCGGTGGCGCCGATGATCGACGGGTTAGACTTTATAAAAAACCATTAAAATTCAAATGGATATAAAAAAACAAAATGCCATGGCAGCAAATCTGCAGCCTTCTTCTAACGCGCACCCCAATCAAGCAAGTCGCGTTGGGTAAAACTATTGTATTATTTTACCCAACAATCGTAAGGCGGCATTTCCATGGCCAAGGCTCAGTTCAGCGCGATTCCCTTTGATCAAATGATCCAGGATCAATTTGCTGCGGCTATAGAGTTGGCCTTTGCACAGATGACGATTGATCCACTTCCCCCCGGCCATATTTCCCTGGAAGAAAAAGAACGCGGTGGCATCTATGCCAAATGGCGGCGTATAGGAGCAAACGGAAAGCCAGCAAGCCCAATCTATATAGGCAGTGTCGGAAGCGACAGTTACGACACCGCCATGGCACAAAAAGCAGAGCTGGAACGGATTGAACGTACAGCCAAGCACCTGCGCAAATTGGGACTAGCCGCCGAGGACAATGCCTCTGCTATCGTGCTGGCTGCATTGGCCAATGCCGGCTTCTTCAAAGGCGGTGGCGTTTTGGTCGGTACGCGGGCATTTCGCTGTCTCACCAACCATTTGGGTTATGCCGTAAAGCCCATCGTGGCGACACAGGATGTCGATATTGCACGTCCACAGACCGTTGCTCTAGCCAGCGCACTACCCTCAGGTGGCTTACTGCAGATATTGCAAAACACTGGGCTTAAATTTGTGGATGTTCCCAGCCTTAACCCCCGCGAACCCGCCACATCATGGCGAGTGGTGGGCAAAGAAATCAAACTGGACTTGCTGGCACCCAGTAGCCGCCAACACAAACCTTATCAGTCAGTAACAATCCCGGAACTGGGGGCCCACGCCACTGCATTGGAATTTCTGGACTACTTATTGGTAGAAAGCATGGAAGCCATTGCAATCGGCAAATCGCAACTTGTTCCTGTGCGCGTACCAATGCCTGAACGATTTTGCTGGCATAAAATTGCCGTATCGCAATTAAGGCCCGTTACTTTTTCTGCCAAGGCCGGCAAAGATCTCGCTCAAGCTGCATGCTTGGCCGTATGCGTCAGCAATCAGGAGATAGATACATTGATAGCTGCGCGAGAAGCAATGCCCTCTCCTATGAAAAGATTGATTAAAAAAGCGTGGCCTTCCTTTGCCAAGATATGTGGTGACGAACATAAGGAATTACTTCGCAACATGCAGATATAAAGAAAACAGCAATTCCACATACAGGCACAGAAAACTCAACTCGAAACAGACAGAACAGAAAAAAATTCAAATGCATCCATCAAGTTATAGATTTTCTATTGCGCCGATGATCGACGTAACGGACAAGCACTTCCGCTACCTCGCGCGTCTGCTCACTAAAAATACACTGCTGTACACGGAAATGATTACCTGCGCTGCCATTCTGCACGGCAAGCGCGAGCGGCTGCTTGCTTTCAACAAGGAAGAGCACCCTGTTGCTCTGCAGTTGGGAGGGTCTGACCCCGCACAATTACGTGAATGCGCGCAAATTGCCAACGATTACGGCTACGACGAATTAAATCTGAACTGCGGCTGCCCGAGTGATCGGGTTCAAAGTGGCAGTTTTGGTGCCTGCTTGATGGCCGAGCCGTTGCTGGTGCGCGACTGCCTGCGCGCAATGGGCGAACAGCATCGCATGCCAGTCACACTCAAATGCCGCACCGGCATTGACCAGCAAGAAGACTTCGACGATTTCCTTCATTTTATTGATGTCACGACAGACAGCCCCTGCCAAACGGTAATTGTGCACGCGCGCAACGCCTGGCTGAAAGGCTTGAGCCCGAAGGAAAACCGCGAAATCCCACCACTGAAATACGACTGGGTGTATCGCCTGAAACAACTGCGCCCTCACCTGCGCATTGTCATCAACGGCGGCGTCAAGACGCTGGATGAATCGCAGCAGCATCTGCAGCATGTGGATGGCGTGATGATCGGTCGCGAGGCCTGGCACAACACCTATTTTCTCGCCGACGTCGACCGGCAACTATTTGGCGACGATAGTGAGAAAGCGGATCGCATTGCCATTACCCGCCAATACGCGGCCTATTGCGAACGCGAAATACAAAACGGCACGGCATTAACTGCGCTGACCAGGCACTTGCTGGGCCTGTGGCACAATGTTCCGGGTTCACGCCAGTTTCGCCGTCACATCAGCGAACAAGCTCACAAGCGCGGCGCAACGACGGAAATTATTGAAGAAGCCCTCTCGAAGTTGCAAGCTCAGGTATAAAAAATTACACAACCGTGCGAAATGTCAGATTGATTCTGCCTGCAGTGACCGATTTTTCTTTCGGCACCTGATGTTGCCAATGGTGTTGCGTTGTCCCCGCCATTACCAGCAATGAACCGCTGGGCAAAGTAATTTCAAACGTCTGTTTGCTTTGCATATGCTTGAGCATGAAGCGCCTGCTGGCACCAAGACTCAAGGAAGCGATCAGCGGATTGCGGCCCAGCTCCGGCTCATCATCGGCATGCCAGACCACACTGTCTTCACCGTTGCGATACCAGTTGGCCAACACACTGTTGAAGCTGGCTGCAAGCCCGACTTCCTGTGTCAGTTGATCGGTAATACGCTTGCGCAAATCCCGCAACACCGGCAACCACGGCAAAGCATTAAAGCGAATGCCGGAATAGGCGTAGACAGCACCGGAATCACCATACCAGGCATTGAGACGAGGTATCAGGATCGTTTTACCAGCGATTGTTATTGTGTCCTGCCGCCAGCCAATGGCGTTTTCCAGTTGCCGGAAAATATCATCGGCTTCAAGCGAAGCGATAAAATTTGACCAGTAAAATAATTTCGCATCCGGCAACACAATGCGCTCGACACCGCCAAACAATGACTGTTCAGGTGTCACCATATCCATGGCTCGTATTCGAGCGCGATACCGAAATGCGACTGTACATCGGCGCGAATGGCATCGGCCAGTGCCAGCATATCTTCACCACTCGCACCACCGCGATTCACCAGCACCAGTGCCTGTTTGTCGTGAACACAGGCACTGCCCATGCAACGCCCTTTCCAGCCCAGACGATCAATCAGCCACGCCGCCGCAATTTTTACCTGACCATTCTCACCCGGATAAAAAGCTATCTGCGGATATTGTTGCAGCAACCGCTCAAAATGCTGCGGCGCAATCTGCGGGTTCTTGAAAAAACTGCCCACATTGGGTGAAACATGCGGATCAGGCAGACGGGAACGACGCACTTCACAAACTGCATCCTTCACCAGTGCCGGCGTGAGTTCTGATGTCACATGTTGTGCGAGGTAATCACGCAAGGCAGCATAGTCAGCCTGCAGCTGTGGCACTTTTGACAACACAAACACCACTGATGTAATCACCACCTGATGCGCCAGTGCCTGCTTGAAAATACTGTTGCGATAAGCAAACAAACATGCTGGATTATCGAGCTGCAGCGTTTCACCATTGTCGATGCGCACAGCATTGACTGACACAATGCGCTGCGCGACTTCCACACCGTAAGCACCAATATTCTGCACCGGCGCAGCGCCTACGGTACCGGGAATCAAGGCCAGATTCTCCAGACCGTACCAACCCCGCGCCAGCGCAGTTTCCACCCATTGATGCCAGTTGCAGCCGGCACCAACACGCACGCGCACTGTCGTTTCATCTTCGCTTTCAACAAGAATCGAACGATCCATCAGGCGCAGCACCAGACCCGGATAGTCACGCGTCAGCACCATGTTGCTGCCCTCGCCCAGCACCAGCACCTGCAACTGCTGCTCGCGCGCCATCGCCAGCACCGCATTCAATTCATCGCGGTCACCCGGCTCGCAAAAATAGCGCGCGCGCGCCGGCAGAGCGAGTGTATTGTAGGACTGCAGGTCGACATGTTCGCGCAACACGGGTTACAACACCTGCAAATGTTCGCGGCGAATATGTTCCAGCAATCCGGCGGCGGCATCTTCCACCAGATTGAGGACCAGTTCAAAACCCTCCGGCCCATCACTGTAGGGATCAGGCACCTGTGAATACTGGCGCTGCTTGCTGAATTCCATGAACAAGCCAAGATGTCCGGTGAAATTCTTGGGCTTGAGTGCCTTCAGGTTGCCGAGGTTCATGCGATCCATCGGCAAGATGAAATCAAATTCGTTGAAGTCTTGCGGCCGCACCTGACGCGCAATTTGTCCAGTCAAATCATAACCGCGCGCTGCAGCCGCACGAATCGTGCGCGGATCCGGCGGATTGCCGACATGAAACGCGCCGGTCGCTGCCGAATCGACCAGAATTTTTTCCTGCAGACCGGCTTCGCGCACACGCTGCTCGAAAATACCATGCGCTGTCGGTGAGCGACAGATATTGCCAAGACAGACAAACAAAACTTTTACCGGCATGGTTGACGCGCCTTTTGAATTCACGGATCCGGATGTCATTGCAATAACTTGCGCACGGCTTCGAGGTCATGTTCGGTATCAACACCTGCCGGAATACCGGCACAGGCTTCGGCGACCTGAATAACAGCGCCCTGATACAGCGCACGCAACTGTTCCAGTTTTTCCGTTTGTTCCAGTGCGCACGGTGGCCAACTCACATAGCGATGCAGGAATCCTGCACGGTAGGCATAAATGCCGATATGGCGATAGGCTAACGGTTGTGACACGGAAAGATTGTCGGGCACTCCGTCGCGCGGCCACGGGATCGGTGCACGACTGAAGTACAGTGCCTCGCCTGCTTCATTACAGACCACTTTTACTGCATTGGGATCGCGAAACTGGTTTTCATCGACAATGGCTTCACACAAGGTTGCCACATCCGCACGCGGATGGCTGAGCAACACATCGGCAACCTGATTGATCACCGACGGTGGAATCAGCGGCTCATCGCCCTGTACATTCACCACGGCTGCATGATCTTTCCAGCCCTGTTGTTCTGCAACTTCCTGCAGGCGATCCGTGCCGGAGGGATGACTGCTGCGTGTCATCACTACATCGGCACCAAAACCCTTCGCCACTTCGGCAATACGCACATCATCGGTGGCGATCAACACATGCTCGGCGCGGCTCTCCATGGCACGTTGCCAGACGTGCTGGATCATCGGCTTGCCTGCAATATCCAGCAGAGGCTTGCCCGGCAGGCGCGTTGACGCAAAACGCGCAGGAATCACGACTACAAAACTCATCAGGTTCTCCGTTCCGGCTTTCGCCGTTCTTGTGCTGTTTTTTTGCTGGCCCTTCGCGCTTGTGCGCTGCGAATTTTCTGCAGCAGCCTTTCGGCAAAATCGTTTTCCAGCTGCGCGGCCACAATCAATACCCAGGCATTTTCACCTGCAGTGGGTGACAACAGATCACTGCATTTGACAGCATCCTTTTCCGTCATCACCAACGGCAAATACTCCGAAAACACCAAATCACCCGGCTGATAATCATGGTGATCCGGAAAAACGTGTTCGACCACATCCAGACCAAGACTGCGCAAGCTGGCGAAAAAACGCTGCGGATTGCCGATGCCCGCCAGCGCGTGTACGCGCGTGCCTTGCGGCAATGTATCCAGTGCACGGCATTCACCGCTGCCCATATGCAACCAGTGCAGCGGCCGGACCTGCATGCGTGTCTGGTCAGCTCGCCAGCATGGCCCGGCATCGCCATTGACCACGACCAAATCCACCTCCTGCAAGCGAGCAGGAGGCTCGCGCAGCGGGCCGGCAGGCAGACAATGGCCATTGCCGATGCCACGCACGGCATCAATCACAACGATCTCGACATCACGCGGTAATGCGTAGTGCTGCAATCCGTCATCGGACAAAATCACGTCACAGTGCGCTTGCTGCAACAGCATTTCTGCAGCAGCAAGCCGGGAACAACCGATAACAACCGGGCAGGCCGTGCGTCGCACCAACAGCAAGGGCTCATCGCCCACTTCCGTTGCCACATCCGTGACAGCCACCCGACGCGGCGCACCGTTATGCATGCCGCCATAACCGCGCGCGATGATGCCGGGCGTCATGCCTTGCGCACGCAAGACATCCACTATTGCGCACAACAAGGGGGTTTTGCCTGTGCCACCGACACTGATATTGCCTACAACAACCACAGGCACCGGCAGTGTCGACTGTGTTTTTTGCAACTGACGTCGGCGCACTGCCGCCAGTGCCGTGAACAGGAGAGAAAGTGGCCACAACAGCGGCAGCACCAGGTAAAACCACCAGACACGCCCGTACCAGGCGCGCAGGAAAGCTTCAGCGATTCGCGCTTTCATCGCGTCGTGTGGTGATGCTCAGTTTGGCAAAGCCCAGTTGCCCTGCAACATCCATCGCTGTAACAACGGCTTGGTGGCGAGCATTGGCGTCCGCAGAGAGAATTAGTGGAATATCTGTGCGCTGCCCGGCGACTTCCTGCAACCCTTTGCGCAAGGTTTCCGGCTTGTCATTTACCAATGGCTGCCCGTTGATGGAATAACTGCCATCTTCATGCACGGCCAGCTCAACGGTCTCCGGCTGGCGTTGCTGACCCGCCGTCTGCTCTGCCGTCGGCAACTCCATGCGCAGCTCGGCATTGTGTGTGAAGCGACTGGAAACCATGAAAAAAATCAGCAACACCAACAGGATGTCGATGAAAGGCACGACATTGATATAGTCTTCCTGGCGGCTGGGTTTACGGATTTTCACAGTCGATCACTCGGTATCAATATCACTCAGCCTCGACAGCTGCCTTGTCGCTGCTTTTGACCTTGCGATCACTGTGCAGTGCATCCACCAGCTTCATTGCGTCCTGCTGGATGCTGACCATGAAACCATCGACCATGCGATAAAAATAGCGGCTGGCCAGCGAAGCAGGAATGGCGACAGCCAGACCGGTCGCGGTAGTGATCAAGGCCTCGGAAATGCCGCCAGCCAACGCGCTGGGATTGCCAGACCCACCCTCCAGCATGATGGCGGAAAAAATCTTGATGGTGCCCACCACCGTGCCGAGCAGACCCAGCAGTGGTGCAATGTTGGCAATGCTGCTGAGAATCGTGAGATAGCGCTCCAGATCATGCTGCACGCGACTGGCAGCCACTTCCATGCTCTCGATCATTACCGCACGGCCGTGACGGGTGTTGCTCAAGCCGGCTGCCAGTACCTGCCCCAGGGGAGAGGAATCATGCACCGCCTTTATCTTCTTGCTGTCCAGCTGACCCTGCTTGAGCCAGTTCCAGATTTGCACCAGCAGTGAAGCCGGCACAATTTTTTGGGGATTGAGCGACCAGTAGCGCTCAGCGGCTACCGTGAATACCGCGACAGAGCACAGCAACAGTGGCACCATCATCCAGCCACCCGCCAGAACCATTTCGTACACAGAAACCCCCGTATGCGGCAATCAAACAGCCATGAAAAGCGGCGGTACTTTACCACAAAACCCGGAAATACCCCGCCACCTGCCTACCCGCCACAGAGCCCATGACCGCGGAAATTACCACATCCCACCACGGCGCATCTGTGGCAAAATGCGCTCACTTTTCATAACCATGGCGAGAGAGGTTGTCAGCATGGATTTCTCCTTCACCGAAGAACAGACCCAGATCAAGGATCTGGCCAACCAGATCTTGCGCGAGAACTGCCATGACGAGTTCCTGATGCAGTTCGGCAAGACCGGAGAGCTTTACAGCCAGTCGCTGTGGCAACTGTTCGCAGAAGCCGGCCTGCTCGGCACAGCAGTACCTGAGGCTCATGGCGGCAGCGGATTCGGCTTTATTGAAATTTGCCAGATTCTCGAAGAACAGGGTCGTTTTGTCGCACCTGTGCCCCTGCTACCCAGCCTGGTACTCGGCGGTCTGCCCTTGGCACGCTTTGGATCTGCAGCCCAGCAGGCGAAATACCTGCCCGCGCTGGCCACCGGCGAAGCCATTCTTACCGGCGCCATTGCCGAAGCATCCATGGTGGAAGCCATTCGCCCGATCTGCACCGCCAAACAGAATGGAGACAACTGGCAACTGAGCGGCGAACGCCTCTGTGTTCCCTACGCCGCACAGGCTAGCGTGATTCTGGTGGCTGCCGACACTGGCAGCGGCAAGGCTGTATTTCTGGTCGAACCGGGCAGCAACGGCGTCAAGACCGACTATATAGACAGCACTAACCATGAACCGCTGTATCACGTCCAGTTCGACAATGCCGCAGCCGATTACCTCGGTGGTGCCGACGTGCTGGAATTCATGGTTGAGCATGCAGCCGTTGCCAGCTGCGCCACTATGGTGGGCATTACGGAAGAAGCCCTGCGTCGTACCGCAGAGTACACCACCGAGCGCAAACAGTTCGAGATGCCGATTGCCAGCTTCCAGAACACCACCATGAAATGTGCAGATGCCTACATCGACATCGAATGCCTGCGCTCCAGCTATTTCGAAGCCATGTGGAAACTGTCGGAAAACCTGCCTGCCCAGGCTGATGTACACACTGCCAAGTGGTGGGCGGCCATCGGCGGCCATCGGGTAGCGCACATCACCCAGCATTTGCATGGCGGCATTGGCGCAGATGTCGAGTACCCACTGCATCGCTACTATCTGTGGTTCAAGCAAATGGAGATCGCCTCTGGCGGTGGCAGCTGGCAGCTGGCACAACTCGGCGAACTGCTGGCTGCCGACAACAGCATACAGCTGCTGCCGCAGACAGCCTGAAAAGAAACGCCATGAGCACCGAGCTGATCCGCGACAGCCAATTGTTCAGACTGCTGGACGATGAGCAGTTTGCGCATATAGCACCGCGCCTGCAGGACATCTCCCTGCGGGCAGGTGAAGTGCTCTACAGCGAGGGCTCACCGGCGGACACAGTCTCCATCGTGCTGGAAGGTGCTCTGGTAGCTGTGAAAATGAGCAAACTGGGCGGTGAGGAAACCGTGCTCAGTGAGTTCGGCCCGCGTGACGTTATCGGTGAAATGGCGCTGCTGTCGGATCGCCAGCGCTCTGCCAGCATCCGCGCACAGGAGCCGGCGCGGTTGGCCTGTTTTTCCCGTGCTGTCTATGGCGCACTGGAAAAGCAACGACCCGATATTGCCTTGCTGATCATGAAAAACGTGGCACGCATACTCGCACAGCGCCTGCAGGACACCTCGGCCGACCTCGCCGATGAATGCGCCTGAACGCCTGCACATTTGCTTGGTCACGCACATATAATTCGGACATTTCAGTAAGTCAGAAACTCCAGCCCTCGTAGCTCAGCTGGATAGAGCGGCCCCCTCCTAAGGGGCAGGTCGGACGTTCAAATCGTCTCGAGGGCACCAATTAAGCTATTCCCTGTTTTTTTCAGCCTGCTGTTGATAGGCCTGCCAGAATTTGTTGGAACGACGTTTGGCATAGGAAGTCAGGCAATCCCGCAACGGCACCTCATCCGGCACAACAAAAATAACGTCATCCACAATCTGTACAAAGGGATCCCGTGACGACTTCGGCAGCGCCTTCATCACCTCGAGTATGGTTGGCCACAAAGCCGGATTGTGCGGCATGGGAGGAGCCGCCAAAAACAGGCGGGCATCGTCAATCAGAATGACGTCCTGCGGCCGCTCGGCCAGACAGGCCAATTCCGCCAGCAGCGGACACTGGTCATTTTCTCCCCCGCCGGTATCACCACCAAACCAATGGCTATCCAGCCAGTACAAGGCCCGCTTCTGTCCCAGCCCCTTGAGCAGCTCCGGGAGAATCTGCCGGGAGTCACCACAATGTGCATGTATTCTGGGATTCTCCTCCAGCACGGATCCGTACTGGGCATAGAGCTCAGGCGAGTTTTCGATGGTGTGCACTTCTGCAAAGAAATTCGCCGCCCATCTGGCGGTATCACCACGATAGGTTCCCGTCTCGATGAACACATCGCAAGCTTGTGTTTGTGCCAGTTGCAGTGCAATTTTTTCGGGAACACCGAAATTGATCATCCCCATGCAGCTCTCCGCAATATCAACAGGCTTCTTCAAGACCCGTTATCTGCCAAAGCAGGCATTCTACACAAAATGTCTGGCTATCCCGGCAGGGTACTCAATGACGCAAAGCCTGTTCGATCTGGGGCGACAAAAAACCGCGATAACGCAAGAAGCGCATGACCTTGGCCTTTTCCGACAAAGCCGTAACCGCTCCCGCACCGAACTTCTTGCGCCGCTGCTCTGCGGCCAGTTCGATCCAGCTGTCATCACTTCTGTCTATTGCCGCTGCAATCAGATCTGCAGACAGACCGCGCTGACGCAACTCCTGCTCAATGAAGACAGGACCATAGCCACGGGCGCGGCGACTGCGCATGAAAACCTCCGCAAAACGTTCATCGCTTTGGTAACCAGCTTCGGCCAAGGCCAGTAAGCAGGAAACCAGCACCGCAGAATCTGCCGGCAACTGGAAGCGGACAGCCAGCTTGCCCAGCAACTCTTTACGGCTGTGCTCACGCCGCCCCAACAATTCAAGGGCGGCGCTGCGCAAGCGAGCTGTCATTGCGGAACCAATATCCATATATCTTTAAAAACAAATAGTTATAAAATAAAGTTAAAGTCATTTAAACATCAACTTCTTCGGCAGCGACAATGGTAGCCGTCTGCTTGCGCGCCTCGACCGGTCCTTGCAAATAAGCTTCGCGTATCTTCGCCTCCAGCTCGGAAGCAACTTCAGGATGTTCCTGCAAGTATTTGATAGCATTGGCTTTTCCTTGGCCAATTTTGTCACCCTTGTAACTGTACCAGGCTCCGGATTTCTCTACATAGCCATCATTGACGCTGATGTCGATCACTTCGCCTAACAGGTTGATACCCTGCCCATAGAGGATCTGGAATTCGGCCTGTTTGAACGGCGGCGCCACCTTGTTCTTGACCACCTTGACGCGGGTTTCACTACCCACCACTTCCTCACCTTCCTTGACCGAGCCAGTGCGACGAATATCCAGACGCACCGAGGCGTAGAACTTGAGAGCGTTACCACCGGTTGTGGTTTCCGGGTTGCCGAACATCACGCCAATCTTCATGCGGATCTGGTTGATGAAGATCACCAAACAGTTGGCGTTCTTGATATTGCCCGTGAGTTTACGCAAGGCCTGTGACATCAGGCGCGCCTGCAGGCCTACGTGGTGATCGCCCATCTCGCCTTCAATCTCGGCTTTGGGCGTCAGCGCCGCCACCGAGTCCACTACCAGCACGTCGATGGCGCCGGAGCGCACCAGCATGTCGGCCACTTCCAGTGCCTGCTCACCAGTATCCGGCTGCGACACAATCAGATCTTCAACATTGACGCCCAGCTTGCCGGCATAGACAGGATCCAGCGCGTGCTCGGCATCGATAAAGGCAGCAGTACCACCCAGTTTCTGGCACTCGGCAATGACCTGCAGTGTCAGCGTGGTTTTACCTGAGGATTCAGGCCCGTAGATCTCGACGATACGGCCGCGCGGCAAGCCGCCGATGCCCAGCGCGATATCCAGCCCTAGCGAGCCTGTCGATATGGATGGAATGTCTTCATGGGCCTTCTCACCCATGCGCATCACGGTGCCCTTGCCGAACTGGCGTTCGATCTGGCTCATTGCCGCTGCCAATGCCTTCTCTTTGTTCGCATCCATCTTCAATTACCTCGTTCGTGTATCTCATGTAACAGGGCCGGCCTCAGCGCCGCACCCCACGTGGGCTTGCAAAAAACCTGTCTTGCGAATGCAAGCATAACCTGCTTTTTTGATACTGTACAGATCAACAGTGATTTTTTATACAGCACCAAGGTATTCAAGCAATGCGATACTGCCATAAAGCCGAAACACGGGTAATCCCATGCTTCTGCAAAACAGCGCGTCTTGCAGGATAATGCCTCCTCACTCTGCTACGCCGGTTCTCCTCCATGGCCCTCAAGGCAACCATCTACAAAGCTGCGCTCAACATTGCCGATATGGATCGCCAGTACTACGCCAGCCATGCACTGACGCTGGCCTGCCACCCTTCGGAAACCGAAGAACGCCTGATGGTGCGCCTGCTGGCCTTTGCCCTGTATGCCAGCGACAACCTGCAATTTACCCGTGGCATCAGCACCGATGACGAGCCGGATTTATGGGACAAGGACCTGACCGATGCCATCACCCACTGGATAGAAGTGGGCGTGCCCGACGAGAGCCGTATACGCAAAGCCTGCAACCGCGCCCGGCAAGTGACGGTGATCAGCTACGGCGCGCGCACCGCGCCGCTGTGGTGGGAGAAGAATCGCGACAAACTCGCACGCTTTGACAACCTGCGCGTGCTCTATCTGCCCAAAGAGGCAACGGAAACACTGGCGAACATGGCGCAACGCAACATGGATTTGCAGGTGACCATACAGGACAGTCAGGCTTGGGTGAGCAGCGCTGACAACAATCTCGCCATCAGTCCGGAAAGCTGGCAGCGCCCGGCGAACGAATCGGCCGCATAGCAAAATACCTCAATGACTGTCGCCGCCCGCCTGTCCTGCAGGTGCCAGCGACGGCAACTTGATCGGATTATCCAACCCTACCGGTGGCGTAACAGCGTCTTCTGCTGCAGGTGCCGTCTTGTCGGCAGGTTCACTTGCTTGCTGGGATTCAACCGCTGGTGGCGGCGGTTCATGTGACAGCCTCACCGTCACGCGCCGGTTTTGCGCTCGCCCTTTGGACGTGGCATTGCTCACCGCAGGATAACGCGCGCCATGCCAGCGCGTAACCACCTGCTCCGGTTTGACGCCGGCCTTGACCAGATAATCGGCAACTGCCTTGGCGCGCTTTTCGGAAATCTGCATGCTCTCGACGCTGAGGCCGACATTGTCATTGTGACCATCCACCAGCAGGGTCTGGATGCTGTTATCGTTTTTCAGATACAGCGTGATGGCATCCAGCTGACGCCTTACCTCATCATTGAGGCTTTCCTGACGCGGTGAAAAAAGCAGGGTCGTCAACGAGACCTGCTCGAAATTGACCGGCAACAACTGCGCCAGACAGGCGTTGTACTGACGATAAGCCGGCTGGAAATTGACCGGCGACACCGCTACCAGCAACGCCGGCTCGTCTTTAGCTCCCCGGCCTTTTGCTGCAGTCTCTGTCAGCGAGCGGAACTGCGGCGACAATCCCTCATGCAGGGCCAGCATCAGGCGCCGCGACAAGGCGTTGTCCAGTCGCACCGGCTCCTTGCCCGGCACAATTTCCACCCTGCCCCAGTCCTGTTGCTGCGAAGACGATTGCCATTCCGGCGCGGCCACCACCAGCCCGGCTCGCCCGGCCCGCGACTGGGCACGAATGTTCTGCAGCGAGAACACCACATCCTCACCAGCGCGCTGCTCGAACACAGCCTTGCCGTAATAAGGCAGCTCGTGAATCATGCGGCAGGCCATGACAGAGGATTCCACCGTCCAGTGCGAATCATCCAGCGGCGCGGCATAGCGATGCGCCGAGGCCGCACAAGCCGCCAACAAGCACAACACACCAACTGTCCAACGCATCCGCATACAGCACCCATTTCTGTCCAATGGAGCTATCGGCTGCAGACGCATTTTCTTGAGTGACGAAGCGCCAAAAAATCAGGTCAAACGCACGCGAAACACTTCTTCAATCGAAGTTTTGCGATCGCGCGCCGCCTCCAGAGCCATTTGTGTCAACGGCACCATGCCATCCAGAATCGCCTGACGCTCGATGTCCATGGCGCTGGCATCGGCGACAATCAGCTTGCGCAACTCCGGCGTCACCACCAGCAGCTCGTAGACGGACATGCGGCCGTGGTAGCCAGTCTTGTGGCAATGCTCACAACCTTTGCCGCGAAAAAACACTTCGCTGCTGCTGATACCCAGATCGTGACGGATTTCATCCGGCACTTCCTCCTCCTCCATGCAGTACTGGCAATTGCGCCGTACCAGCCGCTGCGCAAGAATGGCCAACAGCGAGGTGTTGACCAGATACGGCTCGATGCCCATTTCAATCAGACGCGTTACCGAAGTTGCCGCGCTGTTGGTGTGCAGGGTCGACAGCACGATGTGGCCGGTGAGCGAACTTTCCACCGCCATGCGCGCCGTTTCCAGATCGCGAATCTCGCCGACCATGATCACATCCGGGTCATGACGCAGGATATGGCGCAGGGCTCGGGCAAAGCTGTAACCGATGACGTGATTGACCTGGATCTGCATCAAACCATCAACGTGATACTCCACCGGATCTTCCACGGTGATGATGTTATTGCCGGTGGTAATGACGTCCTGTAACGCCGCATAAAGCGTGGTGGATTTGCCGCAGCCGGTAGGCCCGGTGACGAGAATCATGCCGTGACTTTTGCGCAACAGCATCGAGAAGGTCTGCGTATCCTGCAGGTTGAAACCGACTTCCGACAACTTGCGCAGACTCATGCTCTTGTCGAGGATACGGATGACCACACTCTCGCCATAGATCGACGGAATCACTGACAAGCGCATGTCGATAATCCGGTGATGATGCTCGACACGCGCCTGACCATCCTGCGGCAGCCGGTGTTCCGCCACATTCATGCCCCCGAGTATCTTGATGCGCGACACCACGGCCGGCAGCAGGGTCTTGCTGAAGCTGCGAATCTTGATCAGGTTGCCGTCAATGCGGAAAAACAGATCCGCGCGATCTTCACAGGGGCGAATATGGATGTCCGAAGCGCGGCTGTTCACCGCATCGACAATGATGTGATGCACCAACCTTACCGTCGGTTTTTCCTCGGCGAGCCGCAAGCCCTCCGCTTCGGTAATCTCTTCGCCAGAATAGGTATTGAGTATGGAAAGATCCTGCAGTGCATCCTCTTCATCCGCAGGGCCATAAAAACGGGTGATGGCGTATTCGATGTCGGCGCGCGAAGCTACCACTTCCTCGATCAGCTTGCCGCACAGGAATCCCAGCGCAGCCTTGGCTTCGTAATCCAGCGGGTTGTGCATGGCCACAACCAGCTTGTTGTTGAAAAGCATCAAAGGCATCAACACATGCTGGCGCGCCACGTCCACCGGCACCATGTCCAACACCTCGGCTTCCACATCAAAACCACTCAGGCGCACAAAGGGCAGACCGGCGCTGCGAGCGTAGAGGCGCGAGAAATCCTCGTCATCCACCAGCCCGCGCTGAGCCAGCGTATTACCCAGCACCATGCAATTGGGTTGGCCGCCCTGTTCCTCCAGTATCTCGTCCAGCAGCTCAGCGGGCACAAAATTGCCGTGCAACAGCAGCTCACGAATGCTGCACGCCGACTCGACATCCGCGCGCAGGCATTCCTTTAGTTCATTGCGATTCAGACAGGCATTATCCACGGCGTTACATCACCTACATCATTGGCTGACCGCCCCATCCCCCACGGATAAAGGCCACATCTTTGTATTGTAAGCAGCTTTTGCAGAAGTGAATTGATCTGCCATGGCTGTATCCTGAATCCCTGCCCGGCCGGCAATGGCAGCTGGTATCATGCGCGGCCTGATCAGCGAAGAACGCCACCTGCATGCAGACCCTCACCCTTACCCGCCCGGATGACTGGCATATTCACCTGCGCGACGGCGCCGCCCTCGCCCGTACCGTGGCGGATGCCGCGCGCCAGTTCCACCGCGCCATTGCCATGCCCAACCTGGTGCCGCCGGTCACCAATACTGCCGAGGCCGCGAGCTACCGCGAGCGCATTCTCGCCGCGCGGCCTGCGGGCAGCGACTTCGAGCCACTGTTGGTGCTCTATCTCACCGACAGCACGGCACCGGAAGAAATGGCTGTGGCAAAAGACAGCGGTTTTGTTCACGCCTGCAAGCTCTACCCCAGCGGCGCCACTACCAACTCGGCCTCAGGCGTCACCGACATCCGCAAGATTTACCCGGTGCTGGCGGCGATGGAAAAAGCCAGCCTTCCCTTGCTGGTGCATGGCGAAGTGACGGACAGCCATATCGATATTTTTGATCGCGAAGCAGTGTTTATCGAACGCACCCTGCTGCCACTGACGCGCGATTTCCCGGCATTGAAAATCGTGCTGGAACACATCACCACACAGGATGCTGCGCAGTTTGTGGCCGAGGCTGGCAGCAATGTCGCCGCCACCATCACCGCTCACCACTTGCTGTTCAATCGCAACGACATGCTCGCCGGTGGCATCCGCCCGCATTTTTATTGCCTGCCGATACTCAAGCGCAATATTCATCAGGCAGCATTGATAAAAGCCGCCACCAGCGGCAGCTCGAAATTCTTTCTCGGCACCGACTCTGCACCACACGCGCAACACAAAAAAGAAACCACTTGCGGCTGTGCCGGCTGTTATACCGCCATACATGCCATCGAGCTGTATGCAGAGGCATTTGAGAATGCCGACGCACTCGACAAACTGGAAGCCTTTGCCAGTTTTTACGGTGCCGATTTTTACGGGCTGCCACGCAACACCGGAACCATCACGCTGGTGAAACAGACACAACAGATTGCGCACACACTGGAATTTGGCGGTGAAGCGCTGATCCCACTGCTCGCAGGCAGCACGCTGCGCTGGTCACTGCAAGGCACGCACGCATGAGCGACAAACCCAAAGAGTTCTCATCGTTCGCCGAAGCCTTTGCCAACATCGAACCACTGCCGACATTGGGCACGCGTTTTCGCGGCTTTCTGCCTGTGGTCGTGGATCTGGAAACCACTGGCTTCAATGCACACACCGACGGCATTCTGGAAATTGCGGCGGTAATGTTGGGCTACGACGACAACGGCAATTTGCAGCGCGAGAAAACCATTTTTCACGCCGTACAGCCGTTTCCCGGCGCCAATATCGAACAGGCCGCACTGGATTTCACCGGCATCAACCCGGATGACCCAGCACGCAATGCCGTCACGGAGTTTGAAGCACTGGCTGATGTGTTTGATCAGGTGAAGAAAGCGGTCAAACAGCACGAGTGCACGCGTGCCATCATGGTCGCACACAACGCGCATTTTGATCTGGGATTTCTAACTGCCGCCACGCAACGCTGCGAACTGGTGAAGAAAAACCCTTTCCACCAGTTTTCCTGTTTTGATACCGTTTCACTGGCCGGGTTGGTGTACGGGCAAACGGTACTGGCGCGCGCCTGTCAGGCTGCCAATATTCCGTTTGACAACAAGTCCGCACACCATGCTGATTATGATGCCGAAAAAACAGCGGATTTGTTCTGCGATATTGTTAATCAGTGGCGTAGCAAGAACTAAATAACCCTCTCCCTCCGAAAAAAGGGGTCAGAGTCAATTTGGTACTTCTAAATTGACTCTGACCCCTTTTTTCTCTTTTTTCTTATTACGAATGAAAAAACGTATTCTCTGCCAGCGCCGCACGATCCGTGCGACAGCTGTTGGCAGCCGCAGCCGTATCTTCGTAACCAAATGAAATACCAAAAAGCAGTTTGTGTTCCGGCGCTATGTTGAACAGCTTGCGCACTACATCCGCATGAAAACCCAGTGCTGTCTGCGGGCAGCTGGCCAGACCGTGCGCGGTAAGTGACAACATCAGATTCTGTGCGTACATGCCCACATCCGCCGCTTCGCGCAGACCGAATTCCTGCGGCATGAACAAAAACGCAGCGTGCGGGGCATCAAAGAATGCGAAATTACGCATAAACGCTTCGTTGCGTTTTACCTTGTCTTCCCGCGCAATGCCCATCGACGTATACAGTGCATTGGCTGCGCCGTTCTGCCGCTCCTTGTAGACACCGGGATACTTGCCCTCGTAAGGAAAATCCATCGAGAACTCACCGCGCATCAAGGCCGATGGCAACTCCTCTTTCAATTGTGCCAACACAGCACCACTGGCCACATGCACCAGCCACGGTTGTGTGTTGCAGTTCGATGGCGCGCAATTAGCCAACGCGAACACCTGCTCCAGCAAGGCTTGTGGTACAGCTTGTGGCAGAAAGGCACGTACGGAACGGCGATTGCGAACCACCTCGGCGAAAACGGCGGCGGTTGAAGCGTGATCTGCGGTGCTCATGGCAATCTCCTGAGAATTCATGCGGTTTACAGCAAGGCGACCAGCATGCCGCAACGGCCAGACCACTGCCAGCCGCGCTTACCGAAATGCAGTGACGTGGTGAGTGCAGGCAAGGCATGCGCTAGAATGTCCGCTTTCCTGCATTCGCGGTACACCATGTCCATCACTCTCAAGACCCCGGAACAGATTGCCCAGATGCGCGAGGCCGGCCGCCTGGCCGCCGAAGTGCTGGACATGATCGGCGAGCACGTCAAACCCGGCATCAGCACCGCCGAGATCGACCGCCTCTGCCATGAACACATGGTCAACGTGCAGAAAGTGGTACCCGCCTGCCTCGGCTATCGCGGTTTTCCCAAATCCATCTGTACCTCGGTGAACCAGGTGGTGTGCCACGGCATTCCGTCCGAGAAAAAAATTCTCAAGGATGGCGATATCGTCAACATCGACGTCACCGTCATTAAAGACGGCTGGCACGGCGATACCAGCCGTATGTATTTTGTCGGCACGCCGGCACCACACGCCAAACGCCTGGTGGAAATCACGCGCGAATGTCTGGAGCTGGCCATCAGCCTAGTCAAACCCGGTCGCCGACTCGGCGACATCGGCCATGCCATTCAGACACTCGCCGAAAAAAATCACTACAGCGTGGTGCGCGAATATTGCGGCCACGGCATCGGCAAAGTCTTTCACGAAGATCCGCAGATCCTGCACTACGGGCGCCCTGACACCGGCATGGAATTGAAAGAAGGCATGGTGTTCACCATCGAGCCGATGATCAACGCCGGCAAGGCACACACCAAACTCAAAGCCGACGGCTGGACGGTAGAAACCAAAGACGGTCGTTTATCTGCGCAGTGGGAACACACGATGGCCGTTACTGCAAATGGCGTAGAAATTCTCACCTCCAGCCCACGCGGCCTGTTCTGATACGAGAACCCTATGGGCGCCCTGCTGTTTTTTGATGAACAACGTTTCCAGCAGGCGCTGGCGACTGAAAAACCGGTAACGGTTTTCCGTGATGCGATTCAAGCCGCACGCACGCATTTCGACAACCGTTTTTACGAAGGCGAAGACGTGCGCACGCTGGTGAACGAGCGCGCGCGTTTTATCGATCGCCTCCTGCACCACGCCTGGCAGCGTTTTGCCATCGGCGACAACGCGGCACTGCTCGCTGTCGGCGGCTACGGTCGCGGTGAATTGCATCCCTACTCCGACATTGATGTGATGATCCTGCTGCGGGATGAACCCGACAGCACGCAGCGCGATGCACTCGAGCGCTTCATCACCTTTCTCTGGGACCTGAATCTCGATATCGGCCACAGTGTGCGCAGCATCGAGCACTGCATTGAAGCTGCCAGTGACATCACCGTCATCACCAACCTGCTCGAATCACGAACGCTGGAAGGTAACGATGACTTGCGCAAGCAATTGATGACCGCCATTAACCAGCGCAACATCTGGTGCAGCCGCGACTTTTTCTATGCCAAATGGCAGGAGCAACGCGAGCGTCACGCCAAGCACAACAACACTGAATACAATCTTGAACCCAACATCAAGAATGCCCCGGGTGGTTTGCGTGACATACAGACCATACTCTGGGTTGCCAAGCGCCACTTCGGCGTGCGCAAGGTCAGCGATCTGGTGAGGGTCGGCTTTCTCACCGAAAGTGAATACAACATCCTGCAGAACGGCGAAGAACACTTGTGGCGTGTGCGCTACGGCCTGCATTTGCTGGCCGGCCGCCATGAAGAGCGCCTGTCTTTCGATTTCCAGCGCACACTCGCCACCGAATTCGGTTATCGCGACACGCAGGAGAGCCTCGCTGTCGAGCAATTCATGAAACGCTACTATCGCGTCGTCATTGCCTTGCGCGAACTGAACGATGTGTTGCTCAACTATCTGGATGAATCGCTGAGTGACGATGACAATATTGCCGAGATCGTCGACATCAACCGCCGTTTTCGCACGTACAACGATTACATTGAAGTGCAATCGGAAGAAGTATTCCTGCAGACACCATCGGCCATGCTGGAAATCTTTGTACTGATGGGACAAAACCCGCAGATCAAGGGTGTGCGTGCCTCCACCATCCGCCTGATCCGTGAAAACCGCCATCTGATCGACGACCGTTTTCGTAGTGACATCCGCAATACCTCGCTGTTCATGGAGCTGATGCGCTCATCACATGCACTGGTCACCCAACTGCTGCGCATGAAACGCTACGGTGTGCTGGGCCGTTATCTGCCGGAGTTTGGCCAGATCGTCGGCCAGATGCAGCACGATCTTTTCCATATTTACACAGTCGATGCCCACACTATCGCCTGTATCAAGAACATGCGCCGACTGTGGCACGAAGAAGCGCGGGAAAAATTTCCGCTGGCGGCCAAGGTAATACGCAAGCTGCCCAAAATTGAATTGCTGTATATCGCCGGCCTCTATCACGATATCGGCAAAGGCCGCGGCGGTGATCACTCGCAGCTGGGTGCCGTCGACGCGCGCGATTTCTGTGAGCGCCACGGACTGGGCAAGCGCGACAGCAATCTGGTGGCCTGGCTGGTGGAAAGCCATTTGCAGATGTCCACCATTGCGCAGCGGCAGGATATTTCCGATCCGGAAGTCATTCACAATTTTGCCTTGAAAGTTGGCGATCAAGTGCATCTCGACTATCTGTTCGTGCTAACTGTTTGCGATGTCAATGCCACCAACCCCACGCTGTGGACCAGCTGGAAAGCCTCGCTGTTGCGCCAGTTGTACACTGATACCAAACGCGCATTACGGCGCGGACTGGAAAACCCGATAGACAAACAGGAATGGATAGACGACATCCAGCTGCAGGTGATTGCCCATCTGCACGAAAAAGGTTTCAACGAAACAGAAGTGCGCAAGATCTGGGAAGGCCGCAGTGAAGACTACTTCCTGCGTGAAAGCGTTGCCGACATCGAATGGCACACCGAGGCCATCGCCCATCACGCCAATCCGGATGAACCGCTGATCCTGATTCGCGATCCACAGGACGGTTTGTTTGAAGGTGCCACGCAAATCTTCGTGCGTATGCGCACACACAACCATGCCTTTGCCGCCGTGGTGACATTGCTCGACCAGTTGAACCTCAGCATCCAGGACGCACGCCTGTACAGCTCCAGCGGCGGTTTCACCAATGACACCTATTTCGTGCTCAACGAAAACCGTGAACCGATAGGTAACGACCACGAACGCCGCGACATGATCTGGCACACGCTGCATGACGAACTGGCACACAATATCGACAACTTCCCGTCGATTGCCCAGCGCCGCACACCGCGCGAACTGAAACATTTCACGATGCCGACCCGCACCAGTCTCGTCAATGATATCAACAGCGGCACCACGGTACTGGAAGTTATTTCGCCCGACCGCCCCGGCCTGCTGGCGCGCATTGCCCGTGTGTTTGTCGAATTCGGCATCCGGCTGCACAACGCCAAGATCGCCACACTCGGCGAGCGCGTGGAAGACGTGTTCTTCATTACCGATCAGGACCGCAAACAGCTTTCCGACCCGGATTTCTGCGAAGCCTTGCAAACGGCTATCTGCGAGCAACTCGACAAGCAAGTCGCAAAAACTTCCGCACCTGCCATGTAACATTAACGACGCCAGTAACAATCAGACTGCCCATGAACCCGAATCTGACACAGCTGCAGCCTTACCCGTTTGAGAAACTTGCCGCGCTGAAGGCGGGCATTACACCACCCGCACATCTGCCACACATTGCGCTGTCCATAGGTGAGCCGCAGCATCCCGCGCCGGATTTTGTGGTGAAGACACTGGTGGAAAAACTGGGCGGCTTGAGCAACTACCCCACCACCAAAGGCATTGCCGGCTTGCGTGAAGCCATGGCGCAGTGGTGTACGCATCGCTTCCAGTTGCCAACCGCACTGGATGCCGAAACGCAGATCTTGCCTGTCAACGGCACACGCGAAGCGCTGTTCTCTTTTGCACAAGCGGTTGTGGATGCGAAAGACAATCCGCTGGTGCTCTCGCCCAACCCGTTTTATCAGATTTATGAAGGCGCGGCGGTTCTGGCCGGTGCAGAACCGTACTTTCTCAATTGCACGGCCGAAAATCATTTCATCCCTGATTTTGATAAAGTACCTGCAAACATCTGGCAACGCTGCCAATTACTGTTTATCTGCACGCCAGGCAATCCCACCGGCAGTGTGATGAGCATTGCCCAACTGCAAAAACTGATTGCACTGGCAGACCAGTACGATTTTGTCATCGCCGGGGATGAATGCTATTCCGAGCTCTACTTCGATGAGGGCAATCCCCCGCCCGGTCTGCTGCAGGCCTGTGCGGCGATGGGCAGAAACGACTACCAACGCTGCGTGGTATTCCACTCACTGTCCAAACGTTCCAACCTGCCGGGCTTGCGTTCCGGTTTTGTTGCTGGTGACGCTAACATTCTGGAAAAATTTCTGCTGTACAGAACCTATCACGGCTGCGCCATGCCGCTGCAGCACCAGTACGCCAGCATCGCTGCTTGGCAAGACGAAGCACATGTGCGTGAAAATCGCCGCTGTTATACGGAAAAATTTTCTGCCGTGCTGGAAATCCTGCAGCCTTGTATTGCTGCGGGGAAAATCAGCGTAGCTCGCCCCGATGCCAGCTTTTATCTGTGGGCGGATATCAAAGGCAGCGACACAGACTTTGCGCGTGACCTGTTTGCGCAACAGAACATCACTGTATTGCCAGGCAGCTTTCTGTCACGCGAATGCGAAGGCATTAATCCCGGTGCCGGTTTTGTGCGCATGGCGCTGGTGGTACCACTGGCAGAGTGTATAGACGCTGCACAGCGCATCAAACAGTTTCTGGATAAATGCTGAGCACATGCCATGCTGAAAAAAGAACGGGCAGCGTGGATAGACAACAAACTGGCGGAACTCTACCCGAACCCGCCCATACCGCTCGCCCACAAGGATGCCTACACACTGCTGGTTGCAGTGCTGTTGTCGGCGCAATGCACCGACGAACGTGTCAACAAAGTTACACCCGCACTGTGGAAACTTGCCGACAATCCTTTTGATATGGCCAAAGTGCCGGCAGAAAAAATCGAAGGCGTCATAAAACCTTGCGGCCTATCACCACAGAAATCAAAAGCCATCCAGAAGCTGTCACAGATTCTGGTTGACGAGCACAAAGGTGAAGTGCCGGAAAATTTTGCCGATCTTGAAAAGCTGCCCGGCGTCGGCCACAAGACCGCCAGCGTCGTCATGTCACAAGCCTTTGGCGTGCCTGCCTTTGCCGTTGACACGCACATCCATCGCCTGGCGCAGCGCTGGCAACTGACCAGCGGAAAAAATATCAGCCAGACTGAAGCTGATCTGAAGAAACTGTTCCCGCGCGAACGCTGGAATGCCCTGCACCTGCAAATCATCTACTATGGGCGAGAACACTGTTCAGCGCGCGGCTGTGATGGCACACAATGCCTGATCTGTCGCCACTGTTTCCCCAAACGCCGCAACCCTGTAAAAACATTGAAGGCATGAAGCACGCATGAACGGGCTTACTGCAATCCGGTTCCACAAGACGCTGTTGCCAGCGCTGGCCGTACTGCTGTTTCTCGCGCAGGCATTGTTGCTGTACGGCAGTACCGGACGCGATGATGCGTTCATCACCTACTGGCCGGCGCTGACGCTGGCAGAACATGGCGAGATTCTCAATTACAACGGCGATCGCATCGAGCAATCTTCGACGTTGCTGCATACCGCAACACTGGCACTGTTGCACAAGATCCTGCCGACTGTCGCAATGCCCACCCTAGGCTGGGCAACATCGCTGTTCGCGGGCGTTTTACTGTTGTTGGTAACAGCGCGCATGTTGACGCGCGACACACTGTTCCTGTTTGTATTGGCTTCCTCACCCAGCCTGCTCTACTGGTCTGGCAGCGGCATGGAAAGCACCACTGCTGCACTGTTAGTCACCAGCATGCTGTATGGATTGCTGAACAACCGGGCGCCAGCAATCTGGTTGGTAGGTAGTGCCGCACTCGCTGTCATCATCAGACCGGAAATGTTTCTGGTGATCAGTTGTTTCATTGCACTGGCATGGCCACTGCAAACCATGTGCGGCTATGCCGATCATAGTCGCTGGCGAATGTTGCTTTGCACGGTAGTCGCCAGTTTTATCGCGGTGACATTGTGGCGCCATTTTTATTTTGGTGTCTTGTTCCCACAACCGGTGACAGCCAAAAGCTCCGGCATTTCACTCGGCAATGTCTTCAGGGGTTGGTACTACCTCAAAGCCACTGGTCGCAGCTACACCAGCGCCGTGCTGATCATCACCGGTCTTGCTGCCTTTCTGCTTGCGCTGTGTATGCGCAAACATCCGCATCGCAAATCAATACTCACTGCCGGCTGCCTTGCCCTCGCGCAGATGGCTTTTATTTTCGCCAGTGGCGGCGATTGGATGGAAGCCACGCGCTTCCTGTTGCCTGTACTGCCGGCCTTGCTGGTTGCCACTGCCTGTGCATTGCAAATCTGGCGTCCATTGTATTTTCTCGGCGGCGCACTGTTGCTCACGCTTGCACTGTATGACAGTTGGCACTTTGCCAACAGCCAATCCAGCGGCTTTGCGCAATGGGAACAACAGAACGCGCTTGATACCTATCTCCCAGACTCGAACACACGCAATGCCTACAGCGCAACAGAATTGCAAACCAAGGATGCATTGCGTGACATCCCGCAACTGGAAGCCCTGCACGATGTCATTGCTGCTATTGGCACCCGTGATATGCCTTTGCACATTGCCTCCATCCAGATGGGTTTTATTCCATTCCACCTGAGTCTTGCCCATCCCGGACGCCTGCAATTTCTCGACTTGCGAGCCTTGGCAACAAATGATCTGACGCTCTGCGAACTGACGAGAAACTTCCCCCATGCCGACAATGGCCTGCGCATCAGCTACGATGAGTTTTACGCACTGCTACCGCAACTGCAGGAGCAATGTGGCATACACAAACCCGACATCGTCTATGACATGGGCTACGCCATGCGCAAGGATGTTCTATTGAAAAATGGCTACCGCTTTGTCTATCGCGAAACCCGCGTCATCAGCGGCGAGTTTTCGAAACGCGGCATCGGCTCGGAGCTTTTCATTGCTGTGCGCAAGGAGCTGATTGATACCTATCATCTGCAAGACATCGACTTGCCCCCAGTCGCGACAACGCCCGCACCGCTGGAACGTCCGACCAATATTGTGCTGATGATTGCCGATGACATCAGCTACAACGAGCTGGGCTTTATGGGTAACCGTGCAGCACGCACACCCACACTGGATCAACTTGCGCAACAAGGCACCGTATTTACCACAGCTTATGTACCGACCGCTTTTTGCCGGCCTTCGCTTGGCACCCTGTTGACGGGACAGTGGCCGCACCAGAATCGCATCCACGCCAACAACGGCGTCATTTCCATCCCGCCCGGCACGGAAACACTGGCTACACGCATGCAGCAACAGGGCTATCGCACCTTTGCCGGTGGCAAGTTCTGGGAAGATGACCCGCTGGTGCGCGGTTTTGACGCCTTCGATACCGACAAGAACACTTTTGCTCGCCGTGACCAGGACAAGCTATGGCAATTTATCGACCAGCATGCCGGCAAAAGCCCGATGTTCATCTGGTGGGCGCCAATGCTGCCGCACACACCCCACAACCCGCCTGCTGAATTCCTGCAAGCGATTGATCGCACAGCCATCGTCGTTCCCCCTGAGATCGCCGTAGAACAGCACGAGGATTATCGCGATCGCGAACAGAACCTGCTGGCAATGACTTTGTGGTTTGATAACGAAATGCACAAACTGCTTGCAAAATTGGCCGAGGAAAACCAGCTGGACAATACCCTGTTCGTTTTTCTGTCTGACAATGGCTTCAGCCATCGCAGTGTTTCAAAAAGTTTTCCGTATGAACTCGGCTTGCGCACGCCTGTTATTTTCAAGTGGCCACAGCATATTCCTGCACGAAGACTCGACACCGAAATCAACACTATTGACCTCTACAAAACCCTGCTGTCATTTGCCGGTGTATCCGGGAGCACATTGACTGCTGAAAGCAAACCGGGGTTCAACTTGCGTAATGCGCTGGAACATGGCGAAACACCTGCTCCGGAAAAACTTTTTGGCGCCGATTATCAGGCAGTGACGCTCAAGACAGACCCCGTTCCCCGACCCGAGCGAGACATCTTTGCCCTGCATGTACGTGATGGCAACTGGAAATACATTTTCTTCCTGCGCGATGTACTGGTAGAGAACAATAGAGATCTCACCATCAAGGCGGGTATGTCTGCTTTCCCGACTCGCCTGGCAGGCGATGAAGAACTCTACGATCTCGCCAGCGATCCGGATGAGCAAAAAAATCTTTCAACGCAGCCTGAGCAACAGGAAATCCTGCGCAAATATCGCAAGCAGGTACTTGACTGGTGGTTTAATACTGGAGGAAAACCCTTCGACAGCATTGCACAGTGCCCGCAACAGCCAGCGGCACTGTGCAACAAGTTGAATGCCGTTCAATAGCGCTATCAGGCCTTGATGCGAATCACCAGACAGTCGCACTGGGCAACCTGCAGGATCGCACTTGCCGTGGAACCCAGCAGCGCACGCCAGCCGCGCTTGCCGTGTGAACCGACAACCAGCAGGTCAGCCTGCAATTCGCCGGCAAAGTTGGCAACCGTGGTCGAAGGCTGCCCAAGCAAGGTGTGCACATGCTTGTCATCCATGCCATGCTTGGCAGCCATTTTCTGAACAGAAGATGCCATTTCCTCCAGCAAGGATTCATCGTTGATACTGGAATAACCCACCACAGGATCAAAACCGGTCAGCGGCCAATCCATGACATGGACAACATCCAGTTCTGCACCATATTTTTTAGCGAGCTCAACGCCCTTCTCCATCAGGCCATGAGCTTCTTCACTGAGATCAATTGCTACCAGAATATGCTTGTACATGTGCGCTCTCCCATTGAACTGCCCGAATACTAAAACCCCTTCCCCCGTCTATCCATGCGCTGCATCAAATCCTGCAAGTAATTGTCAGCATCACACCGGCATACTTATCGCATCCTAGCGCGACGCAAAACGCCCCGCGCCAAACCTTGCCAGCCAGCGATTCTTCACAATATTCAACGCCTTTGACAGCTTGGTCGTGTCCTTGTCCTTCAACAGATTGGAAACCAACTGCAGCAGGCGTTGTGGATGCGTCACCCACGACACGACAAAGAAGTTTAGGATGATCCACCATTTGTAGAAGCTGAGCTTAGCCGCAGACATGTGTCTGCACATGTTGTGTTTTTCAGTGATGCGCGCATCCATGAGAAATGTGGGAATCATCAAGGTTTCGTCATTCAGCTCCAGACGCCCTTCTGCCACCAGCTCATTGAACAAGTCGGTGCCAGGGATCGGAATATAGAACGACGGCGAAATATCGAGCACACCGAGCCTGGCAATTTTTCTGGCCATCTTCACGGTTTCGCGGATATCGGCCTCGGTTTCATCCGGCAGGCCGATCACGATGAAAATACCGAGATTCAAACCCGCCTTCACCGTCCAGTCGATGGCCTGGTACATGCGATCCATATTGATGTATTTCTTCACGCCTTCGCGCACACGGTCGGAACCTGTTTCCGGCGCATAATTCAAAGTATCGCAACCGGACGCCTTGATTATTTTCAGTATTTCTTCATTGATAACTTCAGAGCGCGTCCCTGACAGCGTCTGCCACTTGATATTGAGGTTGCGCCTGATCAGCTCTTCCGCAAAGGTCTTGATCCACTCACGCTTCATCAGCGGCGTAAGATCCTGCAGCGGAAAGTGGTCGACGTTGTAGGTTTTTACATAATGCTCGATTTCATCGACCACACTGAGCGGATCGCGCGGATACCAGCGCCGCGTCCACATGGAAGGCGATGAGCAATAAGTACACTCGTACGGGCAACCGCGTGTGGCAATGATGGGCAAGGTACGAGAACCCGGATTGACGGTTGGACACATGCCGTAGCGGTAGTAACTTTCGAGATCCACCAGATCCCAGGCCGGCCAGGCAATGGCATCAACATCACGGATGGATTTTGTTGCACAATTCCTGATGATCTTGGCATCGGCATCGCGCCAGCAGATACCGGAAACTGCCGAATAATCGCGACCGATGTGATTGGCGATGCGATCCAGCAGCGCCACAATCGTGTTTTCGCCTTCGCCCATGACGATGAAATCAATGGGTGCTGTTTGCATGGAATATTCCGGCAAGCCGGAAAAATGCTCGCCACCGCAAATGATCAGCTTGTCGGGATAACGTGCCTTGATGGCGTGAATTAACGGACGCAGGAATACCCAGTTGGCGCTGAACATGCATCCAATGCCGATGACATCGGCCGATGCATCAATGCGATCAAGAATCTGCGCCTGCGTCAGGCCGTGGGCAATGATCCTGTCTGTACGCGTGTATTGCACCGGCGCTTCACCGATGGCGTCAATGATGCTCACCTGATGCCCGGCATTGCGAACAGCCGCTGCCACATAGGCCAAACCGATAGGCGGCCCCGGACTGAGGCAGGCAACTGCCATGATGCTTTGAATCTGCGGCGGATTGATGAGTTGGATAAACATGCCACTGCTCCACAAGGCCGATTCATTGTTTTGCGTAAAATCCCGGCCGCGATCTGCATGATATGGGTGCCCCTCCACCAACACAAGAAATACCGCAGCACAGTGGCGCAATGATGGCTGCCTGCGCATTTATCTGTAAAAATGTCGCCATTCGCTCAGAATCTGACACTCTCATGCACCGCATCCAGCACCTGCAGCACAGCATTATCCAGCACGTCCAGTCAGCGCTCACGGAGGACATCGGCACCGGCGATATCACGGCCGGCCTGATTCCCGCCGCCCAGCATGGACAGGCGCGTGTCATTACCCGCGAAGCGGCCGTCATCTGCGGTCGCCCCTGGGTAGATGAAGTGATGCGGCAGGTTGATACCAGCATCCAGATCGACTGGCGCGTAGCGGAAGGCCAGCGTGTCGATGGCGATACTGCCCTGTTCACGCTGAGAGGCCCGGCGCGCAGCCTGCTTACGGCCGAACGCGCGGCACTCAACTTCCTGCAATTGTTGTCGGGCACGGCAACTACCTGCCGCCATTACGCCGACCTTGTCGCCAACACCGGTGTGCGCCTGCTCGACACACGCAAGACCATTCCCGGTTTGCGCACGGCACAGAAATATGCCGTCGCAGTTGGCGGCTGCCACAACCATCGCATCGGCCTCTACGATGCCTTCCTGATCAAGGAAAACCATATCGCGGCCTGTGGCGGCATTGCACAAGCCGTACAGCAGGCGCGCGCGCAGGCACCCGGTAAACCCGTGGAAGTGGAAGTCGAGAATTTCGATGAACTCGATGCGGCACTCAGCGCCGGCTGTGAAGTGATCATGCTCGATGACTTCACGCTTGACGACATGGTAGATGCCGTCAAACGCACTGCAGGACGTGCGAAACTGGAAGCTTCTGGCGGTGTCAGCGACGACAACCTGCGCGCCGTTGCCGAAACCGGCGTCGATTTCATTTCCATTGGCAGTCTCACCAAGCACTGCCGCGCCATCGACTTGTCGATGCGCTTTTTCTGATCTGCGCAGCATTGCCCCGTGCTGCATGACCTGCTGCTGCAAGCGGCACTGTTTGTCGCCGCCCTGATCGCCAACCTGCTGTCGGCACTGGCTGGCGGTGGTGCCGGCCTGGTGCAATTGCCGGTGCTGATTCTGCTGGGGCTGCCCTTCCCACTCGCATTGGCCACCCACAAGGTTGCGAGCGTCGCGCTGGGTATCGGCGCCACCTTGCGCCACGCGCGCGAGAAGGCGCTCGACTGGCGTTTCGCCGGCTATATCCTCGCCTGTGGCTTGCCCGGCGTATTTGTTGGCGCGCGCGTGGTGCTGGCCATTCCGGCCCAACTCTGCACATTACTGCTCGGCCTGCTGACCATCGGCCTCGGTCTCTACTCCCTGTGCAATCCGGCACTCGGTAACAGCGCCAATGCCAAACACCGCGACCGCCACGGCTACCTCGTCGGCGCCGTGGCATTGTTCGCCATCGGTTTTCTCAACGGCTCACTCACATCCGGCACCGGCCTCTTCGTGACCATGTGGCTGGTGCGCTGGTTCGGCTTCGACTACAGCCGAGCCGTGGCCTATACGCTGATACTGGTCGGTTTGTTCTGGAACGCGACCGGCGCCATCACGCTCGGCGTGCAGGGACAGATCGCCTGGACCTGGCTGCCCATGTTGCTGGCAGGTTCCGTTGCCGGTGGCTATCTCGGCGCACACCTGGCCATTGCCAAAGGCAACCGGGTCGTGAAACGCTGCTTTGAGGCATTGTCGCTGCTGATGGGTTTGTCGCTGTTGGCCAAAGCCTTGTAAGCGCCATTCACCCGCCTGACGATTGCGGGTATGATGCCGCGCACTTGATCAACCGGCATTGCCTGCACAGGAATACCGCATGCACAGAGTCCTGAAATTATCAGCACTGGCGCTACTGCTCCTCGGCAGCACGCTGGGCTGGGCCAAAGAAGCCTTGCGCGTCGGCGTTGCCCCTGACTATCCACCCATGTCCTATCGCGAAAATGGTCACCTCTCCGGCATTGATATCGCCGCCGCCGAGTCCATCGGCAAACTGATGAAACGCGACATCAAGTTTGTCGAGAAAAAATTGCCGGATCTGATTCCCGCACTGCAGGCCGGCGAAATCGACATTATCATGACCGGCATGGCGATTACTCCTGAGCGCAGTGAACAGGTCAGTTTCACCAACAGTTATCTGGACAGCGGGCAGATGGCCATTATTCGCTTCAGCGATGCCGGCCGCCTCAGCTTCAAGGGCGCCATGTTCCGCCCCGGCATCAAAATCGCTGTCGAGAAAAACTCGCAAGGCGCCCTGTTTGCCGAGCAGAACCTGAAAAATGCCAGCATCAAAACCTGCGACACGGTTGCCGAGGCATTCAGCAAACTCGAAGGCGGCGATGTGGATTTCTTCATACACGATGCCCCCACCAGCTGGGCACTTGCCAATGACAGAAACAAGCAGGATCTGATGAGCCTCAATCACGCATTGACGGAAGAGCGCCTCGCTTGGGCCGTCGCCAAGAACAACACACAGTTGCAGAGCAGCATCAACCAGCAGCTGGAAACCTTGCAGAGAAATGGCATTCTCAAAGCCATCATCAGCAAATGGATCCCCGTTCAGGTAGAAGTGGAGTAATCATGAAAACTGTTCAACTGGCACGTCTGGCACTCATCGGCGCCCTGCTCACCGGCGTCATCGCCTGCACCGCTTCCAAGCGCACCGAAATTGACACCTACAGCACAGAGGCATCGGCAAATTTTTCCAGCCTGAAAACCTACCGCTGGGATTTTTCCGCACTGGGCAAAACCCAACCAGACGGGGCGCACACCGCAGAGTTTGACCGCGTGTTGTGCGAACATGTCGACAAACACATGGCTGAGCTTGGCTACAAGCGTATCGATAAAGGCACAAGCGATTTTGCGCTGGATTACCGCGTCGTGGTCACGCAACAGGAAGCTGCCGTGAATGGAAACGCCAATGCCGAGAACGAACAAAAAAGCAGTGGCTACGGCTGGCGCTGGGTCTTCGGCGGCGGCGAAAAACCCACCTACCAGGGCTTGCAGGCACCAAAAGACGAAACAGAGTTTTACCGCACCGGCACACTGCATCTCGGCGCTGTTGACACACAAGGCAACGTTATCTGGCACAGTTCTGCCACTCGCATCATCGGCGAACGCGTCAATGAAGCCGAGCGTCGCGCTGCCTTGCGCATTGCTGTCAACAAGCTGATGGATACATTTCCGAAGCCTTGATGGCGCTATAACAGAATGACGCAGTTGGGCAGCTCATCCGGGTTGTCCACCTCTGCTGCCGGGAAATGCACTGTCAACAAGCCTGTGACGCGTTGTAAACCGGCAATGGCACCCTGCTCAAACGCACCTGAACGAAACGCTGCCGACATGTCGCGAGCGATGGCATCCCACTCATCCTGCGAGACACAGGCAGCAATGCCGCGATCGGCGACAATCTCCAGTTTGCGTTCGGCAAACAACACATAAACCAGCACGCCGGTATTGTCCGCCGTATCCCACACACCAAGATGCGCAAACAGTTCCACAGCGCGTTGTCGCGGGGTCATGCCGCGCAGTAATTGCGCAGCATTCAAGGCGGCTTCCACGACAAAACGCACTTCACCGCGATGCTGCAACTCCGAATGTACAACCGCTTGTTCGATGCTGCTACACACCCGCGGTGAGAAAACCTTGCGTACCTGCAAGGGCAAAGTAAAAACATGTTTGAGCAGTCTGCGCAGATTCATCACCAGTCCCCCGAAGCGCCACCGCCACCAAAGCCGCCACCGCCACCTGACCAACTACCGCCACCACCAAAGCCGCCACCACCAAATCCACCACCGCCGTAATAACCACCACCGTGGCGGAAAGCCAGCGCCAGCAATGGTGAAGCGAGAGCCAACAGTATGGCCAGCACCAGTGAAGTACCGAGAATCAGCCACACGAACAGGAACACACCGACAGCTCCGAAACCGGAAGCGAGAAAACCACCCATGATATTGCTGAGTATGGAAATGATGATGGCGCCAAAAATCACCGGCCCCAACCAGCTAGGTTGCTGACCACGCACATGTCGCTGTGGTTGTTGTTCAGGCATAGCGGTCACTTCGCCACTGATGCGCTGGAAACTGGCATCAATGACCGCGTTGATGCCACCGGCAAAATCACCTTGTTTCAGAAACGGTGACAAGGTATCCCGCAACAGGCTTTTGGCCACAATATCCGGTATCACACCTTCCAGTCCGTAACCGGTCTGGATCTGTGTCCTGCGATCATTTTTGGCAATCAGCAACAACAATCCGTCGTCTTTTTCCTTGCTGCCCAGCTGCCATTTTTCCACCACGCGCAGGGAATAGCTGAACGCATCTTCCGGCTGCGTGGTAGGTACCATCAATACCTGCATCTGCGCACCGTAGCGAGCGTGCAAGCTGCGCAGTTTTTGCGAAAGCTGTTCTGTTTGTTGCGGCGTCAGCGTACCGGTGAGATCAACCACCGGGCCGGTCAGCGGCGGAATCGCCTGCAGTTGATCCGCAGCAGGCTCATCAAATGCAGCCGCCGGCAGTATGAGTATTGCCAGCACACAAGCAATCAGCAACGACAACAGCGTGCTGGCGCGCAACCGGGATGCCATCATGCACAAGGCCGGCTGCAATTATTTTGCACCGTCGTCATTTCGAACCGCTATCATTTCGAACCAAAATCCACCTTGGGCGCAACGCTGATGGCTTTCTCGTTATCAACCGTAAAGTTCGGTTTTTTCTCCATGCCAAACACCTTTGCCGTCAGGTTGGAAGGAAACGTGCGCACGGTGGTGTTGTATTCCTGCACCGCTTCGATATAGCGTTTGCGCGCAACCGTGATGCGATTTTCCGTGCCTTCCAGTTGTGCGGCGAGATCCTGGAAATTGCGGTCCGCTTTCAGTTGCGGATAATTTTCTGCCACCACCATCAATCGTGACAGCGCGCTGGTCATGCTGCCCTGCACTTCCTGGAATCTGGCCAGTGCCTGCGGATCATTCACCAATTCCGGTGTCGCCTTGATGCCGCCGACCGATGCACGCGCCTCGGTTACGGCTGTCAATACTTCTTTTTCATGCGCAGCATAGGCTTTCACGGTTTCGACGAGATTCGGCACCAGATCCACACGACGTTGATACTGGTTCAACACTTCCGACCAGGCTGCGTTGATGTTTTCGTCCTGCCGCTGCATGTCGTTGTAGCCACAACCGGCGAGCGCCAGCAGGATCAATCCGGTCAAAATCTTGCGCAACATGATGGTCTCTCCGTTTGAAAAGCACAGGAATAAAATCGGCATCTGTTGAGGCCGCTTCCTATATGGGGGCAGATCGGCAGATTTCAAACCGCTCGCAGCTGCTCCAATGCAGACTTGTCGAGCAGTGCATCATCCACCTTGAGATAGGCCATGCCTTCTTCTGCCACCACCAGTACCTGACACACACCGGGAACACTGGCAAGACGCTCGCGCATGGTGTCGGCATCGCCTGCGAAAGGTAGCATGAGATTGGTCAGGTACTGCGGCTCCTGCATGGTCGCGGCAAGCCAGATCCACAGTGCCGCAAGGCCAGCCAGCGCCCAGAACAGCCAGCGCGGTTCACCAAGATGCAGCATGACCCCGCCAAACGCTCCTCCGGCAAACGTGCCGAGAAACTGGCTGGTGGAATAGACACTCATCGCCGTGCCTTTGCCACCGGCGAAAGTGAGTTTGCTTACCAATGAAGGCAGCTGTGCTTCCAGCAGGTTGAATGCGAAAAAAAACAGGAACAACCCCGCCAGCAGTGCCGCATTGAACGGATAGGCCGCGCCGAGAAACAACAGCGCAAACGCAAGCGCACAAACCGCAAACACGAAAACCTGTTTAACCAGGCGTTTTTTCTCGCCAATCACCATCAGCGGCACCATGGCAACAAACGAACCGCCCAGCACCGGTAGATAAACCTCCCAGTGGTGACGACGATCCAGCCCCAACTGTTGCTCGAGCAGATGCGGCACCACCACAAAAGACGCCATCAACACGGCGTGCAGACAGAAGATACCCGCATTGAGGCGCGCGAGCTGACCATCGCACAGCACACGCCAGAATAGCGCCGGCACCGGCAAGGTGTCGCGGTGCGGGCAATGTGCCATTTCTGCCGGTGGCTCCGGCAATACGAAAAACACCAGATACAGACCGGCAGCACCCAACATTGCCGTGACCCAGAACAATCCCGAAAGACCGCCGACATGCGTGAGTAGCGGCCCCAGCATCATCGAGACACCAAAAGACAAACCGATACTGGCACCGATGGCAGCCATGGATTTTGTGCGATTCTGCTCGGAGGTGAGATCAGACACCATCGCCATCAAGGTGCCGGAGATGGCGCCGCTGCCCTGCAGGGCACGACCAATGATCAACCCATAAATAGACGTGGAAAGCGCGGCCACCACACTGCCGACGATAAACATGGCCATGCCGCCGACAATGACGGACTTGCGCCCGACACGATCCGACAACAGTCCCAGCGGGATCTGTAACACGGCTTGCGAGGCGCCATAGGCCCCCATGGCAATACCGATCAGCACAGCGGAACTGGCCTCGTACTGTGCGCCGTACAGCGACATGACAGGCAGTACCATGAAAAGCCCGAGCATACGCAGTGAGTACAGCGCCGCCAGCGTACTGACTGCGCGCTTTTCCTGTTGCAGATTGACAGGCATGAACAGCGGACTCCAGGACAGCGGGAGAAGAAGCCGCGCATTCTAGCAGCCCGCCGGTGACAGAAAACCGGCAACGAAAAGAAATTGCCGTCCCTGGCGCCCCGTAACATGCAGAACCCGTCAACTAGAAGCGGTACTGGTACTCAAGACTGGCACCATCGTTGTCCAACTCAATGGCATAACTGCTGGCTTTGCCTGCCTCGACATCAACTTTCAAACCACCGCCATCAAGGCGCAACGTGTAATCCGTGGAACTGCGCCGGGGAGCGAGGTTATAACCGCCATCCTTGTCTGGTAGCAATTTACTGGTGTGTTCGGCACTTGCGCGAAATTGCTGCCACGCCTGCTTGATCGCCGCACGCGCCACCCGTCCCGCAGCCTTGCCACCCGTTAACGGTTTTTTGTCTGTGACAGCACCATCACGCAGCCAGAGCTGGTTAACCTGGCGCTGTTTGCCGGACATATCACCACTTTTGATATCTGCCGCCAGTGCTGCCAGCTCCTCATTGCCGAGCGCATGCACTTGTGTATCACTGGGGTATTGCAAACCGGCAGCGTGATAGTCCCGTTTGTCTTTGTTGTTTTCGTCCTGTACATCGCGGGCATTGTCTGCCCAGCCAAGGAAAGGAACGAGCAGGGACAACAAAGCCAAAGCGACTGCAGGAGAGAAGCAGCCAATCTTGTTTATTGTCACGAAAGCTCGCATAACGCACCTCCGCTTTTTTGACTGACAGCCTCATCTTGCAGGTGACATGCCAATAACGGAAATACTGTTAAATCATTAAAAGTGCGCTAATAGCCGACAAGCTTATAACTGCAGACCAACGTTATTTTTCGAGAGATAAATGGTCGGTAGCTGGCGGAGGCGGCGCAACCGGCTTTGCAATTTCGCCCAGCTCGCCACCGACCGGCGCCAGCGAGATATCACCGAGATCAAAATCCACAGCCATCACCGGCATTTTTTCATCTTCACGCAGCAGATCCGCACCCGGCGCATCCAGCGACAATGCGCTGAGATCCAGTTGCAGAGGCACAAACTCCTGCAATTCCGTCAGGGTTTCGCCGACACTGCCCAGGCGATAGGCAGACAGATCAAGTGCGGGCGGCTCGATATTGCGATCCGGCTCCAGCGGTGCTTCGGCATCAGCGGCAAATGGATTGCGTTTGACGACGCTGATGTGATCAATACTCACCTGCACAGGTGCCGCCTCGGCGATCTCACCCGCTTTCAACAGGTCGGAACCGCGCGGCGACAGCGACCAGGTCCCTGCCACAACAGCAGAAGTAGCGGCCTGCACAGCAGCCGGAGAAGGCACGGAAGACGGAGATGGCGCAACAGATACAGCAGGTGCAGGAGACGCTGCAGACACCGGCCTGGGTGCCGGCGCAGGCGATGCTGCCATCGCACTCTTGATGTCTACCACGGCACCAGCCTGCTGCAAGGCCGCCTTGAATTTGTCGGCGGTGGCGCGATCACAATCCTTTTTCAACACGACCGGCTTGCCGGTGAAATAGGCATCCACTTTTGCCTGATCCAGCTTGAAGAGCTGGGCAAAACGCGCTTTGACATCGGCGAGCACTTGCCCCGGCACAATATCGCCGCGAAAAATCACATTGAAAAGTTCGTCAGCCATGGCCATGCCCGCTATTGTTGCCCTTGTGCGACATTGTAACGCTTCCCGCCGCGCCGCCAACCCGCAACGGCTGCGCTTATAATGCTGGCATCACTCGCACAATACAGCACCATGACTACCGACAATCCTCACGCCTATCCCGAAGCTGAACGCAATGCCGTCTATCGCGCCATCAATGAGCGCCGCGACATGCGCCATTTTCTTCAAACCCCCGTTGATGCGGAAGTGATGGCCAGGCTGCTGCAAGCGGCTCACCACGCCCCCAGTGTCGGTTTCATGCAGCCATGGCGCTTCATCCGCATCACCGACGGCACACTGCGCAAACAGATCCACGCACTGGTGGAACAGGAGCGCCGCGCCACTGCCGTGGCATTGAAAGAACGTGAAGACGAGTTCATGCGCCTGAAGGTTGAAGGCGTACTGGATTGTGGTGAGCTGCTGGTGGTGGCACTAATGGACAGGCGAGAGAAACATATCTTTGGCCGACGCACCCTGCCGGAAATGGATCTGGCATCCGTGTCCTGTGCCATCCAGAACCTGTGGCTAGCCGCGCGTGCAGAAGGACTGGGTGTTGGCTGGGTATCCCTGTTCGAGCCGGAAGCACTGAAACAATTGCTGCACATGCCGGATGGCAGCAGGCCGGTGGCAATATTGTGTGTGGGACATGTCGAAAAATTCTATGACCAGCCGATGCTCGCTCAGGAAAAATGGGCAAGTCGCGCCGATCTCGACTCTCTGGTCGCCGAAAACCGTTGGCCGGATGCGTGATGCATCACAACAGGGTTAACGAACGTCCTGATACGCAGGATTGTCAGGCAATGTGACAACACCGCCGGTGTCACGCAGCCACTGTTCAAGTTCACGCGACAAGTCCCTTGCACGCTGCTTTTCCGTGGCCAACACGTTATGCACTTCACCAACATCCTTGCGCAGGTTGTAAAGCTCGGACGGCGTACCATCGTAATAGCGAATCAATTTCCAGCCGTCTTTCTGCATCACCGCAGCTGGACGCTGGCTAAACCCGGAGGCAGCGTGCTCCTGAACACCAGCCCCCCCATCCTGCCCGGTTTCGAGGTCATAGGTGTAGCCAGGCAAGTACCAGAATAGTGATCGCTCGGTAAATTTTCCGCTTCCCAACAGCAGGGCCTGCAAACTTTTACCGTCAAGTAGCTGTTTACTGACATCAATACCGGCCAAGGCAGCAAAACTGGGATAAATATCCACGCCACTGACTGGCACATCCACACGGCTGCCTGCACGCGCAGCCGGCACCCGCCATACCATTGGCACACGAATACCGCCTTCATACAATTGCGATTTCTGCCCGCGCAATGCATCAGCTTCCGCAGCAAGACGATAACCGCCGTTGTCAGACATCAGGACAATCACCGTGTTATTCAACAGGTCACGCTGCTGCAGTGCCTGTCGCAATGCGGCAATTCCATCATCCACAACAGAAAGCATCGCTGCATATTCAGTATAAGTGTCATCCATATGGCAATAAATCGGCATTGATGGCTGCGCGCAATCGCGCGCACGTTTCTTTTCATATTTTTCGATTCTGTCACGCGGTGCCTGCACCGGAAAATGGGGCGCAAAATGCGAGAGATAGAGAAAAAAAGGCTTGTCGTGATTTTTTTCAACAAACTTCACGGCTTCGCGATTAAGCCGGTCTGTCATGTATTCGCCATCCGGCGCATCCGCAAGACCGGGCAGATCCTCACCATAGGGCGCCCAATAACCGTGATGAAGGCTACCCACCCTGCTGCCGCCAACATTGACATCGAACCCCTGCCCTTCGGGCCCGCGCAACGGGCCGGAACCGAGATTCCACTTGCCGATTTGCGCCGTCACATAACCGTGATCGTGCAACAGCTCAGCCAATGTATAAACCTGCTCAGGCAAGTACATCAGATTTTTCGGCGTCTGCACGCGGCGCTCGTTTGCCGGGCCCATGTCTCCTGTGATCATGGTGTAGACCCCGGTGCGCGGTGCATATTGACCGGACATGATCGCCGCCCGGCTCGGCGCACAATTGGGCGCATTGGCATAGGCCTGCGTAAACACCACGCCTTCGCTGGCCAACTTGTCCATTGCCGGCGTTTCGATGAAACGATTACCCATGAAACCGGCGTCGTGCAAACCCATATCATCCAGCAGGATGATGATGAAATTCAGCGGTCTTTCTGCTGCCTGCAATGAACAGGCAAACAACAGAAACAAAACCTGCACCAAGCGCGAAAAATGTCTCGCAAACACGCTCATGCAGCCAGACTCCAACGCAGCACATGCAACAGCGCACAGGCAATTGCACCGGCGAGCAGATCATCCAGCATAATGCCGAAGCCACCATTTACCCTTTCATCACACCAGCGTATCGGCCATGGTTTCAAGATATCAAGAATGCGAAACAACACGAATCCCGCCAACATCCACCCGATACTGAAAGGCAACAGAAACATGGTCAGCCAATAGCCGACGATTTCATCCCAGACGATGCCGCCATGATCATGCACCCGCAAATCCCGCGACACCGTCTCGCACAGCCAGACACCCAGCACAGAAGACACCAACAACAACAGTGCGTATTGCCAGGCAGGTAAAAATGCAAGCAGAGAGTACAGCGGCACAGCAGCCAGCGTGCCCCAGGTACCGGGCGCCTTGCGTGCCAAACCACTACCGAAACCAAAAGCCAGAAAATGGCGCCAGTCACGAAAAACCTGCGGATTGGTCGTTAATTCAAACAAGCGCATACACATTAGAAATGTTGATAGCTGTAGTTGTCGACAACGCAGCTTACACCCTGCGCATCCAGCACAGTGATGCCAGTTGCCTCCGTGATTTCGCCAATACGAAAAACACCCGGCAACGTCTGCAGCACTTCACGTTGACTCGCAGACGCAGTAAAACACAAACGGTAATCATCTCCACCGGTTAAAGCCCATTGCAAGGCTTGCTCAACAGCCACATCACTTTGCCATTTTGCCAATGGCAACTGTGCCTGATGAAGAATCGCACCCACAGCGCTGGCTTTACAGATATGCTCGAGGTCAGCGAGCAGACCATCCGACACATCTATGCAACTATTGGCAATATCGCGCAGTTGCACAGCCAACGCAAAGTCGATATCCGGTTGATAAAATCGCTGCTGCAAATACGCCGTGCTGTGATCATCAAATTGCACCGTGTTTTCAAGCAATGCCAGCGCCGCTGCGCCATCACCCAATGTGCCACTCACCCAGATATCATCGCCCGCTTTTGCCCCACTGCGTTTCAAGGCCCGGCCGCTCGGCACACTGCCATGCACCTGAATCGAAATCGTCAACGACCCGCGCGTGGTATCACCACCGATCAACGGACACTGCAATTGTTCTGCAGCTTGCAACAAGCCTCGCGAAAATTCACGCAACCATTTTTCGTCTGCAGATGGCAGCGTCAGTGCCAGTGTAAAACCCAGAGGAGACGCGCCCATCGCAGCAAGGTCACTGGCCGCACAACACAAGGCGCGAGATGCGATGCCTGCCGGCGGTGCATCGCGGTGAAAGTGCACGTCAGCCACTTGCGTATCAACAGAGATAGCCAGTTCACAACCAGCAGGAATCTGCAGCAGTGCGCAGTCATCACCGACACCGAGACTGACATGCGCAGGCAGGAAGGAAGGCGTGAAATAGCGCCGGATCAGTTCAAATTCATCCGGCGCGGGCATACAACTCAGCGATCGCCCCAAGTCTCGGCAGGACGCAATTGGTGCGCGAGCTTGTCGAGTACGCCGTTGAGATACTTGAAACTGTCTGTCGGGCCGAATTTCTTCGAGAGCCGCACCGCTTCTTCAATCACCACACGCCACGGCACATCAATGCGCGTTTGCATTTCGTACGTGGACAAACGCAATTGCGCCAGAGACACCGGATCGAGTTCGTGCAGCTCACGATCCAGATGAGGCACAAACAGCGCGTCCAGTGCATCGGCATTGGCAATAACGGAAAACAGCATCTCGTGAAAATAATCGAGATCGACGGCGCTCATGTCATTGTCGGTGCGGAATTCAGCTTCAATCTGCGCCGGTGTGGCACCGGCCAGAATCCACTGGTACAAGGCCTGCACGGCATAGTGACGCGCTTTCTGGCGCGCGCCGATATCCAGCTCGCCATCGTGGGGTGCGGGTTTACTCACAGGAATACTCGGCTCTGGAGAAAAAGAAGCAATTACAGCTGCGACAACAGGCTGACCATTTCCAGCGCCGAGGTGGCCGCTTCTGCCCCCTTGTTGCCAGCCTTGGTGCCCGCGCGCTCGATAGCCTGCTCGATGGAATCGACTGTCAACACACCGAAAGACACCGGGATGTCAGCATTGAGACTGACCTGCGCCAGCCCTTTTACGCACTCGCCTGCCACATATTCAAAGTGCGGAGTGCCGCCGCGAATCACCGCGCCCAGCGCGATGATGGCGTCGAACTTCTTGGAATTAGCCAGCTTTTGCGCCACCAGCGGCAGCTCGAAAGCACCGGGTGCGCGCACCAGGGTGATCTGCGCATCGGTCACACCGTGACGGCGCAAGGTATCAATGGCGCCATCTTTCAGGCTCTCCACCACAAAGCTGTTCCAGCGCGACACCAGCAGGGCGTATTTCGCCTTGGTGGGTTTGAAATCGCCTTCGATGGTCTTGATGCCTGTCATAAAGAGCTCCAGCGTGGGTTGTCAGCGGGGCGCGCAGTTTACCACAGGGAAGCTGGGCCGCTCAGGGGTAGCCTACTAAATGAGGTCAAGGTGACTCATCAGTACGCAAAGGTCTGCGCCACAATGTTTTCCGACACCTGCCACAGTTTTTCCGCCTGCACCGGGTCTAGCGCCCAGGCGTAGTAGCCATGCTCGGCCACACCCACCGGCACTTCTTCGGCGATGCCGCAATCTTCCAGATACAAACCGCCCTTGCCTTCGAGATCTGGCGATGTTGCGGCCCATACACTGGTGGCTGCGCCTTGAGGAATGGTCTTGAACAGCAGGCGACCGCGGCTGGTACCGCCGGATTCTTTTTTCTCGCCACCAAAGGATTTGCTGTTCATCAGCGCCTTGATGTCGTCTTCCGTCAGATGGCGGCCGAGTTCGGTGGGAATGGCGCCGGGATGCACGGCAAACACACTGATACCTTTACCGCCCAGCCGTTTTTGCAGAGCAACCGTGAACAAAGCATTGGCAGTCTTGGCCTGACCGTAAGCCCCCCACTTGTTGTACTCGCGTGTTTGCCAGTGAATGTCGTCAAAATCCACCGTGCAATGCTTGTGACCGCCGGAACTGAGATTCACCACACGTGTTTTCCCGCCGTTCGCGGCAGCCCCCTTCAATAACAGCGGCACCAGCAGGTTCGTCAACAAAAAATGCCCTATGTGGTTGGTGCCGAATTGCGATTCACAACCGGCGGGCGTGCGTGCAAACGGCACAGCCATGATGCCGGCGTTATTGATCAGCAGATCGAGTTTGTCGGTGAGTGCGTTCACCTGCGCAGCACAGGCGCGAATGCTGTCGAAATCGGTGAGATCCAGTGCAAGCTTGTCGATGCGCACAGCGGGGAAATCAGCCTGCACCGCAGCATGCGCCTTGTCGAGTTTCTCACCGGGACGTGCTGCCATCATCACACGAGCACCGGCACCGGCCAGCGTACGAGTTGTCTCCAGTCCAAGCCCGGTACTGGCCCCCGTGATCAAAACCGTTTTGCCGGTGAGATCAATACCTGCGATAACATCTTGTGTGGTGCTTTCTGCAGCAAAGCAGTTGTTCATGTGTTTACCACTCGTTGTAAAACGTTAATCACCCATGCCTTTCTGCAAATCCGGCCACGCGGCCTTGAGATATGCCAGCATCGACCACAGCGTCAACACTGCAGCAACATAAAGACAAATCACGCCGATACCCACCAGCCATTTCCATTCCGGCAACGCACCCAACAACACGAGCAGCGCGATAATCTGCATGGTGGTCTTCACCTTGCCAACATAGGAAACTGCAACGCTGGCGCGCTTGCCCAGTTCCGCCATCCACTCACGCAAGGCTGACACCACGATCTCGCGACCGATAATGACAGCGGCCGGCAAGGTGAACCACGGGCTGTCATAGCGCTCAACCAGTAACACCAGCGCCACCACCACCATCAGTTTGTCCGCAACGGGATCGATAAAGGCGCCGAAGGCTGTCGTTTGGTTCCATTTGCGAGCCAGATAACCATCCAGCAAATCCGTCAGCCCTGCCAAACCAAAAACAGCTGCACAGAGCAGGCTCATCCAGGGAAACGGCAGATAGAAAATCAGCACAAACAGCGGAATCAGCACGATGCGCAGCAGCGACAGCAAATTGGGCAGAGTCATAATGCAGCCTTGAAAGTATCTGCGGCCATTCTAGGGATTAGCACCGGGCTTGGCTATGCTCCCGGCCACGCACTCACCAGACGCCGACTTGCTGCATCATCGCCTTGAAGCGCTCCATGGCGCGGAATTTCACCTGCAGGTCGCGGTGATCCTCGCCCTCTTCCACCCAGAACGCACGCCCCCAGGGCGAGGGTGTCCACGGCAGCACACTCGAATGATAAGTGGCCGCAGGATCGAGCGAATCGATAAACTCTTTCGTCATCAATTCCATCGGGCTCAACACGATATCGAAAGACTCGCCGTATTTGCCGTTAGCCTTGCGCAGATCCATCAGGATGCCGACGATCTCTGCCAGACGCTTGTTCTTCGAAGGCACGCCCAGCCAACCGTCATTGTTCGCCGCGCGCTGGAATGCGGCCTTGCTGGCGCCACCTACCCACACCGGCACTTTCTGTGTCGGTGCCGGAGCATGAATTACTTCGTCGTAATGAAAGAACTCGCCGTGATGTGAAACTACCTCACCGCTGTGCAGCTGGTGCATACAGGCAATCACTTCATCCAGCCGACGCCCGCGCGCGGAAAATTCGACACCCATCAGATCGAATTCCTCCTTGACCCAACCGGCAGAGACACCGCAAGCCACGCGATTGCCGGTGAAGATGGCTGCAGCAGCAGTCGCACGCGCCACCGTAAACGGATCACGCAATGCCGCCAGATAAATATTGGTCGCAAGGCGCAATGTCTTGGTCGCGACACCCATCGCCGTCAGTGTCACCCACGGATCGGCCCAGGGATTGGTCTTCGGCCACCATACTTTACCGTCGGGTGTGTACGGGTAAGGCGTTTCAATTTGGGTGGGATACACCAGATGATCCGGCACGGTAATGCCCTCATAGCCCAGCTCTTCTGCTTTTTGCGCAATGGCAATGAACTGATCGACTTCAGTGGTATTGACCAGGGAGATCCAGTATTTCATCGTTTTATCCTCGTGTGCGCAGTGCGTTCACAGCACTTGCAGCGTATCGGCTGCGTGAATGTTTTCTATAGCAATTTTTTATACCAGCTTTTTTATACCAAGAAATAGCTGACGCTTGCCATCCGTATCTTGCGCACGGTAACAACCGAGCAGATTCATATGCGCAACAGACATAGCAGCCAGCTCCCATTCCATGCCGGGCTCAATGGTGAAAACTTCGGCACAGACAAACCACTCCACACCGGTAATGTTTGCCAGCTCCTGCAAAGACTTTGTCTGTGACTTGATGCTGTCGACAACCAGTTCATTGGCCCAACCCCACTTCCAGGCTGAAGATTCCGTCAGAAAACTGCCAATGACCAAAACGTCAGCTTGCAATTGCAACACACCATCGGCATCAAAAAATTGCAGCAGTCCTTTCCTGTCCTTGAAAATCCAGCGCTGATGTGTGCCCATGCCATATTGCCGAATCAAGTGCTGATTCTTGGCCTCCAGTTCGGCAATGGACATTTCCAGAAACAAATCAAATTCTTCATCGGTCATGCTGAAAAACCATTCTCCTAGGAAACATGTAAATACGAGTGGATCAATTCAGCCAACTCGGCACTGATACCTTGCACTTTCGCCAACTCATCGACGCTCGCACGCATAACTTCCTGCATGCCACCGAAATGCCGCAACAAGGCACGGCGGCGCGTTGGTCCCACGCCCGGAATGCCTTCCAGCGGTGATGAGGTACGTTTTTTGTCGCGACGCGCGGTATGCCCAGCAACCGCAAAACGGTGCGCCTCATCCCGAACCTGCTGAATCAGATGCAAGGCTGCAGAATCGGCAGGCGGTATGCACGCCTTGTCTTCGCCGTATACGAACAACTGTTCGAATCCGGCCTTGCGGGTTGTGCCTTTTGCCACACCCACCAGCAGCATGCCGGTAATCTGCAACTCTTCCAGCACATCGACAGCCTGTGACAGCTGACCTTTGCCACCGTCAATCAGCAGGATATCGGGAAACACGCCGTCATTTTCTTTCAGACGGCGATAGCGGCGAGTCAACGCCTGTCGCATGGCGGCATAATCATCCCCGGCAGCAACTCCCTCAATATTGAAACGGCGATAATCACTCTTGCGTGCCCCCTGCCTGTCAAACACAACACAGGACGCCACCGTGGCCTCGCCGGACGAATGACTGATATCAAAGCACTCAATACGTTCCGGCACCGCCTCCAGCGCCAGCACATCGCGCAACGCCTCAAAACGCGCCTCGATATTCTGGCGACTGAGCAATTTTTGCTGCAGGTTTTCCTTCGCGGCTTTAGCGGCCATTGCCAACCACTGCTGACGGTGCGTGCGCACCCGGGTACTGATCACCGGCTTGCGCTGATGAGTCTGTACCAAGGCCTGCTGCAAAACCGCAATATCATCAGCGGCGATATCGGCAGCGATAATTTCAGCCGGCACTTCACGCTCGCTGCCAAAATAAAACTGCGCAATAAAATCCACTAGCAGATTGCCTGTCTCATCATCTGTTTCCCCTGCGGTTTCTATCGCCATTGCCGGAAAATAACTGCGGCTGCCCAGTATGCGCCCCTGGCGCACGAACAATACCTGCACACAGGCGGCGCCACTCTGCTCATCCAGTGCAAACACATCGGCATTGACGGCCACACCGTTATCTACCGCCTGCTGTTCCTGCACTGTGCGCAAGCTGGCAATACGATCGCGCAATTCTGCGGCGCGTTCGAAAGCCAACTGTTCAGCAGCTGTCTCCATATCCTGCGCCATCACCTGCATGGCCTGGTCTTCCTGCCCCAACAGAAACAGCGAGGTAATCTCGACATCATGTGCATATTGCTCCGGTGCAATATTGCCCACACAGGGGCCGGAGCAACGGTGTATCTGGTATTGCAGGCAGGGTCGGCTGCGATTGCGGAAAAAAGAATCTTCACACTGACGCACACGTGAAAATTTCTGCAGGAAATTCAGGCTTTCACGCACCGCGCCGCTATTGGGAAACGGACCAAAGTAACGCCCCTTTTTTTGTTTGGCACCACGATGAAAAGCCAGCCGCGGATACGGCTCGCCTTCACTGAGAAAAATGTACGGGTAGGATTTGTCATCTCGCAACAGAATGTTGTATGGCGGCTGGTGTGCCTTGATCAGACTCTGTTCCAGCAGCAGCGCTTCCGTTTCACTGGCGGTGATGGTCAATTCGATACGTGCGATGCGCGCCACCAGCGCACGCGTTTTCGGCCCTATACCCGTGTTGCGAAAATAACTCGCCAGACGTTTCTTCAGGTTTTTGGCCTTGCCGACATAAAGCAATATCTCTGCAGCGCCCGGTGTTTGTGCACCGTACATCTGGTAGACACCACACTGCCCTGTGGCGTTGACCAGAAATGTTGCGCTGTCAAAAACTTGCACCATGAGTATTCAGACGGCCTGCTGGAATTCCGGCTTGAGCAAATGCGCTGCTTTTTTCTGTAGCAAACGCAGGATCGCCTGCTTCCAGGAAACCGTTGTCACAGGCTGTTCGCCCAGTAATGATTGCAATTTGCCGACGTCCGCCGCCAGACTGCCAAAAGCTGTCGGCGTCAGATTGAAAACCGCCGTGTTACCGGTGAGCTCGGTGATGTAAGCGCACCAGTCTTCAATGCTCACCACCTCACTCCCGCCCCAGTTCACCACAGTGCCTGGCACGGTTGCCGCAGCCAACAGGTAGGGAATATGGCGGCAGTAGTCCTCCGCGTGCAGCGGATTGTAGTTGTTGGGCTGGTCGGGATGTACATCAATCGGCATTCCCTCTTTCATCATCAAGGCGTGATACAGCGGCCAGCCGCCATTGTCGCCATAGGGAACAGACAGGCGCGCGATTATCAGCGGCACACCGTGTTCCTGTGCTGCAAAACGCGCCACAGTTTCCTGCGCAATCTTGCTGATGCTGTAGGTTGGGAACATCGCGCGATGGTTGTCGCCGAGCGGCACATTTTCGGCGAGCAACTGATGACCTGCATACTGGTATACACCGGTAGTCGATACCAGCAGGATGGCCTTTGCCTTGCGACAGTGTGCGATCAACTTGCCACTGCCAATCGCGTTGGCATTGAGGTCATAGTCAAAATCACCTGACTTCACTACGGCAAAATGCAACACGTAATCAAAGTCATCGGGAAGATCCGACAAGTCATCCATTGCCAGATCCTTGCGAATAACAGTTGCGCCCAGCGCTGCGATGCGGTCAACATCTTTCTGTCGAGAAAATCGCGCCAGAGCATGCACATTTGCTATTGGGCACAACTGCCGCATCAACGGCATGGCGACCTGACTGGTCGGCCCCGTTACCAGAATTTTCCTGCCCTGCAAATTCACCGGCACTATCGACATGACACACTCCTGCTCTCGGATTGATCCACTGCTAACGTTTATTGAATAGCCGGCACACCGCCATTCAAACCCAACTTTTCTGCAATCGCACTGCCAGCACTGGTACCCAGCTTTTGTGCCAATTTGTCGAAAGGATTTTTCTGTGGCGTGTAGTCGACCATATCTTCCACCTTGACGACATCACGCGCCACCTGCCCGGGGCTGGCCAGACCGTCGATCAAGCCCAGCTTCAAAGCCTGTTCGCCATTCCAGATCAATCCGGTAAACATGTCCGAGGTTTCATGCAGGCGCTCACCGCGACCGTCGCGCACGCGTTTGATAAATTGCTGATGGGTCTGGCTCAACACCTGCTGCCAGAATTCACGTTCATCGGCTTTTTCCGGCGAGAACGGATCGAGAAAACTCTTGTGCTCGCCCGCTGTGTAATTGCGGCGTTCAACGCCGAGCTTGTTCAGGGTTTCGACAAAACCGAATCCAGCTGCGGTAACACCGATGGAACCCACCAGCGAACTTTCACTGGCGTAGATTTTGTCGGCCGCAGCCGCAATGTAATACGCGCCGGAAGCCCCGATGTCGCCAATCACCGCATAAAGCGGAATCTGCGGATACTTGGCGCGCAGTCGCTTGATTTCATCGTAAACATAATTGGCCTGCACCGGGCTGCCGCCCGGGCTGTTGATGGCGAGAATTACTGCTTTCGTATGTTTGTTCTCGAACGCGTCGCGCATGCCCCTGACAATAACATTGGCACTAGCTTCGGCATCTTCCGCAATTACACCATGCACTTTCACCACCGCGGTGTGATCCTTGCTCGACATCGCCGACAATCCGCCTCCATTTTGTGTACCAGCTGAAAAGATCACCATGGCACCAATCAGGTAGATAAATGTCAGCAACTTGAAGAACACACCCCAGCGGCGCGCGCGGCGTTGCTCGGCCTGCGATTCCGTCACCACTTTTTCCAGCAAATACCACGAACGCTCCTGCTCATTGGCAGGCAGTGTTTCCTTTTTTCCCAGACCGAACATGAAAACCTCCAACCCACATGAAAACTGATGGCAGCAACCTGGCCAAGACGGGCAAGCATAACGTATTGACCGCACAGCAACATCCACAGTTCATTTCGGATTGACAGCCCCCTATACTCCTGTCACCCAACGGAAACCGGGAATACAAAAACATGCCGCGCAACCATATTGCCCCGATGCTGATACTGCTTTTCACGTGTATGCTGAGTGCTTGTGACAAGCAGACGAACCAGTCCAAAGACAGCAAATCCTTCGCGGGCACAGCCAAGGAAAGCATCCGCCATTCCGACCCTGATTTTCGCCAGGATCCGAAGGCGCCGGAATCCGCGCCGAATATTGTGGTAATTCTGGCCGATGATCTCGGCTACTCTGATACCTCACCTTTCGGCGGAGAAATCCGCACCCCCAACATCCAGAAGCTGGCCGACAGCGGCTTGCGCTACAACCACTTCACTGTCACTGCCATGTGTTCACCCACCCGCGCAGCATTGCTCACAGGCTTGAACCATCACTCGGCCGGCGTGGGCTGGGTGGCTGAGTGGGATTACGGCTACCCGGGTTACCGCGGAGAACTTGCTCCCGACGCAGTCACCCTGCCGCAAATCCTGCAGCAACACGGATACGCGACCTACGCTGCCGGCAAATGGCATCTCAGCAATGGCGAACATCGCTCGCGCATCGGCCCCTTTGATTCCTGGCCAACGCAGAAAGGTTTTGATCGCTACTGGGGATTCATGGAAGGCGAGACGGACCAGTTTGAGCCCGCCGTGATTGTCAGTGGCAATGAAGTACAGGAAATGCCGAAGGATCCCGACTATTACTTCCCGGATGATCTCACGCGCCACGCGATACAAATGATCAAGGATCTTCGCGCAGTGGATCAACACAAACCATTTTTTCTTTATTACACACCGGGTGCCGTGCATGCACCACACCACACCAGACCTGAAGATCGTGAACGCTACCGTGGCCAATACGCCGAAGGCTGGGACAAGATTCGCGAACAGCGACTGGCCAGACAAAAACAATTGGGGATTGTGCCTGCGAACACCGAACTCACAGCGCACAACCCCCAAGTGCAGGACTGGGATAGCCTGAGCGACGACCAGAAAAAAATGTACGCGCGCTTTGAAGAAAACTACGCAGGCTTTGTCGATAATCTCGATCAACAAATCGGGAAAATCACCGACTACCTGCAACAGACTGGCGAACTCGACAACACGATCATCGTGTTTTTGTCCGACAATGGTGCGAGTCCCGAAGGTGATGTGGAAGGCCAGGCCAACAGCCTCGCGTTTTATCACTATCACAAGACCACGAACGCCGAAAATCTGCAGCATTTCGATGATCTCGGCGGACCGAACACGCACCCGCACTATCCGCTCGGCTGGGTACAGGCGAGCAATACACCATTCAAACACACCAAACGCACCGCCCATGGCGGCGGTGTCAACACGCCCTTCATCATCAGCTGGCCCGCAGGCATTGTGGCACGCGGAGAAATTCGCCAGCAATTTCATCACATCAACGATCTGGCGCCGACATTGCTCGACATGCTGGGCATTGCGCCACCCCAAACTTACAAAGGAAACCCTGTAAAACCCATGGAAGGCCTGAGCTTTACGTACAGCCTTGCCAACGCAGCCGAGCCATCGAGAAAACACGAACAATATTACGAACTGGAGGCCAATCGCGGTTATTACGACAACGGCTGGAAAATTGCAGCCTATCGCGAAGGATCGCAAACCTATGATGAACCGAAATGGGAGCTTTTCAATCTGAACGAGGATATCGCCGAAGCGCACGATGTGGCCGCACAATATCCGGAAAAGGTAAAAGAACTGGAGAAGAAATGGTGGCAAGCTGCCGAACAGTATCAGGTATTGCCACTGGTGGATGTCGGCCTGCTGGAGCGGGCCCTGTATTCAAAATTTGTCAAACAACCGCGTCCGGATCATCTCGAATTTCCGGTAGAGGGCGGCACTGTGCCACACAACCTCGCACCTATCCTGCCTGGCAAATCGTACACGATCACGGCAAAAATCCATCGCGATAACGAACAACAGGAAGGCGTGATTGCCGCACAGGGCGATCACTTTTCCGGTTATTCTCTTTACGTACAGAACAATCATCTCGTGTACGAACGCAACACCGGCTTCAATGTACTGCGACTGGAATCCAGCAAGCCTCTGCCAGCCGGTGACAGCACCGTGCAGCTGCAGTTCGACAAGGTTTCCACGGGGCTGGCAGTGGCCAAGGGCTTGTTCTCGGAAGGTATCGGTTTCAACCGCCTGAGCGTACTCAAAGGCACTGCCACTTTGCTGATCAATGGTGAAAACAGCGGTGAGCTGTTCATCGAACAACCGTTCATGGTCGGCTGGGAAGGTCTTGATATCGGTCGCGATACCGGCTCACCGGTATCGCCGCATTATCAGGCGCCGTTTGCATTTGCCGGAAAACTCGACAAGGTGATTTACGATTTGAAATAGCGGCCTCACAACCGCCCCAGATCAAATTTCTCGCCTGCACTTTCAATCATCAGATGCGTAACGCCATTGACCAGCGTTTCGCGTCCACGCTCAACCAGCTCGTAAAAAACCGGCCGATGAATACGCGCTTCCATGCCACCTCGCACCATCACATACGGACGCGGCTCACCACTTAACGGATCTGTTTGTACGCGTAGCGGATGTTCGGCATCGAGTCGCACAATATCGTTGGTCAGGGTGCGAAAAACCAGCGTTGACACATCGTCACTTCGCTCTTCGGTCATACCCACAACAATGAACGGCGCATCTTCCACGCGAATGCGCATTTTCTCGACGGGTGTCACCAGAAAACAATCGTCGCCTTCACGTTTCAACAACGATGACAACAGCCGCACCAGCGGCTCACGGGTGATCTGTGTGCCTTCGTGGTACCAGCTGCCATTGCGCGCAATGCGAATATCGATATCACCACAAAATGGCGGATTCCACAGATGCACGGGAGACAACTTGCCCTGCTCCAGCTTGCCCGCATGGGAGAGAAAATTTTCAAAACCGGCGGTAGCCATGCTGCTTCACAGTCCTTAAAGAGGTTAAGGCATTCTACCTACTTCACAGGCTGCTGCATCAATACCGCAAACACTTCAGCCAACGCATCACCCATCATGTCGGCAGGCGTGTGCCGCCCCCACTGTGCAATACCCGCTCGACCGCTGACCAACAAAGTATCAACATGCCGGCCACTGCGCGCATCCAGCACCGATACTTCAACACGCATGCTGTCCAGCCCCCAGGAGCGCTCATCTGCCTTGCTATGTAATTGCTCACGGACTTCACGCCCGGAATCGACGCGGTCTTTCCAGTGTTGGACACGTGGGTAGAACAGATAGTCGGCATGTTGCTGTTGTGCAGACACCAGCGCCTGATCCAGCGTCTCGATATCCAGCCCACACTGTGTGCGCAAGAAGTTATGGTTTACGCCTCGGCACAGCTGGGAAGCCAGCGGCACATCGGCATCCACCCATGCTTCACTTTCGGAGAAAGCAGCATACACCGCATAGGAATCATCCAGCACCACACTGCTGCGGCGCTCGACCCGAAAACGCGAAGTGAGAAAGGCCTTGCCCGCCAGATCGCGCGTAGCTTTCAAGCCGTAATCGTAATCACAGCACCACAAGCCCTGATAGGCCGAGCATGCCGTCAGCATACTCAAGGCCACAACCAGCATCAGCGCGCGCAAAGCCATGTCAATTTTCCGTCATTTTTCCTGTCGATAAAGCATAGACAGCAAAGAGCAGGCCAAGGCCGTGACCCCATTGCCGCTAACGGTAGAAATGATTCGACAGTACCCAGCTCAAGGAATGCCCCATAAAAAGATATTGCATCACCCCCGTCACTCGCGGCGACACCAACGACACGGGACGACGCAAGACTGCACGCGCCACAAGAAAGTGATAAGGCAAAGCCACAGCGGCAAACAGGTTCCAGTCCTGGTACACCCCCAGACCGGCACGCCAGATCAACAGAAAAAGCGTCATACCCGCGCAGGCAATGACCAGGTGCACATCAACATCGTCATGAACCAATCCCCGACATAGACCCAGCGGCAGTAACAATGTGAAGACTGGCATCAGCAGACAAACCAGATTCAAGATGTCCTTGTAATAGTCCACCGAAGGCACCACCAGCATGGCGCCCATGTTACCGCCGTGCCCCAGAGCATGGCTGTGCGCCCAAAGATTGTGAATAGGCAAACCATGAAAATGAAAAAAGGCCAACACAGCCGCAATCACCACAACGAACATGAAAACGGCTAAAACCAGCGAAAGATGCTCCGCTCTGCGCAGCGCAATCCACCCAAGATAAAAAAGCGATGGCAGCAGGAAACCCGCCAGCAGATGAAACGACAATGCGACCGCCAGCATCAGCGACGGCTGCCACAGCGACACTTCATGACGCACATAGCGCGCCGCCAGGAAACAATACGCCAGAATGCAAACGGCCGTGAATGTATAGTTTTCAATTTCACCAAAAAACAGCTGCACGTAACCGCCAGACAGGCACAGCCAGAAAAAGCTCGCCGAGTGTTCAACAGAAAGCAGGCGAGCATAACCCAGTAAAAGATAGACGAACACACCACCAGCCAACGACGAAAGGAGCTGATAGACAAATGGCACCGACCACCCCCACAGCAAATTGGCATAAAACCAGATCCGCGAATGCAGGTAGAGTTCCAACATTTCATCGTGTGTGACGTGCGCACCGTGCAAGGGCACATCCTGCATGAATTTGGATGTGAACAACATGCCATCATAATTGACGCAATTCGTGCGCAAGGCGAAAAAAACTGCCGCAAAACCAACCGCCACCAAGACACGCCTATCAGAAAGCATCACTCTTTCTTTCAACGTCGAAATTGCTACCAGCAATATCAGAAGCAGCGCAGGAATACGCGAGTCTGCAAACAGCTGTCGATACTGGGCAATGCCAAACATAGGCAATACCTTGTCTGGTTGCAGGCCCGTATTACGCCAGAAAAACAATACCGCGAGATAGACCACGCACCAGAAAACAGCAAGCCATCCATACAACGCAACTTCCGTCTGCCCCCTGCGCCCCAGAGAAGACGACGGCCGGATCAGCATCAGCGATACACACCACTGACAAAAGGATTGGTCTGACGCTCTTCACCAAACGTGGACAGCGGACCGTGACCGGGCACAAAGGCAACATCATCACCCAGCGGAAACAGCTTTTCCTTGATGGACGCGATCAGCGTGTCGAAATCACCGCGCGGAAAATCCGTGCGCCCGATTGAGCCCTGAAACAATACATCGCCGACAAAAGCCAGCTTTTCGCCGCGATGAAAAAAGACCACGTGACCCGGCGTGTGACCCGGCGTGTGCAACACCTCCATGCTGATGTTGCCGAAAGCTACGGTATCACCTTCTTCCAGCCAGCGATCGGGCACAAAAGCTTCGGCAGCAGGCATGCCGGTTGCCGCACACATCTGCGGCAGCTGTTCAATCCAGAAAGCATCTTCGCGCTGCGGACCAATCACCTGCACACCGTGTCTGTCGGCGAATACACGCGCTTGTCCGCAGTGATCCATATGGCCATGGGTGAGCAAAACCACGGCAAGTTTGCCGCCCATTTTGGCAATTTGCGCTTCAAGCTGTTCCAGATCACCACCCGGATCAACGGCTGCCACCGCACGGGTTTGTTCGCACAGGATCAGTGAGCAGTTCTGTTGATAGGCTGTAACGGGAACAATGGCAACTTTCATGTAAACACCTCGATGCAAACAACTTACACGCCTGTGAGTTGCTGATAGCGCTGCGACAAAGCCTGGTATAAATCCTCCTTGAAACTGGCACTACTGGCATCCAGCGTTGCAACCAGCTCAACCAGATGCTCATTGTCTTCACGACCCTGCCAGTTTTTGACGTAACTGCCGTCCTGATAACCATGATCCTGCCGAAAGAAATTCAGTACATTCTTGCCGATGTAGCCGCGATACAGCGCATCGAAATCCAGCTCGGCGGCACGCATCAGGTGCGCAAAACCGGCAATATCAAAGGCACGCAGATTCAATGTGGCCTGCACAAAGTTTTCCAGTGCCACACGAAAATCCGGAGCCTCGGGCAAATCGCGCAATGCTTGGGCAAGTTGCCCGGCAAGCGAATCGACATCTTCATGGCGCAGCAACAAGTCACTCAAACCAAAGTGCCAGATGTCAATAAGCTCCAGCTTCACCTGCTCCCAGTCCGGCTGCTGTTTTTTCCACCATTTCCAACCGTAATGATCCATCAACTCAGCACATTCCACCCATATTGCGCGGTACCACGCATAACCCTGCGTGCGCCATGCGGGATTGACGCGCGTGTTCATGCTGTCCTGCAGTGCCAGCATCGTTTTGATTGGTATGTGCATGCATTAACCCTCTCAAGTTGGCGCATTTTTGCGCAGTTTTTCTGTTATTCATGGCGCCGCGCATGGTAACATGCGCGCCGTTCATGTTCCCTCCACCGCGCCTCCGGAATTGTTGATGCTCGACCGCAAACTGCTAGAACCGATTGTTCCGCTCTCGGCCCTCGGTCTGTTGGTCGGCGGTTGCATCATGATCCTGCTACCGTTTGCATCTGCTCTTGTCTGGGCTGCCATTTTTGTATTCTCGACCCGCCATCTTTACTGGCGAGTCAATCATCTCCTGGGTGGCCGCAACTGGCTGGCAGCATCTATTTTTGTGCTGCTGATATTTCTGCTGATCATCGTGCCGTTGTTCTACGCCGTTGGCAGTTTTGCCAGCATCGCCAGTGAATACGCACTGAAATTGCGCGACCAGTTGCAAAGCGGTATCCCTGCCCTGCCGGACTGGCTGGTGCAGATTCGCTGGGTAGGGCCAAAAATCCAGGAATGGTGGAACAAACTGATTCTCGGCGATGCCGATGTACGCGCCCAGCTGCAGAACGCGCTGCTGCTTGCCCTTAAAAGCAGCCTGCATTTCGGCGCCGTGGCCGGGCAAGGGCTGGGCATGCTGGTGTTGAGCTGCTTCGTCGCCCTGTTTTTCTACGCCGGGCTGCCCTCGGTCACGCAATGGCTGCAGGCCATCATGCAACGTGTCTCGGGTAGCCGCGCTGAACAACTGCTCAACATTGCCGGCGGCACCATACAAGGGGTGGTGTTCGGCATTCTCGGCACCGCCCTGGCACAAGGCTTTCTGGTGGGTATCGCCCTGTTCATTGCCGGCATTCCCTCCACTGCTGGCCTGACCTTTCTTGCCATTGCCTTGTCTCTTGTTCCAATGGGAGCCGCACTGATATGGCTACCCGTCACCATCTGGCTTTTCCAGCACGACCAGACCGGCATGGCGATTTTTGTCGCCATCTGGTGCGCCGGGATTGCCGGATCGGCTGACAACATCATCAAACCCCTGCTCATCGGCCAGAACAGCAACCTGCCATTTGTATTGATTGTACTCGGCGTCCTCGGCGGAGCCCTGCAGTTCGGGGCGCTGGGGGTATTTCTCGGCCCCACACTGCTAGCCCTCGGATTTGCTCTGGCAAAAGAGTGGTTGCACGGTATCGAAACCCAGCAAACACCACCATCTCCCTGATAGACCTGCATCTGACGCCCCATGACATCCCTGTGCAATCCCACTGTAACCTCTGGTATTTCTGGCATTTTTTTCCCGTGCGCGCGGCATTTTGACGCAGCTGACTTGATCCGCGTCAACACAGCACGATCAGCACTATCTACTATATTTAGGTCAATCGAAGCAGAGAGAGAGTTTCACGGATGCTGAACAATCCTGTTGGTTATATGATCTCCCCTACCCGCCAATGGCAGCAGGTGGCAGACACCAGTCTGAATAGCCTGCGCACATCGGTTATCTATGCTTTTGTGTTTGCCGCGCTGCCTTGTATTGCCTGGTACCACGGCACTACCGAGATTGGCTGGCGTGTCGGCGATGGCGATGTTGTGCGCCTGACACCCGAAAGCGCATTGCAGCTGGTGGTGGCATTTTACTGTGCCATCGTTGCTTCGCTGGGCGGAATCGGTCTCGCCATACACTGGATGGCAGGCACTTATGGCTCCATTGTTTCCTTTACACGCGGGTTTGCTGTCGCCGCCTACAGCGCCACACCGCTGTTCATTGCCGGCTTGTTTGGTTACTACCCACTGCTGTGGCTGGATTTGATTCTGGGCATTGTTGCAGTGAGCTGGGCTGTCTACCTGCTCTACAAGGGCTTGCCCATCGTGATGAAAATTCCTGAAGAGCGCGGCTTTCTCTATGCCAGTGCTGTCGTTGCCGTTTGCCTGGTATTCCTGATGGCGATGATGGGCGCGACCGTCATCCTCTGGGATATGGGTATGTTGCCCGAATTCATGGATTAAGCCCGAACAGGGCTTTATCCGGAAGGCCATGTCCGGGGGCTGATACCCGGCTTGATGTGTTTCACTTTTCCCTCCTGTCGTCCAAAGGAGCTTTATGCAAGCTGCCAATCCCAACCCTGCTATACCCCTTTACAACTATAAGGTTGTAAGGCAATTCACCGTGATGACCGTTATCTGGGGCATCGTCGGCATGCTGGTCGGCGTCATCATCGCCGCTCAACTGGTATGGCCAGACCTCAACTTCGGGCAGTCTTGGCTGTCTTTCGGGCGCTTGCGACCGCTGCATACCAATGCGGTCATTTTTGCCTTTGGCGGCTGCGCTCTGTTTGCCACATCGCTCTACGTGGTTCAGCGCACCTGTCAGGCGAGGCTGATTTCCGATGCCTTGGCCTCCTTCGTGTTCTGGGGCTGGCAGCTGATCATTCTGCTTGCTGCCGTATCCCTGCCGCTGGGATTTACCTCCGGCAAGGAGTATGCGGAACTGGAATGGCCCATCGACATCCTGATCACGGTGGTATGGGTAGCCTACGCCATTGTGTTCTTTGGCACGATCATGAAGCGCCAGACCTCGCACATCTATGTGGCTAACTGGTTCTTCGCCGCCTTCATCATCACCGTTGCCGTGCTGCACATCGTCAACAGTGCTGAGATTCCGGTGACGCTGTTCAAATCCTATTCCGTGTATGCCGGTGCCGTGGATGCCATGGTGCAATGGTGGTACGGTCACAACGCGGTCGGCTTTTTCCTGACGGCAGGCTTCCTTGGCATCATGTACTACTTTGTACCCAAGCAAGCTGGTCGTCCGGTCTATTCCTACCGTCTGTCTATCGTGCATTTCTGGGCGCTGATCGCTGTTTACATCTGGGCCGGCCCTCACCACCTGCACTACACCGCCCTGCCCAGCTGGACACAAAGTCTGGGCATGGTCATGTCACTGATTCTGCTGGCGCCATCATGGGGCGGTATGATCAACGGCATCATGACGCTCTCTGGCGCATGGCACAAACTGCGCGACGATCCCGTCCTGCGCTTCCTGATTGTCTCGCTGTCCTTCTACGGCATGTCGACCTTCGAAGGCCCGATGATGTCCATCAAGACCGTCAACGCGCTGTCCCACTACACCGACTGGACCATCGGCCATGTGCACTCCGGCGCTCTGGGCTGGGTGGCAATGGTCAGTATCGGCGCCATGTATCACCTGCTGCCCGTGATGTTCAACACACGCAGCATGTACAGCGTGAAGTTGATCAGCGTCCATTTCTGGCTCTCCACCATCGGTACCGTGCTCTATATCGCTTCCATGTGGGTCAACGGCATTATCCAGGGCCTGATGTGGCGCGCCTACAACAGTGACGGCACCCTGACCTACAGCTTCGTCGAAGCGGTAGCTGCCAGTTACCCAGGCTATATCGTGCGTCTGGCAGGCGGCTTCCTGTTTCTGGTCGGCATGCTGATCATGGCGTACAACATGTGGAAAACCAGCAGCATGCCTGCCACTGCTGGTGAGGAGAAGTAATCATGGCCAATCACGCACCTGAAAATCGCCACAGCAAGATCGAGAAGAACATCGCCTTGATGATGGTATTGATCATTGTTGTCATCAGCGTCGGCGCGCTGGTTGAAATCGTTCCGCTGGCGTTCCAGAAAGATGTCACGGAACCCGTCAAGGGATTGAAACCGCTGACCGCACTGCAACTGGAAGGACGCGATATCTACATCCGCGAGGGTTGCAACGTTTGTCACTCGCAGATGATTCGTCCTTTCCGTGCCGAAACCGAACGCTACGGCCACTACTCGGTTGCTGGGGAGTTTGTTTACGAACATCCATTCCTGTGGGGTTCAAAACGCACCGGCCCGGATCTGGCGCGTGTCGGCGGCCGTTACAGTGATGAATGGCACCGTGCTCACCTGTACAACCCTCGCGATGTGGTACCGGAGTCTGTAATGCCTGGTTATGCCTGGCTGTTTGAAAACACCCTGGACGGCAAGGATACGGCCAACAAGATGCGCGCGCTGCGCACCGTCGGCGTACCTTACACCGATGCTGACATTGAGGGCGCCGCTGCTGCTGTTGCCGGCAAGGCAGAAGTTGATGCCATGGTCGCCTATCTGCAGCAGCTCGGCACGTTGATTCCGCGCCAGACCTCTGTTGTCCCGACACAGCAATAAGGAGGCCCGGATGGAATTCGACATCAATCTAGTGCGCGGCTTGCAAACGCTGGCGCTGCTGCTGTTGTTCATCTGGCTCACCGTATGGGCCTACAGCAAGAAGCAGCAACCGGCATTCGATGAAGCCGCCAACCTGCCCTTTGCTGATGACAACCTGAATGCGACTAGCAGCTCAGCCAGCAAAGCCGATACCCCAAAGATTTCTGGAGAACACGCATGAGCAGTTTCTGGAGTGGATGGATCATCGTCCTCACCCTTGGCACCATTATCGGCCTGTTCTGGCTGCTGTTTGGCAACCGCACTCGCCCGAACACCGACGAGTCCACAACTGGCCACGTCTACGACGGTATTGAAGAGTATGACAACCCGCTGCCAGGCTGGTGGTTGTACATGTTCATCATCAGCATGGTTTTCGGCATCTGTTATCTGGTGCTGTATCCAGGCCTTGGCAACTTCAAAGGCGTGCTCGACTGGACGCCAGCAAAGCAATGGCAGCAGGAAAGCGACAAGATGGATGCCAAAACCGCTGCCGTGCTGTCAAAGTACATCAACACACCCATTGACCAGTTGGCTAAAGACGAGAAAGCACGCCGCATTGGCCAGCGCTTGTTTGCATCCAACTGCTCGATCTGCCACGGCAGCGACGCCGGCGGCAACAAAGGCTTTCCAAACCTGAAGGACAATGACTGGCTCTACGGCGGCACACCGGATCGCATCGTCGAAACCATTACCAAGGGCCGCAAAGGCAGCATGCCGGCATGGAAAGGCATCCTGACTGAACAGCAGATCGATGATGTCGCTGCGTGGGTTTCCACTGCCGATGCCACGAAAAAACCGGCGGCAGGTGCACAGGTATTTGCCACCTATTGCGCAGCCTGTCACGGCGCTGACGGCAAAGGCAACCAGATGGTCGGCGCACCTAATCTCGTTGACAATGTATGGCTTTACGGCGGCAATCTGGGCGACGTTAAAACCAGTATTGTGAGTGGCCGCAATGGACAGATGCCTGCTCATGAAACCTTGCTGTCTGCCGAAAAAATTCATGTGCTGTCTGCCTACATCTACAGTCTGAGCCAGAAACCTTGATGGCAAAAAAATGACAGGCACTGTGGCGATTTGCCGCACTCCCGGCCGGAGTGCGGCAAACGCCGCTATAATTGTGAGGCCAGCCAAAATGCACAGGTGGTATTTCGATGTTGCCGCAAGATGAAGCCAGAAAACCCGACACAACTTCTCCCCCTGCCGATCGAATTCCCGCCGTCAACGAGTACGCGCCCAAGGAAGTGGCCGAACTCGACCTTTACCAGAAACGTGAAAAAATCTACACACGCAGCATAGAAGGTTTTTTTCAGCGCCTGCGACTTTTTACCGGCTGGCCATTACTGATTGGCTATTTTTTCCTGCCGTGGACGCAGTGGCACGGCCACCAGACAGTACTGTTCGATCTTCCTGCGCGCAAATTCTATATTTTTGATCTGGTGTTCTGGCCACAGGATCTGGTGATGCTGGCGTGGTTGTTGATCATCGCCGCCTTCGGCCTGTTTCTGTTCACATCGCTGTTCGGTCGCGTCTGGTGCGGCTATTCCTGTCCGCAAACCGTGTGGACCAGTATCTTTATGTGGATCGAACAAAAAGCTGAAGGCAGTCGCAACCAGCGTATCAAACTCGATCAGTCGCCCTGGTCAGTGGAAAAGTTTTTCAGGAAGTATCTCAAGCACAGCATGTGGATCACTGTGGCTTTCATGACCGGTTTTACCTTCGTCGGTTACTTCACACCGATTACCGAACTCACATTTGATTTCTTTCAGGGAAGTGCACCGGCACCCGCGTATTTGTGGATTGGCATTTTCACATTCATGACTTACCTGAACGCAGGCTGGATGCGCGAACAGGTGTGCCTGTACATGTGCCCTTATGCACGTTTTCAATCTGCCATGTTTGATCGCGACACGCTCATCGTCACCTATGACAAGCAACGCGGTGAGCCGCGCGGTTCGCGTCGCGTGCACGATGGTGAAAAACCGGAAGGCATGGGCGACTGCATCGACTGTCAATTGTGCGTGCAAGTCTGCCCGACCGGCATCGACATCCGCAACGGCCTGCAATATGAATGCATCAACTGCGCATTGTGCGTGGATGCGTGCAACTCGGTCATGAAAAAAGTCGGCTATGCGCCCAACCTGATTGCCTACAGCACGGAAAACCGCATGGAAGGCAAACCCACACACCTGCTGCGCCTGCGCACCGTCGGCTACGCAGTGGCAATGCTAGTCATGTGCTCCATGTTCCTGACTGCGCTAGTCACACGCAAGACGACAGATCTGAAAATCATCCGCGAGCGCAACAGCCTGTACCAGCAGGTCGATGGCAATATCGAAAACATCTACACACTCAAACTTGGTAACCGCGACAACGCGCCGCACAGCTATTTGCTGAGCACCGACTTGCCCGGTGCAGTCATCCACGGAGAAACGCGTGTCAACGCAGAAAGTGGCGAGGAATTGAGTCTGCCGATTCGCGTGTCCGTGCCTGCCAGCAGCTGGCAAGGCCGCAATCTCGAAATCCACTTCTCTGCCTGTCTGGCTGACACCGGCAGCAGTGAAGGACAATGTGTTCGTCATGAAACCCGCTTCACAGGACCCATACAATGAAGACGGCAAGAACTCCAGATCCGCAACTGCCTTGGTATAAACAGTTCTGGCCATGGCTGCTGATCGGTTTATTGATGACATCCGTTGTCATGGGGCTGGTCTTTGCGTATGTTGCCACGCACGGCACCGACCCGGTTATTGACGATGATTACTACCAGCACGGACTGACCATCAACAAGGATCTGGACAAGCCGCCGACTGCCAAACACTGAACCTGGCCCGCCCTCCCGCACCGGCCGGCACCAGCCCCGACGGACACACCATGTTTCAGATCGACCATGCCTGCTGACAGCAGCTGCTTCCATTGCAACGAACCCCTGCCGCAGCAACATCCACAGGCGTTTGCCGGAGAAATTGACGGTGAAACGCACTATTTCTGCTGTCCTGCCTGTCGCACGGTTGCCAGCACTATTCGCAACCTCGGCCTGACCCAGTACTACCGGCAGCGCGACAGCAAGCCGGAACACGCGGCCAGCAGTGCCGAAGACTATAGCGACATGGACCTGCTGGCTACACAGCCACAATTCGTGCAGGAAAACAGTGATGGCAGTTGCGAAGCGAAATTGTTCATTGCCGATATTCACTGTGCTTCCTGCTGCTGGCTGATCGAAAAACGCCTGCAACATCTTGCGGGCGTTAGCCGCGCCGATACCCAGCTCAACAATCACAAGCTGACCGTCCGCTGGCAGAAAGACACTCTGCGTTTCAGCGAAATTTTTGCGGCACTGGCCGACATCGGCTACCGCGCCAGTCCCTGGCAGCCGACACAGCAACAGGAACTTCTTCGCCAGCGGCAAAAACAGCTGTTGCAACGACTGGGGGTCGCCGGTCTGCTGGGAATGCAGGTTCACATGATCGCCATGGGCAGCTATTTCGGGGCCCTGCCCGACGTGCAGCAATGGATGAATGCAGTGGCACTGCTGCTGTCGCTGCCGGTGTGGTTCTACTCGGCAGATACATTCTTTATCAGCGCCTGGCGCAGCCTGCGCGGCAGCTGGCAGCAGTGGCACAAGTACGACAAATCAGCAGCAGCACCTATCAGCAATTTCGCTGCAGGCATGGATGTTCCGGTGGCGCTGGCCATTGCCGCCGCCGCACTCACCAGCATCATCGGCGTAGTGCGCGGCAACGACGAGGTTTACTTCGATTCCATCGCCATGTTCGTCTTCCTGTTGCTGGGCGCCCGCTTTCTGGAAGCACAGGCGCGCAACCGTATCGCCACTCTCAGCCAGGAACCCATGCTGCCCCAGACCTGTACACGGATGGATAACGGCAGCGCACACCGTATTGCGATCGACAGCTTGCAGCAGCACGACCTTGTACAGGTCACCGAAGCCAGCATAGTCCCGGTGGACGGCATCATCACGGAGGGCGCCGCGGCCATTGAGCAGGCAGTCATCACCGGAGAATTCCTCCCTGTACAAAAACAGGTTGGCGACCAGGTTCTCGCGGGAACCACCATCATCAGTGGTGGCATAGTGGTAAAAACCCAGCAATGGGGGGCGCAAAGTCATATCGCCCAACTGCACCAGCGCATGGAGCAGGCCCTGCTGCACAAACAGGGGCAATCAACCAGTCTCGGCCGTTTGTATGATGGTATTGCGCAGTTTTTCACGCCGGTCGTCTTGCTGACAGCCGTGGCAAGTGCGCTGTTCTGGAGTTGGGCCGATCCTGCACGCGCGCTCACCGCTTTCCTGGCAGTACTGGTTGCCAGCTGTCCCTGCGCACTGTCTCTCGCCATTCCCGCAGCGATGACTGCCGCCACCTTGCAACTGCGTCGGCAAGGCATCCTGATTACCAGCGCCCATGTGCTGCACACGCTGCCGCGCATTGCGCACTATGTTTTCGACAAGACAGGCACCTTGACGCTGGGCCGCATGCAATTGCTGCAAATCCAGACCTGTGCAGCAGTCTCTTCTGCCGACTGTCTCGCCATTGCCGCCGCACTGGAGCAGCATTCCAGCCATCCGATGGCCAGTGCATTTACTACAACCGCATCAGAGGCTGCCGGTTCCATCATGCAAACCGGTGATGTACGGCCTTTTGTGCATTGCGGCATTGAGGGTAGCGTTAATGGCCAGCGTTATCGTATCGGCAAAACTACATGGGCCTGCCAACTGGCAGGCACCACTCCCCCGCTCGCAGTGGTTGATACGACGGACATCACTATCGCACTGGCTTCCGAATCCGGGCTGCTGGCAATGTTCACACTCGGCGACAGCTTGCGCAGTGACAGTGCCGGCTGCATCCAGCAGCTGCAGCAACACGCTATACAGTGCACGATTCTGTCCGGCGACCATTCAGGCTCTGTCGACAACATTGCCCTGCAGCTGGCCATTACTGATGTGCACAAATCCTGCTCGCCGGAGCAGAAGGTGGCCGTCATCGACAGCATGAAGCAACGACATCCCGTGGCCATGATCGGCGATGGTGTCAATGACGGCCCTGTGTTGGCACACGCCGATATTTCCATCGCCCTGGCGGAAGCCAGCCAGACAGCACAGTTAGCCGCCGATGTCATCCTGCTCAACAACCGTTTGAGCGATCTGCTGGTTTTGCGCAACACCTCCCTGCGCACACGCACACTGGTGCGCCAGAACCTGGCATGGGCGCTGCTTTACAATATCGCCATACTGCCGATCGCCGCCGCCGGCCTGTTGCCGCCGGTCATTGCCGCCATCGGCATGGCCATAAGTTCACTGCTGGTTACACTCAACGGCCTGCGCCTGTTTGCCAAGGGAAAAGCCTGATGCAAAGTCTTTACATGATTGTGCCGGTTGCCATGGCATTCTGCGCCGTCGCCATCGCCGCCTGGCTATGGGCCAGCAGGAACGGCCAGTACGATGACCTCGACCGCGAAGCGCGGCGCATCCTCGAAGATGACGACACACACGGCCAGCCCGTGCCCGGCTCCCAGCAACAACGACATGAGCGCAACGATGAACAGTGAATTATTGCTGCAGTGGTCATCAGCCTGTCTGCTGGGCTTCGTGAGCAGCGGCCACTGCCTCGGCATGTGTGGCGGTATCGCCTGCGCACTCGGCCTGCAGCAACATCCACAGCGCAAACTGGCACTGGCGCTCTATCATCTCGGGCGCATTACGACCTACACCCTGCTCGCACTGTTGTTTGGTGCGGCCCTGCAGCACACCCTGCACAAACACCCGCTGCTGAATCCGGTTTTGCGCACAACGGCAGGCCTGCTCTTGCTGGCCATGGCCCTGCACCTCGCCCAACTGTGGCATGGCATAACCGCGCTGGAGACACTCGGCAACCGCTGGTGGCAACCCTTGCAGAAACTGGCCAGACCTCTGCTGCCCGCCACACAGCTGTGGCAGGTATTCGCGCTGGGATTACTCTGGGGATGGCTGCCTTGCGCATTGGTTTACAGCACACTCACCTGGGCGGCAAGCCACGGTGATGGCTCACAGTCCGCATTGTTGATGCTGGGCTTCGGTCTCGGCACCACACCGGCGCTGTTTGCCAGCGGTGTTTTTGCACAAAACCTGCAAACTGTGCTGCAACAGAAATCGCTGCGCTACACGATTGCTGCGGTACTGGCGCTGTGCGCGTTATGGACAATCTTTGCCGGCTGGCAACATGCCGGGCACGGCATGCACTGAAGCGACACTCATCCCGTCAGTCTTCGCTGGCGGCGGTTTCTTCCAGCACTGCCTCCAGCATTTCTTCGATGGCCAGCTGCAAATAGGCCAACACCTGCTCGGTAACAGCCAGATGGGCATCAATAACGCTCGACGCCATGCCAAAGGCTCTGGTGGAAGTTGCATCACCGGTTTCCACAGTTCCTGCAACCACACCTGCCATCAACTCCAGCCATTCATTGAACAGGTTTTCCGTGCGCTGAACATCCAGCAAGGCGGGAATATTGCGCATCACCGAGCCGGTCTGTACCGCAAAAAAATCGCGCGCGGCGAGTTGTTCATGTCTGGCCGACTGCAACAGGTAATTGATGCGGATGCGCATGTCATCACCACACTCGCCGTTGACAGCATGCGTACCAAGACCGCGCAACTTACCCAGCGTTTCAATGCGATACAGGTGAGTGCTGAAAACATATTCAAATACGGCATGCCCGAGATAGTGGTCGGCAATTGCTTCGGAGTAATTGCCTGAGCGCAAGACCCAACGACCCGACTCGCGCACGATGTTGAGGATTTTTTCCACCAGATGCGAATGCAGTTCGAAGTTGTGCAGCACATTGTCCTTGCGCCAGCCGTAGCCAACCACTTTCCACTCGCCCAACACATTGTCCCACTCGCGTTGGTCGAGAATTTCCGTCAATTCCGGTTGTGCATCCAGATAGGACAGACGTGCATTGATCTTGCGGTTCAGTGACCTGACCTGTGCTTCAAAACTGACATTGCCCGACAGGATGGCCAGACTGCATGCGCGGTGACGCTGGATATCGGCCATCAGATGCAACAGCTGCTGCACATGATTGATGACAGACTGGTTGAGTCTGAAAGTATCAAATACATGCCACATGGCATCATCACTGCGGGTAACGGTAGCCGGCATATTCATCAACGCAGACAATTTCATGACCAACCCTTTACTGTTCTCTGTGGAGTTCTATAGCAAAAGCTCTGCCAGCCACAGCTCAAACATAAAGGGCTGACGCTGCAATGCCAGATCAAGGCGTTAGGGCACGGAAGTCCTTCCCTTTGACTGCCTGAGTCACAAAACAGTGCAGAAAGTACGCCTCTTCGCACCAGACAGGAACACCGAAGTCGATAATTGGCCGTGCCAAACCCACCGGATATCGCTAAGATGCCCGCCATGGAACACAGACAAACGGATGGAAAGAAAAGTGACATCCACAACAACAGTCATTTTGCTGCTGCTCTCTTATGTGGCACTGCACACCTGCGCAGCGCGCATGGTCAAACAGGACGGGCATTACCCTTGGGCAATGATTGCCACACCCTTCTGGCTCGACATCCACCTGATTCGCATCGACAACCCCCTGCTTGAATTACTGGGCTGGATAAAAATTGCCATCGTCATATGCGCCGCGTCGACGATCGGACAAATCATGGAACAGAAGCATAAAGTTGCGGAGAATATAGCGAATGCCGTTTCTTTCATAACGCCTCACCTTCCACTGACCATAAACCAGTCAGCAGTGATCACGCATGCCAGTCACCATGAAAATACCATGACCTTCATGATCGACACCACTCAGATACAAGACATCACAGACAATCAGGCCCGGCATAAAGACGTAGCAGCCACATTATGTGAAGGCAATGTTTTCCGCGAAATACTGCTCTGGGGGGGATCGATAGAAATCCAGTACGCAACCAGCAGACCGTCAACAATAAGCCTGACATGCCCGTAAAAACCAGGTCTCACGAAATACCGACGAAATGCCGAAGACAATTACCACCTGAAAAGCGACATGCTCGCCTGCAATCTTCCCGACTCCTGTTTCAAAATATCCAGCTGCTTTAGAGATAAAGCAACAGACTCATCATTGCGCTGGGACAAGCCTGTAATTGCCTCAATACTCTCCAGCAGATTACGGCTGGAACCATTCTGCTCTTGCGTCTTGCCGGCAACAACAGCAATACGCTCCGCTATCTCGCCAGTGCGCTGCTGCACTGACTGTACATCTGCCACCGTTGCACGTGTCAGTTCGGCACCCTGACGTACATTGGCAACCGCATGATTAACTTCCGTCACAGCTGCTGCAGTATCGCGCTGAATGGTATCAATCATCTCGGCTATTTCGAGTGTTGACTGCTGCGTGCGTGCAGCCAATGAACGCACCTCATCCGCCACAACCGCAAACCCACGGCCCTGCTCACCGGCACGGGCCGCTTCAATTGCCGCATTCAATGCCAGCAGGTTTGTCTGCTCTGCGATGCCGCGAATTGCAGAAAGAATGTTGGAGATGTCGCGTGAACGCAGATCGAGCCTGTGCACAACATCATTCACGTTCTGCATATTGCGATCAATCTGGCTGATTTCATCTGCAGCAGAGCCTGCCTTGCTTGCAATCTGCTGCGCCAGGGATTCGGTCTCTCGCGTAAGGTGTTTCACACTTTCTGCCTGCGCAGTGATATCGGTTATCGAAGCATTCAGCGCCTGTACCGCATAGGACATACTTGAGGAAGCATCCAGTTGCTGACGCGCGCCCTGCGCAACATCATGAGTATTTCCACCCAGCTGTTCTGTACTTTGCTCAAGCGCCGTACTTTGCTGCGCTATAGCCAAGAGTAAATCTCGCAAACGCTCAAGAAATCGATTGAAAGATCCTGCAATTACACCAGCTTCATCTTGCGTTTCACAGTTTATCCGCTCGCGCAAATCACCCTTCCACTGCGAGAGAAACGCCGAAATCGTTTCCAGATCGCGAAGCTGCCGCGTCAGCAAAAACCAGAGCACCAGCGCCAGCGAAGCCAGACACAGCGCAGAAACCAGCATCGTTTCACGAGAAAGCGCTGTGACACCGGCAAGTGCCGCATTGCGATCAAAAACCACTTCCAGCGACCACGAATTTGGTGCCTTGCCCACCTGTACCGGGCGCAACAAATGCACCATGCCATTGTTATCCGTGAAGTCATATGCATGCCCGGCACGAATGGCTTCATAAGCTTCCGGCGGAAACCCGGTTGCCTTTTTCATCAGAAATCCGCCGTCAGGATGACTGGCATACACCGCCGCACTGGACAACAATGCAGCGTAACCGCTGCCAAACGGCCGCACGTCATTCAGCAAATCCTGCAAGACCGACAAGGGATAATCTGCCCCTACGGATCCCAGGAATTTTCCGGCTTCCACAATGGGCACCATCAACGACACCATCAGCACAGGCTTGCCGGCAATGGGAAATTCATAGGGCTCCGTTGCCCAGGATTGCTGCGTTTTTTTCGGCACGGTGTACCAATCCGCCACGTCATAATCCGCCACAGGCTCTACCGCAATCGAACCGCTCGCACGATTCCAGTACGGCAAATACCGCCCGCTCTTGTCATGCTCTGCATCCTTGCCTGCCCATTCCGCATCCTGGCCATCAAATGCATCTGGCTCCCAATAGGAACCCAGGCCGACAAACTGCGGGTTGGCTTCAAGCACGCTGCGATTAATGGCCGATGCCATGTGCCGGTTTCCACCCTGCTTGTGCACCTCGTAAACGGAAAGAGCCAGCGATTGGGCAGAGGCATATGAGGCAGCAAATTCGGTTTCTACTGCGCGCTCATAACTTTCTGCCAGATTGGCCGCCGACTGATTGGCTTGCAGCTCCAGCATTTGCCGGTTGGCATGCATGACAAATGCGAGCGTGATGCCAAATGTGATGACAGAACCCAGCAAGCTGGCAACAAAAACCTTGGTGCGCAGGGAAGACATGCAAACTCCTTCAAGGGCGTCAACCTTCGAATACCTTTGCATTGAGACTAGCAGGACTTTGCAAACTGGCTTGTCATTGGCAGCGCACCAATCATCAGCCAACAAAAACCCCGCCGCAGCGGGGTTCTGTTTAAGGGACAGAAGGCTTACAGCACCACTTCCTGCACATGCGTCACCTGAATGGTTTTCACCTTGTCCGCCGCTTGTTGAAACGACGCGATTTCGTTGAAGTTCAGGTAGCGGTAGATCTCGGCGCCCATGGTGTTCAGCTTGCCTGCGTATTCCAGGTACTCGGCAGGTGTGGGCAGCTTGCCCAGTACCGCCGCAATCGCCGCCAGTTCTGCTGAAGACAAATACACGTTGGTGTTATCACCCAGGCGATTCGGGAAGTTGCGCGTTGACGTGGAAACCACCGTCGAACCCGGCTTCACGCGCGCCTGGTTACCCATGCACAATGAACAGCCGGGCATTTCGGTGCGCGCACCGCTGGCGCCGAAGATGCCGTAGTAACCTTCTTCTTTCAGCTGGAACTCGTCCATGCGCGTCGGCGGCGCGATCCACAGCGTGGTGGGCAGCGAGCCGTCTTTGACGTTGGCCAGCAATTTACCGGCGGCGCGGTAGTGGCCGATGTTGGTCATGCACGAACCGATAAACACTTCATCGATCTTGGTGTTCTGCACATCAGACAGCTTTTTCACGTCATCTGGATCGTTCGGGCAAGCCAGAATCGGTTCCTTGATCTCGTTGAGGTCGATCTCGATGATCTCGGCGTATTCTGCGTCTTTGTCGGCTTCCATCAGTTGCGGATTGGCCAGCCACGCTTCCATCGCTTTCGCGCGACGTTCCAGCGTGCGGGCATCGCCATAACCTTCCTTGATCATCCAGCGCAGCATGGTGATGTTGGAAGTGAGATATTCGCGGATCGGGGCTTCGCCCAGCTTGATGGTACAACCGGCGGCAGAACGTTCGGCAGAGGCATCGGAAATTTCAAACGCCTGCTCCACTTTCAACGTTGGCAAGCCTTCGATTTCAAGAATACGGCCGGAGAAAATGTTCTTCTTGCCTTTTTTCTCGACCGTCAGCAGCCCTTTCTGAATGGCGGCATAAGGAATCGCATTAACCAGATCACGCAAGGTAATGCCCGGCTGCATCTCGCCTTTGAAACGCACCAGCACAGACTCCGGCATATCAAGCGGCATGACACCAGTTGCCGCGCCAAACGCCACCAAGCCGGAACCGGCCGGAAAAGAAATACCAATCGGGAAACGCGTGTGTGAATCGCCGCCAGTGCCGACGGTGTCCGGCAGCAACATGCGGTTCAACCATGAGTGGATGATGCCGTCACCCGGACGCAGGGCAACACCGCCGCGCGTCATGATGAAATCCGGCAGGGTGTGATGCGTTTCCACATCCACCGGCTTCGGATACGCCGCCGTGTGACAGAACGACTGCATAACCAGATCCGCAGAAAAACCGAGACAGGCCAGATCCTTCAATTCGTCGCGCGTCATCGGGCCAGTGGTGTCCTGCGAACCCACGGTAGTCATTTTCGGTTCGCAGTAAGTGCCGGGGCGAATACCGTCTACGCCGCAAGCCTTGCCCACCATTTTCTGCGCCAGCGTGAAACCTTTGCTGGAAGCGGCTTCCGCTTGCGGGCGGCGGAACACGGTGCTGGCCGCGAGGCCGAGTTCAGCACGGGCTTTGTCGGTCAGGCCACGCCCGATGATCAGGTTGATGCGGCCACCGGCGCGCACTTCGTCCAGCAGCACGTCGGTTTTCAGGCTGAACTCGGCGAGCAGGTCACCCGCTTCGTTGGTGATCTTGCCTTCGTATGGCTTGATGACAATCACATCGCCCATGTTGAGCTTTGATACGTCACACTCGAACGGCAGTGCACCAGCGTCTTCCATCGTGTTGAAGAAAATCGGTGCGATCTTGCCGCCGATGCAGATGCCGCCAAAACGTTTGTTGGGCACGAACGGGATGTCTTCACCGGTGTACCACAACACGGAGTTGGTGGCGGATTTACGCGAAGAGCCAGTACCGACCACATCACCCACAAACGCAACGGGATGGCCTTTTTTCTTCAACTCGGCAATCTGCTGTTCAGTGTTGGTGATGCCTTCACGCGGATTCTTGTACATCGCTTTCGCGTGCAGCGGGATATCCGGGCGGCTCCAGGCATCTGGCGCTGGTGAAAGGTCGTCGGTGTTGGTTTCACCGGTGACTTTGAACACAGTCGCGGTGATGGTTTGTGGTACGTCGGCGCGGCTGGTGTACCACTCGGCATCGGCCCAGCTTTGCAATACGGCTTTCGCCTGCGCGTTACCTTTTTTCGCTTTCTCGGCCACGTCGTGGAAGCTGTCGAACATCAGGATAGTGTGCTTCAGCTCTGTCGCAGCAGCCTCGGCCAATTCAGCATCGTCCAGCAACTGCACCAGGGTAGTGATGTTGTAACCGCCGAGCATGGTGCCCAGCAGTTTCACGGCTTGTTTCTTGTCGATCAGTGGCGACTTGGCTTCGCCTTTGACCAGGGCGGTAAGGAAACCCGCTTTGACATAAGCCGCAGGATCCACGCCCGCCGGTACACGGTGGGTGATCAGCTCGACCAGAAACGCCTCTTCGCCGGCAGGTGGATTTTTCAGCAGCTCGATCAGATCGGCGACTTGCTCGGCAGAGAGCGGCTTGGGCACAACGCCTTCAGCGGCGCGCTCCTGGACATGCTTGCGATAGGCTTCTAACACGGCGGGTACCTCTTGGGGAAATTCAGAAAAGCGGCGGTAAACGGGGCGCTATTGTAGGCAAAGGGCTGACACAGTGAAAGGACAAGCGTTAACCAACCGGAACTGTCTCTAACCGGAGCAAAGCATAGACCTGATTTCCGGCGTTATACTGCGCGCCTTCCAGAACATCTACCGGAGCTGCCCATGGCAACTGCCACGCTCAATACCAGCAACGTCGATGCCGCCGAAATCGCCAAGTTTGAAGCGCTGGCCAATCGCTGGTGGGATCCGACCAGCGAGTTCAAGCCGCTGCACGACATCAACCCGCTGCGCAGCAACTACATCGACGAACGCGCCCGACTGGCCGGCAAGATCGTGCTGGATGTCGGCTGCGGCGGCGGCATTCTCTCAGAAGCCATGGCCCAGCGCGGCGCCACGGTCACCGGTATCGACATGGGCGCAGCGCCTCTGGGTGTCGCGCGCCTGCATGCGCTGGAAAGCGGCGTGAGTGTTGATTACCGCCAGATTCCGGCCGAGCAACTGGCAACCGAACAGCCAGGCCACTACGATGTGGTCACCTGTCTTGAAATGCTGGAGCACGTGCCAGACCCCGCTTCCATCATCCAGGCTTGTGCCGATCTCGCCAAACCCGGCGCCCACCTGTTTTTCTCTACCATCAACCGCAATCCCAAGGCCTATGCCTTTGCCATTCTGGGTGCCGAGTATTTGCTGAAATTACTGCCCAAAGGCACCCATGAATACGGAAAATTTATCCGTCCAGCCGAGCTCGCCGGCTGGATACGCGGCGCCGGGCTGATACTCGAAAATATCACAGGAATGACCTATAACCCTTTGATAAAAAAGTATTCCATGTCTGCGACAGACGTTGATGTCAACTATATAGTTCACGTCAGAAAACCGGGCTAACAAACTGAATAATTTGTATTTTTTTCAATAACCTCAGAAATCACCTGAAGAAGTGTGCACAACCAACCAAAAAAGTTTCACCATCAGCGAGCAAACCGAAAGAAAACATCAGATTTGTGACATAAGCACATGAAAATAAAAGCAATACTATTTGATCTGGATGGCACGCTGCTGGACACGGCGCCCGACTTCATTGTCTGCGTAAACCGGTTACGTCAGAACCACCAGATGACACCGCTGGCAGACGATGTCATCCGCGCCCAGGTCTCGAATGGTGCCCGCGCCCTGACCCTGCTCGCCAGTGAACTGCAAGAAAATGATCCATTGTTCGAAGCGCGCCGGCTGGAACTGCTCGGCCACTATGCCGAAGTACTGGGCAAGTACAGCGCACTGTTTGACGGCATGGCAAGCAGCCTACAGTGGATCGCCGCACAAGGCTTGGCCTGGGGCATCATCACCAACAAACCCAGCGCCTACACCAACCCCCTACTGGAACGCATCGCACTACCTTCGCAACCGGCAACAGTGGTCTGCCCGGATCACGTCACCCGCAGCAAACCCGATCCAGAACCCATGCTGCTGGCATGCTCCCAACTGGGAATTGCACCTGCCGAAGCCGTCTATGTTGGCGACCATGCTCGTGACATAGAGGCCGGACGCCGGGCGGGTATGCTCACCATTGCCTGTGCCTACGGTTATCTCGATCCCGGCGAACGCATCGAAGACTGGCAAGCCGATTTTCTGATCAGCCAGCCAAACGAGCTGCCAGCATCCATCAAAAGATTAATAGAATCAATAAATTGAGATTATAAGCTCATGAAAAACATCAACAAGCTTCCGGCGTCTTATCAGGCATCCGAGAAAGCACTTGAAGGACGCGTGATTCTAGTAACCGGTGCCGGCGACGGTATTGGCCGCGCTGCTGCACGCAGTTTTGCAGAACACGGCGCAACCGTCATCCTGCTCGGCAAGACGGCGGGCAAACTGGAACAGGTGTATGACGAGATTGTCGCCGCCGGCCATCCGGAGCCACTGATCCTGTCGCAGGATCTGCAATATCTGACCCCAGATGGCGCCAAGGCCATCGCCGAAACCCTTGAAAATGAGTTGGGCCGGCTGGACGGCCTGCTGCACAACGCCGCCCTGCTCGGCACCCTTACCAGTGTGGCGGACTACAGCCCCGAGCGCTGGCAACAAGTGATGCAGGTGAATGTGCACGCCGCCTTCCTGCTGACACAGGCGCTGCTGCCGCTACTGAAACAAGCAGACGACGCCAGCATCGTGTTTACCACGTCATCGGTGGGCAGGCAGGGTCGCGCTTTCTGGGGCGCCTATGCCGTCAGCAAATTTGCCACGGAAGGATTGATGGAAACCCTGGCGGATGAGCTGGATGGCGTGTCCAATGTGCGCGTGAATGCCATCAACCCTGGCGCCACCCGCACCCGCATGCGTGCCGCTGCCTATCCAGGTGAAGACCCCAACACCCGGCCGACCGCCGACAGTCTGATGCCATTGTGGCTGTATTTGATCGGGCCGGACAGCCGGGGAGTCAGCGGCTGCAGTTTCGATGCACAATCACGGTGACATCACACATGAAGCCATCCGACAGCTTTAAAGACTCGATTCAACTGCTGTTTCCCACGGTGATCATGCGCCATCAGTTTACTGACAACGAACCGTTGCACAGCGAGCTCATCAGCCTTCTGCTGGAAAAAGAACGTCAGGAACAACACCGCAATACCGGTGGCGCACAAAAAAGCAATGTCGCTGGCTGGCGCTCTGCCGAGGACCTCGTTGAATGGCCACACGCCTGCATTCAACAAGTGACCGGGCGTGTGGCACAGGCCGTTTCAGCCATGATGGAATCGGCCCCAATAGCCTCTGAACGCAAGCCCTGCCGTTTCAGCATCAGCGGCTGGGCCAACATCAACCGACAAGGCGCGTACAACACCATGCATTCACACCCTGACAACCACTGGGGCGCAGCTTATTACGTAAAAACCGGCACACCACAGCCCGACAAGCCCTTGAGTGGCGCTATCGAATTCCAGGATCCACGCCCCGCTGCCGGCATGTTGATGACACCGGGATTTCCTTTTGGCACCAAGATTCGTATTCAACCAACCCCCGGTGAACTGATCCTGTTTCCATCATGGCTCTGTCACTGCGTGCATCCTTATGAAGGCGATGAAGAACGAATTTCGCTTGCCTTCAACATACGTCTGATCACCAACACCTAGCACGTTCACCGTGACAGCAAGGCTGCAAGCCTGTCTGCGATATAACGCTCGGAGCCTTCTGCTGAAGACTTGCTGTAACGCAGCCTTATGACATCGGCGTTTTGTTTGAACGATTCATCATGCAGCAACGCAGCGATTTCCTTGCCATAGTCCTGCTGATCCTGATACGCATGCAAGCCACAACCCAGCTTCTCCAGACGCAAGACAGACAGCAATTGCTCCTGAAAACGCGGTATCGCCAGCTGCGGTATCCCCATCACCATGCAATACGCCAGCGTGGCGTGATTGCCGTGGGTCAAAGCAAAACGGGCTTGCCGGGCAACCTGCCGCAGATCCACCAATTTTTCAGTGAATGCAATATTGTCAGAGGTGTATTTCTGCTTCAGTGCTGTTGGCAATTGCTTGATATACAACAGCGCACAAACATCCGCAGCTTGCAGGTCTTTCAGCAACTGTTCCAGACCGGGAAACATTTGCAAATAACCAAAAACTTTTACACCGCCGCCAGCAGGCCACTGCGGTGGTGTATCACACGGCAGGGACCAGGCGCCGAGGTAGCTGACATCCGGCCTCGCACCAAACTGGTCCAGCTCCGGAAACGTTTGCAAAAACTGTTGATCGGCCTGCGCATAGATATCGGCCAACCGCGCTAATGGCCCGGCACTGTGGCGCTGCAATGCGCTATTGATCACCTGCAACAATGCGGCATCATCCTGCTGCAATTGTGCCAGCGTCTGTTCATCCCTTTTTGTGGTGGGAAACACAGCAAAAGTATCGCCTTCCACCGGTGGGCACATAAATCCATTGCCGGCTAGAACCTTGCGAAACGAATAACCGACACTGGCAACCAGTGCGGTAGGACTGTGTTCGTAAATCACCATGTCTGGCTGCACTATGGCAAAGACATTGCGCCAGACACGAACATAAATATCCAGCTCATCTGCGGTAGAAAAACATTGTTCCCGCAACATATGCGTGTAACTGAGGAAAGGCGACTGGCCGGTGCGTGCAGCATTCTGCTTGAACGGTGCTTGCAAATAATGAATGGGCATAGTGCCAAACACAGCAGGGATGCCGTGCAACTCCCGCGCAGCCAAAAAAACCTGATGACCTTGCTGCAACAGCATGTTGATAAATATTCTCAGATTTCCCAGATGGCTGAAATTTCCGCCCTGCTCCCACACACACAATATTTTCGCCATACCCATTCCATCTGCACCTCGTGCAGAGAAGTGCCATTTACAAAAAAGCCCCGCTTTTAAGGGCGGGGCTTGCTCACTTACTATTAGATCATCGAAGAACAGTGCTCTCGGCATCCACCTTAACTATTTATCAAGGACATTGAGACGCACTTCACTATTAGCGCCCACTACTGTCGTGAACGCATCGACCCACTCCTGACCGTCTTTCTGCACCTCATACACACCACCGACCACACTAGCGTCTGGCTGGAAGAACGAACCCTGCACCACGCCCGTCATTGTGCCTTCATGTGCGGTAATGGTATCGGACACCAGATTGCGGCCATTGATATGACCCGTTGCGGCGAAGCCCATGTCCACATCATCAGGTATGCCCAGCTCATCGCGAACAGATGAGCCGGCATCACCGAAATCTGCTGCAAATGTTTTGCTACCAAAATTGACATCAATGGAAACAGGCTGCTCCAGAAAATGGGTATAACCAACATATGTGGCTTGCACGTTGCCACTCACCAGATCCTGAATAAATGCCTGCGGCGTCAACTTGCCTGCCACATAAGTGAGTGTTTCCCCACTGTAAGAGGAGAATTCACCGTCATAACTCTGCGTTTGCTGACGCGCCACACCAACAAAATAAGCCTGCAGAATACGCTTTTCATCTTCTTCAGAAAAATACGCCGTCGGCGTTTCACCGCGAATCAAATCCTGTTCATAAGTAGATGTGCCATAGCCGGAACCATAGCCGTAACCTGACTCATAGGAATAATGGTAACCATAAAACTCGACATACTGCTGGTCACCGTCATTTTCGGCATAAACATCTACAGACTCTGCATTGAAAACAGGGCCTGCATAACCGGAACTGTTTTCATCATAGATCTCTCCACCGATGACATTGCCAGCCGGTGAAAACAATGCATAAGACACTTTGTCTGCGGACGTAGGCTCCATAGTCCTGGTGTTATTGCTGCCATTATCCTCAAGATCCAGACCAAAGCCACCGATATCACTACCAGTAATGCACGACTCGGCGTCACAAGTACCATTGCTTACCCAGTCATAGCGCGCAAAATAACCGACGTATTCGTCTTCAGGCAGAACCGGTAAAACGATATGGTCTTTGCCGCCACCTTCCAATTCCGGATCAAACTGGTCGGAATCGCGAGCAATGTCGCCAGCGGACTCCGGAATGCTACTACCAGTCTCCTCACCCGCAGCCGATGGATTTTCTTCATTCAACTGGGAAAGATACTGGTCAACACCACACCATACCCCCCATTCATTCACGCTTCTGCCATCACTATCCTTGTCGACACAATTCTCCGCCAGAACTGCCGACGACTGCATGGCAGCCGCGATAGCAATGCTCAATGCACTTGCCGCAAATTTCCTGTTCATAAAAGCCGCCTCTCTTGATGAATCGTTAAGGTTTCTTCAACATCCAGACTTGCCAGCTGATGGAAGTTACCATCAGCACTCCAACACAGACCTCAGAACTTTTTCGTCAGGTTCACGGAAAAATCTGTTCGATCATAATCGTAAATATCCAGATTCGCGTGATTGTCGGTGTAACTCAAGCGCGCACCAATGCCATAACCGTCCATTTTCCCGCCCACGAATCCATGCGTAAAACCGACAACATAGCTCGGCTGACGCTCCAGACGCCCTTCATCAAACAGTGCAACCCTGCCTTGGTAATCGGTTTCACGGTATACAACACGCCCATACACCGAGCCGGTATTCCATGCGTGCCAGAACGCACCTGCATAAACATCAAATGCGCTATTCTGCTGATCTTCAACCCGAGCATATTGCTGATAAAAACTGGTACCCGCTGTCAGAACAACAGACTCATTTAAACGATGCGCAAAATCAAAACCTTCGGTGTAGCGCTCACCATCGCGCCCCTTGTTGTCATCCGTCATGAACTCGCGGTACTGCAACTGCCCGCGAATGGTGTATTCGTTTTTGCCATCAATAATCGTATAAGAGGGATTGAGACTGCTGTACAACGCCAATGCATTGTCTCCCAGTCGCACATAATCCTCTTGCAGATCAAGCTTGGCTCTCCAGTTTTCATGCGAAATAAAAGTAGGGCCAGTGGAGACACTGACAACGTCCACAGTGAACTCATGTTCATCCTGATACTCACGACGATTGAGGCTGCCGGCGGTCTGCCATACAACGCCTACCGGCTTACCGGCCACATCCAGCGGACTGGCAAAACGGTAAGTATGTGCGCCATTCACGCCTGCAGTAAAAAAGGCATCTGTTTGGGGCTCACTGCCATCGGCAAGCAACAATTCAGTACCGTCAATATCGATAACGTTGCCAGATGGCCCCGCATTGACATTGGTATCATGCCCAAAACCTATGCTGGCACCGCCCGTAAAACTGTTGCGCTGATCACCTGCTGTCGCGCTCTGCTCTACCTGCGACAGGAACAGGCGCACGGTTTCCTTGACATCGCCTGGCACATTGTCATCGGCCAGAACTTTCTCCGCCTCTTTGCGTGCATCGTCATAACGGGCAGCACGGTAATACGCTACAGCCAACTCCAGGCGCGCACGACGCAAACTGGGGTTTCCCGCCAGCAAAGCCTTGAACTTCTCTATCGAACCATAGAGATTTCCGCTATTTCTGTCCGCAATGGCCTCTCGATACAACTGATCCCACTTGGCACCAGCATCTTCCGCAGCAAAAACCGGCATGGACATTGCCATTGCTACAAGACCAGCACCCACAAAAACATTGCGACGCATCAGCACTTCCTCATTGGATAAACGAACTCGGACACGGCACAGGAACAAACGAGGCAACAATCAGACAGCCCTGCACCTTCTAAAGGTGGGCATTGTGATACAAGTGTGAAAATTTTGTAAGAACCCAAATCAAGTAATTGCCGAGGAGCTGCGGAGATCACAGCCCACATGGGCGGCCTTCAGCCGCCTTGGAGTTATGGGGAGTCCCTATGGCAGGCGACTCGAATAAACACGGCTCACAAAATACCCGCCGATATCACCATCTGCATCAGGGGCTGCGGATAGACGCCCACCAGCAACATCAACACAGCGACCAGCACCAACATGGCGCCTCCGGTCGTACGCCCCCAGTTCAGTGGTGCATCGAAACGCCGCAAGCCTGGCTCAGCCAGATACAGCGTCACCATAACGCGCAGGTAGTAATACAAACCGAGTGCACTGCCCAGCACCAAAGCCCCCAGCAACCACCATTGACTGGAAGCTACACCGATCAGCACCATATGGAACTTGCCAACAAAACCTGCCGTCATGGGAATGCCGGCCAGTGACAACATCGCCACCGTCATCACCGCCGTCAGATAAGGACGCTTCCAGAACAGGCCTCGGTAATTGTGCAGGGCATCGGCATCCGCCCCCTGATAGGGACTGGAAGCCTGCACCACGACACCAAACGCGGCCAAAGTAGTGATGACGTAAGTCAGCAGGTAGATAGCCACCGACGGCTCACGCATGCGCGTGCCGGCAATTACTGCAATCATCAGGTAGCCGAAATGCGCGATCGACGAATAGCCAAGCAGACGCTTGAGGTTGCTTTGCGTCAACGCCAGCAGGTTGCCTGCAACAATCGACAAACCTGCCAAGACCACCAGCACATCGTGCATGGGGCCGGATACCAGCACCGGCATATCGTGCAGCCAACGCAGGAAAGCCGCAAATACTGCCGTCTTGCTGACGGTGGCGAGAAACGCAGACACCGGCGCCGGCGCGCCTTCGTAGACATCAGGTGTCCACAAATGAAATGGCACAAAAGACAACTTGAAAGCAATGGCCACAAAAATCATTGCGCAACCGGCATAGACCATGGGCGGAACATCCACTGCAGCCACGACAGCTGTCTGAATCTCGGCAAATCCCAAGGCGCCGGTTTGTGCATAGAGCAAAGCCATGCCAAACAGCAGAAAAGCGGTAGACATCGCCGAAAGCACCAGATACTTGATGCCGGCTTCCAGCGAGCGTGAACGCTGGAAACTGTAGGCCGCCAGACCGAACAAGGGGATCGACAACATTTCCATGCCGATAAAAAAGCTGGCGAGATGACGACTGCACACCAGTACCAGTGCACCAGCAGCAGACAGAATCAGCAACAGATACAGCTCTTCACGATTGCCACTGTGTTTTTCCATGTACGCATGCGCCAATGTGGCACAGGCCAGCGTAGCCACCAGAATCAAGCCCATATAGAAGCAGGCGTAACCATCGACTACAAACAAACTGGTCACTGTCTGCGGCGGGATTTTCGTCCACACCCACCACACGGAAACCAGCGCCGCGTTCAAACCCGCAACCGCGACCGTGGCATTCCAGAAGTGGCTGCGTTTTGCTGCAATGGCCAGCATCACCAACGTTGCCGTGGCGCAAGTAATGACAATCGGCAACAGCGCCAGAAAATTTTGCAAGGTAAACGGTGTCGACATCGTCATGACCTCACTGTGCCGGCACGGCAGCATACAAATGCTGCGTATAGGACATCACCGCTTCCGACAGATTCAGAACCGGCTGTGGATAAACACCCAACGCAATCAGCGATGCCGAGAGCACCAGCATCATGAACAATTCGCGGGCGGACAAAGCTTCCAGTTGCACATCGGATTTGGCCGGGCCAAAAAATGCGCGCTGCATAAGCAACAGACTGTAGACAGCAGCCAGAATCAAGGCCGAGGTTGCCACCGTGGCAAGTACCGGCACCACTTTGAAGCTACCCAGCAGAATCAGGAACTCGCCGATAAAATTGCCTGTTCCCGGCAGCCCAAGTGACGCAGCGGCAAAGAACAGGGAAAACGCAGGCAACCAGGCCATGCGCGACCACAAGCCACCCATTTCACGCAGATCGCGTGTGTGCAGGCGCTCGTAAACTTCACCGCAAAGAATGAACAGGCCGCCGGCGGAAATACCGTGCGCCAGCATCTGCACCACCACACCCTGCAAGCTGATCAGGTTGCCGGAATAAATACCCACCAATACAAAGCCCATGTGCGAAATACTGGTGTAAGCCACAAGGCGTTTGATGTCGGTTTGCGCACAGGCGAGCACTGCACCATAGAAAATACCGGCCACACCCAGCCACATGGCAATCGGCGCAAATTCGTGTGATGCATTGGGAAAAATCGGCAGCACAAAACGTAACATACCGTAAGCAGCCGTTTTCAGCAGAATGCCGGCAAGGTCAACACTACCTGCCGTCGGCGCCTGCGCATGGGCATCCGGCAACCAGGAATGCACCGGCAACACAGGCATTTTCACAGCGAATGAAATGAAAAAGCCTAGCATCAGAATGTACTCAACTGTCGCAGACAGTTTGGTGTGACGCAACACATCATAGTCAAACGACAGCGCACCCTTCTGGTGATAACTGATCAGCGCCAATGCAATGATCGCCATCAGCAACAACAGGCCGCTGGCCTGGGTGAAAATGAAAAACTTGTTGGCAGCGTGGATGCGGCCTTTGCCATCCGGCGCATTGTGACCCCACAGTGCGATAAGAAAATACATCGGCACCAGCATTACTTCCCAGAAGAAGAAAAACAGGAACATGTCCAGCGCCAGAAACACGCCGATCACACCACCGAGATTCCACAACAGATTCAGATAGAAAAAACCCACATGCTTCTGGATTTCACGCCATGAACACAACACAGCGGCCAGACCCAGGCCACCAGTCAGCAGGATCATCAACAGTGAAAGACCGTCCAGCCCCAGATGAAAACTGATGCCCAGAGATGGAATCCACGGCAAACGGTATTCGATCTGCCAGTGCTGCCCGCCAGCCGCTGCATGCGCGAGACTGTAATCACCCTGCAGCAGACACTGCACAGCAAGCCCCGTGGTCAGCAACATACTGATCAAGGCTACCCAGCGCGGCGCGGCGCGCCCCAGATACTCACTCTGCCAGCACAACAGGCCGCCGATCAGAGGAATGAAAATCAACCAGGCTAGAATCATGTCGTCATATTTTCCTGTCGAAAAAGCTTCTCAAAGTATCAATACGCCCAAAGCATCAGTGTGCCCACAGCACAGTTAGCAACACCGCACACGCGCCGGCAGCCACTGCCGCCGCATACCAGCGCACACGCCCGTTTTCCGTTGCGCTCAACACGTTGTGACCACCACGCATCACTGCCGGGATGGCTTCAATCACCACATCAATCAGATCACGACGATTCAGCCGAACCAACAACAGATATGGCTTCACAAAAACGGCGTTGTACAACGCATCAAATCCCCATGCGTACTTCCACAAACAGCGGAAACCGTGCGCAAAGCGTGTATTGAAAAATGCCTGAAACGGCTTTTTAGCCGGCAGGAAAAGAATCGCCGCCACGGCTATACCCACTATCGCCACTGCGGCGGACAACATCTCCAGTGTGTGCTTGCCCTCTTCCACATGCGCTGCGGCACTCTCGGGTAGTACACCCGCCAATGGCGGATGAATCATGGCACCCACTGCCGTTGACAACACCAGCAGCACCGACAATGGCAGCCAGTAAGACACACCATGGCCGGCATGAGCTTCCGTTTTCACCTCACCGTGAAACACGATGAAGATCAGGCGGAATGTATAAATGGAGGTAAGCAATGCGCCGAACAGACCTGCATAGAAAAACTCCGGCTTGTTGGCCGCATAAGCCAGCCACAGGATTTCATCCTTACTGTAAAAACCGGCAGTGACAAAAGGCAGCGCCGCCAGCGCCGAGCCGCCAACCAGAAAACATGCGTATACCAAGGGCAACTTCTTGCGCAAACCGCCCATTTTGAAAATATCCTGCTCGTGATGGCAGGCGACAATCACCGCACCGGCAGAAAGAAACAGCAAGGCCTTGAAAAAGGCATGCGTCATCAAGTGAAAAATCGCCGCACTCCATGCGCCAGCGCCCAGCGCCAGAAACATGTAACCGATCTGGCTCATGGTTGAATACGCGAGTATGCGTTTGATATCGGTTTGCACCAGCGCACTGAAACCTGCCATCAGCAAGGTCACCGCACCAATCACGCCAACCAGATACAGCACATCCGGAGAAATCTCGAACAGGGTGTGCGTGCGTGCAATCAGGTAGACGCCTGCCGTCACCATGGTGGCTGCGTGTATCAAGGCAGAAACCGGTGTCGGACCTGCCATGGCATCCGCAAGCCAGGTTTGCAATGGTAACTGTGCGGATTTGCCAACTGCACCACCGACCAGCAACAGCGCAGCCAGCGACAAGGCCTCATGATTGGAATGCGAAGGCGCACGCAACAGGATTTCCTGAATTTCCAGCGTTCCCAATTCACGAAACAGAATGAACAGGCCGATAGCCATAAATACGTCGCCCACGCGCGTGATGATGAACGCCTTCATCGCCGCATGGCCGTTGGCTGTCGTCTGGTAGTAGAAACCAATCAGCAGGTAGCTGCACAGACCTACACCTTCCCAACCACAATAGAGGAACAGCAGGTTGTCACCGAGTACCAGATACAACATGCTGGCGACAAACAGGTTCATGTAGGCAAAAAAACGTGAATAACCTTCTTCGCCGCGCATGTACCAGGATGCAAACAGGTGAATAAGGAAGCCCACGCCTGTGACCACACACAACATGGTGAGCGACAAGCCATCAAGACGCAGCGCGAAACGCGGAGCGAAATTATCGACCTGCATCCACGTCCACAATACTTGCGTAAAGGAGCCGCCCTCCGGAACCTGCACAAGAAAGTCACGAGCAACCAACAACGTCACCAGGGCTGACAAGCCCATGCTGCCGACACCGATCAAGGCTGCAACATTTTCTGAAAAACGCCCGCGCGAAAACGCCAACAGAAAAAAACCGGCGAGCGGAAACAGCAAGGTCAGGTATAGGTAATTCATAGTCGTATCACTCATCCGCGCATCTCGCTTGCTGCTTCAATATCCAGCGAATGAAAACGACGATGCAGACGCAGCACGATGGCAAGACCAATCGATGCCTCTGCAGCAGCCAGCGTCAGGATCAGGATGAACATGATCTGGCCATCCGCCTGTGCCCAGCGACTGCCTGCCAACACAAACGCCAGACCGGCGGCATTCATCATGATTTCAATGCTCATCAGCACAAACAAGATATTGCGACGCACCAGCACACCGGTGAGGCCGAGCACGAACAGTGCCGCCGCGAGAAACAAACCGTGTTCAAGAGGGATGCCATTCATCGTCTATTACTCTTTTTCATCGGCACGGCCAAGGTGATAGGCCGCCACCAGTGCCGCCAGCAACAACACTGAAGCCAGCTCAACACACAACAAGTAAGGACCATACAGGGCAATGCCCACCTGTTTGGCATCAATGCCGGCAAGTCCCGCTGCCGGCAGTTCGCCCGACAACATGGAATACAGCAACTGGGACAACAACACCGCCGTCAAAATCGACGGCCCTATCCACACCGACAGGCGCGTCCACGATTTCTCTTGCTGGATTCCCTTGTCGCCCAGATTGAGCATCATCACCGCAAAAACAAACAACACCATGATGGCGCCGGCATAGACAATGATTTCCAGTGCGCCAGCAAACGGAGCGCCAACCGCAAAGAAAATCATGGCTACCGCCAACAGCGAAATCACCAGATACAAGAGACCGTGTATCGGATTGGACGTACCGATTACACGCAATGTGGCCAATAACGCCACCGCAGCAGAAACATAGAATGCCAACGCCATCTGTTCGCTCCTTTACGGCATCAAGCCGCGCACATCGACAGGCGCGACCTCATTTTGCGCGCCGCCTTTGGGCTTGCCCGCAATTGACATGCCGGACACGCGATAGAAGTTGTAATCCGGATACTTGCCGACACCGGAAATCAGCAAGTGCTCTTTTTCATACACCAGGTTCTGGCGGTTGTACTCGGCCATTTCAAAATCCGGTGTCAACTGGATAGCTGTGGTCGGGCAAGCCTCTTCGCACATGCCGCAGAAAATACAGCGCGAGAAATTGATGCGGAAAAAATCCGCATACCAACGGCCATCTTCTTTCTCTGCTTTCTGCAGGGAGATACAACCGACCGGGCAAGCCACCGCACACAAGTTACAAGCTACACAACGCTCTTCGCCATCAGGGTCGCGCGTCAGCACAATACGCCCGCGATAACGCGGCGGCAGATAAACCTTTTCTTCCGGATACATGATGGTGTCGCGCTTGCGCCAGCCATGCGTGAATACCATCCACATACTGCGCAGCTGACTGCCAACGCCTTTGAGTATCTGTGTTGCAGTGACCATCGAATCAGCCTCCCGCAGCCGGTTGTTGCAGCAGCACTACCGCCGCCGTTGCAACCAGGTTCAACAGCGTCAACGGCAAACAGAATTTCCAGCCTGCGGCCATGACCTGATCGTAACGCGGACGTGGCAAGGCACCGCGCGCCAGAATGAAAAGCATGATGAAGAACAGCGTCTTGCCGGCAAACCAGAAAAACGCAGGAATGAACGACAGGAAATCGGGCCACAAGCTGTAGCCCAACAACGCTGGCTCATGCCAACCGCCAAAGAACAGCGTGACGATCAATGCCGAAACCAGCACCACACCCACATACTCGCTGACAAAAAACATGACCCACTTCATGCCGGAATACTCGGTGTGATAGCCGGCTGCGAGTTCCGATTCCGCTTCCGGCAAATCAAACGGACTTCTGTGCGCCACGGCAACACCGGCGAGCAGGAAAGTGATGAAACCGAGAAATTGCGGCAGCACAAACCAACCATCTTTTTGTGCTTCGACAATGTCGCGCATGTTGAAGGAACCGGTGATGATGACGATGCCCATCACCGAAATACCCATGAAAACCTCGTAACTGACGGTCTGCGCCGCAGAACGCAAACCTCCGAGCAGCGAGTATTTGTTGTTGGATGACCAACCAGCAAACAACACGGCGTACACCGACAAACCTGCCATTGCCAAAAAGAAAAGAATACCGATATTGAGATCTGCCACACCCCAGGTCGGTGTGATAGGCACGATGGCAGAAGACACCAGCAACGCGCTCATGGCAATGAACGGCGCCAACCAGAATGTCAGCTTGTCGGCAAACGGCGGCGTCCAGTCCTCCTTGAACAACAGTTTGACAATATCGGCACCAAGCTGGAATGCACCAAATGGGCCGACGCGACTGGGGCCGTGGCGATCTTGCCACAGGGCCAGTACACGACGTTCGATCCAGCTGAGAAAGCCGCCAAAAACCAATGTCACCACCACAATCACGGCCGCTTTCACGACAGCGATCACAATATCCAGCAACTCTGCACCAGTGAGTCCGAATGCGAGGATGTCGTTCATACGCCCTCCACTTGCAATTGTGCATAGGCGTGACCCAGCACAGGCGGCATACCAGGCAATCCGGCAGGTAATCCAACCATACCCGCAGGTAATGTGGCACTGATTTTCAGACGCAATGAATAACTGCGCTCACCCAGTGTCACTTTAACCAGGCCATTTTCAGCAACGCGTAAATTCTCAACATCCTGATGAGACAACGCGACATAGGCACCCGTCACCATGGTTTTGACTGCAGGCGCCATTACTGACAATTCATCACTGCCAAAAATGTGGTACAGCGGTGCGACGCGCCACTGATGCTGTTGTGCAACAAATGCGACAGGAATTGCATCAAAGTAATTCGCCGTTGTGTCCGCGTTCGGTTCTATCAAACGCACGCCGGAATCACCGGAACGCAAATGACCGCCAACCTCATCCTGAAACTTCGTCCAGGCCTGTGGCGAGTTCCAGCCAGGTGCCCACGCAAAGGATACAAATGAGGCATTCTCATGCGTGCCGCTGTAACCTTCCATCGAAAACGACAACGCTGAATCCTTGTCTTGCGATACACGGGGCTCATGCACCGACAGATTGGCGCGCATCGCCGTGCGACCGGAGTAACGACGTGGCGCGCGCGCAATTTTCAAACCCTTCATGCGATACGCGGCGTTCGGCGCAGCTTCGACAATACGTGCCAGTTGCGGCAGGTTCTGTGCACACTCCTGTGTCACATCATCAAATTGCGTCCAGCACGCCATGCGTCGCGACACGGAAGTGTGCAGGGCGTACAGCCAACGCCAGCTTTCGTGAATCTGGCAATCGGGATCGTAGTAGGCAGGATCGTAAACCTGGAAGTACCGCTGTGCGCGCCCTTCCATATTGACCACCGTGCCGTCATCCTCGGCAAAGCTTCCCGCAGGCAATACGAAGTGTGCCTTGTTCACGGTAGGTGTGATCTGATGATCAATCACCACCAGCGTTTTGACTTTGGCGAGTGCGGCTTCTACACGCACGGCATCAGCACGGCGGTAAATATCATTCTCGACGACCACCAGACCATCGGCTTCGCCACTTTCAACCAGGGCCAGCGCTTTTTCGACGGAATCGCCGCCGATCATCGCCACCCCCATATCATTCACTTCAGGCACACACAGACTGATGGCGGCTTCGCGTGCCTTGGCTTTCAACGCCGTGACAATGTTGGCAGCGGCTTGCATGATGGCTGCAGATGCACAGGCAGTACCCGAAACCACCAAAGGATTCTTGGCTGCCAGCAACGCCTCGGCGATGCGCGCAGCCAATGCATCCTGCTCTGCACTCAAACCGCTAACAGCAGGCGCCGTGTTATCAATCTTGTTGGCAACGGCAAAACCGAGTCGCGCAATATCATCACTCGCTGCACGCAATGCCACTTCAGCAACATCATCAAGACGCGTTGCTACAAAACTCGCAATAAACAGCGGACTCTTTTCGTTCTGCGCAATATCCTTGATGCCAGCAGCCTGCCAATCGGCAATCTTGCTGGCGGCAGCCATTTCCAACCCTTTGTTTTTAACGGCCTGACGCAACGCCAGGGCGATGCGCGGCGCTGTTTGTGTAACGTCTTCACCGAGCACGAACACGGCATCACAGCTCTCGATTTCACGCAGCGATGGCGTGCGCGCAGCACTGTTCTGCAAAATGGACAATGCCTGTTGCATCAACGCCTGTTTGGCAGCACTGGTACCGTTGAAAAAATTTTCTGCACCCACCCACTGACGCAAGGAAAAATTGGCTTCCAGACTGGCGCGCGGCGAGCCTATGCCAATCACACGCTTGCATTGACGCAGTGCTTCTGCAGCAGCATCCAGCGCATCATCAACAGATAGTGTTTTCCTGGTCTCACCGACCAACTGCCAGGGCTGGCGCGGGCGATCCTTGCGATTGACATAACCGTGGCCAAAACGGCCGCGATCGCAAAGGAAATAGTGATTGATTTCGCCGTGGTAACGGTTTTCGATACGACGCAATTCACCATAGCGCTCGCCGGGGCTGATATTGCAGCCTACGGAACACTGTTGGCAGACGCTAGGCGCAAACTGCATGTCCCACTTGCGGTTGTAACGTTCGGAGTGTGTGCGGTCCGTGAATACACCGGTCGGACACACTTCAATCAGGTTGCCGGAAAATTCGCTTTCAAAAACACCATCCTGTTCACGACCGAAATACAGATTATCGTGCGCACCGTAGACGCCCAGATCTTCACCGCCCGCGTAATCCTTGTAGTAACGCACACAGCGATAGCAGGCAATACAGCGATTCATTTCATGATTGATGAATGGCCCGAGATCCTGATTCTGGTGTGTGCGCTTGGTAAAACGATAACGGCGCTGGTTGTGGCCCGCCATTACCGTCATGTCCTGCAAGTGGCAGTGACCGCCTTCTTCGCACACTGGACAATCGTGCGGGTGGTTGGTCATCAACCATTCAACGACGGACTTGCGAAAAGCCTTGGCTTCTTCGTCATCAATCGAGATGTAAGTGTTGTCGCTGGAGGGTGTCATGCATGACATGACCAGACGACCGCGCTTGTCATCAGCATTGGCAAACTGTTTCACCGCGCAGGCACGACAGGCTCCGACAGAACCCAGCGCCGGATGCCAGCAGAAATACGGCACATCGAGACCCAGCGACAGACAGGCGCGCAACAGGTTGTCGCTGCCATCAACTTCGTAGGATCTGCCGTCAACAAAAATGGTCGCCATACCGATCAACCCGCCTGTCTGATGCCGCGTTCAAATTCACCGCGGAAAAATTTCAATGCACTTTGCAAAGGCTCCATCGCGCCCGGCGCGTGCGCACAAAAAGTTTTACCCGGACCGAGGAAGCGCGTGGTCTGCTCCAGCATGTCGATGTCACCGACTGCACCCTCACCGCGCTCAATGGCTTGCAGGACTTTTACTGTCCACGGCAAACCGTCGCGGCACGGCGTGCACCAACCACATGATTCGCGCGCAAAAAACTGTTCGAGATTGCGCACCACGGAAACGATGTTCTGCTTGCTGTCCACCACCATCATCAAGCCCGTACCCATGCGGCTACCGGCTTTCATGATGGTGTCGTAATCCATTGCCAGATCGAGATGTTCCGGCAGCAGGAAATCCGTTGAAGCGCCACCCGGCAGCCAACACATCAGATCAAGACCTTTCTGCATGCCGCCGGCATGTTCTTCCAGAATTTCGCGACCGGTCGTGCCTATCGGCAACTCCCAGACACCGGTGCGATTGACACGTCCGGACATGCCATAAAGTTTGGTGCCGGCATCCGGACTCTTGCCGCGCGACAAGCCTTTGAACCAGTCCGCGCCGCGATTGATGATGGCCGGCACATTGTTCAGTGTTTCAACATTGTTGACGACTGTCGGCTTGCCCCAGAGACCCGACACTTGCGGAAACGGTGGCTTGGCGCGTGGATTGGCGCGACGACCTTCCAGTGAATTGATCAACGCTGTTTCTTCACCGCAGATATAGCGACCCGCGCCGGTGTGCACGAACAATTCCATGCCCCAACCGGAACCGAGAATATTGTCGCCGAGATAACCTGCCGCTTTTGCTTCGGCAATGGCACGATTCAGTCGCTCAGCCGCAACCACATATTCACCGCGCAAGAAAATATACGCTTTGGAGACTTGCAATGCGTAGCCAACCACAATCATGGCTTCCACCAGTTGATGCGGCAATTGCTCCATCAACAGACGATCCTTGAACGTGCCCGGCTCCATTTCGTCGGCGTTGCAAACCAGATATTTGTTTTTGGGCGCGCCCTCGCCCATCGGCACCAGCGACCATTTGATGCCGGCCGGAAATCCTGCACCGCCACGGCCACGCAAATTGGCATCTTTCACCAGTGCCTGTACGTCGGAAGGCGCCATGTCTTTCACAACCTTGCGCAGCGCGGAAAATCCTTCCAGCGCTTCGTAGCTTTTCAAATTCAGCAGTTCACCATTGAGGCGCTCGATGCGCCAGGTGAGTGGATGTGTATCAGGCGATTTGCTGAATGTCGTCATACATAACGCTCCAACAAAGCTGGCACATCGGCAATAGCCACCGGGCCGTGCGTGTCATTGTCGATCATCAGTGTCGGCCCCTTGTCGCAATTGCCGAGACAGCAAATCGGCAACAAGGTGAAACGCCCGTCAGGCGTTGTCTGCCCGTATTCAATGCCAAGCTGCTTCTTGATTGCAGCAATCAAATCGTCATAGCCCGTCAAAAAACAACCGATGCTGTCGCAAACCTTGATCACGTGGCGACCAACCGGCTTGCGGAAAATCAGGTTGTAGAACGTGGCAACACCTTCGACATCCGAGCCGGGAATGCCGATCACTTCAGCGATTGCGCCGATAGCACCATCCGGCACCCAACCATGACGTTTTTGCACAATTTTCAAGGCATCAATAGATGCCGCACGCGCATCGTCATAGTGGTGAATGCAATGCTCGATTTCCGCGCGATCTTCAGGCGCGAGCACGTAGCGCCCGCCATCACTGGCGAGCACGGAGGAAACAGGTTTGGAATCAGCGGTCGACATCAGCCATCACAAAGTCAATGGAAGCCAGATAGGCGATCAGATCCGGGATCATGGATCCGCGAATCACCGAGGGAATTTGTTGCAAATGCGGGAAGCTGGGCGTGCGAATGCGCGTGCGATAACTCATCGTACTGGCATCCGACACGATGTAATAACTGTTGATGCCTTTGGTCGCTTCAATCATCTGACTGCTTTCACCGGCCGGCATGACAGGCCCCCACGACACACTCAGGAAGTGCGTAATCAGTGTTTCAATATCCTGCAACGTGCGCTCTTTCGGCGGCGGACAGGTGAGCGGATGATCGGCCTTGTACGGCCCTTCCGGCATGTTTTCCAGACATTGGCGAATGATGCGCAAGCTCTGCCGAATTTCTTCGAGACGCACCATGGCGCGATCATAGGCATCGCCATTGGCGGCAAGCGGCACCTCAAAATCAAAACGTTCGTAACCGGAGTACGGACGCTGCTTGCGCAAATCGTAATCCACACCTGTTGCGCGCAAACCAGGGCCTGTCACACCCCATTCCAGTGCTTCCTTGCTGTTGTACTTCGCCACGCCGATAGTACGTGCGCGCAGAATGCCATTCATGAATGCTGCTTTTTCGTATTCGTCGAGACGCTTGGGCATCCAGTCGAGGAATTCGCGCACCTTGGTATCCCAGCCGCGCGGCAGATCGTGCGCCAGACCACCGATGCGATACCAAGCCGGGTGCATGCGAAAACCGGTAATGGCTTCAATGACGTCGTAGGCTTTCTGCCTGTCGGTGAACATGTAGAAAATCGGCGTCATACCGCCGACATCCTGAATGTAGGTACCGAGGAACAACAGGTGCGACGTGATACGGAAAAACTCCGCCATCATCACGCGTATCACTTCCACGCGCGCTGGTACCTTGATGCCGGCAAGATTTTCCACTGCCAGCACATACGGCAAGTTGTTCATCACACCGCCGAGGTAATCGATGCGGTCAGTGTACGGAATGTAGGAGTGCCAGCTCTGGCGCTCGGCCATTTTCTCGGCGCCGCGATGGTGATAGCCGATATCCGGCACACAATCGACAATCTCTTCACCGTCCAGTTGCAACACGATACGGAACGCACCGTGTGCCGATGGATGGTTGGGGCCGAGATTGAGGAACATGAAGTCTTCGTTTTCGGTACTGCGTTTCATACCCCAGTCTTCGGGTTTGAAACGCAGCGCTTCCTGCTCAGCATCCTGTTTCGCGGCATCGAGATAAAACGGATCAAATTCGGTCGCGCGCGCTGGATAACTCTTGCGCAGTGGATGCCCTTGCCAGTTCATCGGCATCAGAATGCGCGACAAATGCGGGTGGCCATCGAACACAATGCCGAACATGTCCCACACTTCACGCTCGTACCAGCTGGCGTTGGGCCAGATGCCGGATACTGTCGGCAAGTGCAAATCACTGGCCTGCAACGCCACTTTGACGCGCACATCGCTATTTCTGTCGATGGACAGCAGATGGTAGAAAACCGTGAACTCTGATGGCGGCTGACCGCGACGATAGGTACGCAGCTGCTCGTCAATGGCGGACAGGTCATACAACATCACATACGGACGCGGCACGTCACGCAGGAAACGCAGCACTTCAACCAAGCGCTCGCGCGGCACCCAGAGTGTGGGCACACCGTCGCGCGTACGCTGGAAGCGGCAGATGCCGGCGCCAAAACGGGCGTGCAATTCGCGCACAATCTCATGCTCAGTGCCCGCCGGCGGCGGCGCATCAGGAGCGGGATGTTGGATGTCTGTCTCTTGCGTCACGCGTCAACGTCCAGTCTGCAATTCATGAAACCCGATAAGAAGCTCAAACCTGATCCGGCGTGCGTAGCACCTGCACGGCACAGCGCTCGGCCTGCTTCAGGTCGCGCTGGGCCGGCATATTGGCCTTGTACACGCCCTGCTCGCCCACCACCCATGACAACGGGCGGCGTTCCTTGCCAATGGCGTCCTGCAACAGCATCAAGCCCTGCAGGAATGCTTCCGGCCGCGGCGGGCATCCAGGGATATACACATCCACCGGTAGAAACTTGTCCACACCTTGCACGACCGAATAGATGTCATACATGCCGCCAGAGTTGGCGCAGGAACCCATGGAAATCACCCATTTAGGCTCCAGCATCTGCTCATAAAGACGCTGCACGACGGGCGCCATTTTGATGAAGCAGGTGCCCGCCACTACCATCAGGTCAGCCTGGCGCGGCGACGCCCGGATAACTTCGGCACCAAAACGTGCTACGTCATGGGGAGACGTGAAAGAGGTGGCCATTTCGACATAACAGCAGCTCAAGCCAAAGTTGTAGGGCCACAGCGAGTTCTTGCGGCCCCAGTTGACGGCGTTGTGGAGGATATTCTCCAGCTTGCCCATGAAGATGTTCTTGTGAACCTGCTCTTCGAGCGGATCGCGCACCACCTGGCGATTGACCGGGGGATAACGGCCGGGGGCGTCTGGATCAATGCGTGTCAGTGTGTAGTCCATCGCAACCTCGGATATTCAGTTCTGTATCAAGAGTGTTTCTCGGCATTCTGGCCGGGCTCCAGCGCATGCCGGGCCTTCTGCCGCCGTGCTTCAGGCGCCCAGTCCAGCGCGCCGATGCGCCAGATATAGATCAGACCGGCCAACAGCACAGTAATAAAAACAACGGCTTCGACAAATCCGGCCCAGCCGGACTCACGCACGGATACCGCCCATGCATAGAGAAACAGCGCTTCGACATCGAACAGCACAAAGAACATGGCGGTGAGATAGAACTTGGCCGACAGGCGCATGCGCGCACTGCCTACCGAAACAATACCGGACTCAAAGGGATCATTTTTTGCGCGGCCACGATAACGGCCGCCGAGAAACCAGGAAACGCCGAGCATGAAGCAACAGAGCACGGCAATAATCAGCAGAAAGATGCCGAAAGACCAGTTGTGGGCCAGTGTTGCTACCTTCTCGATGGACGAAGACACAGACGGCTCCCGATACAACAGAAAAGCGGTTCAAGACAAGCGGGATGCACTCTCCGGCCGGTTTGCCAGCTCCTTGCCAGCGCTCCCTGGGGTGCGTGCTCCGCACGACGATATGATTCAGTGTAGACCATGCATCGCGCGGCCGGCATGTTACCGAAACCACCCGCATATTGCACGGTTTTATTGTGGCTTTTTGCTGCAAAGCCCTTGTGAAACAAGAGCCCAGTAACGCCTCCTGACGTTACGGATCAACCGCGACAAAAAATTGACCCGCGTCAGGTTTTTTCTGATCAGGGTTTGCGCGACAGCAGGATACGCGCATCCACCATGCCGTTCTGCTTTTCCAGACGGTCGATGTCCAGCTGATCCAGCACCACACCACGCGCCTCCAGCGTCGCCAGCCAACGCAGAATCTGGTCGAACTCCGCAGCCTCCAGCCACAGCCGCAAACCGGTATCGGCTTCCGGCTGGAAACGCTTGAAGTTGAGATTGAAAGACTTCGCCGATGCATTGGCAATACTGAGCAGCGAAGCATCACCATCTGCCGGTACTGCGACCGGCGTCTTCTCGACCTTGCCAATGGCAGCTTCGATCTGTTTGAGATTGAGCTTGATCCAGCGCGCATCCTCGCGCACCACTTTGTACTGTGCAATGGCGCGCTGCTGATAGCCATAACTCAGCGTCAACGAGAAATATACGGCCGTGAGAACAATTGCTGCCGTCATCACCAGCAGTGCCCGCCTGTCATTGACCGGCAAAGCAGCGAAGCGTTGCTGCAAGAGGGCTACACCTGCAAATATCTTGCTCATGCTCATGCTCCCGTCCTGATCTGTATACGACCAACAATTCCCGCTTCACCCTCGTTGGCAGACGAAATTTCCGCATGCAGACCGGCCTGATCCACTGCCTGCTTGAAGCTGTCGAGCAATTCGATGTTCTGCGCTTTCACTTCCAGCTGCAACTCACCGCGCTTGCCCTCGTAGCGCAACTGACCAATGCTGAGACCACTGAGACTACTGATGGCTTGCACGCTACTGCCAAACATATAGGCAAAGGAGCTGTCCGCAGAAGCCGGCGCACCATCCCCATTGAGTCGGCCCTGCAAACGTTTGCGGGGATTGCTGACCTGCCGGGCATCCGGCAACAGCTTGCGGTAAATATCTTCCGACATTCGCTCCATGGCCAAAGCCTGCCGGTTGAAATACCAGCCACTGACCACTTGCAAACCGGTCTGACCGATCACCGCAAACAGCAGCACTGCAGCCACCAATTGCCACCACGGACGACCAACCGACAGTGGCTTGATGTGAAACACCCCTTGCAGCAGATTGATGGCAGAATTGCCGAATTGCTGGAATCTCGCTGCAATTGCAGCCGCATCCAGCGTCTGCAGCGAAGTCTGCACCTCGTCCAACGCCGAAAACTCCACCGACAACTGCTGTGCCAGCAAGGCCTGCCGTTCGTTGCCGTCCTCCACCTGCAGACTGACGCGCGTATAGCGGCTGTCGGCCGTCAACAAATGCAGCATTTCCACCGCTGCGTCCAAGGCAAGAGCAACCGAGAGGACAGCTGAATGCAACAAAACGCGATCGCCGCACATCAGCACACACAGCTCTCCCTCAGCAACCGACAGCAACTGCGCATCGACATACAACGCTTGGGGCCGCACTTCGCACTGCTCAAACAACGCAAAAAGGGATTTCATCAATTGAAGATCAAGTACCAGCACCGGCCAGGCACCATCCGCCTGTTTGTTGCCCACCGCCAGATGCACATCCTCGATGTCCGTTGCCAACAGCTCCTCAACCACAAACGGCAGTGCCTGAAGTGCCTGACGCTGGTTGCGCGCCGGCAGTTGCACGCGCTCGAACAGACTGAGCTCGGCCGGCAGAATCACAGTCAGACTTGCACCCTGTGACTGCGCAGCAGACGCGCGCTTCAACAGATCTTCCAGGCAGTCCGTCCGTTCGCCACCATCACCCGGCATCACTCCTGACACATATTCAGCAGACCACTGCCCGACTTCCAGCCCCGCCTGCTGCGGCCACAGCACACGCACCATTACATTATTCATGCCTTGCACTCATACGATTATTCATTGCCATCATCCCGCCCCGTACGCGTGGACGATTTGCGTTTTTTCCGGTCTTTTTCATCGGCATCATTTTCATCGCCATCTTTCCCTGCGCTTTGACCCGGTTCGAGCGCAGAGTTCATAAACACAAAACGCTGACTGCGATCCCGCGACAATAAAACAATTTCACCGGTTTCTGCATTGCGGAACAGGGTAGACACCAGATAAGCCTTGCGATCGTTATATTGGGTACGCACACGCACCTCAAAGTATTCGCTGCTGACCGCAACATCATCCTTGGTGAGTGAATTGTCCTGCACGCCCATCATATTGATAAACTCGCTGCCCGATGACAAGCCCGTTTCCCTGCTGTCGCGCATCTGCAGGAACTGCTGCAGACGCTCCTGATTGGCTGTCTTGGTCAGGCTGGCCAGCACTGGCTCCGGGGCGGTGTTGATATTGATCTTGACTGGCAGCGGCAGTGCCGACACAAACGGCACCAGTTTCTGGTACTGCGCAAGATCCATGTCGCGCAACAAACGCAGCTCACTCACGCTGCCAAACTGGGTATCTCCCGCAAGATAAGGCAACTCTTCCGTGCCGTATTCGTTGCCGGTATCGCGAACATAACTGGCCCAGCGCGCTGCAAGATCGGCATAACCGGCATTGACGCCGAGGTAGGCCAGCAACCGCGAGAAAATATTCACCTGCTCAATGACTATCTGCCCCTTGTCATCTATCAGGTTGTTGAGATTGAAACGGGATTGCATGTCATAGATTTCAAGTTCGATGAAACCGCCATCGACCTTCAGCGTCTGTGCCGGCAGCGCCCAGTCCTCGCGAAACCAGTCCACCTTCTGTGACGACTTGTCATGTGCATAATCAGCCGCCAATTGCTGGCGTGCCCAGGCTTCGCCTCCAAGCGCGTACTGCCAAGCCTGCTCGGCATTGAGCTGACTTTCGGTGCGTTTCATACCCCAATAGACGCGCATGATGACTTCGGAACTGATCAACACTGCAATCGCCAATGCCAGCAATACGGTAATAACGGCAATGCCACGCTGCGAAACAGCCCAACGGAATGTCATTGCGCCGCCTCCTGCTGTTTTCTCTTTTCAACGACATTGCCGAGCTGGAATGTGCGACGAATCTCACCATAACGCACCGTTTTCATCACCAGGCGAATCGCCACCGGCAAATCCCTCATGTGCACTTGATTGCCAGGCTTCTTGTCGGGCCAGCGATTGATCCAGCGACCCTCGCCATCAAGAAATTCCATACTCATTTCATCAACATCATGCAGCAAGACCTGAACGATTTCCTCAGTATCATCAAGCGGATCCAGCGCACCCCAGGTATGACGCAACAAATGGCTCTCCCGGCCGGAAGACTGGCGACGGCTGCGCGCAGCAGCACTGTCTGCATCATCGCCCTCCTGCGCAGGCTCCGGCCCGAGCGAATAGGCCACTCTCTGTAAATCGCTGCGATTCAACAACAGGGGATTGCGCACACCCTGACGGGTGAACTGCAACAGAAAATCCTCATCATCCGAAATCAGTGCCGCATGTCGATGACCGTTGTCATCGACAATATCGCGCATCACGACTTGCTCGACATCATCCGCCAGGATACGCATGGCGCGCTGGATTTCATGCAGCGAATCCGCGTGCTTCACTACCGTATCCTGTGACTGCACCATCGCAGCCAACACGCGATATACACCAGCGGAAACCACTGCAAAAACAGCAATGGCCACCAAGACTTCGAGCAGGGTAAAACCACGCTGGCGAATATTGTCTGGCATTCGCATCAGTAGCGCCCCAGATAACTGGTGAGCGAAACCACATAGTGAATATCACTACCATGATCCGCTTTCTGGCCGACCTGCACTTCGACTTTCTTCAGGTTTTCATTATCGGTATCGACAACCGACATCTTCACCTGCCAGGTCTGACCAGCCATGTCCACCTCATCCGACTTGTCGGCAATGGCAGACCAATCACGCTTGATGCGCAACTCATTCAGTGCATTGTCTGCCACTTGCGTCGCGAGCAATTTGGTCTGCAGATAATGCTCGGCTCGCAGATTTTCTCCAAGCCGAGTCAGCAGCGTCACGGACAGGACAGCAAAAATCACCAACGCAACCATGACTTCAATCAGGGTAAAACCGGCGCAGGAATTTTTATTCATGCGCAAGATCCGGCTTGTTGCCTGCATCAACCTTGCGCACGCGAATCTTGCCAACACCATCGCCTTCCAGCACAAAGACAAATTCCTGCACCGCAGGATGCGTCAACCAGAGACGAAATGGCGTGTACTGACCATCTGAAAAAAACACCAGCCAGGGCACCAGTGGCTTTTCGTCATCGTCCCCCGCTTTGTCACTCAGCTTGTAAATATCCTTGTAGAGCTCAGCCAGATCCACGGCATCACCCATCACTTCAGTTTCCAGCTTGTAGCGGGCAGGCAAGTCGCGCTTTTCAAATCCGCTCTTCTCGTAAGACAACCAGGCCAGCTCCGCATCGTCAAAGCGATAAAAGCTGTAGGACGTGCCTTCGGGATCAACCCAGAATCCCAACTCTTCACCCGCAAACTGTGCCTCGTCTTGTGCCATACCCAGCAGCTGCTGCAAGCGCGCAGCATCGCGACGAAACTCGCGCTCCGGGTTGCCGGACACACTCATCACGGTAAGCCCCGCCATGAGGCCGATGACAAACAACACCAGCAACAATTCGAGCAGGGTAAAACCGCGCTGATACGCTCTGCCGCAAGCGCCGGTGCAGGACATGAAAAATTTCTTAGAGAGTCAGGCTGCTGACATCAGTGTCTTCGCCTTCACCACCTTCACGGCCGTCAGCTCCCAGCGTGCGGATTTCATACGGAGCACCATCGGCAGGGCTCATATACTGATACTCGCGATGCCAGGGATCCTGCGGCAGTTTTTTGAGATAACCGCTCGGATTCCAGTTGCGCGGCTCAGGATTTCCGGAAGGCTTGTGCACCAAAGCCTCAAGACCCTGGTCACTGGTCGGGTAGGAAGAATTGTCGAGCTTGTACATATCCAGCGCTTGGCCGATGGCAGCAATATCGCTCTTGGCTGCCGCCACACGCGCATCACCGGCCTTGTGAATGATATTGGGCACGATCAATGCGCTGAGAATGCCGAGGATAACAATAACCACCATGACTTCGATCAGTGTAAAACCCTGCTGGCGTTTATCGTGTTTGCGTTTGTACTGCATATTGTTCTCTCCTTAAGCAATCAAATTGTTCATCTGGATAATAGGCAACAAAATGGCAATGATGATCATGAACACGATGCAAGCCATGATCACCAGCATGATGGGCGGCAGGATACTGACGACCACGGCAATGAAAGCCTGCAAGTCCTGCTCCTGACTGGTGGCAACGCGCGACAGCATCGTATCCAGTTCGCCGCTGGATTCGCCGCTGGCAATCATATGCAACATCATCGGCGGAAAATGCCCGGCATTCTGCAAGGCGTTCTTCAGACTCGCACCTTCGCTGACTTTCTGCGTCGCTTCGCGCACGCGCGTTTGCAACCAGCGATTGGCCATGACCTCACCGGCAATACGCATGGCGTCCACCAGCGGCACGCCGCTGCTGGTGAGAATACTGAGCGTACTGGCAAAACGAGAGGTGTTGATATTGCGCGACAAGCCGCCGAACAGCGGCATGCCGAGAATGCGCTTGTCCCATGCCAGACGAATGGCGGGTTTTTGCAGCAAGGCATTGGCACCGATCACCAAGCCGATAACCAGCAGCAGCATCAACCACCACCACGCGACAAAAAAATCACTGACGCTGATCAACATCTGGGTGATGGCAGGCAGTGCTTGCCCCGTGCCGGAAAACACTTCCACCATGTTCGGCACCACCTTGATCATCAAAATCGACACGATGATCACGGAAAACACCACCAGCAAGGCGGGGTACACCATCGCACCCTGCACCTTCTGCGCGGTTTCCTTGCTGGTTTCGGTGTAATCCGCGAGTCGACTCAACACCAGATCAAGGTGCCCCGAATGTTCACCTGCCGAAACGGTCGCACGGTAAAGCGTTGGAAATGCGCGCGGAAATTCGCCAAGGCTGTCAGCCAGTGAATAGCCTTCCATGACTTTCGAGCGCACTGCCATCATCATGCTGCGAATTCGATTTTTTTCCGTCTGCTGGGCAACAGCGGTCAACACTTCGCCAATGGGCAATCCTGCATGTACCAGTGTCGCCATCTGTCGTGTGAGCAGTGCCAGATCACGCGCACTGATGGAAGGACCAAAACCAAAGCTGAATTTCTTGCCGCTACCGGCACCACCTGCCGCCTTGGCAGCCGGCTCCACCGACATCGGCACCAGGCCGCGATCACGCAACTGCTGGCGCACCTGACGCTGGCTGTCACCTTCAAGCACACCCTTGGTCTGCTTGCCTTTGCCATCCAGCGCTACATAATCAAATGCGGCCACACATCATCCCTCTTGTGTTACGCGCAGCACTTCTTCCACCGTGGTCTGGCCGGAAAGAATACGCGCACGACCATCATCGCGAATGCCGGGGCCACGAGTACGCGCATAAGTGTTCAGTTCAGCTTCCGAAGCGCGATTGTGGATCAGTTCTCGCAGGCGATCATCGACTTCAACCAGTTCATAAATACCGGTGCGGCCCTGATAACCCTGCTGCTTGCATTGCGCACAGCCTCGAGCACGATAGATCGTCGGCGGATTGGCGGCATCGACTTGCAGGAACCCGCACTCACCCTCATCGGCAAGGTGAGCTTCCTTGCAATGCGGGCACAACACACGCACCAGACGCTGCGCCAGCAACCCGACCAGACTGGATGACAGCAGAAACGGCTCGACTCCCATGTCGACAAGGCGCGTCACCGCACCGATGGCCGTATTGGTGTGCAAAGTGGATAACACCAGGTGACCGGTCAAACTCGCCTGCACGGCAATTTCCGCCGTTTCCAGGTCGCGGATCTCGCCCACCATCACCACATCAGGATCCTGACGCAACATGGCGCGCAGGCCGCGGGCAAAGGTCATATCAGCTTTGGTATTGACCTGCGTCTGACCGATACCCTCAAGGTTGTACTCGATGGGATCTTCAACGGTGAGAATATTTTTTGTCGCATCATTGATGCTGCTCAGGCCCGCATAAAGCGAAGTGGTTTTACCGGAGCCGGTAGGCCCGGTCACCAGAATGATACCGTGCGGCCGCTTCAGTAAATCGGCAAACAGATGCAGATCACGCGGCTGCATACCCAGCACGTTGAGATTGAGCCGACCTGCGCGTTTGTCGAGCAGACGCAACACTACACGTTCACCATTGCTGGACGGCATGGTGGAAACACGGATATCCACCTCGCGGCCGGCAACACGCAATGAAATACGACCATCCTGCGGCACGCGTTTTTCTGCGATATCGAGCTTTGCCATAACCTTGATGCGCGACACCAGCAACGGCGCCAATGCCCGTTTGGGCTGCACCACTTCTCTCAGGATGCCATCGGTGCGCAAACGCACAATCAAACGCTTTTCAAAAGTTTCAATATGAATATCGGAAGCATTCTGCTTGACCGCTTCGGTCAGCAATGCATTGATCAAGCGAATGATCGGCGCATCATCCTCCTGCTCGAGCAAGTCTTCGGTCTCCGGCACCGAATCCGCGAGGCTGGCGAGATCCATATCGTCGCCCAATCCCTCAACCATCTGCATGGCTTCGCCGGAGTCATTTTCATACGCCTTGGCCAGACGGGCATCAAATTCCGTCTCATCGACTTTGGTAAAACTGACCTGTGTCGCCAGCACGCGCCGGGTTTCAAACAGGGCTTGGGGGCGCACCGGCTCACGATAAAGCACCTGCACAGGATTTTCCGTGCCAGGCACCACCATCACGCCATAACGCTTGGCAAAACCGAAAGGCAGGCGTCGTGGAGCGACAGCCGAAGCTGTCGCGTCACCAACACCAGCCGTTTCGGCGGCAATGGCATCCTCCTGCTGCTGGACGTCACGCTCTGACATCATCTATTCCTTTGGCTGAGCAGCAACCGGAGCCGATGCTGTCGGCACTTCCTGCACCTCACCGGCACTTGTTGCCGGCACTGCTTGCACATCAGCATGATCATGCGGCCACTGGTCCAGCTGTGGCATCGGCTTGCGAATATGCAACATGTCCTCCATTTCCTTGTCGTTGTACTCCTTTTGTTTGCCGTAGACTTGACCGTAGTATTCGCGAGACTTTTCACTCACTGCCGTGTCATCACGCAAAATACGCGGATGGATAAATACCATAAGGTTTTTCTTGGTCACGCTCTTGGATGATCCCTGGAACAGCCGTCCCAGCAAGGGAATCTTGCGCAATACCGGCACGCCGGTATCGGAATCCTGCACGTCATCCCGCATCAAACCACCGAGCACCAGAACCTCATTATCACGCACTAATGCAGTCGTCTTGATCTCACGTTTGTTGGTAATAATGTCTGAAGCATCGCTGGAGGTTTTGGCAGAATCATTGATACTCTCCACTTTCTGCTCGATTTCCAGCGTCAGAATATCTTCCTGATTGATACGCGGCGTGACTTTCAGGGTGACACCAATATCTTCGCGATTGATGGAGACAAAGTCACCCGCAGAATAAATATTGCTGGTACTGTTTCCTGTGGTCGTACCCGTAGTGGTGCCAGTTGTTCCCAAGCCTGTGCGATTCTGCACACCTGTCTTGAACGGCACACTTTCGCCCACCAGAATACTGGCCTCTTCGTTATCCAGGGCTATGATGGTCGGCGTGGACAATACGTTCGCCCCCGTGTCCTTCTCAAGTGCACGCATGGCAAAACGCAAATCGCCATTGGTGAGATGCCCGAGACTCAGCCCGCTGTCGCTGAACTTGTTGAAATCAGGCATTGTGGCATTGCTTGTACCAAAAACGCCGGTAGCCTCGGCTCCGTCATTGCCACGCGAACCCCAGAAAACACCCAGATCACGACTGACATCATCACTGATTTCAACGATCAATGCCTCAACCAGCACTTGCTTGCGGCGTACATCCAGTTTGGCAATGACACCTTTCATGGTGTTCAACATGGCTGGTGGCGCCGTGATGACAACAGCATTGGTCTGTTCCAGCGCCTGCACTTTCACTTCAACATTTTCCGCACCACCGCCTTCCTTGCCGCCAGCACTCTTAGAGCTGCCACCCACACCTTCCAGGATCGGTTGCAGATCTTTTGCCGTGATGTAATTCAGATAAACAACCTGTGTATTGCCATCACCGGCCAGTGGTTGGTCCAGTTTTTCAATCAGTTTGCGCAATTGCATGCGCATCACAGGATCGCCGGTCATCAAAATGCTGTTGGAGCGTTCGTCCGCAGTAATATTCAAGGCTTGCGATGGAGGAGCATCCTTGCCGCCCGCAGCATTCTTGCTAACCAGATCTGTCAGAATCTTGCTCACATCCTTGGCGCTTGCATATTCAAGTTTGATGATTTCAATGTCGATGGTACCGGCTTGGTCAATTCGATTGATAATCGCGGAAATCTGATCAATATTGCCTGAGCGATCTGCAAGAATCAGCGTATTGGTTTCCGGGTAAGCAGCAAAATGGGCGCTGTTTGGCGTCAGCGGCTTCAACAAATTGATCAACTGCGTGGCAGCCAGATTCTTTACCTTGATAATACGTACAACAATATCCTCCCTGCCTTTTGCATCCTTCTCATTACCCAGTGGAATTTTTTCGGTCTTGGCCTCCGCATCCGGCATGATTTTCACGGTGTCATCACTTTCCATGACGGCCAGACCATTGATCTGCAGCGCAGATAGGAATACCTGCCATGCTTCCTCTCTGCTCATGGGCTCCCCGGCCACCACCGTGATTTTCTTGCCCTGAACACCGGGATGAATAATCAGGTTCTTGCTGGTCAGATCCGATGCCCAGCGAATGACATCCTTGATGTCCGCGTTGTCAAAGGCAATCGTGATTTTCTTGTCCGCAACTCCAGGCTTCAACGGCGCATTACCGGCTTGCGAATCAGCACCTGACACCTTGCCAGATGACGCACCCTCAGGTTCGACAGCCGCTACAGCAGGCATTACAGTTGCCGCAAGCAACAAAGAGAGCCCTGCAAGCAAAACAGGTCTGTTTTTTTCGAATCGTTTTCTTCCCGTCATTACGCAATACTCTCTAAACGATATTCTCTGGCCAACCACTGCCATCCTGAAAAACTACATGGCAATTTCCGCAATCAATGTTTGAACCGATCCCTCAGTGACGCGCCCTTCTTCCCTTGCTGTTGCTGCACATTACCGGGACTACCCGGCTTAACGGGAGGTGCAGACATGCCTGGCGCCTTCGAAGTTGGCGAGGAAGGTGCTGCATTACTGCCGGGTGCGCTGATGGGCTCCATGGTAATACCAAGCGACTTGAGGTTGGCTTTAGCTTGGGGAGTAATTTCGCCACCTTTCATGAATTCAAGCGTCTCGTAACGATTTTCACGCTTCAGGACGACGGAATCGTAGAGAACTTCGTGCAAAAGCGCCCCGCCGGGAATATTGTCGCCAACGAAATAGCGCTTGGTTGCATTTTCGGCATTAATCAGTGCACTGGCCTGCTTGGGATCGCTGTCCGTTATGGCACCGACCAACACCAGTTTCAGATCGGTCTTTGGTAATTCTGCAGGTTGTGGTGGCGCAACCGGCTTTTCTGCAGCATTGCCGAACAGATGCATCGCCGCGATCTGTTCCAACCCGACATCAGTTGATTTGACCGCTGCAACCACCAGTTTCAGCTTGCGATCATCCAGAAAATTTCCGCTGCGAATACCTGCCAGCATCCACGCCTGCCACGCCAATGCCACAATCACCAGCGCTACGCCAACCCCGGCCAATGACCACTGTAATGTTCTAGAAACCATGCCACATCCCGCAGAACAGACACATAGTTACTGAATTTTCCGCAAATCTGTCCAAGCCTTTTCTCATTATCAATTATGCAAAAGCCGCGATTATACGCATGCACGGCAGCGGGCAACAGCTTCCGACCCGGCCTAATCCAGAAAGTTCATTGCCCTGCCGCACCATCTACCCGAGAGAACAACTGGTGAAAATTTCGCCAGACCGACACCGACAACTGCTCCAGTGATTCACCACGCAATTCGGCCAGATACTCGTACACATCGACCACAAAACGAGGCTCGTTGGGTTTGCCGCGATGCGGTATGGGCGCCAACCAGGGCGCATCCGTCTCGACCAGCAACCTGTCGGCCGGCACTCGGCGCGCGACATCGCGCACATTGTCCGCATTACGAAAGGTCACAATGCCTGAAATGGAGATGTAGTAACCAAGATCCAGCGCCTGCCGGGCCATCGCCCAATCCTCCGTAAAACAATGAAGGACTCCAGCAGCCGGCGATGCCGCTGCACGGATGGCGGCGATAGTTTCCTGACGGGCAGCGCGAGTATGCACCACTACCGGCAAGGCCAGCTCGCGCGCCAATGCCAGATGTGCCCGAAAACTGTCTTCCTGCTCGCGTCTGACCGCAGGCTGCTCATGGCCATCATGATAGAAATCCAGACCGGTTTCTCCGATGGCAACGACTTGAGGCAGATCGGACAACTGCCGCAGGCGAGCCATGACTGCATCGAGATCACCTGCACCGGCGCGATTGTCCGCAAACTCGGAAGGATGGATGCCTACCGCCGCATATACGCCGGCATGTGCCTCGGCGATTGCGACAACCTGATCAAGGTTCTCAAGGCCGATGCCTATGCACAGTATGCGACTGACGCCCCGTTCCCGAGCAGCCGCAAGTGCAGCGGAGAGGTCTCCTCCCCACGGCTCCAGCTTGAGTTTATCGAGATGGCAATGCGAATCGAGAAACAAGACAATTACATAGTGTGAGTGGCGCGATCCGATTCCAGAGAACCGGCCAGATAGGTCTCGATCTTGCGCTGTGCGGTATTGTCTGGATCGTTGAACTGCACACCTATACCAGCTGCACGATTGCCCTGCGCGCCCTTCGGCGTCATCCACACCACCTTCCCGGCCAGCGGAATTTTTTCCGGCTCATCCATCAAACTCAGCAGCATGAACACTTCGTCACCCAGCTTGTACGCCTTGCTGGTGGGAATGAACAGCCCGCCGCCCTGCACGAACGGCATGTAGGCAGCATAAAGCACAGCCTTGTCCTTTATTGTCAGCGACAGTATGCCTTTACCCGCACCGCCAAGACCGATCATGTGCAACCCTTCGTGAATATGATGACAGGCGTCAAGGTTATCCACTCACACCTGCAGGGTCAAACCGCAATTTGCGTCATCGCACGAAGGCTTAACTCACACCCAGGTCAATATCACCAGCCCCTACATTACTCGTACACCCAAGCAGGCAACACACGGTGCCAACCTGCTAGAATTCGCCCTCCGCACACACCCATGCCGGTGGCCGGAAACATAACCGGAAAACAACACATGCCTAGAGATGCATCCACAGAGGGCCAGAAATAAGATGAGCACGCCGACTTTCAATATCGCCGACCTGTTTGAAATGGTGGCCGACACCGTCCCCGACCGCGAAGCACTGGTTTGCGGCAACTCACGGGTAACCTTTGCGCAATTGGATGAACGCGCCAATCGTTTTGCTCACTTTCTCAAAGGCCAGGGCATCAAAGCCGGCGATCACGTCGGCCTCTACATGTACAACTGTGCCGAGTACCTGGAAAGCATGCTGGCCTGCTTCAAGATTCGCGCGGTGCCCGTCAACGTCAATTACCGTTATGTCAAAGACGAACTGCTGTACATCTTCGACAACGCGAACATGGTGGCATGCATTCACCATCGCGAATTCATTCCCGCCATTGAAGAAGTTCGCCAAGCAGCACCTGACCTGAAGCTGTTTGTCTGTGTGGAAGACGGCACCGACCACGATCTGGGCCGCATCGGCTCGTTTGAATATGAAGCGGCGGTTAATCAAGGTTCTTCCGCGCGCGATTTCGGTCAACGCGCCGGCGATGACCTGTTCATCCTCTATACCGGTGGCACTACTGGTATGCCGAAAGGCGTTATGTGGCCACATGAAAACGTATTCTTTGCTGCCATGGGCGGCGGCGGGCACTTCAGCCCGCACGGCAAGTGCGAAAAACCGGAAGATATCAAAACGCGCATCACCGAATTCCCGATGTGCGGCATCGCACTCGCGCCATTGATGCACGGCGCCTCATGGTGGTATGCCTGTATACAATTACTCGCCGGCAACAAGCTGGTATTGAATCATCACCGTTCGTTCAATGGCGCACAGGTATGGGAAATCGTCGAGCGCGAGAAGTGCAACGCCGTACAGATTGTCGGCGACGCCATGGCCATTCCATTGCTTGACGCCATCAATGAAAATCCCGGCAAATGGGATCTGTCCAGCGTATTCAACGTCGGTTCGGGCGGCGCAGTATTTTCTGAAGCCAAACAGAACGAATTTAAAAAGCATTTTCCGAATTGCTTCATTACCAACGCTTTCGGCTCTTCCGAATCTGGCCAGATGGGCATGGATGGCGGAAACAAGAAAACCGAAGGCGGTCTCGGCAACGTTACCCGTAACGAGTACATGGATGTGGTAATGGAAGATGAAAAACCGCCGCGTCTGGCTAACCCGGGTGAAACAGGCATCTTCGCCCGCGCCGGCCACATTCCACTCGGCTATTACAATGACCCGATCAAAACCGAAAAAACATTCGTCACTATCGACGGCAAACGCTGGCTGCTGACGGGCGACGCCGCCAAACTGGAAGACGACAACTCCATTTCTGTTTTCGGTCGCGGCAGTAACTGCATCAACTCCGGCGGCGAGAAAATTTTCCCGGAAGAAGTGGAACAGGCCCTGAAAGCACATCCGGATATTTTCGACGCACTGGTCGTCGCCACGCCCGACCCACGCTTCGGCAGCAAAGTCACTGCCGTTATTTCTGTGCGCGATAACAAGAAACTCGCACTGGCCGACGTACAGGAAAAAGCGCGCCAACACATCGCCGGCTACAAAGTGCCGCGCGAACTGCACATCGCACCGGAAGTGATGCGTTCCCCCTCCGGCAAGCCGGATTACAAATGGGCGAAGGATTTTGCGCTCAATGGCACGGGGCTGGTGCAATAAGAAAAACAGGAAAGACAAAAACCGGCGCCTAGAGCGCCGGTTTGTTTTACGCATATGGCAACTGCATTAGAAGGTGCTTTCAAATTCTCTTAGCTATGATGGCGGCATTTCTGAACTACGTTATCCTGAAGACGCCAGAACAATGTCCAATGCCACACCATCCATAGACAGCGACCACAGCACCGCAACGACTCAACACGATCCGCGCTTATCTTATGTGTCAGGAGTGCCCGCTGAACTGTTTGTAGAACCATCACCGGAACAATGGTTCTGGGCGCGTAAAGTCAGCTGGCTGTTTGCACCCAAAGCAAACGATAGAAATGCTTTTGCTCGCTGGTACCAAACGTTCACCGTAGTACCGAGCACCAACGTCACCAACCTTAGCCTGCAATACCAGAGTTACTTGAACGACATATTTCATACCACATGGATCGCACGTGCTGGCCACACCATTGCCATGCCGGGCATTGTTATTTTTATAGCGCTGACCATCAGAACACTGGGCGGCGAATCAGTAGCCATCGCCTTTCAAGTTGGCCTGACCTTGTGGTGGCTGGCCTGGGCTTTTATTGAGCGCGATGTTGTCTGGGGATTAGCACTGTCAATGCTATCTGCCGGCATCTGGTTTACCGCTTCCGCACTGGCGGTACACGATGTCTCGCCCTGGCTACCACTACTGGGGTTTGCTGCATTGCAAACACTCTCGCATACTCCAGAGCCCTTACCGCCTCGCGTAAATCGTTCTGCCGTGTGGGTGCCACTATGGAGCTATCTGATCTCTTGCAGCTGGCGCCAGCGGCTACAGCGTGCAGGGTATGTGATCGAAACTATTGTGTATGGATTTATCGCTGAAACGCTGGCTTCACCTCGCCTGATTTGTGTCGTTGTACTGGAGGTACTGTGGGCTTGCGGTCACAGGCCACAACAGCGCGCAGAGTGGAAAGCCCTATCCCGAAAGGCCATTGCCAGCGGCAATCCTGCGTTGGACTACATCGGAGTAGGCGGTTCCACGACATTGAACGCCCAAGCATCACCCAACTAATTATTTCACATCTTCCGAGACTCAAAATCATGCACGCACCCGAAGGGCTTTCACCAAACTGGTGGAAAATTTTTCTGCTGGAATTACCGCTGATTGCAGGCACAGTACTTTATGCACTTGTGGCTTCGGAAAAGTTTGCCCGCAGCACCTTCGGCATTACCGAATACATGCCCGCCATCGGCACCCTGATGGCGTCTTATGCCTCTGTCATCGCTACCATGGTCGGCTGGTTCTATGCGCGCATGCTGTTCGCGCCCAGTATTCACCTGCCTACATTTCGTCGCTACCAAGAGGCACTACTGCTGGGCGATATAGGCGTGATTGCAATATGGACAGCAGCGCTCAGCAACGGCGCAGCACAGACCGCATCAGTCTATGGTGGCATCGGCATGGCTACACTGTGGGGCTGTATACGCGTTATTTATCTGTTGCGCACCCGGAACCCGGAGTATTAACGCAGTCCGCTTGCAAAAAAAATACTGCCGTCGCCAGTATCTCTCAATCCTCACCGCGCTCGCGATATTCCTTCGGTGTCATGCCCGTCCATTTCTTGAATGAGCGGTGGAAGGAACTAGCATCTGTAAACCCCATCAAGGCCGCAATGGCATTTATCGACAACTCCGGTCGCGATAGATAAACCAGTGACGCATCGCGCCGGCAGTTGTCCTTGATCTCCTGATAACTGATTTGCTCCTTGCGCAAGCGGCGACGCAAGGTTGTTGCCGACATGTTCAACCGCTCGGTAATCTGCTCAAAACTGGGAAATTTCTTGCTGACATCATGACCGATCAACGAACGAATCTGCGACGCAACCGATTCACCATGATTGGGCATGGTGATCAACTGGAATGGCGCATTGCGCAGAAACTCCCGCAATGAGTCTTCTGTTTGCAGTATCGGGAAATCCAGATAATCAACACTGAAACGAAAGCCGTTTTCCGGTTGATTGAAGCGCAGCACGCAATTGAAAAACTGCTGGTATTTTTCAATGCTGGGTGGCGGATCGCCGCAAAACATCACTTCTTCCAGTTCAATGGTGCGATCGATCAACCAGCTGCAGAAGCGGTGCCAGATCGACAAACCGCTGGCGATACCGAGCAAGGCATCTTCCCCCATTTGCTCGACACTGTAAAAATCCGTGTCGTAGTAATACGCCGCCACCGGCTTACCCTCTGCATCTTTCTCGCGCCGCAAGGGCCATCCTTGTGAATGACTGCTGGGGCGACGGCGCGTGGTCTGTTGCGGGTCGCGACTGAACTTCAGAATTTCGTTGAAGTCCGCTGCCCTGTTGATGGCGTGCTCAAGATTGCGGCAATTGATCAGTGCATAACTCATCATGCGGAAGGTGCCCAACGGACGCACACCCTGGGCACACAAACCGAAAGACTCATCCTGCACCATCCACATCGCCCATTGGTACAAACGGCTGTAACTCAATGCAGGAACAGGCTCCTCACCGGTGTAGGCCTTGTCCAGTGGATTAAAGGGCAGTCCTACCGCTTCACGTATCGAAGCCATGTCACAGCCCTGCGCTTCGAGAAAGCGCAGCAGTGAACGCACAAACCTGCAGGGAACTGTGTCTTCGTTGCTCATACCATACAATCGAGGTTATCCGGCAGCATGAAAGGCCCTTTTGGCATTTTCGGCAAAAGATAACTCTCTTCGTAATCGACTTTTACCAGATACAGTGCGCCAGGCGCTTCCGTTTTTCCACCCTGTTTGCGATCACGCAAGCCCAGCACATCGCGTACCCATTCCGGCGCCTGCAAGCCGCGCCCCACCGGCAGCAACAGCCCCATAAGATTCCGTACCATATGATGCAGGAAAGCATTGCCGCAGATTTCAACCACAACCCAGCCATGTACAGCTGTGACCGTGAAACTATGCACGGTGCGCACCGGACTTTTCGCCTGACAACTGGATCCGCGCACGCTACTGAAATCGTGTTCGCCGAGACAATAATCGGCTGCGCGCTGCATGGCTGCCGTATCAAGCGGCTGGCGTACCCACAGGCACTGGTCTGCGGCAACCGCAGGCTGTGTCACTGTGTTCGCAATGAGGTAACGATACGTGCGTGCACGCGCTGAAAAACGGGCGTGAAACTGCGGATCAACTGCCAAAGCCCACTTTATGCGAATATTCCGGGGCAACTGGCTATTAGCTCCCAGCACCCAGGCCTTTTGAGGGCGAATGGCCATGGTATCGAAATGAATGATCTGCCCTGTGGCATGCACCCCGGCATCGGTGCGACCTGCACACACCACGGTTATGGATTCATCGGCAACATGACTGAGCGCACGCTCCACTTCTGCCTGTACAGTAGGCTCATCGCGGCCTCGCAGGCGCTGCCAACCGTGATACTTGTCGCCGCGATATTCCACTGCGAGCGCCCAACGAAAAATGCCCGGCGGAAGTGTTCCACCGGGCATTATTTCAGCATTACGCTGGTAGGCTTTTACTTCAGGCAAGATCATCTAGCAGTGTACGCGCTTCACGCTTCTGATCTTCACGACCTTCTTCCAGTACTTCTTCAAGAATGTCTCGCGCTCCATCCTTGTCTCCCATATCGATGTAGGCACGAGCAAGATCCAGTTTGGTGGCAGCTTCATCGGCATCAGAAAGGAAATCGAGTTCTTCGTCAACCTCACCCGCATCGGCGGTGACAGCTTCGAGCATGCTGTTGTCAACATCCGCAGCGACAGGCGTCGCATCTTCGAGCTGTACAGCTTCAGGCTCTGCCCCAACATCGGCACCGGAATCCAGATCCAGGTCCAGATCAAAGTCCAAGCCAAGGTCATCAACGGACACACTGCTCTCAGCCTCGACCTCTGCCTCTGCAGCAGGTTCGATCTCCGCAACTGGCACTTCCAGATTCATGTTGCCCAGATCAATGGCAGGATGCTTGGCAGTCAGCGCTTCGGAAGCCGGGGCACTGGAAGGCAGATCGAAATCGAGATCAAGATCCATATCCAGATCGAATGTCTCAGCCGGCTTTTGATCCGCTGCCGGTGCCGCAACCTCTGATGTAAAATCGATGTCGAAGTCTTCTGCAGCTGTCGCCAATGGTGCCGACTCAGCTACCGGTTCGGCTTCAAGATCAAAATCCAGATCCAGCTCATCATCGCTGATACCGGCTGCAGCCGCTGCCGAAGAAACACCAAATGCAAATGGCGTACTGTCAGCGCCGGAAATACGGCCGCGAAGTTCGCCTGCACGCAAGTTGGCAGCATCATCATCCAGCTCGATCAACTCTTTGTACACTTCATCAAATGCTGCAAGATTGTCGGCTTCCTTATACAACTCCAGCAATTTCAAACGGTAATCCGTACGCTGCGGCTCACCATTGATGGCGGTCCTGAGCAGGGTCTCCCCCTTGTCGAAGTTGCCAAAAGATATATAGATATCCGCTTCACCAAGCACATCACCGGTTTCCGGCTTCGGCGCCGGTGCCGCTTCAACTTCAGCAGCAGCTTCGACTTGCTGGGCAGCTTCAATTTCCTCATCCAGGTTGAGCAAATCCTCATCAACTTCTGCAGCAACACTGGTATCAACATGATGCTCAGGCTCGACCGTTTCCTCACCAAAACCGGCAAACGAGTCTTCCTCATCGTCGGACTGCGCACGCTTTTCAGCCATGCGCCGATAGCCGAACAGAGCCAACAGCAAAGCCAGCACACCTACTATGCCGCCGATTACCGGCTTGCTTGACAGTGGCGAATCACTCTTCTCTGCAACAACCGGCTGGCTGGCAGGCGTCTCGGCTGGTGCAGGCTTGGCTGCAGATTCCTGCACCTGTGGAGCAGGCTCTACCGGTTTGGCAGGCTGAGGCGCCATGTCTGTAGCAGCCGCCTCTGTTGTCGGCGGTTGGGCGGCTTCTGTACTGGCAGAAGGCAAGGCTGGAGCAACAGATTCTGCAGCCGAACCCTGTGCCGGTACTGCGGTGCCGGCGGGCTCAGTGGCTGGCGTAGTCTGTTGCAGCTGCGCCGCAGCCGCGGCTTCAGCCTTGGCTTTTGCTTCAGCCTCCAACCTGGCTTGCTCTTCCTGCCTCGCCTGCTGTTCAGCCACCAGTTTGGCCTGCAGAGCAGCCAGTTCACCACTTTGCAGGTTCAGCAACTTCTCGGCATTGGCTATCTGGCCATCAAGATCCTTCGCGCGTGAAGCAAGATCCTGATTCTCGCGCTGTGCGCGATTCAATTCTTCCATGCCCACTGTGAGCTGATTCTTGAGCGCCTTGATTTCAGCCTTGCTGTTAGCAGCTTCGCCAGCACCAGCACCCGCCTTGCTCTCCGAAACTTCGGCCGGTGCAGCCAGTTTGAGCTGACCTTCGCTGGCAACTGCCGCTGGAGCCTCTTCTGCCGCCTTGCCAGTCGCATCCAGTTGACCACCGACAGGAGCAGCAGTTTGGCCGCGCTTCGCTTTCCATTCGGCGACCTGGCTATCAACTGCTGATACCGCTTCGCCCTGGGTGATACTGGAAATTTCTTCCTGGCTCGGCAGCTTCAGAACCTGACCTTTTTTCAGCAGATTGATATTGCCATTGCTGAAAGCCTGGGGATTCAGGCGCTGGATAGCCACCATTGTTTGATGAACACTGACGCCACCAGCAGGGCGTACACGCTGTGCAATCTTCCAAAGGGTATCGCTGGACTGGGTAGGGCCATAGCTTCCGTCTGCCGGTGTAGCAGGCGCAATGTCTGCAGCTGGCGAATCGGCTGTCGCGGCCGATACCGTTTCAGGCTGCGATTCAGGCTCAACACTCTTCTCGGCAGTCACACTCTCCGCAACAGGAGCAGCAGCTCTATAATTCTCGATTTCGGCGCGGGTTGCACGGCGCACCGTCACGCCTGCCGCTGGCTGCAGAGCAGGCTCAGCTATGGCCGGTGCAGCACTCTCATCAGAAACGGCCACTGACTCAGCAGGAGCCGGTTTTCTGGGCGCAGGTTTTACTACCGGTTTTTCGCTGCCAACTTCCGAAACACCTTCATCCGCAGGCATGGGCTCACCTGCAGGAACACTGGTACCTCTCAAGCTGCGAGCGCTGCCGCCCATAGTGTCTGCAAAAGCAGGCAAATCCATCAACAGCGTATATTCACGCAGCAGGCGCCCACTCGGCCATTGCACTTCCACCAGAAAATTAAGATAGGGCTCGCGAATCGGTTGTTCGGTAGTGACAACCACTCTGGGATTCTTGGGATCCGCCAGATCAAGACGGAAACGCAGGCTGGTCAACAGGAAGTCGCGATCCACACCCGCCTTGGCAAAATCGTCCTTGGATGCAAGGTTGACCAGAATTTCGTTTTCGGACAGATCCTTGACCTGCAACAACTGGATATCCGCCTTGAGCGGCTCATTCAGATTTGTGCGCAGCTTGATCTCACCCAATCCTATGGCATGTGCTTCCGTCAGCATCATGCTGCCTGCCAGTGAAGAGAGTGCGATGACAAATTTACGATCCATAGACCTGCCCTTTTTTATCGCCAATACGGCGTTTCATGTGGTTTGAGCGACGCTGACACTACCCAAGACAGCAGCCTGAATACACCAAGCTCGCGTGAATTTACAGGATAAAAACCCAAAAAGCTAGAATACAGATTCAAATTCTGACGTAACTAGCTGGCAAACATGGGCTTTTTGCCAACTCGATCACTGATGGGGAGCCTTTCGCCCCCCCATCCAGATCAGGCTTCGACGATGATGCGCAGCATGCGGCGCAGCGGCTCGGCTGCACCCCACAGCAACTGGTCACCCACGGTGAACGCCGACAGGTAGTCCTTGCCCATATTCAGTGTACGGATACGCCCGACCGGCACAGACAAGGTGCCGGTGACTGCCGTCGGTGTGAGCTCCTGCACCGTGACCGGCTTGTCGTTCGGCACCACTTTTACCCAGTCATTGGCTGATGCCAGCATGGCTTCGACCTCGGAAACCGGCACTTCGCGCTTGAGCTTGATGGTCAGCGCCTGGCTGTGGCAACGCATGGCGCCGATGCGCACACACAGGCCGTCGATCGGGATGATGCCGTTGCCATCCAGACCAAGAATCTTGTTGGTCTCGGCCTGCCCTTTCCATTCCTCACGGCTCTGACCGTTGTCGAGTTTGGTGTCGATCCACGGGATCAGGCTGCCGGCTAATGGCGCGCCGAATTGCTGCGCCGGAAAATCCGATGCGCGCATGGTCGCCGCCACTTTGCGGTCGATATCGAGAATCGCAGACGCGGGATTCGCCAGCTCATCCGCCACCACATTGCCCAGCACCTGCATCTGCTTCAGCAGTTCACGCATGTTCTGCGCGCCGGCGCCG
>CAZDWC010000004.1:0-317619 GCA_964509075.1 uncultured Pseudomonadales bacterium | reverse complement strand
GGCGCAGGCTGAAAAGGAGCTCGCCGCGCAGTTCAATCGTGACGGCCATGCCATCGTCAATCATTACACCTATGCCTTCCTCGGCGATGGCTGCCTGATGGAAGGCATCTCGCACGAGGCCTGCTCGCTGGCCGGCACCCTGGGCCTGGGCAAGCTGATCGCCTTTTATGACGACAACGGCATCTCGATTGACGGTGAAGTCGCCGGCGGTCACGGCGCACCGGGCTGGTTCACCGACGATACGGCCAAGCGTTTCGAGTCTTACGGCTGGCAGGTGATCGGCCCCATCGACGGCCACGACAGCGCCGCCATCCAGCAAGCGACTGAAAGCGCGCGCGCCGAGACAAGCAAGCCGACCCTGATTATCTGCAAAACCATCATCGGCTTCGGCTCACCGAACAAGCAGGGCAAGGAAGACTGCCACGGCGCGCCGCTGGGTGCCGACGAAATCGCGCTGGCCCGCCAACAGCTGAACTGGCCGCATGCACCATTCGAGATTCCGGCCGAGATTCGCGCCGGCTGGGACGCCAAAGCGAAAGGCGCGCAAGCGGAAGCTGACTGGAACAGCCGCTTTGCTGCCTATGCCGAATCGCATCCCGCATTGGCCGCAGAATTCAAGCGCCGCATGGCAGGTGATTTGCCTGCAAGCTTTGCCGAGCAAGCGAGCGCTTACATCGCTGCCTGCCAGGAGAAAGGCGAGACCATCGCCAGTCGCAAGGCCAGCCAGAACACGCTCAACGCCTACGGCCCGCTGCTGCCGGAATTTCTCGGCGGCTCGGCCGATCTGGCCGGCTCCAACCTCACCTTGTGGAAAGGCTGCAAAGGCGTGTCGGCGGATGATGCCAGCGGCAACTATCTGTACTACGGCGTGCGCGAGTTCGGCATGAGCGCCATCATGAACGGCATCGCCCTGCACGGCGGTTTCGTGCCCTACGGCGCCACCTTCCTCATGTTCATGGAATACGCCCGCAATGCCGTACGCATGGCGGCGCTGATGAAGCAGCGCGTGCTGTTTGTGTACACCCACGATTCCATCGGCCTCGGCGAAGACGGCCCGACCCACCAACCGGTGGAGCAGCTCTCCGCCCTGCGTGCCACCCCAAACCTCCGTACCTGGCGCCCGTGCGATACGGTGGAATCTGCCGTGAGCTGGAAATCGGCCATCGAACACAAAACCGGCCCCAGCGCCCTGATCTTCTCGCGCCAGAATCTGCCGCACCAGGCGCGCAGCAGCCAGCAGGTGGCTGACATTGCCAAGGGCGGTTACATCCTCAAGGATTCCGTGGGCACGCCGAAGCTGATCCTTATCGCCACTGGCTCGGAAGTGGGTCTGGCGATGGATGCTGCACAGCAGCTCGGCGATAGTGTGCGCGTGGTGTCCATGCCCTGCGCCGAACTGTTCAGCGCACAGGACGCCAGCTACCGCGAAGCCGTACTGCCCGCCGCCGTGCGCGCGCGCGTCGCCATCGAAGCCGCGCACCCAGACTACTGGTACAAGTTCGTCGGCCTCGACGGCCGCGTGGTCGGCGTGGATCGCTTCGGCGAATCAGCTCCGGCCGGTGCGCTGTTCAAGGAGTATGGCTTTACGGTAGACAACGTAGTGGCCACCGCGAAAGGATTGCTGGGATAAAACCATGACGACACGGCTGGCCATCAATGGTTTCGGCCGTATCGGTCGCTGCGTGTTGCGCGCGCTGTATGAAAGCGGTGCACGCAACCTGCTGCAGGTGGTGGCCATCAACGAGCCGGCGACGGCAGAGGCGGTGGCCTATCTCACGCGTTACGATTCCACGCACGGGCGTTTTCCCGGCGCGTTGGAGCTGGATGGCGACACACTGATCGTCAACGGTGATCGCATCGCGCTCACCGCACACGACTCGCTGGATGCGCTCGACTGGCGCTCACACGATGTCGATGTTGTGCTCGAATGCTCGGGGGTTTACTCGACGCGTGCGCATGCCGAGCAGCATCTGCGCTCTGGTGCGAAGCGAGTGCTGTTTTCGCAACCGGCGGATCACGATATCGATGCGGCGATTGTCTGCGGCGTGAACGATCACCTGCTGAATACGCAACAGACCGTGGTGTCGTGTGCATCCTGCACCACCAACGCCATCGTGCCGGTGATCCAGATTCTCGATGAGCAGTTTGGCGTGGTGAACGGTGTGATCACCACCATTCATTCGGCGATGAATGATCAGCCGGTACTGGATGCCTATCACCATACCGATTTACGCAAGACGCGCGCTGCGCTGCATTCGATCATTCCCATTGATACCAAGCTTGCGCGTGGCATCGAGCGTATCCTGCCGCACTTGCATGGCAAGTTCGAAGCGCAGGCACTGCGCGTGCCGACGCAGAATGTGTCGGCGATTGATCTCTCTGTGTTGCTGGAAAAGCCCGTCGACGCTGCGCGCGTGAATGCCGTGTTGCAGGCGGCGTCGCAATCGAGCTTGCGCGGCATTCTCGCTTACACCGAAGAGCCGCTGGCCTCCTGTGATTTCAATCACGACGCACACTCCGGCATTGTCGACGCCAGTCAGACGCGCGCCAGTGGCCAGTTGGTCAAAGTGCTGGTGTGGTTTGATAACGAGTGGGGCTATGCCAATCGCATGCTGGATGTGGTGCAGCGTTGGCCTTGATTTTTTTTCTGATGCTTACAGCGCAATGCGCGGCGCGTTGAGCATGGTTTCCAGTGTCTCGATATTTTGCTGCAGGTACGGCATCGGCGCGCCGAGATCGTTGGCGATCCAGCCGTGCAACCGCAAGCCGTCGGCGTGTATCGCTTGCGCCGTCAGCAGTGCATGATTCAAACAGCCGAGTTTCATGCCCACCACCAGAATCACCGGCAACTGCAAATGTCTGGCAACATCAGCGAGCGTTTCCTGTGCATTCAGAGGCGTGAGCCAACCGCCGGCGCCTTCGATAAGGCAGTAATCAAAATCGACTTTTTGCATTGTTGACTGTACAGCACCGGCGATTTTCTCAGCTGTCAGCGAGATACCATTTTTTTGCGCGGCAATATGTGGCGCGACAGCTTCCACAAAACAGAAAGGGTTCACGTCGGCATACGGCAGCTGCACACTGCTCGCCTGCTGCAACAGCAGGGCATCATCATTTTTCCATTCGCCATCAACAAACACCGACCCCGCTGCCAGCGGCTTCAAGCCCAGACTGGACAGACCTTTGGCGCGCGCTTGCTGCAGCAAGCGCGCAGTTGCGAATGTCTTTCCTGCGCCGGTGTCAGTTCCGGCGACGAACAATACCTGGCGACTCATCTGCGGCCAAGTTTCATAACGGCAACACAAACCGGAAAAATACCCGTGCTGTCTGCCAGCATATCCAGAATACTGAAACTGCGTGACGGAATGAAGAACTGTATGCATTCGATTCCAACACCGTATGCAAGCAACAAACTTGCAAGTTGCAGAGGTGAATGCCGGTCGCGATATCCCAACCATGCCAGCAGCATCAATGCAGCAAATGTCATTGCATGCCACCCCTTGTCCCACAGATTGATTGCAGGGAGATCCGGTGTCGGCAATACCATCAACGCAGTTGCAGCAGACCACAAACACCAAAAACAGATTTTCCACCATCGCTTATCAACTTGCTGAAACATATAACACCTCATAACTGGCCGGCAGCCCGCGGGGGGTGCGCAATGATTCGTAAGCAGATTGCAGTTGTTGCCAGCGCTGTTTGCCAGTGAGGCCGGCAGGTTTGCCTGCATTCATGTTGTGTGCGCCTATCGCCTTCAATTCAACGGCAAGGTCGCGCAACTGCGGGTAATAGAGTGTGTGCGTCGCGGTAACGCATTCAACATGCGAAAAACCTGTTTCATGTAATGCTTGCTCCAGGTGCTGCTGCGAGACGAAGCGGTTGACGTGCACGTCATCATCTACTGCGCGCCAGCACTGCTCGAGTTCGCGCAGGGTGCCCGGCATAAAGGTCGCAAAAAAAAGCCTGCCGCCAGGCTTCAGCACGCGCCGCCACTCACAGAAACAGGCGGCAACATCTTCAACCCATTGCAGCGCCAGACTGGACAGCAGTGTATCGGCACCACAATCCGCCAGCGGTAATTGTTGCATGTCGGCTTGCAGACAAAGAACACGGTCGAGATGATCGCGTGTATGCGCAATCATGCCGCCGGCCAAGTCCAATGCGATCACCGTAGCGCTATCGGCTTTTTCACGCAGGCCGCGCGTGACGAAGCCGGTGCCGCAGCCGAGATCAACAACCGTGCTGCCGAGTTCTGCCGGCAGACTGGCCAGCAGTGCCGTGCCGACGGCGCGCTGCAGTTTTGCGGCGGCGTCATAGCTGGATGCGGCGCGTGAAAAGGAACGGGCAATCTGCTGTTTGGGAAGCGCTGTAACATCACCGCCCAGAAACGCGGTGATGCTTGCCGCCAGTGGTGCTGTACGCGATAACGGCATGACATGGCTACTGCCGTGCAGCACCTGTATTTGCTGCGATACATTTTGCTCACGCAGTAAGGGAGCAATCATCGACGGCGTGATGGCATCACATTCACCCAGCACATGCAAACCGAGTACTGACAAAGCAGAAAATATCGCGCGGTTGTCGATTTCACCCAGTATTGCCAGCAAGCGCGCTGCTGTTTGTGGCTGCAAGGCACTGAAGTCGGCGAATGTTTGCAACAATGCAGCACTGCGTTCGGCGTCGCTATCGCCACGCGTTTGCAATGCCAGAAAACGTGTCCAGGTTTTTTCGGGCTGTGCGGCAAAGCGTTCGCAGAAGCCGAGAAAGTCCTGCGCGGGCATGCCGGGCCATTCCTCGGTTTGCGTGAAATGCAAATTGCTGCCGATGGTGATGATGCCTGCGATGCGCTCAGGCCAGCGTGCAGCGATTTGTATTGCCAGCATGCCGCCCAGTGACCAGCCACCGAGAAAACATTTTTCCGGCAGTTGCTCGACGATGTAATCCAGCAATTCATCCAGTGATGCCACAGATTCGTTGTACGCCGAGCCGAAGCCCGGCAAGTCAATAGCAAAAACGTCGTCGATGTTTTTTGTGTGTAGCGACTCAATAAGCGGGCGCCAGATCTGGCTGCTGAAACCCCAGCCGTGCAGCAGTATCAATGGTGCTTTCACGGCGTCACCTGCAGGGCTTTGTGTACGGCATCCAGCAATTGTGCAATATCGTTCTCGCTGTGCTCGGCGCTGAGCGTAATGCGCAGGCGCGCAGCGCCCTCGGCAACTGTTGGCGGCCGCACGGCGCCCACCAGAAAACCCCGCGCGCGCAATATTTCATCCACTTGCATCACGCGCGCACTGGTTCCAACCAGCAGAGGCTGGATGGCGGTGATGGAGTCCAGCACGGGCAGCGCGCGTTGCTTTGCCTGCGCACGAAAAAAATCGATATTGTGTTGCAGTTTTTCGCGTCGCCAGCTTTCCGTTTGCAATAACCGCAGCGCAGCTGATGTAACAGCAGCTTGTGCCGGCGGCATGGCTGTGGTGTAGATGTATGGGCGCGAAAACTGAACCAACATCTCGATCAGTTCGTTCGAGCCCGCCACAAAAGCACCGAAACTACCCAGCGCTTTACCGAGTGTGCACATCAGTATCGGCACGTCCTGTTGCGCCAGTGAAAAATGCTCGCAGCTACCAGCGCCGGTTTTGCCTAGCACGCCGAAACCGTGCGCATCATCCACCATCAACAGCGCATCGTGCTCCGCACACAGTGCTGCAAGTTCGGGCAATGGCGCAATATCGCCATCCATGCTGAACACGCCATCCGTCGCGACCAGTGTTTTTCTGTCGGCGCAGCGCAGCAGGTGTTTTTGCAGGCTCGATACATCAGCGTGCAGGTAACGGCGAAACTCGGCGCCGGAAGAGAGGCCACCGTCGATCAGTGATGCATGATTGAGTTTGTCCTGCAGCACGCAATCGCCTTTTTGTAACAGTGCCGTGAGCACGCCGAGATTGGCCATGTAGCCGGTGGAAAAAAGCAGTGCGCGTTCGCGTCCGGTAAAAGCGGCGAGTGCTTCTTCCAGCTGCTGGTGCGCGCGCGAATGGCCGCCGAGCAAATGCGAGGCGCCGCTGCCGACGCCATACTGCCCGGCAGCATCGACTAGTGCCTTTTTCAGTGCAGGGTGATTGGCGAAGCCGAGATAATCATTGCTGATGAATGTGCGACTGCCTTGCGCGCTGTCACACACGCGCACGCGACGCAGCAGATGCTGTTGCTCGCGTTCGGCCAGTTGTTGCTGCCAGCGTACTTGCCAGCTGTTCATGCACAGGCGTTATAGAACAGCGGATGTTCTTCCTGCGGCGCAGCAGCACTTTCGCAGACTATGCGCTGTTGTGAATGGATGCCGTCTTTTTTGTTAATACCCAGTTTGGCAAACAATTGCTGATCCTTGTGCGCCGCCGGGTTCGGCGTGGTCAGCAATTTCTCGCCGTAAAAAATGGAATTCGCGCCAGCGAGAAACGCCAGCGCCTGCATCTGCTCGTTCATCGTTTCGCGACCGGCAGACAGGCGCACGTAGGATTTCGGCATCAGGATGCGCGCCACGGCAATCGTGCGCAAAAATTCAAATGCATCCAGCTCGCCTTCGTTTTCCAATGGTGTGCCTTCCACTTTCACCAGATTGTTGATCGGTACCGAGTCCGGATGCGGATTCAGATTTGCCAGTTGCTGCAACAATCCGGCGCGATCATTCTGGGTTTCGCCCATGCCGACAATGCCGCCACTGCAGACTTTCATGCCGGCATCACGCACGTGTTGCAGCGTTTCCAGGCGATCCGCGTACGTGCGGGTGGTGATAATCTCGCCATAAAATTCTGGCGACGTATCGAGATTGTGGTTGTAGTAATCGAGACCGGCTTCGGCAAGACGTTTCGATTTGTCGGCATCCAGCATGCCCAGCGTCATGCAGGTTTCCATGCCCAGCGCTTTCACTTCGCGCACCATGTGCAGCACATAGGGCATGTCTTTTTCGGCCGGCGAGCGCCAGGCGGCACCCATGCAGAAGCGCGAGGAGCCGTTGGCCTTGGCGGCGCGCGCCTCTTCTATCACTTTCTCCACCTCCAGCAATTTCTCTTTATCGAGGCCGGTGTCGTAGTGGCCGCTCTGCGGACAGTACTTGCAGTCTTCAGGGCAGGCGCCAGTCTTGATGGAGAGCAGGGTACTCACTTGCACCTGGTTTGGATCGAAATGCTCGCGGTGCACTTGCTGGGCGCGAAACATCAGGTCGTTAAAGGGGAGATCAAACAACGCGAGGATCTCGGCGCGCGTCCAGTCATAACGAAGGCCGTCGTGGCGCGGGGCGGTAGCAGTCATGGCAAGGTGTTCGGCAGTTGGATTCAGGCCGTGATCATAGTCCCCGGCCGCCGACTGTCAACTCAAAAAGACAAGTCTGGTTTACAGGGATACCTTTGGCTGCCTGCCCAGTACGATCCGGCAGTCTGCCATCAGCGCCGGCCACTGTGCGCTGGCCAGAAACCAGTACTCCTCCACCCGGGCGGCGGCAATGACATCGCTGGCGTCCAGCGCGCTGGCCGGGTGGCACATGATCAGTGCCTTGTCCGGCAGGGCCTGCAGCCAGCCCTGCAGGCGCAGACCCCACTGTGGATCGGGGCGCAGATCGTAGACGCCACCGAAAGCGCTGTTGTGTGCAAAGCCGTGCCGGAGCAACAAGTGCTGCAGTGCGGTAGCGCCCATCATGCGCAGCACGGCGGTTTTCAAGCCGGATTCGCCCGGCATGTTGCCCAGCGAGCGCACCCACGGCAGCCGGCCGCGGTAGCGACGCAGGCATTCGTCCACCAGCAGTTCGCGAACCTGCGGGAACTGGTGCACATGCTGATGGCCGTCGATAAAGTCGGGTGGCATGCCCAGCGCGTCTTCAAAGGCATCAAGTTGCGCGCGCAGGCTGTCGCGAATCCGCTGCCAGGGCAGCAGGCGCAGTTGTGATCGCCACATCAACTGGGTCAAAGGGAAACACAGGGCGCCGGGAAAGGGATGCGTGAGATTGAAGTGCAGGCCGATATCGGCCTGACCGCGAAACGGCAGCAGCAAATGGGCATCCTGACGCCAGCCGGACGATTGCGTCATGCAGCCGGTGGCCGACAGGCGCTGTGCTGCCAGCAGTTCGACAATGCCTGCATTCACGGCGGCGTTCAGGCTAAAATCGTCGGCGCACAGCACGATGCGCTTTTCGTTGGCTACGTGCTTGCTGTGCACCACGCCCGTTGTTGGCACGGGTTCCCGGCTCGGCATGGGAGCATCGTCCTGTTAAGTGTGGTTTAAGTCACGGCGTGCAAGCTTACCCTGCCGCCCACCCCCGAGGAATCATTTTGAACAACCCGATTGCCACCCCGTCGCTACGTCGCGACCTGCGCCTGCTGTTGCTGATCCTGCTGCCGTGCTTCCTGTTGCTGCTGGGCATACGCCCGCTCAGCGTGCCGGACGAAGGCCGCTACCCGGAAGTGGCGCGGGAAATGGTGTTGACGGGGGATTACGTCACGCCGCGCGTCAACGGCATCGTTTTTCTCGACAAGCCGGCGCTGTATTACTGGTTGCAGGCCGTTTCGTACAAGGTTTTCGGCGTCAGCGAGTGGAGCGTGCGTCTGATGCCGGCCCTGTTCGGTGTGCTGGGCGTGGCGATGGTGTTCATCACCGCCTGGCAGCTGTTCTCGCGGCGCGCGGCGTGGTGGTCGGCAGCGGCGCTGGCCAGCAACCCGCTATATTTTCTCGCCTCGCAGTACGCGGACATGAATATCGAGATCGCCGTGCTGGTGACCTGTGCGATTTGCCTGTTTCTGCTCGGCCGCACGCAGCCTGTCGGATCGCGCCCGCGCCGCAGCCTGTACTGGCTGGCGTGGATGGCGATCGGCTTCGGCATTCTCACCAAGGGGCTGATCGGTTTCGTGTTTCCGGCCATGGTGGTCGGCAGCTGGGTGCTCGCCGGCTGGCGCTGGCGCGAGCTGCCGCACTGGTATTTCGTCAGCGGCCTGCTGATCGTATTGGCGGTGTGCTGGCCGTGGTTTGCGGCGGCACAGAAGGCGAATCCGCAATTTCTGCATTATTTCTTCATTTACCAGCAGTTCGAGCGTTTTTCCGGCACCGGCTTCAACAACGAATTGCCTGTCTGGTTTTACGTGCCGGTGATTCTGGCAGGCATGTTGCCGTGGACGCTGTGGCTGCCGAAAGCCCTGTACAACCAACTGCGCTGTGCCTGGGGCGCGCAGGCGCTGGCGGATCGCGATGTGCGGCAGATGCTGTTGCTGTGGCCGGCCTTGATCCTGGTTTTTTTCTCGATTCCTGCCTCGAAAATCGTCGGTTACATCCTGCCGGTGCTGCCGCCACTGGCACTGCTGCTGGGCGATTACCTGGATCGCCGCCAGACATTGGCCGAAGCGAGCCATGCACAACCGGCGAGCCTGCGTGCCACGCGTTTTTTGCCAGCAGTCGGTGCGCTGCTGATCCTCGGCGTGCTGGTGGGGGCCCTGCAGTTCGATCGCAACAGCATCCGGCCCTTGGCGCGTGAGCTGCAGTCGCGCATGCAGGCCGGCGACACAGTGATCACTTACCGCAGGTACTACCAGGACTTGCCGATGTACCTGCACACTACGGCGCCGATCACGGTTGTCGATGACTGGACTGATCCGGAGATCATGAAGGAAGACAACTGGCGCCGCGAGTTCTACCTCGGCTTGCAGAACCAGCCGGAGGCCCGGGAGTGGCTGATCGACGAGGCTGCATTTGCTGCAAGACTGCAAAGTCACCAACGGATATTCGTGCTGGCCAGCGCGCGTTACGAGCAGGATCTGCTGTCGCGCTACGGCCTGAAGCTGGTGGCGCGCACGGACAAGGCCGTACTGCTGTCGCGCTGAGAGCTTTTTTTGTAATATAGCCGCCCCGCCCCTTATCGGGCGGCATCCTTTCTGGTAACCGGAGATCGGCCACCGCCGACAGGAACACAATGAGCGCAATCGAAGATACGAAGGTTTACAGTGAACTGACAGCCGCCGCCCTCATCGAGCAGGCACTGGTTCGTCGCGAAGGCACACTGACCAACACCGGCGCCCTGCTGGTGACTACCGGCAAGCGCACGGGCCGTTCACCGGCTGACCGCTACATCGTGCAGGAGCCGTCCACGGCTGACGCCATCGACTGGGGCAACGTCAACAAGCCTTTCCCGCAAGACAAGTTCAACGCCCTGTGGGAGCGCGTGGAAGCCTATCTGGCCCAGAAAGACCGCTTTGTATCCCATCTGCACGTCGGCGCCCACGACGAGCATTACATCCCGGTGAAAGTGAACACCGAAACCGCGTGGCAGGGCCTGTTCGCGCGCAACATGTTCATCCGCCCGGAAAAATACAATCCGAAAGGCAAGGAAGAATGGACGATCCTCAACGTCGCCTCCTTCCAGTGTGACCCGGCGCGCGACGGCACCAACTCCGACGGTATCGTCTGCCTCAACTTCGCCAGCCGCAAGGTGCTGATTGCCGGCATGCGCTACGCCGGTGAAATGAAGAAAGCCATGTTCTCGGTGCAGAACTTCCTGCTGCCGGAAAAAGATGTACTGCCGATGCACTGCTCCGCCAACGTCGGCGAAGAAGGCGATGTCGCCCTGTTCTTCGGTCTGTCCGGCACCGGCAAGACCACGCTGTCGGCCGACCCCGACCGCTACCTGATCGGCGACGACGAGCACGGCTGGGCCAAAGGCTCGGTGTTCAACATCGAAGGCGGCTGCTATGCCAAGACCGTCGACCTCTCGCACAAGAACGAGCCGGTGATCTGGGAAGCCATCAGCTTCGGTTCCATCGTTGAAAACGTGCATGTCGATGAACATCGCCAGGCACACTACAGCAATCTGGAAGTGACCGACACGCAGGACGGTCAGGTGCGCACCGTGGAAAACGGCCGCTGCTCCTACCCGCTGGAGCACGTTGCCAAGCGCGTGCTGCTGAATGCGGCCGGCGAGCCGAAAGTGGTGATTTTCCTGACTTGCGACGTCTCCGGCGTACTGCCACCGGTTTCCATCCTGTCAAAAGAAGCTGCGGCCTATCACTTCCTGTCCGGCTACACCGCGCGCGTGGGCTCTACCGAACTGGGCGCGGCACCGGGCATCCAGCCTGCGTTTTCCACCTGCTTCGGCGCGCCGTTCATGCCGCGCAAGCCGATGGAATACGCCAAGCTGTTGATGAAGCGCATCGACGACTTCGGCTCACAGGTCTATCTGGTCAACACCGGCTGGACCGGCGGTGCCGGCGGCCCCGGCGGCAAGGGCTCGCGCTTCCCGATTCCGGTGACGCGTGCAGTGGTTGCTGCCTGCCAGAGCGGCGCGCTGATCGGCTGTGAAACCGAACAGCTGGACTACCTGAACCTGACCATTCCGAAGGCCATTCCGGATGTGGACAGCAAGTATCTGAACCCGCGCACCACCTGGGAAGACAAGGCCGAATACGATGCACAAGCCAAGAAACTGGCTGGCCTGTTCCAGGAAAACATCAAGAAGTTCGACGTCAGCGATGCCATTCTCGCTGCCGGCCCGAAAGCCTGATATTCGCTTTCAGACAAGCCTGATAAAAAAGCCCCGTTTACGGGGCTTTTTTTGTGGCGGGCCCTGTCTGTGTTAGCGTAATTCCCGTTAATGTAGGCACCCGCCGTATTCACCCTCTTGCATCGAGTTGCCATGACTGTCATCAAACGTCTATCTGTCCTGTTTCTTGCCGCCACCGCCTGCACGGGCCTGTTTTCACAGGTTGCGGATGACAGCGATTTCGACGGACTGACCGACAGCTACGAACAGGCCGCCGGCCGCGACACAAGCCGTGCCGACTACAGCATCAGCGCCGGCTACCGCCGCAACTGCGCCATCGACGACCGCAACATCAGCTGCTGGGGTGAGGACGCTCGCTTCGGCAAAACGCCAGTGCTGGACAAGCCGGTGCAGGTCAGTGTCAGCAGCACACACGCCTGTGCGCTGGATGCCGAAGGTGTGAAATGCTGGGGCGACAACAGTCACGGCAAGGCCACAGCGCCGGCGCTGGTCAAACCGCTGCAGGTTTCGGCGGGCTGGTTTCACAGCTGCGCGCTCGACAGCAAGGGCGTCAAATGCTGGGGTGACAACAGCCATCGCCAGCTTGAAGTGCCGACCCTGAAAAAGCCGCGCATGGTCAGTGCGGGCGGCTATCACAGCTGCGCCATTGATGAAGAGGGCGTGAAGTGCTGGGGCGACAACTGGTCCCTGCAACTCAATGCACCGGCCTTGCTGAACCCGCGCATGGTCAGCGCGGGCAACCATCACAGTTGTGCGCTCGATGACAATGGCGTGCATTGCTGGGGCGACATCTATTTCGACGAGAAAGCAGACCCGCCGGCTTACAAGGAGCGAGTCATTCCGTCACTGAAAAATCCGCGCATGATCAGCGCCGGTTTTGATCACAGCTGCGCGCTCGACGACAGCGGCGTGGTGTGTTGGGGCGCGGAAGAACGCGGCCAGACCACGCCGCCGGCCGAGCTGCTCAAGCCGCCGCTGGCTGCCGTCAGCGCCGGTTGGTACCACAGCTGTGCGCTCGACAGTGAAGGCGTGAAATGCTGGGGCAGCAACGATCACAAGGAGACGGAAGTGGCGACCCTGTTTTTCGATGCCGACCACGATGGCACCGCCAATCTGGATGACAAATATCCGCGCGACCTCGACAACGATGGCTCCGGCGACGAACAGGATGCCGATGACGACAACGACGGCTTTGCAGATACCAGCGATAACTGCCCGCGCGAGACCAACGTCGACCAGGCCGATACCGACAAGGACGGCATGGGCGATGCCTGTGATGACGACAGCGACAGCGATGCCATCGCCAACAAGCGCGACAACTGCCCGCTGGCGGCCAACAAGGACCAGAAAGACCGCGACGGCGATGGCGTGGGTGACAGCTGCGACGACGACAATGATGCCGACAGCGTGCCGGACAAGGCAGACAACTGCCCGGCGGTGGCCAATGCCGATCAGCTCGATACCGATCAGGACAAACTGGGTGATGCCTGTGATCCGGATATCGACGGCGACAAGCGCGCCAATGACAAGGATGCCTTCCCGCTTGACGCTGCCGAGTGGGCAGACAAGAACAATAACGGCGTCGGCGACAATGCAGACAAGCGCGGCCCGGCGACCGTGAAGCCCTCTGCGCCAGTCAAACCCTCTGCGCCAGCCAAGCCGGCGGTGAAGGTCAAGCCTGCAGCGCCAGCCCAACCCTGAATCAGCTCAGAAAAACTGGCGTAGCGACAGCATCAGGATTTCCCGGTTGCCTGCGCCGTCATCCTCGCGCTGGTAGCTGGCCTGTAGCGCCGTGTCCCGTGCGAGGGTATAACCGGCACCCAGCGCGATACCGGCAACGGCGCGATGCTCGCCTGCCAGGTATTGCTGTTCACTGATGTCCGCCGAAACACTCCAGGGGCCGTGCTGATACAGCGCCCCGGCGCGCAGGCCGGCACGAGCCGTCCAGCCCAGATCCAGCGCACTGCCGCCGAGCACGCCGGCGATCACCTCGCCGTGGCATAGCCATTCACCACAATCCAATGCCAGTCCGCGATAGCCGTCGACGACATGCAACAGCTCCGGTTCGCCCTCGATCAGCTCGCGCTGGCGCGACAGGCTGAAGCCCCAGGATTGCGGCTTGAAGAAATCATCGCGGCTGTTGTAGGAACCCAGTGCGAACCAGCGCATGCGCTCCAGACCGATATCGCCGTCCGCCAGGTCACGGCGCAGGCGCAGGTCCAGCACTTCCAGCGAGGTCGCCGGCTGATACGCCTGTTGCGGATCATAAAAATCGTGGTAGGCCGCGCGCAGGCCCAACTGCAGGAAATCATGGCCTTCTTCATGGCTGAACCCGGCCTGCGCACGCATCTGGCGGTGACCGGTCACCGTAGGGTCACTGCCTTGCAATTGCGTCACTGTCACCGGCGGCAGCTGGCCAGAGTCGGCCTGGCGGCGTATCAAACGGTTGACCTGGGCGCCGTGCACGCCGGCGTGCGCTGGATCGGTACGCACACGCATCGCGCTGTAATCCGCCGCCAGTGACAGCACGTGCAGGTCCTCTACATCGTCGTCGTGCACCTCACCGCGAGCCAGCGCCAGCAGCTGTGCACGCTGCGCCGGTGTCAGCGCCGCCACCGCCTCGTAAAACCGCTTGCGATTGGAGGGTACATACTTTTCGGCGGCTATCAGGTGGTTATCGCGCAATGCGGTGACCGTATCCACCGGCATCGCATCCCAGTTGAACACCTCGCGCACGCGATGTGTGGGCGACACCACGTCGAGCATGGCGATCAGGCGATAGGAGCAATTCTCCGTCAAAAAGAAGTAATGGAAGCTGTGGCCGCGCACTTCCCAGGCATGGTCAATGAACAAACGGATTTGCGCCGGCGTCAGCGCCAGCCGGTATTCGCGGATGTCGCGATCTTCGTTGTCGCTGTACTTGCGCAGCTTGCGAAAATACGGCGCCACTTCGATCACACCCTCGAAACCGCCCGCCAGCCCCTTGGCGATGTAGCTCACGGTATTGCCGGCTGAAGCGACGTCGGCGTAGTAGCTCATGGCCTTGGACAGCAGGACCGGGTGGGCGCGCTTGTCCGCAGAGTCCAGTCGCAGGAAGGTGTGGCCGAAAATCGAGGCGACATTGCCCATGTAGGGCTCGGGAAACACCAGCACCGCCTCGTCGCTGTGGAATTGCGCACGCCAGTTGTCCAGCTCTGCGCATTGCAGGCCTTCCGGCGCCTGCAGACTGAAATGGCCAGCCAGAAATTGCGCCCGCGCCGGGAAGCGGCACCAGGCGCTGCCGGGGCCGACACCGCGCGACTGCAGGGCTTCCAGCGTCGCCTGCAGTTCGGCAGCGGCATCGTGATCCGAGCCGGACAGGAAAAAGTCCTCGGCGTCGACCTCGCTGTGGTAGGTGCCCGTCAAGCCACGACGCATATGCAGCAGGGCCAGCCACTGGGGATCATCAGCCAATGCTTCTGTCGTCGGGCCGGCAGACGACAATACCGGCAGTGCCGACAATGCCGCCAGCAGTATTGCCGCCGCCCCGTGCTTAGCTCGAATCATCCGCCTCTACCCCCCTCACTGCGGCGGGCATTGTAGGGGGCGCCTTGAAAAGCTGCCAGCTGGCCCCATATCCCTGCCCATCCATTGGGGTCAGAGTCCCGCGCCAGCGCTTTTGACTCTGACCCCTTGTTTTCGAGGAGAACCTACCGTGTCCGAACCAGAAACACCCGCCGAATCCATTGAAGAACTGAGCCCGGAAGCTACCCTGCAAGCCCAGCTCGACGCCCTGCAGGCCGAACTGGTCGGCGCGCGGGAACAGGTGCTGCGCAGCGCCGCCGAAATGCAGAACGTGCGCCGCCGCGCGGAACAGGATGTGGAGAAAGCGCACAAGTTCGCGCTGGAGAAATTCGCCGGTGAACTGTTGCCGGTCGTCGACAACCTCGAGCGCGCCCTCGCCGCCATTCCGGCAGAAGAAGAGGCCAACCGTGAAGGCGTGGAACTGACGCTGAAATCGCTGCTGGCGACGCTGGAAAAATTCGGCGTCAACCTGATCAACCCGCACGGCGAACACTTCAACCCGGAACACCACCAGGCCATCGCCATGCTGGACGCCCCGCACGCCGCGCCCAATTCCGTGGTGGACGTGATGCAGAAGGGCTACAGCCTCAACGGCCGCCTGTTGCGCCCGGCGATGGTGGCAGTGGCCAAATCGGCGTGATGTAGGGGCGGGCCTTGTGCCCGCCCTGATGGCGTCGCACCACAAAACATCTGGGCAGGCACAAGACCTGCCCCTACTTGAAAACGATTTGAACAGACCAATATACAAGCCAAGTTAATTGATAGCCGCCACGGGCGGCACAGCGGAGACAGCACATGGGCAAGATTATCGGTATCGACCTCGGCACCACCAATTCCTGCGTGGCCATTCTCGAAGGCGACAAGGTAAAAGTTATCGAAAACGCGGAAGGTGATCGCACCACACCATCGATCGTCGCCTTCACCGATGACAGCGAAGTGCTGGTCGGCCAGAGCGCCAAACGTCAGGCTGTCACCAATCCGGCCAACACCCTGTTTGCCGTGAAGCGCCTTATCGGTCGTCGCTTCAAGGATGATGTCGTGCAAAAAGACATCAGCATGGTGCCGTACAAGATCATCGCTGCCGACAACGGCGACGCGTGGGTAGAAGCCAAAGGCGACAAGAAAGCGCCGCCACAGATTTCTGCCGAAGTGTTGAAAAAAATGAAAAAAACCGCTGAAGATTATCTCGGCGAGAAAGTCACCGAAGCGGTTATCACCGTACCGGCCTACTTCAACGATTCGCAGCGTCAAGCCACCAAAGACGCTGGCCGCATCGCGGGCCTGGAAGTGAAACGCATCATCAACGAACCGACCGCTGCTGCCATTGCTTTCGGCATGGACAAGCAGGAAGGCGATCGCAAGATTGCTGTTTACGATCTCGGCGGCGGTACGTTTGATATTTCAATTATCGAAATCGCGGAAGTCGACGGCGAACACCAGTTCGAAGTGCTGTCTACCAACGGCGACACCTTCCTCGGCGGCGAAGATTTCGACCTCGCACTGATTGATTATCTGGCCGAAGAATTCAAGAAAACCAACGGCATCAATCTCAAAGGTGATCCACTGGCCATGCAGCGCCTGAAAGAGGCCGCTGAAAAAGCCAAGATCGAATTGTCATCCTCTCAACAAACTGAAGTGAACCTGCCGTACATTACGGCCGACAACACAGGCCCGAAACACTTGGTAGTAAAGCTGTCACGCGCGAAACTGGAAGCGCTGGTAGAAGGCCTGGTCGATCGTTCCATGGCGCCGGTGAAAACTGCACTGGCCGATGCCGGTCTGAAAGTCTCCGATATCGCCGACGTTATTCTCGTCGGCGGCCAGACGCGCATGCCGCTGGTACAGGAAAAAGTAAAAGCCTTCTTCGGTAAAGAGCCGCGCAAGGACGTGAACCCGGATGAAGCGGTGGCAATTGGCGCCGCGTATCAAGGCGCTATCTTGTCGGGCGACGTCAAAGACGTATTGCTGCTGGATGTCACACCATTGACGCTGGGCATCGAAACCATGGGCGGCGTGGCCACACCGTTGATCGAGAAAAACACCACGATCCCGACGCGCAAATCCAACGTGTTCTCGACTGCAGAAGACAATCAGGGCGCTGTAACCATTCACGTGGTGCAAGGTGAACGCAAACAGGCCACACAGAACAAATCGCTGGGCCGTTTCGATCTGGCGGACATCCCGCCCGCACCGCGCGGCGTACCGCAGATTGAAGTGACTTTCGACATCGACGCCAACGGCATTCTCAACGTCAGCGCGAAAGACAAGGCGACTGGCAAACAGCAGTCCATCGTTATCAAGGCGTCTTCCGGCTTGAGCGATGCTGAAATCCAGCAAATGGTGCGCGATGCCGAAGCCAATGCCGAAGCGGACAAAAAATTCGAGGAGCTGGTGACTGCGCGCAACATGGCGGAAGGTCTGGCACACGCCACACGCAAGACGTTGACCGAAGCCGGCGACAAAGCCAGCGACGAAGAAAAAACCGCCATCGAAGCGGCGCTGAAAGAAGTCGACGAAGCCGTGAAAACCGATGACAAGGAACGCATCGAAGCGGCTGCGCAAAAATTGTCGGAAGCGTCCGGCAATCTCGCACAGAAAATGTATGCGGAAGCCGCACAACAAGGTGACGCCGGCGCACAAGCTGCTGGCGGCGCCGACGATGTGGTCGATGCGGAATTTGAAGAAGTGAAAGACAAGTAATTCCAGTCAGCTGAAGACGAACAACACAGAGCGCGGTTCGTCCGCGCTTTTGTGTTAATGACGGGCAACGAGACAGCACCATGGCCAAACGCGATTACTACGAAGTACTGGGCGTCAAGAAAGATGCGGACGAGGCGGAAATCAAGAAAGCCTACAAACGCAACGCTATGAAATTCCATCCGGACCGCAATCCGGATGACAAGGATGCCGAGGAGAAATTCAAGGAAGCCTCCGAGGCTTACGAGATTCTCAGCGACGCGCAGAAACGCGCCGCTTATGACCGCATGGGCCATGCCGCGTTCGACGGCACCGGCGGCATGGGCGGTGGTGCTGGCGGCGCCGGCTTCGGCAATTTCAGCGATATTTTCGGCGACGTGTTCGGCGATATTTTCGGCGGTGGTGGCGGTGGGCGCGCGCGCGGCGGCCCGCAGCGCGGCTCGGACCTGCGCTACAACCTCGAAATCGATCTGGAAGAAGCGGTGCGCGGCACCAGCACCAAGATTCGCGTGCCGACATTGGTCGCGTGCAAAACCTGCGAGGGCTCCGGCGCCAAGGCCGGCTCCAAACCCGTGACCTGCAAGACCTGTAACGGCATCGGCCAGGTGCGCATGCAGCAGGGCTTTTTTGCCGTGCAGCAGACCTGTCCGCATTGTCGCGGCAAGGGCACCACCATCAGCGACCCCTGCGGCACCTGTCGTGGACACGGCCGCGTGGAAGAAGAAAAAACGCTGTCGGTGAAAATTCCGGCCGGTGTCGACAATGGTGACCGCATCCGCCTCGCCGGCGAAGGCGAAGCCGGTACCGACAACGGCCCCAGCGGCGACCTCTATGTGCAGATCGCCGTGCGCCCGCACAAGATCTTCGAGCGCGAAGGCAAGAACCTGTACTGCGAAGTGCCGATCAGCTTTGTCGATGCAGCACTCGGCGGCGACCTGGAAGTGCCGACACTCGACGGCAAGGTGATGCTGAAAGTGCCGGAAGAAACCCAGACCGGCAAGTTATTCCGCTTGCGTGGCAAGGGTGTAGTGCCGATACGCGGCGGACAGGCCGGCGACCTGATCTGCAAGGTCACCATCGAAACACCGGTGAACCTGACCAAGCAGCAAAAAGACCTGCTGCGCCAGTTCCAGTCCAGCACTGAAGGCAAGGCCAACTCGCCGAAGAAGTCGTCTTGGTTTGACGGCATGAAATCCTTCTTTGACGACAAGAAGGCCTGAGCCTGTCTCCTGTAGCGCAAACGCTTGACCTGAGGCAGAAGATTGCTGCGCTGCGATCTTCTGTCACTGTCACGGGCAGCAGCTCAGGGCTATAATCACCCCGCTTTCAGCTTGTCTACAGGAGACATCTCGTGAAAACCTTTATCAAATCGCTTTCCGCTGTTGCAGCCGGCATTGCCCTGCTGTGTGCTTTTTCTGTACAGGCTGAAGACAAGGCCGCTGCCAATACCGCGCCGGTTGGCCAGGTGTGCAAGGCTGGTGAACCCTGCGCCGCCGCACCGGTTGCCGCAGCGGGTGGTGCTGCCAAATCCGGCGAGCAGGTTTTCAATACCTCCTGTACCGGTTGTCACTCCACAGGCGCTGCAGGCGCACCCAAAATCGGTGACGCAGCAGCCTGGGAACCCCGTCTTGCTGCACGCGGCAAGGATGGCCTCTACAAGAGCGCCATTGGCGGCTTCAACGCCATGCCTCCCAAAGGCCTGTGCATGGCCTGCAGTGACGACGAGCTGAAAGCTACCGTCGACTACATGTTGGTCAAGATCGGCAAATAAGTGCCCCCAGCACGAGACGCCCCGCACTGCGGGGCGTTTTTGTTTGTGCTGCCGCCAGTGGTTTTGCGGTCTGTCTTGCAGATTTACCTGCGGATACCGCTACAATCGGCCCATACCAATCTGGAATTTTGCCGATGAGCAGCCCTGTCACCAGCCGACCACCGGAGCGTCTGCTGGAAATGCGCAACACACTGGACGAACTGGTGGCCGATGGCCTGATGGACAAGCGCGACGCCAACTATCTGGCCGGCACGCCGCGCTCGCGCGAGAACGCGCTGCTGCACCCGCTCTCGTTCATTGCCAAACAGAATCTGCAGGATCAGCAGCGCCCAGGCAAACTGCTGGATGAGGAGCGCCTCACCGACTGGCTGGCAGAAAAATCCGGCCAGCCGCATTTCCATATCGATCCACTCAAGATCAACGTCACAGCAGTGACTGACATCATGTCGTTCGCTTTTGCCAAGCGCCACCAGATTCTCTGTGTCGCTGCCACCGCCGATGACATTACCATCGCCAGCGCCCAACCCTATCTCTACACATGGGAAGAAGGCATACGCCAGACCGCCAAACGCACCATCAAGCGCGTCATCGTCAAACCGTCCGATCTCGCACGTTACATGGTGGAGTTCTATTCACTGTCGCGTTCGGTTTCCAACGCCAGCGACAACAATTACGGCAACAACCTCAGCATAGGCAATTTCGAGCAGCTGCTGAAACTGTCAGAACTGAAAGATCCGGAAGCCAACGACCAGCACATCGTCAATATTGTCGACTGGTTGCTGCAATACGCTTTTGCACAACGCGCCAGTGACATTCACATCGAACCGCGCCGCGAATTCGGCAAGGTGCGTTTCCGCATCGACGGCGTGCTGCACCAGGTTTACGAATTGCCGGCGCGCGTGATGATTGCCGTCACCAGTCGCCTCAAAATTCTCGGCCGCATGAATATTGCCGAAAAGCGAAAGCCGCAGGACGGCCGCATCAAAACGGAAAAACCGGACGGCAGCGAAGTCGAGCTGCGTATGTCGACACTACCTACCGCATTTGGCGAAAAGCTGGTGATGCGGATTTTCGATCCGGAAATCCTGGTGAAAACCTTCCCGGAGCTCGGCCTGATCAATGACGATCTCAAGCGCTGGACGCAGATGATCAACCAGCCCAACGGTATTGTGCTGGTCACCGGCCCTACCGGCTCCGGCAAAACCACCACGCTGTATTCATCGCTGAAACAGATCGCCACACCGGAAGTGAATGTCTCGACTATCGAGGATCCGATCGAAATGGTGGAGGAAAATTTCAACCAGATGCAGGTCAACCGCGCGATTGATGTCGACTTCGCCACCGGTGTGCGCACGCTGATGCGTCAGGATCCGGACATCATCATGATTGGCGAGATCCGCGATCAGGAAACGGCCGATATGGCTGTGCAGGCTGCGATGACAGGCCATCTGGTTTTGTCGACGCTGCACACCAATGACGCACCGACGGCCATTACGCGTCTGCAAGATCTCGGCATTCCCGCTTATCTGCTGCGCTCGACATTGCTCGGCGTCATGGCGCAACGACTGGTGCGTCGCCTGTGTCCACACTGCAAGGAAGAAACCATCATTGATGAGGAAGCCTGGAAAGCGCTGACCAGACCGTGGAAAGTCGCGACACCTGCACATGCCTACAAACCCGTCGGTTGCCTCGAATGCCGCAACACCGGCTATCGCGGCCGCGAAGGCATTTATGAAATCCTGTCGTTCACCGACAGCATCAAGGAACTGGTCAGCGACAAGACCGATCTCGCACAGTTGCGACAACAGGCCATGCGCGAAGGCATGCGCACCTTGCGCCTGTCCGGCGCACAAAAAGTCGCAGCGGGGCTGACCACCGTCGAGGAAGTCATGCGTGTTGCCCCAGCACTGGACCGCTTCAACTAGAAAGAATCTCTCATGTATCGCGTAAGCATCCTGCCCGACATCTGGCTCGCGGATTTCCAGCGCCAGCAACTGCAACTCCGTGAAAAACTGGATGAAGCCCAACAACAGTGGTTCCAACAGCAAAGTACGGATGCTGCGTTCCTGCACGAACTCGCTTGCGTCTGGCTGGGCAGCCAATACGCGTTTGACTGGTGTTGCAGAAAGCCTGAATGGCTGCTGGCGCTGTTCTCGAGCGCCACGCCGCTGGCCATGCAGCCTGACGAAGCAGTTTTTGCAACCGAACTGGCTGAGCGCTGTGCGCCTTGCGATAGCGAAGATGCGCTGATGCGCGAACTGCGCCTGTTTCGCCAGCAGCAAATGCTGCGCATTATCTGGCGCGACATCACGCGTCGCGCAACGACACTGGAAACCACATCTGCATTGACGGCACTGGCAGATGTCTGCATCCAGCAGGCAGTCAACTTCCTTTATCCTCGCCTGTGTCTTGAATTCGGCACGCCGCGCAGCGAAAACGGCACAGCGCAACAACTGCTCGTGCTGGGCATGGGAAAACTCGGCGCTTTCGAGTTGAATCTTTCTTCCGATATCGACCTGATTTTTGCCTACGATGAAAATGGCCAGACACAACCAGACAGCAGCACGCCCAGGGCGCGCAGCGTTGCCAATCGCGAATTCTTCACCAGGCTGTGCCAGAAACTGATCACCGTCATCGACAAGAACACTGCTGACGGTTTTGTCTTTCGTGTCGACATGCGCCTGCGTCCCTACGGCGACAGCGGCGCGCTGGTGCTGAATTACGATGCCATGGAACAGTATTACCAGCAGCAGGGCCGCGATTGGGAACGCTACGCGATGATCAAGGCGCGGCTGATCTGTGGCGATGACAAACAGGCCGCGCCGCTGCTGGACATGCTGCGGCACTTCACGTTTCGTCGCTATCTGGATTTCGCATCCATCGCTTCGCTGCGCGATCTCAAACGCCAGATCGAACGTGAAGTTAAAAAGAAAGGTATGGCCGACAATGTCAAACTGGGCGCGGGCGGCATACGCGAAATAGAATTCATCGTGCAATCGTTCCAGTTGATCCACGGCGGACGTGATCGCGACCTGCAACCGGCACCGGTGGTGCCGATGCTGACCCGGCTTGAGCACAAGGGTTTTCTTGCGACAGAGGATGTGGAGCAACTGCGAGCTGCGTATTTTTTCCTGCGCGATGTCGAACACCTGCTGCAGGCCTGGCGCGACGAACAGACGCAGATGCTGCCGCGTGATGAAACACAGAGAGCACGTATTGCCTGGCTGACCGGTTTCGACAACTGGGAAAGCTTCTACACGCAGCTGCAGGTGCACCGCCATCATGTGCAGCGCATTTTTGCCGCCGTGATTGCGCCACCACAGGAGGAGCAGGCCGCGCAGCAAGATGATGTCTGGCAGTCGCTGTGGGAAGGCCAGCACGATGCAGAACAGGAAGCGGAGCTGCTGTGCCAGCATGGCGTTGCCGCTGCCGAATCCATGCAGACACTATTGCACGACTGGCGCAGCGACAAGGCGTTGCTGACACTGCCCGGTGACGGCCGCGAGCGCCTCAACCGCTTCATGCCACTTCTGTTGAAGTCGCTGGCAGCCTGCGCACAGCCAGACGAAGTCTTTTCGCGTGTTCTGCCGTTGTTGCGCGCGGTGTTGCGGCGCTCATCCTATCTCGTGTTGCTGATCGAAAATCCGCAAGCGTTGCAGCAACTCATCGTGCTGGTGGAAGCCAGCAGCTGGATTGCGGAACAACTGGCAGCGTGGCCTGTGCTGCTGGACGAGCTGATTGACCCGCGCAACCTGTACCGCGATGTCGCGCCTTCGCGCGATGAGTTATCCGGTTTGTTGCGACAACAGATGTTGAGAATTCCGGAAGAGGATCTCGAAGCGCAAATGGAAACCTTGCGTCACTTCAAACGCGCGCACAGCCTGCGCGCTGCGGCCTGCGAAGTGACGGGCCGCCTGCCGTTGATGAAAGTGAGTGACTATCTCACCTTTCTTGCCGAAGCGATTCTCGCCTACGTGCTGCAGATGGCCTGGAAGCCGCTCGTGGCAAAACACGGTGCGCCGCAACGCGAAGACGGCAGTGCCTGCGATCCCGCTTTTATCATTGTCGGCTACGGCAAACTCGGCGGATTGGAACTCGGCCACGGCTCCGATCTGGATCTGGTTTTCATACACGAAGCCGGCGGCGGCGAAACACTCGCCGATGCAGGCAGCGGACAAACCGCCATCGACAACAGCGTGTTTTTTGCGCGTCTCGGCCAGAAAATTATCCACATCCTCAACACACGCACCATCAACGGCATTCTGTACGAAGTGGACATGCGGTTGCGGCCATCCGGCAATTCAGGTTTGCTGGTCACCAGCCTGAACGGCTTTGCACGTTACCAGGATAAAGATGCTTGGACATGGGAGCATCAGGCACTGGTGCGTGCACGTGTGGTTGCCGGCTGCCCGCAGCTCGCTGAAAACTTTTATGCAATTCGCGCAAAAATTCTCGGGCGTGAGCGCGACACAGTAAAACTCGGGTGCGACGTGGTGGAGATGCGCAACAAGATGCGCGCGCAACTCGATAAAAGCGACGCCAGTCATTTCGATCTCAAACAGGGGCAGGGCGGTATCGTTGATCTCGAATTTCTGGTGCAGTTTGCCGTGCTGGCCTGGAGCCATGCCCAGCCGGCACTGCTGCGCTGGCCCGACAACATCCGCATTCTTGAAACGCTGGTCGCTACCGGCCTGATGACGGCAGAGCAGGCAGAGCAACTGATGGAAGCCTATCGCCGCCTGCGCGCACGCGGCCACCGCCGCGTGCTGCTGGGTGAGCCAACATTGCTTGCTGCAGATGAATTATTGCCGGAGCGTGAAATCATTACGCAGGCCTGGCAAAACATGATGGGGAAATACGAAGCCGCCAGTTGATCAATATCGGCAGCTGGCGCTCAGACTTTCTTTAAAAACTCAGGCTTTCTTCACAAACTCCGACTTCAGCTGCATGGCGCCGATACCGTCGATTTTGCAGTCGATGTCGTGATCGCCATCCACCAGGCGAATGTTTTTGACTTTCGTGCCCACTTTCACCACCAGCGACGAACCCTTGATCTTGAGATCCTTGATCACGGTGACGCTGTCACCGTCTTTCAGCTCGTTGCCGTGTGCATCGCGCACCACTTTCTGTTCACTGCTGTCGGCTGCTGCAGACTTGCTCCACTCGTGCGCGCACTCCGGGCAGATGTAAAGATCGCCATCTTCATAGGTGTAGGCGGAATTGCATTGCGGGCAGGGAGGCAGTGTGCTCATGAAAATACCGAGTGGCAGGTGGCTGTGGGCGCGCAGCCTAGCATGCAGTGCCAGTCTCCCCAAGCTCTTTACGGTCTTGCCGGTACCGTCGATGGCCGATTTCTGGTTCAATATGCGACTCTCTTGACCCCTGCCTGGCAGCAGTCCTGCTGCCATACGGTCTATGCAGACACCATTCCTTGAATCTGAAACGGCGGAGTAATTGATATGAGCATGGCGGATCGCGACGGGCTGATCTGGTTTGACGGCAAAATGGTTCCCTGGCGCGACGCCAAGGTCCATGTCCTCACCCACACCCTTCACTACGGCATGGGCGTATTCGAAGGCGTGCGCGCCTACGAAACTGAAAAGCAGGGTACCTGCATCTTCCGCTTGCAGGAGCACACGGATCGCCTGTTCGATTCGGCCAAGATCATGAACATGGTGATTCCGTTCTCCAAGGACGAGATCAACGAGGCGCAACGCGCTGCCGTTCGCGAAAACAACCTGCCATCTGCCTACCTGCGCCCGATGGTGTTCTACGGATCCGAAGCCATGGGCCTGCGCGCAAAAGGCCTGACGGTTCACGTCATCGTTGCCGCCTGGTCATGGGGCGCCTACATGGGCGATGAAGCACTGCAGACCGGCATCAAGGTGCGCACCAGCTCCTACACCCGCCATCACGTCAACATCTCGATGACGCGTGCGAAAGCCAACGGCCATTACATCAACTCGATGCTGGCGCTCAACGAAGCGCTGTCGGGCGGTGCAGAAGAAGCGCTGCTGCTGGATCCGGAAGGCTATGTCGCCGAAGGCTCGGGCGAGAACATCTTCCTCGTCAAGAACGGCGTGATCTACACGCCGGAACTGACGGCGTGCCTCAACGGTATCACGCGCAACACCATTTTCCATCTGGCGAAAGAAATTGGCTGCCCGGTCGTGGAAAAACGCATCACGCGCGACGAAGTCTACATCGCCGATGAAGCCTTCTTCACCGGCACAGCTGCGGAAGTCACACCGATTCGCGAACTCGACGGCCGCACCATCGGCGCCGGTCGCCGCGGCCCGGTCACCGAAAAACTGCAGAGCATGTATTTCGATCAGGTCAAAGGTCGCCGCACGCAGTTTGCCGAATGGCTCACGCCTGTAAAATAAACCGTAGGGGCGCCGCTTGCTGCGCCCTTTTTTACGGGCCCTCATGAATCAGGCGCAAAAAAATCCCGCTATCCTTGTCATCGGCCCCGCCTGGGTCGGTGACATGGTGATGGCGCAAGTCTTGTTTCGTCTCCTAAAACAAAACAATCCCGACTGTGCGATTGACGTGCTGGCGCCCGCCTGGAGCGCACCGCTGCTGGCGCGCATGCCGGAAGTGCGTGCGAGTTTTGATTTACCATTTGCGCACGGTGAATTCGGTTTCCTGGCGCGCAAGAAAATCGGCCGCAAATTGCGCGGCAAATACCAGCAGGCCATCCTGCTACCGAATTCCTGGAAATCTGCGCTGGTGCCGTTTTTTGCCGGTATCACAAAGCGTACTGGCTGGCGCGGTGAAATGCGTTATGGTCTGCTTAACGACATCCGCACGCTCGACAAACAAAAATACCCGCTGATGATCGAGCGCTTCGCTGCACTGGCTTTTGCTGAAGATGCAGAGCTGCCGAAACAATTGCCGCGACCACGCCTGCTGATTGAAGAAACCGCGCGCAACGCTGCTTTGACGAAATATCAATTGCATCTTGATGCACCGGTGCTGGCACTGTGTCCTGGCGCAGAATTCGGCCCAGCTAAACGCTGGCCTGAGCAACACTACGCTGCAGTTGCCACACGACGCATTGCCGCCGGCGAGCAAGTGTGGATTTTCGGTTCTGCAAAAGATGCACCGGTCGCTGAAACCATTCGCAACTTGTTACCAGCAGATCAACGCAACGCCTGCATCAATCTCGCCGGCAAAACCGTACTCGCCGAGGCGATCGACTTGCTGTCCTGTGCAAGCCACGTCGTCAGTAATGATTCCGGCTTAATGCATATCGCCGCCGCACTCAACCGTCCGTTAGTCGCGGTTTACGGTTCATCATCACCACAATTCACACCGCCTCTGGCCGATGCCGTGGAAATCGTGCGTACCGGTATTGCCTGCAGCCCCTGCTTCAAGCGTGAGTGTCCATTGCAACATTTGCAGTGCCTGAAGGATTTGCAACCTGCACAAGTGCTCGCGGCGCTGGAGCGGTTGCCACACCATCTGGAGTGTTGCGCATGAGGCGGGTTCTGATTATCAAAACCTCTTCCATGGGCGATGTCATTCACACCTTGCCTGCTGTCAGCGATGCTTGCAAAAAAATTCCCGGCATCGTCTTTGACTGGGTGGTGGAAGAGGGTTTTGCGGAAATTCCCGCCTGGCATCCACATGTCGCGCGCGTAATTCCGGTTGCAATACGCCGCTGGCGCAAACAACTGGCGAAACTGATCACCTCCGGCGAGTGGCAAGACTTTCGCGCACAACTGAATGCCGAAAACTATGACTGTGCGATTGATGCGCAAGGCCTGATCAAGAGCGCGTTCCTCACGCGCTTTGTCGATGCACCCACTTGTGGTTTTGATGGCGACAGCGCACGTGAGCCACTGGCAAGTCTCGCCTATAAGAAACGCTTCTCTGTTGCCAAGGATCAGCACGCCGTGGAGCGCACGCGCGAACTGTTCGCCAAGGCGCTCGGCTATGACAAGCCTGTTTCTCCGCCGGATTACGGCATCGACCGCCGCCGCTTTGGCGAACAGAGCGATCCGCCCTATGTCTTGTTCCTGCACGGCACCACACGCGCCGACAAACACTGGCCGGACGAATACTGGCAGACACTGTGCAAGCTGCTGTGCGAAACCGGCATGCACGTAAAACTGCCGTGGTGGAGTGAAAAGGAACACAGCCGCGCACGTTTTATCGCGCAAGCGCACCAGCGCGCAGAAGTGTTGTCGCGCACCAATCTCGCCGGCATGGCCAATGTGATTGCCAGCGCGCGCGCCGTCGTGTCTGTTGATACCGGACTGGGCCACCTCACTGCCGCGCTTGCCGTGCCCAATCTGTCGCTTTACGCATCCACCTCCCCCAAACGCGTCGGCGCGTATGGGCCCAACCAGTTCCATCTCTGCGCACAGGATTACACGCAGTCCAGTGCAACCACTGTGCAGCCCGCCATCTTTGCACCACTCACACCTGCCGTCGTTTTTGCCCGCCTGCAAGAGCTGCTGGGGCGCGCGTGAAGATAGCCTTTGCACTGTACAAATATTTTCCTTATGGCGGCTTGCAGCGCGACATGCTGCGCATTGCGCAAGCCTGTGCGGAAAAAGGTGCAACGGTCACGATTTACTGCAGCGAATGGCAGGGCGAAAAACCTGATGGCCTGCGCGTGGAAGTCCTGCCTGTCAGCGGCATCAGCAATCACAACCGCAACAAACGTTTTTCAGAAATTTTCCAGCAGCGCATGCAGGCCGAAAAGCCGCAACTGGTTGTCGGCTTCAACAAGATGCCGGGACTGGATATCTATTACGCTGCCGACACCTGCTTCAAGGCCAAGTTGATGCAGGAGCGTTTACCCTTGCTGCGCTTTCTGCCTCGTTACCGGCAGTATCTGCAGGATGAAGCTGCAGTGTTCGGCGCAGAAGCTCACACACAAGTGCTCGCCATTGCCCAACGCAGTGTCGATGAATACGAGCAGTATTATCCAGGCTGCTCTGCGCGCTGTAGCGTATTACCGCCAGGCATCAACCCGGATCGCCGCGCCGGCAGTGATGCAGCAGATATTCGCGCAGAATTTCGCGATGTCTATCAATTGCAGCCTGACGACAGATTGGTACTGATGATCGGCTCCGGATTTCGCACCAAAGGACTGGATCGCGCTATTCGCGCATTGGCTTCCCTGCCCGAAGAGCTGCTGTTTCACACACGTTTCATTGTGATTGGCCAGGACAAACCGGATCGTTTTCTCAAACTGGCCCGGCAACTGGGTGTCGACGATCACATACGCGTGCTTGCCGGACGCGATGATATTCCGCGCTATCTGCAAGGCGCCGACCTGCTGATTCATCCCGCGTATCGCGAAAACACCGGCACGGTTTTGCTGGAAGCCGCCATTGCCGGCCTACCAGTATTGACGACAGCCGTCTGCGGTTACAGCAATTATATTCGCCAATACCAGTGTGGCGTGGTGCTCAACGAGCCGTTCAACCAACACCAGCTCAATCGCCAGCTGGCGTGGATGCTGCGCGATGATACGCGGCGCAACACCTGGCGCACCAACGGCTTGAACATGGCTGAGAGTGCAGACATCTACTCACTGTTTCAACGTGCCGCAGACATCATTGTCTCGTCAGCACAGGCGCGCACGGCATGAGCACGCGCACAGACAAAATCGTTCTTGATGCATACTGGCAGCAACGTTGGCAGGGCAAAGACCCGTTTACCGAAGCTCGCGCCCTGCAGGGAAAAATATTCCGCGACAAGGAAGGGCGCCGCACGCTGCAATTCTCCTGCGATGGCCGCAGCTTTTTTCTCAAACTGCATGAAGGTATCGGCTGGGGCGAGATCATCAAGAACCTGCTGCAACTGCGGCTACCTGTCCTTGGTGCCGAAAATGAATACCGCGCCTGTCTGCGCCTGAAATCACTCGGCGTTGATACGCTCACACCTGTCGCGTTCGGCATGTACGGCAGCAATCCTGCCCGACAGCTGTCATTCCTGATCACGGAAGACCTGACAAATACCGTCAGTCTGGAAGATTACTGCAAGCGCTGGGCGACAAAGCCGCCTTCACTGCGCGAGAAACGTGCCATCATTCGCAAGCTCGCGCAAATCAGCAAGATCCTGCACGAAAACGGCATCAATCACCGCGACTACTATCTCTGCCACTTCTTGCGCGCCGACAATACCAAAGCGTTCTCGCGTGACGACGCGCTGTTTCTGATTGACCTGCATCGCGCGCAACTGCGCCAGCACACGCCCATGCGCTGGCTGACCAAGGATCTGGCCGGTTTGTTTTATTCGGCTTTTGATCTGCCATTGACGCGACGAGACCTGCTTTGTTTCCTCACGATTTATCGGCGTGAATGGACGAAACTCGCCACCTCAACATCGCCGCTATCCGAGATTGTGCAACGCGCCGTTGCTCTGTATCGCAAGGATTTCGGTCGCGAAGCACCGGCGAACATTCGCGCGATCATCACACCCTCGCCTAACGAGAGCCACACATGAACATGCATTTCCCTGATGACTATATTCACTTCGAAGACTACATCGTCGGCGAAGTTCTTCATATCGAGAAACGCTACGTCGTCACCGAAGAAGAAATTATCAGCATGGGCAGGAAGTGGGATCCGCAACCCTTTCATGTCGACCCCATCGCCGCCAGGGATTCCATTTTCGGCGGGCTGGTCGCCTCGTCGGCGCACGCATTTCCGATCTACGTGCATCTCGGCCAGCAGGGCGATCGCAAAGTGGCAGCCATCAGCGCACTCGGCTTTGACAAATTGCGCTTCGCTTCGCCGATTCGTCCGAATGATTCACTGCGCTACGAATATTCCTGCCTGGAAAAACGCGTGTCTGGCAGCCGCCCGTTTGCCGGCATCGTGCGTTGCGAAGGCCGCATGTACAACCAGCGCGACGAACTGGTGTTCTCCGGCGAAGTAGCTTCACTGGTACAGCGCCGCCATATCGATTGATTCTTTAAATATGCGCCTCGACAAATTTATCTGCCACAGCACCGGCCTCAGTCGCCAGCAGGCGCAGCGTGCCGTGCGCGGCGGCGATGTCACTGTCAACAACGCACTCTGCAAAAAAGCAGACGCGCAGATAAAGGAAACGGACAGCATACTATTGTGCGGCCTGCCCATTACCCTGCCGAAACCGCGTTATTACATGCTGCACAAGCCGCAAGGCTATGTGTGCGCCAACAGCGACAGCGAACACCCGATTGTGCTGGATCTGCTCGACGAAGACCGGTTGGAGGAACTGCAGATTGCCGGTCGGCTCGACATCGACACCACCGGTCTGGTGTTGATCACTGACGATGGCCAGTGGAATCATCGCATCACGGCGCCGTCACGCCTGTGCCGGAAAACCTATCGCGCAACACTGGCAGAGCCGCTGGACGAAAGTGCTGCCAACCAGCTGCGCAATGGTGTATTGCTGCACGGCGAATCCGGGCCAACTCAACCTGCAGAACTACTGTTTCTGGATGCAACCCGACAACACATCCAGCTCGGCATTCACGAAGGCAAATACCATCAGGTAAAACGCATGCTGGCTGCCGTCGGCAATGCTGTCACCGCGCTGCACCGCGAATCCATTGGCGCGATTGTGCTGGACGCCGCACTGCAGCCTGGCGATTATCGCGCGCTCACTGCCGATGAAATTGCAGGCGTGACGTGATGCGCGATCCAGCTCTCGACATCCTGCTGCCGGATCTGCAGGCTTCTGGCGGCACGACGCTGTGGCTCGCAGATGAAAATGCCCTCGACTGCGCGCACAGCATTCCTGCGCGTGAAAACCTGACCATCATGAGCAACCGCTTTGACGTGGCACAACAGGCGCAGCGCGCCGGCCACCACGCGCTGTTTTCCGATTTTGATTTTTCAGCTTTGCCGCAGGAAAGCCTTGCGCGCATCGTCTACCGGATTTCGAAAGAAAAGGCTGTGAACCACCATGTCTTCAACCATGCATCCTCTCTCCTGGAAAATGGCGGGCAACTCAGCATTGCCGGCCTGAAAAATGAAGGCAGTAAAACCTTTATCGACAAACTCGCTTCACAATACGGCAATGGCCATAGCAGGAAACACGGCGTTGTCTATCGCGGCGACTTCTGCAAGACATCCACAACACCACAAAACGGATTTGATGCGCAGGACTACACTGCACTTCGCTTGATTCAGACGCCCGCCCTGGACTTTTTCAGCAAACCTGGCATTTTCGGCTGGGACAAGATTGATCAAGGCAGCGCCTTTCTTGTCGAACACCTGCCTGAATTTCTTGCGCAATTTTCAAGATCACCGCAATCCATGCTCGATCTCGGTTGCGGCTATGGCTATCTCACGGTGATGACCCGCCACCTGCCGCTATCGCAGCGTACTGCCACCGACAACAACGCCGCAGCGCTGCTGGCCATGCAGCAGAATGCTGCGCATTTCGGCATGGCAGTTGATGTCGTGGCGGATGATGCCGGCGCATCATTGCTTGGCGCATTTGACATGATCCTGTGCAATCCGCCTTTTCATCAGGGCTTCAGTATCGAGAGCGAACTCACCAAAAAATTCCTGCGTCATGCTGCAAAATTGCTTTCGAAAAACGGACGAGCCCTGTTTGTGGTGAACAGCTTTATCGGCATCGAAAAACTTGCCCGGCAACATTTTCACGACGTGTCATTAGTCGCCAACAATGGCCGCTTCAAGTTGCTGGCCTGCTGCCATTGAATACTTGCGCATGCGACAAAGCCGCAGCCAATAAAAAAGCCACCCGCAGGTGGCTTGATACAGATGTGTCGTCTTCAGCAGGCGCCGATAAGAAAACCGGTTCCCACCACCGCCAGCGCCAACACTTCCCAAGTCTTGCCCAGATTGAACAGCGCGTAGAGATAGGACAGCGGCGGCAGGAATACACTCATGAAACCCCAGGCATAATCAGCCTTGAATGACATGATGATCAGGTAAACCCAGCTGATCAGCAGGGATGCCACACCAAAAAATACCAGCAACGAAGTAATTGGTTCCATAAGAGACTCTCATCAGGCAGGAAGGTTGGTGCTGCATTATAGGCAGGCGGATGATGCGAGGGTAGCCATCATTACGTTATGCTGGGCAGCATGATCGAGATTATCCGGCAATCCATGCGCCACTATCTGTCCAGCCTGCTCACACTCTGTACCCTTTGCTTATCTGGCACACTGCTCGCTGCAGGCACACGACCGAACATCATCATTTTTATCATGGATGATGTAGGCCAGCACGACATCGGCGTCTTTGGCAATCCTTATGTGCATACACCCAATATCGACCAGCTGGCTGCAGAAGGCATGCGTTTCGACAATGCCTTTCTCACCATCAGTTCGTGCACGGCCAGCCGAGCCAGCATGCTCACCGGGCGCTATCCGCATAACAGTGGCGCCCCCAAACTCGGTGATGCGCTTCCGGCCGACGTCGAGAGCCTGCCTCGCCTGCTCCGCCAGGCCGGTTATTACACAGCCTCGGCAGGTAAATGGCATTTAGGGGAACCCTTCAAGAGCCATTTTGACAAGGTATTGGAATCGCGCGAAGACACTGGCGCTGCCGACTGGCTGCCACTGCTCGAAGGCCGACCTGCCGACAAACCGTTTTTTTTCTGGCTGGCCAGCAACGACGCCCATGCGCCTTACGCACTATCCCCCCCCTATCACTGGCATGCCGCAAATGGCAACGTGCGGCTTTCTCCCGAGCAGTCCGACAATGCTTATGAGCGTGAACAGGTATCGCTGTACTACCGGGAAATCGAACGCGCCGACGACAGCATCGGCAACATGCTGAACATGCTGCGCCATGACAAACTGCTCGACAACACGCTCGTCATTGTGGTGTCTGACAATGGAGCCATTTTTGGAGGCGCCAAGACCACACTCTATGACGAAGGTATCAAAACGCCACTTGTTATGCGTCTGCCTTCACACATTCCTGCCGGCAACATCAATACACAACTGGTCAGCAGCATTGATCTAGCACCTACGATTCTGTCACTGGCGGATGTTGATGTTCCGGTAAGCATGCAGGGGATATCCATGTGGCCAACCATCCGGGATCCCTCGCGCACGACACGCGAAGCCATTTATGCAGAAGCCAACCAGCATGGCGCAATGAATCCACTACATGTGCGCGCTGTGCGCACACGCAACTTCCTCTATCTGCGTAATTATCACGATTCGCGCTTCTGCGATCGATTTGCAGACATCATTCTCGGCAGCAAACCTCGTGGTGAAGTCTATGAGTCGTTTTTTGATATGACGATGGCTTCGGATGAAAGTCATAATCTCTGGCGTGATCCGGAATATCGCAGCGACCTCAACCATCATCGACAGTTGATGGATGCCTGGATCAGGGATACGAATGACAGCAATGACGGGCGCCGTGTCATTTTCGAACAATGCCTGCCTCACCCTCTGCACGAGCAGATTCGCGTGGATTTCGAGTTCTTCAGCTCCAAAGACTAGGGCGTGCGCGCCAACGCCCATACATGTACTTCTGTAATTCCCGCGGCGTGCAGGCAGCGCACAATCTCTGTGGCCGTGCTTCCGGTTGTCAGCACATCATCCACCAATGCCACACTGGGCCAGCGCAGTGCGCCGGCAAGCGCAAATGCACCCTCAAGGTTGTGCTGTCGTTGTTCACGATTGAGGCCTTGCTGACTACCCGTGTTGCGCAAGCGCCGCAAGTTGTTTACCACCGGCAGCGCAAGCTTTTTTGAAATCGCCCTGGCAATCTCCAGCCCCTGATCAAAACCGCGCTGCCGTACACGCCGCCAGTGCAGTGGCACTGGCATGATGCACGCAGGCATCTGCGTGCCGTACTGCTGGTAATACTCGGCAATGAACTCTGCGGCACATTCCGCCAACCAATATCCACACAGGAGTTTGCCATCATGCTTGTAGCGATTGAGTAATCCCGCTACCGGATGCTCATAGCGAAATGGACAAACTGCCCGTTGGAACAGCGGTGGCTTTTGCAGGCAGTCGCCGCAGACATGACCTGCGCTCTGCAGCGGCATGGCGCAACGCAAACACGCCTGTGTATTCCACGGCAATGCCTGTTCGCAACTCATACACAGCGGCCTCAAGCCACGCACGCCTGAATTGCACAGCAAACAGCTGGAGGTGATTCGCTGCTGTAAAGAAGAAAATCGAAGGAAAGAAAAATTTTTATTCATGATGGAAAATCCTTTTCCTGGCATCGAAAAACGCTAAAAACCACCTTTAGCCTGGAAAACAAAAATCAGGCATTACCGATCTGCACCTGCAAAGCAGGCGCATTAAGATAATTTGCGGCTCGTTTCTCCAGCTTGATAAAATATAAATTTATAAAACCCACTACAAATAGCCACAAAAAAATATCAGTCACTATAATAAATCTCTGCTCCGGAATCACGACCAGCGCCTGCAGGAAAAGCAAGACAGGGAGAGCCATTATAACAATCCAGCAGCTGCATTTCCGCGCCTCTGTAAATGCATATACGAAAACAGCAATTACCATTGAAACGTGCACAGCAAGTAACAATAAAGACCAACTTCTCACTTTGCTCGATGCAACGGGATATTCTTCCTCTTCTTCTGACGGGGTAATATTTAAATCACCCGTCTGGAAAATGACAGGCGCCAGATTTTCGTGATCCACGCCAACAGACAATACATATTTACCGGCGGAGGGTATGTGTGCATGAAGAAAATGACGATATGGTTTCGCTGTCATGGGCATTAACTTCTCCGCCACAACCAGATTATCAGCTGATTTAAGCCGCATAATCAGACTGGAACCAATATTATCCGACTGTGTCGTGAGTCCGATTGTTACAGATTCCTTCTTGAACATAGCAGAAGTTAAAATTTCCCAGCCACCGCCTCCAGATCCCGACTCAACCCGAAAGATCGTCGCTCCTCCACTGTGCGGATCCTGCCAATGAGCATCATCAACAACCACGAGCTGGTCGGGCATGATAACTTCTTCAACAGGGATATTGACCACCTTATAATAAGTGTGGCGCGAATAGCTCCCAAGCAAGAAATAAATACGCCCCCCTATCAGACAAGACAATTGTCGCCAGTCATTGTCTTGCCAGGACTCCCATACGCCTTTCGCAACAGCGCATGGGCCATTAAACCACGGGTAGCCTCTTTCTGTGCTCAATGTATCATAGCCAGAGTAATTACTCGCAAGATGCGTATTGCTCCAGGATTCTACTTGCGGCGAGGACGGCAAATGCGACACTTCACCAGCATGGTAAAAAGTAGACAGGTTTTGCGACAATACCGGAAACAGAGCAGAGAGGACAAACAGCTTTTTCCAATCGCGTTTTTTTGTAAAAAAAATCGCCATGCAAATTTGAAGCACAAGAAAAACAAGCAGAGGATATAAATAGAAAATTCGCAATCCCTCTGCAAATCCCATCAGCAGTCCCGCCCCGAAATAACCCGCCCCCCGGAACCTGAAATTGCCATTTTGGAGCCATGCCATCATGGACAAACCACACAGGGTTAGTAACGCAGCCGGTGTATCAGTGAGCGAATTAAAAAATGTAGGCCAAAGGAAAATCGCATGTATGCAGAAACTTGCAGCGGCCAATAACACCCACTGCAGTCTTGGAAAATACAGAGTTCGGCCAGTTGCGGAGAGAATTGCCTTGACAGAGAACGAGATTGACAGCAGCAGCAACAATGCATGCAAAACCAGTATTGCTGTTGCCGGTAAACCCAATCGATGAGGCAGGCTAAACCACAGCAAACTGATGACTGGCCGGAGCTGATGGAAACACTCCCCTCTATGAGCGCACGCCTCACCTTTTAAAAGATAGTCCCCCGCATCCCCTGCCTGGGGCCAATCTTCAAGCCAATCCATATACAAAAAATACCTTTCACATATTTTCGCGACTGAAACAGTAATATCAAACGACGCTAGTTATAAACAGCGAGCTCAAATTGCGCGCCTTCCCGGACAGCCTTTCCATCCTTATCCGGATTACTAAATGCAATCCCGCCCGCCAGCAACGATTCAACGGATTCCGTGTCCACTTTTACGCCGGTGAGCCCGGCTTTCACGCGCACACCGCTGACATTGGAAAATTGGCTGTTGCTGCGCACCAGTGCCGCATGCTGTGGCCAGACATTCACATAGATGCGCACCGAGCTGCCATCATCCGCCAGTTCACTGCCGAGCACTTCGCCCACCTTTACCTGTCGGTAAAGCACCGGATCTCCTGCTTTCAATGATCCGAGACGCTGGGCTGTCAGGATCAGGTTGAGACCGGTGTCGAGCGCAGTGAGCACCGGCTCCTGCGTCACCACCTCGAATTCACGCTGCGGCTTGCCACTGCCCGGTCGCAATTCCAGATAGCTGCCGAGCAGGCTGTCGAGATTGGCCGTGCGCGCCAGCCCGATCGCTGGCTCCACCTTCCAGAAACGGCTGCCGCTGTTGAGCAAACTGGTCGCTTCCGTTTTCAACGCCGCATCGGCAATCACACCTTTCAGGTCTTCGCGCCACTGCAGGCGGGTAATTTCGCCGATGGCCAATCCGCGATAGCGAATTTCGCTGCCGGTGCTGAGACCTTTGGCCGTGGCCAATTGCAACTGCACATCCAGGCCGGCATTTTCGGCAGCTTCGCGCGCGCTGAACAGGCGGAAGCGATCGCCATTGCGCACGGATCGAGCCTTGGCCGGCTTCTCGTCAGCGCCGGCAAAACGCTCGAAAGCGATACCGCCTGCCACCAGTTGACCGATCGAGCCGGTGCGCACCGTGAGCCCACCGGCACCCGCCCTGACTTCAACGCCACTGGCGCGCCAGAAGCGGCTGTGACCATCCAACAGTTTGCTGTGAGCAGCTTCGATGAAGACTTTTATTTGCACCTGCCGGCCATCCTCACTGTGACGCAGCTCCTGCACGCTGCCCACCGACAGATCGCGGTGCAGCACCGGCGCGCCTGCGGCCAGCCCGCCCGCTTCCGGCGTTTCGAGGGTTATATACAGACCCGGCTCACTGCCTGGCGCCGGTGCCGTAGCCTCGTGCTCGCTGCCGTAGAGCTTGAATACAGCGCCGTCGTGCAACGACTTGTCCTCGCCCGGCACGGGCGTATCAAAGGCGATACCGCCTGCGACGAGACTGGCCAACGGTGCGCTCTGTACTTGCAAGCCGTCCTTGATGCTGGCACTGACGCGCAGGCCGCTGATATTCCAGAAGCGACTGGAGCGGTTGATGAACTGGCGATACTCGGGGCGGATCAGCACATGCACAGCCATGTGCTCGCGCTCCAGCATATGGCTCTGCACACTGCCGACCACAAACTCGCGGTAGTAGACCGGCATGCCGTCGCTGATGGAGCCAGCGCTGCCCGCCTCCAGACGCAAATGCAGACCGGGTTCGCTGTAATCCAGCGGATCAGGGCCATCGGCCGCCACAAACTCCATGTCGGCAACCTGTTCGCCGGTGCTGTCCGGCGTGAAGGTGAGATAGGCACCGGAAATCAGCGTGTCGAGGCCGGAAACTCCGGCCGCCGACAGCTGCGGCTTCACCATCCAGAAACGCGTCTTGTCGGTGATAAACGACTCGAAACGCGGGTCGATGCCGAAGCGGCCAAACACGACGTCCTGTTTGCTGCTGTACCAGATATCCACCAGCTTGCCGACGGTGATGCCGCGATAAACAACTCGCGTCACGCCCTTCACCAGATTGCCTGCATCCGGAAACTGCACGTTGATGAACGTGCCGGCCTCTGCCGCTTCAAAATCCTGATAGAGATAGAAGTTGTCGCCATTCTCACTGGCCGGCGAGTTATCGTCGGCCGGCCCCAAACTGATGCCTCCGGCCAGCAAGCTGGCGATAGATTCCGTCTGCACCCGCAAACCACCCAGGCCAGCGTCGATGCGCACGCCACTGGCGTTCCAGAAGCGCGAGCCCTTGCGCACCATATGCGCATATTCGGGCAGGATGTGGGCGTCAATCAGCACGCCGCTGCTGTCCGGCGCCATGCTGGTGGTCTTGACTGAGCCGATCTGGATTTGCCGAGCAAAAATCGGGCTGCCGACACTGACTGAGCCAAGCTTGTCGGTGTGGAACTTGATATGCAGGCCGGGCACGGATTGTGCGAGCGGCGGCGGTGACTTGAGGGCCACGAAGTAATCGGATTTCTCGCCGGAGGCATTTTCCGCCGGCAGCCCCAGTTCGATGTAATTGCCGGAGAAAATGGTGTTCAATCCGGAGATACCCGCCATGGTCACCTGCGGCTGAACTAGCCAGAACTGCGCCTCTTTCGGCACGCCTCCCAGTTTCTTGGCGATCTGTTTGTCCATTTCCACGCGTACGACCACGCCACTCAAATCGTCCTTCGGCTGCAGGGCTTTCACCACCCCCACCGCAATTCCCTTGTAATGCACCTGGGTCTGGTTGGCAACGATGCCGTCACCGTTTTCAAACTCGATACCGATCTTCGGCCCCATATCGAGCAGGCTGCGCCACACCAGCCAGCCGCCGACGATCAATGCCAGGATGGGCAACATCCAGATCGGCGCAATGCGGCGCTGTGGTTCCAGCTTGGGCTGCGGCAGGTAAATATCGTTCATGCGCGGGATTCCACGGTTTCAGGCGTATCGGCGGCAGCATCCCAGATCAGTCGCGGATCAAAACTGAGCGAAGCCAGCATGGTCACTACCACGCTGGCACCAAACATCATGGCACCAGCGCCGGGCAGGATAGCGACTACCTGCCCCAGATGCACCAGCGCCACCATCAGCGCCACCACAAAAATATCCAGCATCGACCAGCGCCCGAGAAATTCCAGCACGCGGAACAACTGCGCGCGCCGGCGCGGCGCCATCGGCGAACGCCGTTGCACGGTAAGCAACAGCCAGCCCAGCGCCCCTAGCTTGCAGAACGGCACCAGAATGCTGGCGGTAAACACAATGAAAGCAATGGCAGGAAACCCTTCCTCTGCGAGGCGGATGATGCCGCTCATGATGGTGTCCGGCTCGCCGCGGCCGAACTGCAACAGGGTCATCATCGGCAACAGGTTCGCCGGAATCAGCAACAGACCTGCCAGCACAATGAAAAACCATGTCTTCTGCAGGCTGTGCGGCGTGCGCAGGTGCACGGTATTGCCGCAGCGCGCGCAGCGCACTTCGCCATCAGGCGGACAGCGCTGCAACAGGTGGCAGGCCTTGCACAGAGCCAGGCCCCGGCTGGCGGCGGTCGTGATGTTCATGCGCAGACAACAAACCGTGACGAGTGATGGCGGGCATCATAGCGCGCCAGTGACGCAGCTCAATCATCCGGCAGCGCAAACGACGCCTTGCCGGCAACAGGTTTGCCGCCGCCCTCCACCGGTTCCAGCGACAGGCTCAGGGAAGAAGCACTGAGAATTTCGTCGATGCGGCTGGGGGCAGCGGGCGGTGGAGGCGGTGCCACTTCGGCCTCGGGAACTGGCGCATCCTGGTCCTTCAGTTCGCGCATCCAGGCCGGCATGCTGTCATCTGCACCGCTGCCCAGTGGCACCAGCTCCAGACTGGTATTGATATCCAGCGCAAATGCACGCGCCTTTTCCAGCAGGTTGGGGCCCTTGCCCGCCGGCTCCGGCTTGTCGTCCGGCAGATAGGCCTTGAACACGCTGCGAATCTCCACCAGCTGGTCTTCCAGCAGCATGGGCACAAGGCTGGAATACATGTCCAGCAGGGTGATGGCGTTCTTGGCCGAATCGGAATCGGTGGCTGTTTGCAGGCGACTGGCAATCGCCTTGTTGAGGATATGCAGGTCTTCGTAAATCTTGATCAGGCCGTCAAAGGCAAAGCGCCCGCGCTGGCCATTGTTGGTGAGAAAGTACTGCGCCAGCAGGTACATGCCGGTGACGCGGAATACGGTTTCCTCTTCGGATGCCAGCGGCAGGTGGAAGCGCGCCATCGGCCGCATGTAGGCGGTCTTCGGGCAACCGCAAGTAGCCGAGACCAGGCCCAGCATGGAACTGATGGCACGCTGCAGTGCCACTGTCTGCACTACCCGGCGCTCCTCGGTCACCACTTCCAGATCCACCTCGTCAATCGAACGCGTCTTGTGAAAGCGGTTGACGATGTTGTGCAACTGCAAGGCCAGCGGGCAGTGACTATGCTCTTCAGGTTTCAGCGGGCAGTGCGAGCACTGCTTGAACCCCAGTTCCGCCCAGCGCGGCGGCTCCGGCACTTGCTGGTTGAGCAACTCGAAGGTCTCGCCATGCAGGGAGAAGTCGAAAACCTCTGCCGGTTTGCCCTTGAGGGTGATGTGATAGGTAATGCTGATGGGATCCATGGTCACCCCTCAAGATGCAGTCAATGGCGCCAGTGTAAAGGCGGCGATGCCCGCCTGCATCGCCGCAGATCACAGAATCACGACGTTTCGGCGGCAGGCTCATCCAGCATCTGCCAGAATTCATGCTCGTCAGTCACCACATTCATCAGCAGGGCACACAGCATCAGGCCAATAAAACAGTACATGCCGACGCCGGGAATCAACTCGGACGAGTCCCGCAGCTTGATGATGGAAACAATAATTCCCATCAGGAACACCTCCAGCATGGCCCACTCGCGCGCCTGGTGATTCATGCGCATCAGCCACGGCAACCAACCGGGCCGATAGCCGCGCAGCAAGACGATACTCACCGAAAACATCAGCCAGAGATTGAGGAATGGCGCGATGATGGCGCTGATGGCTACCAGGGTGGCCACTTCCCAGAAGCCGATATCACCCAGCGCCAGTACCGCTTGTGCCAGCGAGGCCTCCTGCCGAAGACCACCGGAAACCATGGCCAGCAACGGCAAGCCGATGGCCGGCCCGAACAGGACAAGCCCGACGCTGGAAAGCAGCAGCGCATGCAGCACGCTGTCGGGCCGACCCTCGCGCAGCACATGGCCGCAGCGCGGACACACGGATTCGCTGCCTGCCGGCACATCAATATCCGCCAGTAACAAGTCGCACTCTGCACATGCAACATGGCCATGATGCGACGAAATGACGGGAGGCATGGTTGAGGCATCCGGACAACGAGGTTGCGACATTGTATACGCCGGAATGGCATGCGCTAAAACAGTTGTCAGTGCTGCCCCGTCAGTGGCATTGTGGCGCCCTTCAGACAAGACAGCTCTTCGGCATGAATACCACCACACCGCGCAATCCCGAGCCACTGATTTCCTGCGTCGTACCGGCCTACAACGAAGCCGCCAATATCGCCCGCTTCCTGCCTGTGCTGCACGAAGAACTGTTGCGCCACAGCCCGCGTGTGGAAATCATCGTCGTCAATGACGGCAGCCGCGACAACACGGCAGCACTGGCTGTCGCTGCCGCTGAAACCCTGCCGGTGAAGTTGCTGGATTTCTCACGCAACTTCGGCAAGGAAGCGGCGCTGACCGCCGGCCTCGACCACGCGGAAGGCGATGTAGTGATCATGATTGATGCCGACTTCCAGCACCCGGTGGCCACCATCGGCGATTTCATGCGCGAGTGGCGCAACGGCTATGACATGGCCTACGGCGTGCGTACCGGCCGCGAGGCGGAAACCGGCATCAAACGCGCTGGCGTGCGCGCGTTTTACTGGCTACTGGACCGCATGGCGTCGGTGGATCTGCCACAGGATGCCGGCGATTTCCGCCTGCTGGATCGCCGCGTGGTGCTGGCGCTGCGCCAACTGCCGGAACGCGGCCGCTTCATGAAAGGTCTGTATTCGTGGGTTGGATTTCGCTCAACGCCCGTTTCATTTACCGTGCAGGAGCGCGAAGCGGGCGAATCCTCGTTCAACTTCAAAAGTCTGTATCGACTGGCAGTAACCGGTCTGGTGTCGTTTTCGGATTTGCCGTTGCGCATGTGGAGCGTCATCGGCCTGGTGATTTCCGGCATCTCCTTCATCTATGCCTTGTGGGTCGTCGGCAAAACCATGCTCTACGGCCCGGACACCAACGGCTGGCCGACCATCGTTGTCGCACTGATGTTTTTTGGCGGCGTGCAACTGATTTCCGTCGGCGTGCTCGGCGAATACATCGCACGCATTTTCACCGAAGTGAAACAGCGACCGACTTACCTTCTGCGCACAAAGTATGGCTTTGACAACAAGCTTGATTTTAATAACAAGCGTGATGTCGACAATGCCGGATGAAGCCCGCAACAACAACTCGCTGCACCGCGAACTTCCCCGCTTTGCCATCGTTGGCGCCAGCGCTGCCGGCACGCATTTCGCCGCCGTGATCCTGCTGGTACAAACCTTTCACTGGCACCCGCTGCTCGCCAATATTGCTGCCTTTATTTGCGCATTCCAGATCAGCTATTTCGGCCATCGCGGCTGGACGTTCTCGGCGACAGACACCGCACACCGCGAATCACTGTCACGTTTTTTTGCGGTAGCCGTGCTGGGCTTTGCTGCCAATGAAGGCCTTTATGCCATGTTGTTACAGATTGCGCCACTGCCATACTGGTTGTCACTGGCGCTGGTGCAGATTGTGGTCGCCGTCATGACGTTTGTGCTCAGCAAAATCTGGGCTTTTCGACAACACTGACATGCCCGCTACCGCTCCCAAAACTGTCGATACCATCCTGCGCATCGCACTGCCCGTGCCCTTGCGTCGGCTGTTCGATTATCTCCCTCCACAAAATGCAGAAATCGCCGGCCTGCAACCCGGCGTGCGCGTGCGCGTGAATTTCGGGAGACAGCAACTGATCGGCATTTTAATTGCCGTGAGCAATGCCAGCGACATACCTGCAAACAAACTGAAACCGGCCGTGGCGATTCTGGACACGGAACCGCTATTGCCGCCGGTACTGCTTGATCTCGCACAGTGGGCGGCCAGTTACTATCAACACCCGATCGGCGATGTCATGACAGGTGTCTTGCCGCAAGTCTTGCGCGAGGGCGGCGCTCGCTCGCCAGCGCAGGATCATCACTGGCGCATTCGCGCCAATGCATCGCACAATCTGCGCAAGGGCAGCAAGCAACTGGCACTCTACGAGTGGTTGCACCTGCGCGGCGCAGCCAGCCGCCATGACATCGAAGCCGCAGGCTTTGCATGGCCCATCATCAAGGCGCTGGCCGACAAAAACCTGCTTGAAGCATTTGTGCAGGAATCCGTGCACTTTGACAACACGAATCTGCTCGCACAAACACCGCTGCCGCTGAATGAAGAACAGGATGTTGCAGTGCGCGCGATTACTGCAGGTAAATTCAGCTCCACCCTGCTCGAAGGTGTCACTGGCAGCGGCAAGACCGAAGTGTATTTGCAGCTGATCGAAAAGATCCTTGCGCGTGGCGAACAGGCACTGGTTCTGGTACCGGAAATCGGGCTTACGCCGCAAACCGTTTCACGTTTCCGCAGCCGTTTCCACTGCCCGGTTGTCGTCATGCATTCCGGGCTTGCCGACAGCGAGCGTTTTACCGCCTGGCGCAAAGCCGCTGCCGGCGAGGCCGGCATTATCATCGGCACACGCTCGGCACTTTTCACGCCACTGGCAAAGCCCGGCATCATTATTGTCGACGAAGAACATGACTCCTCGTTCAAACAACAGGATGGCTTTCGCTATTCCGCAAGAGATCTCGCCGTGTTGCGTGCGCAACGCGAAAATATTCCTGTGTTGCTGGGCAGCGCCACGCCGTCACTGGAAACCCTGCACAACGCCATGCAGGGGCGTTACCAACACCTGCGGCTGACGCAACGCGCCGGCAATGCGCGCGCACCACTGATCGAAGTGATCGACACCAACAAAAAATCACTGACAGAAGGTATGACGCACGAGTTACTGGAAGCCATGCGGGCAGAACTCGCGCGCGGCAACCAGGTGCTGGTATTCCTGAACCGGCGCGGCTACGCGCCTGCACTGGCCTGTACCGACTGCCGACGGCAATCAGTATGCCCGCATTGCTCGGCAAAACTGACCGTGCACAAAAAAACACAGCTGTTGCGCTGCCATCACTGCGAATACCAGGAGCGGCTGCCGACGGAATGCCCGCATTGCGGCAGTACAAGACTGGAATACATCGGCATCGGCACACAACGCAGTGAACAATTCCTCACCGAACAATTTGGCGAATATCCCGTGCTGCGCATAGACCGCGACAGCATGTCGCGCAAACAAGCCCTGCACGACACGCTGGAAAATATCCAGCGCGGCCAGCCTTGCCTGCTGGTGGGTACGCAGATGCTGGCCAAGGGCCATCACTTCCCGCACGTCACACTGGTGGTGATACTCGACATCGACAGCGGCTTGTTTTCTGCAGACTTTCGCGGCCCGGAAAAAATGGGGCAACTATTGGAACAGGTTGCCGGACGCGCCGGACGCGCCGAGAAGCCCGGGCGCGTGCTGATCCAGAGCCGCCTTGCAGAACACCCGCTGCTGCAAACACTGCTGACAGAAGGCTACCAGCGCCTCGCACGATTATTGCTGGCAGAAAGACAGCTGGCGGCACTACCGCCATACACACACATGGCGCTGTTGCGCGCCGAACACGCGGATCCGTATCGCGCACAACAACTGCTTCGCAACTGGCGCGACCACCTGCGGCAGCTCGGCGGCAACAAAACGCAAATTGCCGGGCCGTTTCCCGCGATCATGGAAAAACGCGCAGGGCTTTATCGTTTTGACCTGCAAATCAAAAGCAGCAGTCGCAGTGCACTGCAAAATGTCATGGCCGCTTTTTGTGATGATGCAGACCGGCAGAAACTGCCCGCCGGGCTGCGCTGGTCACTGGACATTGATCCCGCAGGCTGATTACCGGCCCAGCTGACGCACCGTGCCCGGTGAAAAATATTCATCCGGCCACACATCTGTCACATAACGCGGCGGCCCCGACTGCTCGTTAATCAGGTAGTTCGCCAGATAGGCTTCCTTCTGCAGGTCATGGTAAATTTCCATCCGCGCACCCATGCCCGGCAAATCGTACATGTTCACCATGCTGCGCATGTTGGTACGCCACAAATTGTTGTGGCCATCATAGTTATCTGCCAGCACGGCAGCCCAGGTATCCTCATCGGTATATAAACGACGCTTCGCATAAATGTGGCGTTTGCCGTCACGCAGCTCGGCAACAATCACATGGCAGCGATGCAACTCATAGCGCATGAACTTCGGATTCAGGTGATGAGGTGTCAGCAGCTCCTTGTAACTCACTGCCGGATTATCCAACTCATTATTGTTGTAGGGAATGTAAAGTTCGCGATCGCCCTCCCATTTCCACGTATAGCGTGAGTTAGCGCCATTGAACAACATGACATCATCAATCGTACGCAAACCACCCGCATTGTCCGGAAAATCAAACGCGATACTCGGCGAACGACGCACACGGCGAGTACCCGGCAGATAAACCCAGGCATCACGCGAGGTTTCACTCACGTTCTTGTATTCGTGCACCAGAACAATCTGCCCCTTGTCGCGAATGGGCTCCAGAATCTGCACCATAGCCATGGCGGCAATATTGGAGCGATTGAACTGCTCGCGCGTGATGTTCGACGAGTAGTACTGCACATGTCGCTGCTCAAGCGACTTGCGCATATTCACTTCACCATTGCCGTACACCGCCGCCGCATCCAGCACACCTTCCGAAGCACCCAGCATGGGCGACGCCATGTGGTTCCACAACACCTCGGCAGCATTTTTCGGAATCGGAAACGGCACGCCGAAATACACATCCGTGGTGCCATTGCCATCCTCATTCAATCGCGTGTGGATAGCATTGAGTTTGGTATTTTCATGTACACGGTCACTGTAGCGCACGTCCCTTTTACTCGGATAAACCGGCATGCGGAAGCTGTCTGGATATTTGGCAAACATGGCCAACTGACCATCAGTCAGATTGTTTTTGTATTGCAGGTAATTTTTCCCGGTGATTTCAAACAGGGGCTTTTCATCCGGGTAGGGATTGGGGTAATGCGTACCCGTGCCTTTATAGTTGACCGATTTCGGCACACCCAACGAACTGCCTGTCCATTTGGGAATACTGCCATCGGCATTGGGTGCCGGATTGGCGCCCATAGGCGTCAACTCGGTGCCCAGCCTGTCGGCTTCATCCGGCGAAACTGCAGAAACAGCCTGGGCGCTGACCAGCATCAGCGCGACTCCCAACACATTAAGACGATTGGCCATAGTAATGTCCTGTGAAATTCGTTTTTATAATAGGCGCTCTTCAGCCATGCATGAAACGCTTGGCGAACGCTTCGATACGCCGCTTCTTGAAGTCTATATCGGTCGGTACGATCTTGCCATCCACCATAAAGTTGGCGCCGTTGGTCATGGTGACACCCATGGCTTCTACACGATCAAATGTTCCTTCCTGCGGGTTGAGCACCGCAGTCCACACATCGAAAGGCTTGTGCAAAGTGCCAGCCTCTTCGCGAGCAAGCCTGACTTTCTCCAGCACACCCGGCAGCTGCTCTTCCGTGTAGCGCAAGCCCAGCCAACCATCGTGCTGTGCCGCACGACGGAACGCGGCATCGCTGTCACCACCGACGAATACCGGCACCGGTTTGGTGGTGCCGGGCGACATCTGCAGCGGCGGAAAATCGTGAAACTGGCCGTGGTACTCCACCATTTCGCCACTCATCAATTTTGCCATTACATCCAGCTGTTCATCCGTGCGTTTGCCGCGCGTATGGAAATCGTGCCCTGTCAACGCAAACTCGGTTTTCTGCCAGCCGATACCGACACCCATGATAATGCGGTTGTTTGACAGATACGCTGCCGTGGAAATGGCTTTCGCCGCATTGAAACTGTCACGCATCGGCAATACGTAAATCGTTGTCAGCAAATGCAGTTTTTTTGTCTGCTGCGCAATCGCGGCAGCTATAACCCAGGGATCCGGCCAGTGTGTTTCCGGATGCCAGAACACCTGACCGTTCTGTGTGTACAAGTATTCGTCGACCTGATCTTTGGTGGTGATCAGATGATCGCCAAACGAAACACCATAGAAACCCAGCTCTTCGGAAAATGTCGCCAGCTCAACGACCTGATCCAGCTCGCAAAACGCAAGCGACTGCCAGAACTTCATTTTGTTATCTCCCACAATTTCGGCAACTGTTTTTTATCCAGCAAACCTTTTTCACCCATCCAGCGCAAGGTATCCGCAAATGTCTCGCGCGATGGACGCAGCGTCACACCCAACATCTCCATCTCCGCAGCGTTGACCACCTTCGGCCATTGCGTAGCGTAACGCATGGTTTCCGCCGAAATCGGCGATGGGTCCGGCTTGAACAGGCGCTTGATGTCAAAGAACCTGCCGATCAGTCGCAATTTCCATCCCGCCATTTCACTGCGCGGCAGCCGGGCGCCACTGATGTCTTCCAGCAGATCGGCAAATTCAACCCACGGCATGTAGTGACCGGCCGTGAGATAACGCCCCGGCTTGCCATCATTTTTCTCGATCAACGCCACAATGAAAGCCGCCAGATCGCGCACATCTATTTGTTGCGTTCCGCCACTAGTGAGACGAAACCCCTGCGTCATGCGATACAACAGCGACATCAGGGTTGCCGATTGGCCGGGGTCATCCGGGCCAATGATGCCGCCCGGATACACGGTTTTGATGCCCTTGTCCTGCGCCTGCAAACCGCGCACAAACTGTTCGGCCTGCGCCTTGCTTGCGCCATAGGCATGCTTCGATATCGCCACTGGCGCATCCGGCGTCATACGTGCCGGATCCGTGTTGAAAATTGCCGTGATACTGGACACAAAAACGATATTGTGAATTCCGAGTTCACAGCCCAGACCGATGACATTTTTGACACCGCCAACATTGGTTTCAAACAAGTCCGCTTCACTGCCGGCCTGCATCGGCGTAATTGCAGCCGCATGCACAACACCATTGCAGCCCTGCAAGGCATTGCGTACCACGCCGACATCCGTGATCGATCCCGTGACAAAACGGTCGACCACGATGCCGTGTTTTGTATAAAGCTGATGTGCCTTGTCAGCATTGCGCACCAGCGCCACTACCTCGTGACCGCGCTGCTTGAGAGTGCGCACAACATGGAAGCCGACAAACCCGGTGCTTCCAGTCACCAGTATGCGCATGACTCAGCCCTCGACGCTGATGACGCGGTTGGGACAACCGCGCACGGCCTCCATCACCTTGCTGCGCAATGACTCCGGCGGCTCTTCCATCAACACCACGACCTGCGGATACCCACCCGGCTGATCCTGCACTGAAAACACTTCCGGGCATTCTTCCATGCAAACGCTGTGGCCCTGACACAAATCCAGATCGACTTTGATACGCATAGCTGCCTCTTATTTTTTCTTGCGCTTGAAACGCACTTTCATCGGACCCAAGGGTTTGACTGTCATGCCGGAGTGATCATCCACATAGCTTTCTTTCGCACTGGCCAATTCAAAATCGAAATCCAGCAACAAGGTGGCAAAGATAGCTTTCAGCTGCAGCAAGGCAAAGGCATTGCCCGCACATTTGTGGCGGCCGCCACCAAAAGCCACCCAGGCAAACAAATGCTCGGGTTCCGGACGATGCATATCAAATTTTTCCGGCTCCGGGAAAACTTCTGCGATTTTGTGCGCCACGCCCGGGGACATGACCACTCGATAACCTTTCGGAATGATCGTGTCCTTGTACTGGAATTCTTCTTCCACCACACGAATCAAGGTCGACAGCGGCGGATGAATGCGCAGCACTTCGCGAATGAATGCCTCCATCTTCGGCATGGCGCGCATGGCGTGATGCGAAACATCACCGCCGTCGGCAAACACACTCTGTAACTCTTCACGCACTTCTGCCATGAACTGCGGGTTACGCAGGAATTCGATCAGCGTCCAGGTCGCTGTTCCCGAACTGGTGTGATGCCCTGCAAACATGGTGGCAATCAACAGACCGGTGATTTCATGCGGCGACATTTTTGTGCCGTCGGTATAGGTGGCCGTCATGAAGGTATTAAGAGCATCGCTGTATTCCTTGCCGGATGCGCGACGCCTGGCAACAATTTCTTCCACCATCTCGCCGAGACGAATACGCGCCTTGTCGCGCGCCTCGAATTCCGGCAATGGCAAGTACGGGTCAATAAAGGCAATTGCAATTACAGCGTGCTCCAGATCGCGATACAACTGGCTGAATTCATCAGTCATGTCGCGACGGAATTCCACGCCCAGCAAGCAACTGGTCGAGGTATAGAGTGTCATGCGCAGAAATTCATCCACCATGTCCAGCTCGCCGCTTTCACCCCACTTGTTGGTGAAATCACGCACCTCATCCGCGATGACCTTGGCATATTCCTTCATGTTCTGGTAGCGCAGCGCGTCTACCTGGATTTTCAATTGCTGTTTGAGGCGCTCCAGCGACGTATCAAACAGCACGTCCTTGCCAAAGATCGGCACCACACCTTTATAGGCCGCAGATTGGCCCAACACTTCATCCGGTGCGCGGCACCAGGCTTCCTGTGCATCCGGACCCGACATGAGCACATGCGGCTGACCCATCAAATTGTACTCAGCCAAATCACCACATTCATTGCGGATTCGCTTCAGGAATGCCGGTTGATTGGCCTGGTATTCTTCCATGTGGCCCGTTTCCGGTTTCGCACCACTGGCTTTGGGGATCGGTTTGCTCATGTCGGTATCTCCGCGATAAATGACGCTGACAACTGCAGATGCTTAACGCTTTTTCGCCGCGACGGCTTTCTTCGGGCGACCCACGGATTTTTTGCTCGTTGCAGATTTTGGTGCAGCACGCTTGCGCACGGCGGCAGCTTTTTTCTCTGCTGCAGCGGCCTTGGCGGCGGCTTTCTCTTTCGCAACCAACGACGCAGGCTTTTTCTTCACGCTTTTCTTCAGATAAGCGAGACGCGCTTCGCACATCTTGATCATCATCAGATTGCGCTCGTAGCGGCGCTCCATGGCGAGATCAGACAACACGCCCTGGTCGGCACACTGATCGATGAACTCCATGGTTTTCTGGAAGTCATAAAAATCGCGCTGCTCTTTCCACTGGTAATTACCGCCGTACTTGAACCAGGAGGCACCAATTACGCGCATCGGAGAGCCATCCTTGTTTTTCAATTTGCCCGGCGGCACCTGCCACCACCAGCAGAACACCTCGCCTTTTTTCTCGTCGATAACAATTTTTTCGTAGGGATATTTCCAGCCTGCGTAAGGGTCCATGGCATCGCCCACACAGGTGGCGCGGATATTTTCGCGGCCTTTGGCTTCATACAGACCGCCGGGAATATCCCAAGCGTAATAGCAGTCCTTGGTGTAGACATCAGCGAGACAGCGCCAGTCCCCGGTTTTCTCGGCCTGCTTGTTGGCAGCCAGCCAGATATCAACTGTTTTTTCCAGTTCCTTGCGTGTCCACTTCTTGGTTGGTGTGCGTGCCATGGTTTTGGTCCTTTGATCAGATCGATGACGTGGGGTTTCAAATTTTATAGTAATCACTATAATTGATCTCAAATAGACCACAGCGCAACCACCTTGTCAACGCAGAAAAAAGCTTAGCCGGATATCCATGACCAAGAAAACGGTTTCACGCACCAGCGAGAAAACACGGCAGGCCATCATGGATGCTGCTGTGCACTGCCTTGCGTCTGAGGGTTATCACCGCGCCACCAGCAACCGCATCGCCCGCGAAGCCGGGCTGACCTGGGGTGTGATCCAGTATCACTTCGGCGATCGCGAAGGCATCTACAAAATGGTGTTGGAAAACATCATCGACGCTTATGTGCTGGAACTGGACCAACTCGCTGTGCGCAGCGAAGGCAAATCCATCCCGCAGCGTTTGCAGATGCTGGCCGATACTGTCTGGATACTGCTGAACCAGCCCGCCTATCTCGCCACGATGGAGCTGTTGATCAATTTATCACGCGACCCGGACACCACTCTCAATACACGCCTGTACGTCAAACGCTGGTCGCAGCGGATGGCGAAACTCTGGCAACAGATTTTCCCGGAATTTCCTGATGATCACGCCGGCAGCGCAGCAGCACGCCAGATTTTCTTTGCCGCATTGCGCGGCTTTGTCGACAACCGCATGATCGGGCAGTGGCCAAAAAAATCCGCACCACCCGGCATGCTGGAGGCACTGGTGCGCGCCTGTGCCGTTCTGCTGGAATCATGAAAATATTCAACCCCGCAACCAGACAGGGAATGCTCAAGGCCGCCTGCGCACCAGCATCTTGGGCGTCAACTCCATCACCACCTCGTCACGCTGATTGAAGATCAGGTTCTTGCAGGTCACGACACCGTGATCCGGCCGCGACTGCGACGGCCGCGCCTCCAGCACGCGAATCTCCAGCCGCAACACATCACCGGCACAAGCGGGGCGCAGCAGATTCATGTGTTCGACACCCAGCCCGGCTGAATAGGCGGGACAGCGATCGAGATTGTTCACCAGCCATGAACGCGCGCAGATGATCAGCGTTCCCGGCGCCACCAGCTGACCGAACACAGAGTCTTTCGCCGCCTCCGGATCGGTATGGAACGGCTGCGGATCAAAGCGGCGGCCGAATTCGAGTATCTCGGCTTCGGTAATGCAATAGCCACCTGCCCGCGCAACGAAATCAGGTGTCATGTCTTCAAAGTAGGCCAGGGGGCCTGGATGGAAACCGGATACAGTCATGGCACTCAGACAAAAATCAGCAAGGCGACAGTTTATCCCGCACAGCCCCCGCCGTTACACTGCGAGCTTTCCACATGCCATCCACCTGATCAGGAGTTGCACCATCATGGCCATCAGCCTCGCCAAAGAAGCCCTCGATGTCGGCATCATCACCAGCAATGGTGAGAAAATGCTGGCGTTCTACCGCGACGTGCTCGGCCTCGCGCAGGAGCCGTCGATCCCGTTTCCAGGCCTCGGTACCATCCACCGCCTGGTCTGTGGCAGCAGCATCCTGCGCATCGTGGCCTCCGAGAATGCCGTGGAAAACGTCGCCGGCGGCGCGTTTGCCTCGCGCAACGGCATCCGCTACCTGACCATCAACATCAGCAACCTCGACCAGGTGGTTGCCGACTGCAAGGCTTTCGGCTGCAACATCGCCGTCGACATCCGCGAACTGCGCCCCGGCGTGCGCTGCTGCCAGCTGCAGGACCCTGATGGCAATTATGTGGAATTCATCTGCGCGGGCTGATGGTTCATTGTGATCTCCACAGTCATGTATGGGCGTCAATCATTTGCCATCAGATGCGCGGTACTGCTCTGGTTCGCAATGCTGATTGCGCCCGCAATTACATTATTTAGTAGCACACACTCATGGGATCTACCTGTCTGGGTACTGCCTTCCATCAGCTGCATTTATTTCACAGCATTGTTGCTGTGCATTAATTTTCGTAGATTTATTTTAACCTCCTCACCACTCATCTTTTTTGGCTTCCTGGCCATAGGCGCAGATTTTCTCAGAAATATTAATTTACTCGAAATGATCTTTCTTGCCAAAACATATACCCTGAATGAGATCAAGGCAGCAGCTATACCCTACGCATGGCATATCACTGCAGCAGGCATAACCACTATTGGCTTAGCACGTTTTCTATACCGCTCTGTTCCTGATGCCAACTTCCCGGTAGCAGCGCAGCGGTTTGCTCTGACAGCAACAGTGATAGTGCTGTGCTGGCTTCCGGCAACCACATCTTTACGAGCATGGCCCGCAACACTGATCGGCGCAGCTTATGCATCCATCACATCTGACCAAGCATTTTCAATGGCACTATTTCCTTACGCGCTGTTTAACCCACGGCAACAAAACATGAACTGGGGCGCTAGCCGACTGGCAGAGAATTTCGAAGCGGAAAATTTTGTACTCGTTATAGGAGAAAGTGTGCGCTCTGACAGCGTGCCCGGCTGTGGCGGACGTGACGCCATCTGGGAAAAGCAAGATGGCATACTGCTATATTGTGATACCACCTCAGGCTCCAGCAGCACACACACTTCCGTACCGCTGCTGATCTCACGAGACATGCCCGGCGAACCCGCCACCAGGGTCAGTACTGATGCAAGCATCAGCAAGGCCTTTGCCGACGTTGGATTTGAAACTTTTTGGCTATCCGTACAAGAAGAGGCGATCGCTTGGTCAGACGCAAAACATCTCGAATTCGCACCCCCGAACTTAAAGGATAGTGACAGCATATTACCAATGCTGGAAAAGGCGCTGGCCTCTCCAGCAAAGGACAAGTTCATTATCATTCACACATATAACGCTCACTTTCCCTATACCAAGCGATACAATGAAAAAAACGCCCCTTTTTACGTCAGCAACATCAATGAACGCGAGCTACCCACGCAAGAGAACATACACGATTGGCGCAACGCCTATGACAACGCAGTTAGCGAATCGCTTCACTTTCTTGACAAAGTTATAAGTCGCCTTGAAAAAGAAAATGGGCAGAGCTTTGTTGTCTACACATCCGATCACGGAGAGAATTTGCTTGATGATGACAGAAAGCTTTTCCAGCACGCACTGCGATTCCCAACCCGATGGGACACAAAAGTCCCCACCGTCATCTGGGCAAACCAGTCCTGGCGACAGCGGAATCAAGACGCCTGGCTGCACCTGATGCAGAATCAACGAGCTCCTATCATGCACATGGACATTACTCCCACGCTACTAGGTGCGGCCGGCATTAATTACATCGACAAGCGCACATTACCCGTTAATCTCACAAAACACACTGCCAACACCTCCCGAGTGCGCATCGTACAGAAAGCAATACAACAACCAGTTTCATATGATCTTCTGTAGGCCAATCCTCCGATGACAAAATTAAAAATAAGGGCGCCTTTCAATCACGCCAAGATTATTCAGTCTTTGTTTTTTTTATCGGGAATGGCCGCCCTGATTTATCAGGTTACCTGGCAACGAATGATCATGGCTTTCCTAGGTGTAGACAGCCTTTCTGCGACGCTAATTGTCGCCGTCTTTCTCGGCTTTCTCGGATTTGGCGGCATTGCCGGCGAGTCACTGGCAACAAAACTGGGCAGAAGGCGCGGCGTTCCTGTTTTCTGTCTTGCCGAAATGTTGATCGGCTTATTCGGCGTTTTATCTCCAGCCTGGATTGCACATTTAAGTACAACACTGAAACCTTACACTGTTATAGAGAAGTTATACACGACATCTTTGGCGATAGGCATTCCTGTGTTCCTTATGGGATTAACGCTGCCAGTGCTGGTGGAAAACATGAGGCCCTATTATCGCCATTTACATCAGAATGTCGGCCACATATATGCCATAAATGCTTTCGGCTCTGGCGCCGCAGCACTGATTACCGTGCTGGTGATTTTCCCCGCAATGGGTTTGACTGATGCAACATATGCTGCCGCAGCACTCAATTTAATTACAGCCTCGATGGCGTTTATTTATGCAGGAATTCGGCCCCACCCTGCCTCTACTGCAGCAAATGAAGTATCTCCAGAAACGCCTGGCCTCATTAGAAAGAGCCTGCCTCTCAAGTATATTGCAATACTTGCATTTTTTACTGGCGCACTAACTATCAACCAAGAGATTTCCATCCTGCGCATGTTAGGGTGGGCCTCTGGAAGCCGCCCATGGTGCTACGGACTCGGCGTGGGAACATTTCTGATTGGCATGTCTGCTGGGTCTTTGAAAATTGCAGAATATACCAAAGGGGATTTCACCTTACTGCTTGGCCGAAAGTGGCTCCTGAACAGCATAACGCTTGTGATCATGCCGGCATTGTCAATCATCCTTACAGGCATTACAGGCGCCTCTGTAGGAACAGCCGTTCTCGCGCTGTCTTTGGGTATTCTCGGCTACCTGGGGGGGTGCTCATTAACCATTCTCAGCGGTCTTCTTGCTGTGTCAAATGAACACAGCAGTCGTTTTGGCTACGTCTATGCCGCAAACATCATTGGCTCGTTTACTGGATCAATCGGAACAGGCTTTTTTCTATTTGACGCATTCCCTTTACACCAGATCATCTTCGCGAGCAGCATTGCATCTTTATTGCTATTTCTATTGTTCAAACTTCATTACGGCATGCCGCCACTGCGCGTCACTGGCATTATGTTAATAGCCTGTATATATACCGCAGCAAGCTGGCAAATTTTTCATAATTTTTACCCTCGCTGGAAGGGTATTTATTTTACACTGTCACTGAATGAAAAGGACTTTAAGTACAGCAAAGAAACGCGTTCAGGCATTGTAGGAATTTATTCGCGCGGAGCAGAAAGCAACGACACCGTCATTGGTGGAAATGTTTATGACGGGAAATTCAACATAAACCCTCTCACAGACACAAATGCAATTCATCGTATCTATGTAACCATGGCGATGTCGCCAAACCCTGAGAAAATCGTCGATATTGGCTTGGCGTCAGGATCCGGCTTATTGGCCGCCCTCACCTTTCCGTCTGTAAAAGCAGCAACATCCGTGGAATTGAATCGCGGCTACTATGACATCGTTCGGCAGTCTCCACTCACATCTAAAATCTTCGACGATCCCCGGGTAACATTTGTGCATGGGGACGGAAGAAAATTTCTGGCAGACAGCCCGGAAATGTGGGATGTCGTGATGATAAATGCATCCTATCACTGGCGTGAAGGAGCCACTCTTCTACACTCCAAAGAATTTCTCAAGATAGTGAAAGACCGCTTAAACCCTAATGGCCTGCTGATGCTGAATACCACAGGATCGGACGCCATCGTCGCTACAGCGCTGAGTGTCTTCCCTGAAGTCTGGCAGGTTTACAACTTTGTCGTAGCGGTAAATGGCAGGCTGAATTACGTGTCCGACGACACACTGGTTTCCCGACTGATGGGTTCCGATGAATTTCAGCGTCGCCAGATGAAGGAGTCTGACATCCGGTTATGGCTTACAGCGCACCGACCTGTTCGCCGAACTGCAGGCGAGTTTGCTGGTTGCCCCATACTAACGGACGACAATATGGCTGCCGAGTGGGGAAGAGCCAAATGCCGTTAAGGCCATAGGGTGCGCATCGAAGTCTGCCGCGCTATAATTTGCCCGTCCTGAGGAGCGCTGCAACGCGATCGCCCTGCCAAGAGCGCCGCGCCAGGCTCAGGTTGGCCATCCGGCCTTTCAACCGCGCTCGCTGAACCCGTTCGCGGTTGGCGAGTGCTTCCCTGTAATGCGCTTTCTCCTCCGCGTTTTTCTGCTAAACCTGTTGGCGAGCCATATCTATTAATCGCCCGACACACTGGAGAATGACGCATGTCTGCCGAAAAGAAAAAAGCCACTGCGGCCAAAGCCGCCCCAAAACTGAAGAATGACTACAAGGTCGCCGATATTTCCCTGGCCGCCTGGGGCCGCATGGAAATGGATATCGCCGAGACCGAAATGCCGGCGCTGATGGCGCTGCGCGCCAAATACGGCAAGAAGAAGCCGCTGAAAGGCGCGAAGATTCTCGGCTGTATTCACATGACCATTCAAACGGCCGTGCTGATCGAAACGCTGGTGGAACTGGGCGCGGAAGTGCGCTGGTCCTCCTGCAATATTTTCTCGACGCAGGATCACGCCGCCGCCGCCATCGCCGCCGCCGGTATCCCGGTGTTTGCCTGGAAAGGCGAGACCGAGCAGGAATACGACTGGTGCATCGAGCAGACCATTCTGAAAGACGGCAAGCCGTGGGATGCCAACATGATCCTGGATGACGGCGGCGACCTCACGCTGATGCTGCACCAGAAATACCCGCAGATGCTGGAAAAAATCCACGGCATCACCGAAGAAACCACCACCGGCGTACACCGTCTGCAGGAGATGCTGGCAGCTGGCACACTGAAAGTACCGGCGATCAACGTCAACGATTCCGTCACCAAATCCAAGAACGACAACAAGTACGGCTGCCGCCACTCGCTTAACGATGCGATCAAGCGCGGCACCGACCACCTGCTCGCCGGCAAGAAGGCTCTGGTACTCGGTTACGGCGATGTGGGCAAGGGCTCGGCGCAATCGCTGCGTCAGGAAGGCATGATTGTGAAAGTCAGCGAAATCGACCCGATCTGTGCCATGCAGGCCTGCATGGATGGTTACGAAGTGGTATCGCCCTACAAGAACGGCGAAAACACCGGCAAGGCGGATAGTGTTGATGCCGCACTGCTGGCAGGTATTGATCTGGTTGTCACTACTACCGGCAATATCGACGTCTGCGACAAGCACATGTTGAAAGCACTGAAAAGTGGCGCCGTCGTGTGCAACATCGGTCACTTCGACAACGAAATCGACACCGCCTTCATGCGCAAGAACTGGAAGTGGGAAGAAGTGAAGCCGCAAGTACACAAGGTGTATCGCAGCAAGAAAAAGGAAGACTTCCTGATCCTGCTGTCCGAAGGCCGTCTGGTCAATCTCGGCAACGCCACCGGCCACCCGTCGCGCATCATGGACGGCTCCTTCTCCAACCAGGTGCTGGCACAGATGTATCTGTACGAGCGCAAGTTCGCCAGCCTTGAGCCAGAGCTGAAATCATCGGCGATTTCGGTCACTGTACTGCCGAAAAAGCTCGACGAGGAAGTCGCTGCACACATGGTGCGCGGTTTTGGTGGTGTTATCACCAAGATGACGAAAGAGCAGGCCAAATATATCGGTGCGCCGATGGAAGGCCCGTTCAAGCCTGACAGCTACAAGTACTGATCTCGTCTGCTGTTCCTGCAACACTCGAAAGCCTGCCTCAGGCGGCTTTCGAGTGTGCGGCATGCAAGGGATATGGTAATTTAACGCCCGCACCCAAAAGCCGGATTAGCTCAGTTGGTAGAGCAGCGCATTCGTAATGCGAAGGTCGTAGGTTCGACTCCTATATCCGGCACCAATTCCGTAACACACTGGTGTAGCCACTGCCAATCCAATCCGTTAGGCTGCAGACATCGCTGATCTGATTACAACAAGCATGTCCACACATTTAATGGGCGTTCCCCTTCCGGATCCCAATCCAGACAAGAAACTCAAAACCGGTTCTACCGGCCGCACCGGTGTAGACATTGAGTGGACCAACCGCTGCAATGCCACGTGCTCTTTTTGCCCGCGCGACAAAATGCCTGCGATGGGCATGATGCAATTTGACGTTTTCAAGCAAGTACTGGAGCGTTGCAAGGAAATGCCTGTGCTGCCAGTGGCCAAGGCCTGCGGCACCGGCGAACCACTGATCCATCCGCAGTCAGTCGAGTTTGTGCGCTATGCCACGTCACAGGGCTTTGATTTCAACATCACCACGAACGCATCGCTGTTGACACCGGAAAAATCCCTCGCACTGTTTGATGCCGGCCTGTCGCAACTGAACCTCAGTATCAGCGCCACAGGCGATCTCTACAATCAGATCTACAATCTTGAGTTCGATACCGTACGCCGCAATGTTGAAGCTGCGGTGAAACAGAACACCGGCAGTTGCAAGATCATGCTAACTATCGTCGAGTTTGAAGACAATCTGGGGCAAGTTGAAGACATCAAACGCTTCTGGAGAAACCTCGGCATCACGCGCTTCAACGTCAACCGTGTGCACAACCGTGGCGGCTACGCAGAGCAATACTGCCAGGATGCCCTCAATACCGATTTTGAAACCGAGGCTTTTGCAATATTGAAAGAGCAAGGCATGTCACATCTGTGCATGGTGCCATACATTTTTGTCATGATTGGCTGGGACGGCCAATACTATCTATGCTGCCACGACTGGAAAAAGAGACACCCCATGGGCAGCGTGTTTGATTTTTCCGTTGCCGAAGTTGAATACAGAAAACTTGCAGCCACTCGCGACCGATCGCCATGCAAAATCTGCGCAGCCGATCCCGTCAACCAGGTGCGGGCGGCGCTGATTGCCAGCAGCAGGGATAACGCACCTGCGGAACTGCTACAGGAAACTCTGGAAAAGATTGGCACAAGCCAGCGCTTCATGCGGCACTTTGACTGAATTGTTTCAGCACATCTGCATCGCCATCTGCAGACACATGCGCACTTGCAGGGTGAAGTGGCGGAAAGTCTGGAAATCTTCCTCGCTGAACGGTCGCCGATTGACATAGCGATCGGCATAGAGCATGCCGATGACACGCTCGCCAAATTGCAACGGCGCCACAAAACACTCGCTGCCGCAGGTGATATGCAAAACGCGCGGCGTGCACAGCGGGTGACTCATCGGCGTCTGGCTGGAACCTACCCAGCGCGACACGCCTCGCTCCACCACGTCACTGAAAATGTTGTCGGCAGCTCCGAGCGGTATGGTGAAGTGGCGGCTCCAGATATCGCTGTCACGTCCCAGCGCAAACCGTGGACGCAATTGCTCGCCTTCGCTGTCCAGCAGGCAGGCGAGGCAACGATCCATGCTCAACCCCCGCTGTATACCTTCAAGGGCCGTGTGCAAGACCAGATCGAAATCCGGTTTTTCCAGCACCAGGGTCGCCAACTCGTGCAGTAATCGCAATTGCAGAGCGCGATCCGGCTCGCCATCCGGCAGTGGACACGGCTCGGCTGGCACATGGCCGTGATGATGGCTATAACCCGGCGGCAGAAACTCCAGTAACGGGGCGGCACTGTAGAGATCGATCAACTCGCAGGCCTGATGTGTGCACAGACGCAGGCGGCGCTCGGCGACAGCAGTGCTCACTCCCAGAAATCCGGCAATATCCTGCACGGCTGACGCCGTTTCCTCTTCCCGCCAGCCGTGCATCACTGCATGGCTGAAGCGGACGGCCAACTCCACCGCCCGGCACGCGTTGGCTCCCTGGGTAACGGCATCACCGGCACCCAGCTCGTTCATCAGTGCCGTGACATAAGCGGCTTCGCGCGTATCGGCATCGCAATCCTGCATCAACTGCCGCGCCTGCATGGCTGAATGAAAGGCCTGCGCCAGCCGGGCCAGCAATCGCAGATGTTCTTCCGGCGAGTGGCTGCGGTTGCGCAGCAGTGCATCCATGAAGCGCGCGGTGATACATACGCTCTTCACCGGGGCAAAACCAAGCAGGGCGATGGCGCGCCCCAGTGTCGTGATACTGCTGGCGCCGTGGTTGTAGGCGAGGTGGTTGGCAACCTTGAGAATGCGGCTGACGATGTGCTCATCATGCAGCACGGCCTGCCCGAGCAGCGCCAGTGGCGAATCCGCTCCAGCAGCGTCCAGTTCGGCGCGCAAGCGCGTTATCGCCAGCAGTGCCGGCATACCGGCCGTCGTGTCCAGTGCCAAGGTCTTGTCCGGCACTACGGTCTTGTCCGGCACTACGGTCTTGTCCACCTCGCCCATGGCCATTACCCGCTCGGTTGTGATACAGAAAGCACGATTTGATTGAGCATAGTCAAAAAAGCGCGGATTGCGGAAAGTCATGAGGCATTCACGTTTTTTTGGCAGGATTATGTTCTAGACTTAAGTACGTCATGTGAGTTTGCTGTCCGATGACCCCGAAGCCTATGCACTTCAAGAATCCGCACTACAAAAGCCCGAACATCCACAATCCGTATGCAAGAGCCTGGCCCGGCATGATTTTCCTGCTGGCCGCCCCTTTTGCCGCCTGGTTGTTGTGGGGGGCCTTGATCGGTGTTTCGTTGCTGCGTTGAGCTCGCTGCTTACAGCGTCATGGCATTCAGTGCCGCCTGCGTCTTGCGCTTCCACGCCTGCTGACGCAGCTTTTCGTTCTCCAGCGGACGGTAGTCCTTGCCCAGTTGCTGGTTTCTCAGGTTCTCGGCATTGGCTACGCGCAAGGTGAAGCGCCGGTCAGGGTGCTCGCGAACGGCAGCACTCGCCCAAGGGCTGTCGCTCAGCGTTGGCAGTGACACTGACGCACTGCGACCCGGCGCCAGCCCGCCCGCCACGGCATAGGTCACGGCGTTGGAGGTGAGCAGGGTGCCTTGTTCGTCGTACAGGTAGCCCTGCAGGAATACCCGCATCAAGGTTTCGCTGCTGTTATTGGTGATCACAAACGCCAGCGTCGGCGTGTGCGCGGCCTCAGGCCAGCCGAAACTGGCATCACTGACCACAATTCTGTCCAGCACCCGCTGGTTGTCCGGTACCAGCGCAGCCAGTTGCCTGTCGGCTTCGGCAATCTTGTTATCGGCCTCGGCCAGTCCCTGTCGATACGCCTCGCGCTGGCTCTCCAGTCGCGCCTCGGCTTTCTCCAGGATCTGTTTGCCGGTCTTGCCGACCACCGGGGCGTAGATCAGTCTTGCCGCCGTGTTTTCATCCGTAGTGGCGCTTTCCTGCTGGGCGGCAGCCGTTGCCTCGGTCAGCAGGGTGATGGCGCGACGCAAGGCCTGTTGCCGATCTGCCTTTTCATGGGCAATGACGCGTTCGATGCTGGCCTCGTACTCGGCACGGGTATCACCCCCAATCACCGGCGGCTTCAGCAGCAACCACAGCAAGACCGCGAGGCACAAGACACCCGCTCCACCCACGGCGATCCACTGTTTGCGGCCAAAACCACCGACATCCGGCAAACGGATCAGCGGCACCTTCACCGCATCCAGCGCAAACGCAGCGCGCTGCAAGGCATTGGGCTCCGCCTCTTCGACCGAGGTTTCCATCTCGACGCGACACTCGGCACCGGCGCGAGCCAGCAATCGCGCCAGCTTGTCAGCCGGCGCCTTGTCGGGATAGCTTTTGAGCACGCGTCCTGCCTGCAGCAGACGCCGCGTATTTTCCGTACCCTGCTTGAAGAACGCAGACAGGCTCTGCAGCGCCTGCTCCTGAGGCACACTGAACTTGCCGGTAAATACCACGTTGTAGGCGATCTCGGTCGCAGGCTGCCCGCGCTGCGACAACTCCAGCAGGCGGCTGCTGAGGCCATCTTTCGCCTGTTGCAGTTTTTCCGTCACGATACTGTTGTCCTGCTGCTCCACCATGTCCGCCTGCCCGCCCAATATTTCCAGTCTTTTTACCATTGCACCGGGCAAAACAAAAATACCGTCAACACGACAGTGCAGTAATACAATAACCCCTCTGATTTCCGGGAGCTGTCATGTCATCCTCGTCCCCCACCTGCGGCAAAGTCTGGCTGGTCGGCGCCGGCCCCGGCGACCCCGATCTGCTGACACTGAAAGCCCTGCGCCTGATCCAGACTGCCGATGTGGTCATCCATGATCGCCTGGTGTCACAGCCGATCATGAACTTGATTCCCGCCAGCACACGGCGCGTCTATGTCGGCAAGGCGCGCAGCGATCACGCTGTGCCGCAGGAAGACATCAACCAGTTGCTGATCAGCGAAGCACGCGCCGGCCATAACGTGCTGCGCCTGAAAGGTGGCGATCCGTTTATTTTCGGTCGCGGTGGCGAAGAGTTGGAACAACTGGCCGAAGCTGGCATCGCCTTTGAAGTGGTGCCAGGTATTACGGCCGCCAGCGGTTGTGCGGCGTATGCGGGCATACCGCTCACACACCGCGATTACGCACAGTCCGTGCGCTTCATCACCGGCCATCTGAAAAATGACGGCGTGAATTTACACTGGCCGGAATTGATGGACCCGCAACAGACCCTGGTGTTTTACATGGGTCTGGTCGGCCTGCAATCCATCTGCGCACAATTGATCACACACGGTCGCGATCCGCAGACACCTGTCGCACTGATAGAAAAAGGCACAACGTCGGATCAGCGCGTCATCATCGCAACACTCGCCTCCATCAGCGAGCGCGTCGTCGCAGAGAAAGTGAGTGCGCCAACACTGACCATTATCGGCGATGTGGTGCGCCTGCACGAAAAACTCCACTGGCGCTAATCGCGCACAACTTGCACAAGCCCACATCGCCCGCTACAGTGCGCTCGCTGTTACAGGTCCTCGAAAGCCATTCTGATTTCGGGGTTAAACGGGAAGTCTGGTGCGAGTGTTCACACGAATACGCAATGCCAGCGCTGCCCCCGCAACGGTAAACAGGGTAAACCGGCATCACGCCACTGTGTCTGTTCTGCACAAGAACGCATGGGAAGGCGCCGGCACGGCGAAAGCCCCCTGTGAGCCCGGAGACCGGCCTGCGACACACTAGGCAAACACTGCGGTGGGCGGTGTGCCGGTCGCAGCGCACGCTGCTCCCGCCATTTCTCCCGCACGGTTTTAATCCAATGCAATAACTGCGCGGGTGTGCGCAGGGGAGATCTTTATGTCCATTCACAGCACGTTTTCCGAGAGCAAACCATTTTCAAACACTGCCGTCACTACTTTTATTGCGGCATTACTTGCCGCGTTAATGGTCGGCACGCGTTCGCACCACTTTGCATCCAGCCTGCATCTGCCGGACGCCTCACTCGCGGTATTTTTTCTCGGCGGATTTTATTTCGGTCGCATGAAAATTTTTGTGATGCTTGCAAGTCTGGCAGCACTGATTGATTTTGCAGCTATCCGCTTTTTCGGCACCAGTGATTTCTGCATTTCGCCGGCCTATGCATTTCTGTTGCCGACCTATGGCAGCCTGTGGCTTGGCGGCCTATTGTTTGCGCGCGCCAACCAGAACCGCTTGCATGATGCGCTGACACTCGCTGCAGTATTGCTGCTCGCCAGCTGCGTGGCATTCGTGATTTCCAGCGGCAGTTTTTTTCTGCTGTCCGATAAAACCGATGGCATCTCTATTTTCGATTATCTGTTGCGTGCCAAAACGTATTTCCCCGCATACGTTGCCAGCGCATTTCTCTATGTAAGCTGCGCTGCCGTCTTGCATGCAGCTTGCGCTTACTGGCGAACCAAAATGCAAATTGACGCTGCGAAAAACGCATGAGCACTGCACATGCATGCCCGGCGCTGTTCATCAGCGCTGCGGCATCCGGCCAGGGCAAAACCACAATCACTGCTGCATTGGCACGTTTTCACACAAGAAGCGGCTTGCGTGTGCGCGTCTTCAAGACCGGGCCGGACTTTATTGATCCGATGTTGCTAGAGCAAGCTTGCGGCTTGCCCGTGTATCAACTCGATTTATGGATGGGCGGCGAACAGCACTGCCGGCAATTGTTGTGCGGCGCTGCAGCAGAAGCCGATCTGATTCTGATCGAAGGTGTGATGGGCCTGTTTGATGGCCAGCCGTCTTCAGCTGATCTCGCCGCGTGTTTTCAAGTGCCCGTACTGGCAGTGATCGATGCATCGGCGATGGCGCAAACGTTTGCCGCTGTCGCACACGGCCTCGCAAGCTTTCGCAATGATATCCAGCTCACGCATGTATTTGCCAACCGTGTGGGCAGCGCAGGTCACGCTACCCTGTTGCAGCACGTGCTGCCAGACAATCTTGTCTTCGCCGGATATTTTCAGCGCGATGATGCGATAGCTGTGCCGGAACGGCATCTCGGCTTGCTGCAGGCTGGCGAAATTGCCGATCTGGACCAACGATTGGATGCGATGGCGGATGCCTTGGAAAACACTGCACTGGATACGCTGCCTCCCAGTGTGATATTTGCACCTACATCATCCTGTGAAACAGCCGGGGCACCATTAATGGCGCCCCTACGGGGTATGCGTATCGCCGTTGCTCGCGATGCCGCCTGCGCTTTTCTGTATCGCGCCAATCTCGATACCTTGCAAGCGCTGGGCGCCGAATGCATGTTTTTCTCACCATTGGCTGGCGAATGCATTCCACAAGCCGACGCGCTGTATTTGCCCGGCGGCTACCCCGAGTTACACATTGAGAAGCTGCGCAAGCAACAGGCATTTTTTAACAGCCTGCAGGTTTTTCACGCACAGAAAAAACCGATAGTGGCCGAGTGTGGCGGCATGTTACTGCTGCTGCAGACACTGACGACAATCGATGGCGATTGCGCAGACATGGCCGGATTGTTGCCAGGTCACGCTGTCATGCAAAAACAACTGGCTGCACTGGCATTGCAACAACTGGATTTTGCAGACGGCAGTGTGCGCGGCCACAGCTTTCATTTTTCGCACGCGGCTATCGGCTTGCCGGCCACCGCACATGCGCGCTGCCCGAATGGCGGCGGCACGGCAGAGGCGTTCTATCGCCACGACAACATCACCGCCTCGTACATACACAGCTATTTTCCTTCCAACCCGGACATGATTGCTCAATGGTTTTTATCAGGAACATGCTCATGAACACACAAACGGATTTCGGCGCACAGCGCATTGTCTGTCTCACCGAAGAAACTACCGAAACCCTGTATCTGCTCGGCGAGCAAGCGCGCATTGTCGGCATCTCCGGCTTTACCGTGCGGCCGCCGCAGGCACGGAAAGAAAAACCGAAGGTTTCAGCATTCACCAGTGCCAAAATTGAAAAAATATTGGCACTGAAGCCTGATCTGGTGATCGGATTTTCTGATTTACAGGCCAACATCGCTGCAGAATTGATACGCGCCGGCGTTGCGGTTTATGTTTTCAACCAGCGCTCTGTCGATGAAATTTTGCACATGATTTTCACTGTCGGCGCACTCGCCGGCGTACCGGAAAAAGCGCGACTGCTGATAGCCGACTTGCAACAAGGTATCGCGCGCATCCAGCAGCTGGCCGAAAAGCTGCCACGCAGGCCGCGCGTCTATTTTGAAGAGTGGCACGAACCGAATATCTCCGCCATTCGCTGGGTGTCTGAGCTTATTGCCATCGCCGGCGGCGAAGACTGCTTTTCCGAACTGGCGCAAGCGCCTGATGCCAAATCACGGATCATCGCAGACCCGATGGAAATCGTGCGCCGCGCGCCGGATATCATCATCGGCTCCTGGTGCGGGCGCAAATTCAATGTCAAACAGGTTTGCGCACGTGAAGGTTGGCACGACGTGCCTGCGGTGAAAAACCATCAGCTGTTTGAAATCAAATCGCCAGACATTCTGCAGCCCGGCCCCGCAGCACTGACGGACGGGCTGGCGCAATTGCACGCCATCATTTCCAGCTGGGCTTACCATGCATGAATACCCTAGTTCTGACAAAAACGCTCACACCTGTGCTGGCGCTGGCGCTGGATCGCCTGCTGGGCGAGCCTCGGCGCGCGCATCCACTGGTGTTATTTGGCCGGGCAGCCACCGCTATCGAAAATCGCCTGTATGGCGCTGAAAACCTGTCATTTGTGCGCCGACAATGTCGTGGCTTTGTCGCTACATTCTCGCTGTTGCTGCCGGTTACAGCGCTTGCCCATGTACTCGTCAATCTGCCTGTGGCGGGCAGTTTTTTCTCCATTGTGCTGCTCTACGGCTGCACAGGCCTGCAAAGTTTGCACGAACATGCACGCGCGGTTGCGCAAGCGTTGCATCGACGTGATCTGGACACAGCACGCAATAACGTAGGCTGGATGGTCAGTCGCGACACGCGCGACATGAATGAAACACAGATCACACGCGCCACGATTGAATCAGTTCTGGAAAATGGCAACGATGCCGTGTTCGCCACACTGTTCTGGTTTTTTGTGCTTGGCGCTCCCGGCGCCGTTCTCTTGCGCGCCACCAATACACTCGACGCCATGTGGGGATATCGCAACGCTCGCTACCAACACTTCGGCACGTTTGCAGCGCGACTGGATGATGTGCTGAATTTTATTCCCGCACGCCTGACTGCAATCTCGTTTGCCTTGCTCGGCAACACCGCGCGTGCACTTTTCTGCTGGCACACACAGGCTCGTTTTTGCGCCAGCCCCAATGGCGGCCCGGTGATGACCGCAGGTGCGGGCGCACTGCAAATAACACTTGGCGGCGGCGCTTCTTATCACGGCGTCTGGAAACATAAAACCACCATAGGGGAAGGGCGTGACCCTTCTGCTTCCGACATCGAGCACGCGCTGCAGCTGGTGCGCCGCAGCGCCTGGCTGTGGGTTGTACTCTACGCACTGACCGGCGTGTTGACCCATGCCTGATTTTTTTATGCTTGAACACGGAGGACGCCTGCGCGCAGCCGCGCTGCAATACGGTATTCCGGCTAATGACTGGCTGGATCTCTCCGCCGCCATCAATCCCGTAGCGTTCCCAGTCGGCGACATGCCCGCTGACATCTGGCAACGCCTGCCGGAAGACGACGATGGACTGGAACATTGCGCAGCCCGTTTTTATGGCAACAACACGCTGCTGGCCGTAGCCGGTTCGCAAGCCGCGATACAGGTTTTGCCATCACTGATCAACCACAACCGCCACGGCAATCCCCTGCGCGTCGGCGTGCTCACGCCCACCTACAACGAGCATCCACACGCATGGCAACAGGCCGGTCACACACTGGTGCCACTCACCTCTGCCACTATCGACAGCCAACTGGATGCACTCGACGCACTGGTGCTGGTCAACCCAAACAACCCGACTGGCGAACAACTCTCTCGCTCCACCTTGCTGCAATGGCACCAACGTCTGGCCGCGCACGGCGGCTGGCTGGTGGTCGATGAGGCCTTCGCCGATGCCGCGCCGCAACACAGCCTGATGCAAGACGCCCATCTGCCCGGGCTTATTGTTTTGCGTTCACTCGGCAAGTTCTTCGGTCTTGCCGGCGCCCGCGTCGGGTTTGTGTTTGCACAACAGGCGCTACTGCACGCACTGCGCAAGCGGCTAGGGCCTTGGCCGATCAGCCATCCGTCGCGCATCGCTGCCATGCGCGCATTAGCCGACATACGCTGGCAACAACAGCAGCGCCAGCAGTTGCCGCGGCTGTCACAGCGGCTTTCAGCTTTGCTCTCTGCCCATGGCCTCGCACCCTGTGGCGGCTGTGCGCTGTTCCAGTGGATACAGACAGAGCAGGCAGCCGCCATTCACCAACAGCTGGCACAGCAGGGCATCCTGACGCGCCTGTATCGCGAGCCAGCCAGTCTGCGCCTGGGCTTGCCGGCGCACGAAGATGACTGGCAGCGCCTCGCAATCGCACTGGCTGGCCTGGCGCGCACCTGATGATCCCGCAGGCCTTGCTCCTGCCCATCAATATCGTTACAGTGCGCCCGCTGTTACAGGTCCCTGCAAGCCTTCCGGCTTTGGGGTTAAACGGGAAGTCTGGTGCGACGGTGAAAACCGGCAATGCCAGCGCTGCCCCCGCAACGGTAAACAAGTAAAAGCTGGCAACACGCCACTGTGACTGTTCTTAACAAGAACGCATGGGAAGGCGCCAGCCCGGTGATGCACATCACCGCTTGTGAGCCCGGAGACCGGCCTGCGACACAAAGGGAATTTATTCCCGTTAGCTACGATGAGCGGAGGGCTTCATCCGGCTGGTGTATGCAAGGTTGCCACACTGTCTGCCGTATTTCCCTTCTCAATCGCATTCGCGCTGCTGCGTTTAACCAATGCATTGAGGTTTACCCATGAAAAAATATTTTACCTTGAACAAAGCGCCGCTGGCATTTGCCGTGCTGGCGAGTTTGTCGTTTTCGGTTGTTGCCGAGGAAACGATGGATACGGTGGTGGTGACGGCCAATCGCACCGAGCAGAAATTGTCAGAAACGCTTTCAGCCATCACCGTGATTACGCGTGACGATATAGAGCGCTTACAGCCGCAAGATGTTGCCAGTTTGCTGCGTCGTGAAGCGGGGCTGGACTTGTCGCGCGCTGGCGGCAAGGGAGCGACCACCGGGGTGTTTCTGCACGGCGCAGCCGCCAACCAGACCATCGTGCTGATTGATGGTGTGCGCACCAACACGGTGAGTGATGGCCAGGCATCCATTGAGTTTCTTGATCTTGAGCAGATTGAGCGCATTGAAATCGTGCGCGGCCCTTCCACGACTCTATATGGCAATGATGCCATCGGTGGCGTTATCCAGATTTTTACGCGTAAAGGCGGAGAGAAGCCGCGCACTACGGTGACAGCCGGCTGGGGAAGTCGCGGCGCGCAGCAACACGCCTTCAATCACAGCGGGCGGGCTGATGCGTTTTCCTACAATATCAACCAGTCCTACGAAAGTACGAATGGCATCAACGCCAGCGTATATGATCCGGATCACGATGCCTTTCATAGTGAAAATACGGCGATTGCTTTGGGATACGACATTGATGGAGGCCATACGCTGGGGCTAAATTACAATCGGACCGAGGGGGAATCTGAATACGACGTCGGCGAGGTGGATCTCGATCGTGAGCTGATTAGCGGCAAGGGCAGTTTTCAGATTGCCGACAATATTAAATCATCGCTTACTGCAAGCCTGATGAAGGATGAGAAAGATTCTGGCGTTATATTTGATACTCAGCGTGACAATGTTCTGTGGCAGACCGACATTGAAACCAGCAAAGGCAATACGCTGGTGACGGGCCTCGAATACACTTTTGAAACGCTGGATAGCACTACAGCATTTACTGATGATGATCGACGCAACAAGGCAATTTTCCTGCAAGACACCTTGGCCGTCGGCCGGCAAACGTTCCAGGCCGGGGCGCGCCATGACAGCAACAGCCAGTACGGCACTGAAAAAACCTGGAATCTGGGTTACGGTTACGCTGTAACAGATAGCGTCAATTTCTTTGCCAGTTATGGCACGGCTTTCAAGGCGCCCACTTTTAATGATCTTTATTTCCCTCTTGAAGAATATTGCAGTTTTTGGGGATTTAATTGTTTTTACGTGGGCAATCCCGATGTGCAACCCGAGCATTCACGCAGCGGCGAACTGGGCTTTAAAGGCCAGGCCGAACATTATTTCTGGTCTGCCAGTGTGTACAGAAATGAAATCAGCAATCTGATTGTGTGGGAACCCATCAGTTTCGGCCCCGGCCCTTTTGATAGCACGACATCTGCCGTGAATATTAATGATGCCGTGATAGAAGGTATGGATCTCTCTGGCGGCATCACGGTTGATCAGTGGCGCTTTGGCATGAGTGCCAGCCTGTTGAATCCCAAGGATGCCAATAGCGGCGGACGTCTGAGAAGGCGTGCGAAAAGCAAGCTGAGTGTCGATATTGATCGCACACTCTCGGAGCAATTGTCAGCCGGCATCAGCTGGACTGCGCAAGGGAACAGACCAGACAAAGACTCCAACACTGGAGAGACCATTATGCTGGCCGGCTATAACACCGTGGATTTGCGTGCGAGTTATATGGTCACGAAAGCACTCAAGTTGAGCCTGTCAGTAGAAAATGTCTTTGACAATGAATACACAACGGCCAATGACTTCTACAACCTCGGCCGCACGGCAATGATTAAGGCGGCTTATACATTTTAATCCCGCTTTATTCGGCACAACAAAAAAGGCAGCTCACGCTGCCTTTTTTGTTTCTGTACGATCGAGAAAAAATCAATCGCTCTTCTTGTTGCCCGCGCGCTTGCGCTCGTTTTCGGTGAGCAGTTTTTTGCGCAAGCGCACAAAGTTCGGCGTCACTTCCACCAGCTCGTCGTCTTCGATGAACTCCAGCGCCTGTTCCAGGGTGTGGCGAATTGGCGGCGTCAGAATCAAAGCTTCGTCGGTGCCGGCGGCGCGGATGTTGGTGAGCTGTTTCGCTTTGGTTGGATTGACGACGAGATCGTTGTCGCGCGAATGCAGGCCGACGATCTGGCCTTCATACACGTCCACGTTCGGGTCAATAAACAGACGGCCGCGATCCTGCAGGTTGAACAAGCCGTAAGCGAGCGTCTTGCCCGGCGTCATCGACACCAGCACGCCGTTGGTGCGGCCGGCGAGTTCACCCGGTTTGGCCGGGCCGTAGTGATCGAAGACGCTGGTCATGATGCCGGAACCCGACGTCATGGTGAGGAAGCTGTTGCGGAAACCGATCAGCCCGCGCGACGGCGCGAGATATTCGAGACGCACGCGGCCCTTGCCGTCGATTTCCATGTTCTTCATTTCGGCCTTGCGGCGACCCATCTCTTCCATTACCGGGCCTTGATGTTGTTCTTCAACATCAATCACCACAATTTCGAAGGGCTCGTGAATCTGGCCATCAACCTCTTTCGTGACCACTTCCGGGCGCGACACACCCAGCTCGAAACCTTCGCGGCGCATGTTTTCTATCAGCACCGACAAATGCAGTTCGCCACGGCCGGACACCACGAACTTGTCCGGGCTGTCGCCTTCAGCCACGCGCAGCGCCACATTGTGCAGCAGCTCGCGTTCCAGGCGCTCCTTGATGTTGCGGCTGGTGACGTACTTGCCGTCCTTGCCGGCAAACGGCGAGTTGTTGACCTGGAAAGTCATGCTCACGGTTGGTTCGTCCACCACTAATGGCGGCAGCGCTTCCACGGCATCCGGGTGACAGATGGTGTCGGAAATGAACAGACTCTCGATGCCGGTGATGCACACCAGGTCGCCGGCTGTGGCTTCTTCAACTTCCACGCGTTCCAGACCGAGGTGACCCATCACCTGCAGCAACTTGCCGCTGCGCACCTTGCCGTCGGCGCCGATGATTTTCACCTGCGAGCCCGGCTTGATCTTGCCACGGCTGATGCGGCCGATGCCGATTACGCCCACATAAGAGGAGTAATCCAGTGCCGAGATCTGCATCTGGAACGGGCCGTCCAGATCCACGGCCGGCGGCTGCACGCGGTCTACGATCATCTGGAACAGCGGCGTCATGTCGTCGGCCAACTCGTCCGGTTCCGGGCCAGCCACGCCGTTCAGTGCCGAGGCGTAGATCACCGGGAAGTCCAGCTGCTCGTCGGTAGCGCCAAGTTTGTCAAACAAATCAAACACCTGGTCCATTACCCAGTGCGGACGCGCGCCGGGGCGATCGACTTTGTTGACCACCACAATCGGCTTCAGGCCGTGCTCGAAGGCTTTCTTGGTCACGAAACGCGTCTGTGGCATCGGACCATCGAAGGCGTCCACCAGCAGCAGCACGCAATCGACCATCGACAGCACGCGCTCCACCTCGCCACCGAAATCGGCGTGACCGGGAGTGTCGACGATGTTGATGCGGTAGCCGTTCCAGTCCACGCCGGTGTTCTTGGCGAGGATGGTGATGCCGCGCTCTTTTTCCTGGTCGTTGCTGTCCATCACGCGCTCGGCTTCCTGCGCGCGGCGGTCCAGCGTACCGGACTGTTTCAGCAGTTTGTCGACCAGCGTGGTCTTGCCGTGGTCAACGTGGGCGATGATGGCGATATTGCGCAATTTTTCGATGGGGCGGGCAGAGGACATGAGGAGACAACCAAGAGGGGCGGGGTGAAGGGGGCGCATTATACGGGCGCATGCCGTGGCAGAGATAGCCTTCCCGACCGATAAGGTCAGGGGATAGGGCAATGCACAATATATAAGTATACTCTGCCGACAATCACAACGGCCGGTCATGCAATCTCACATGAAGTACGACATTACCCTTCTTGCCTGCCCACGCTGCAATGGCGACACACTGAATGTCAGCGCAGACGGTTTGCACTGCGCCCGCTGTTCTGCCTGTTATGCGGTGCGCGAAGGCATCCCGCAGCTGCTCGCCGATCCGTCGCTGTTCACCCATCTGGAAGGCATGGACTACGACGATCACCACAATATTGATGATGTGCGCCGTGAAAAGGTGGCCAGGGACTGGAAGCAGGTGTTTGACAGGCACCAGCCGGTGATGGGCGATGTACTGGAGATCGGCTCCGGCACCGGGCAGCTGACCTGGGGGCTCGCCAACCGCTTTCCGTTCAAGTCAGTTCACGCCTGCGACATCTCTACCAAATTCCTGCAAAAAGCAGCAGGCGTGGTAGGCGATGATGGCACGCCGGTCAGCTACTACGCCTGCGACGCGAATTTTCTGCCATTTCGTGACAACAGCTTCGATCTGGTGGTGGGGCACAGCGTGCTGCATCACTTTATCGACTACAAGAAAATCATTCACCGCGTGGCAAAACTGTTGCGCCCTGGCGGCCAGGCCATTTTTTACGAGCCGGTCCTGCAGGGAAAAATACTGGTCGCCTTCATGGCGGATTTGATGTTGCGCATAGACAACAACACGCACTGGGGCGTGCTGGATGAGAAGGACAGGGATCGCATCAAGCACATGACCCGCCACATCATGAAAGACAAGTGGATCGGCAGGGATCGCGGCCGCCTGGAGAAAATAGAAGACAAGTATATTTTTGACATCAACGAAATGCGCGAGCTGGCGCTGGAGGCCGGCTTTCTCGGCATGGAGCACAGCAATCTCGACATGCCTGAAAAAGGTTACAAGCATTATGTTGACCAGCACTTGCTGATGGAAGGACTGCCAGCCAGCAAAATCCAGAAATTCGCATTTATCACGGCTTCTTTTACTGCCACAATTGCGACGATGACGCCATCCGATGTCGTCACTCCCATGGGCTATTTTGCATTCCGGAAATAAAAAATGAGCATTAATAAAATCAACGATCTCAATTTGCACAATCAGGCAATAGCGGCCAAGCTGCACGCCGCTGCCGCGCGTGTCATCGACAGTGGCTGGTATGCCATGGGCCCGGAAGTCACGCGGTTTGAAGAGGCCTTTGCCCATTATTGCGGCAGCGCCCACGCCATTGGCGTGGCCAACGGCACCGATGCCATCGAGCTGGCATTGCGCGCTGTTGGTGTGCGTGTAGGCGATGAAGTCATCACGGTTGCCAATGCCGGCTTCTATTCCAGTACCGCCATCCGTGCAATTGGTGCCAGGGCTGTATATGTCGACATTCTCGACAGCAACCTGTTGATGGATCCCGCTGCGGCTGCAGCCGCCATTAGCGGAAAAACACGCGCAATTATCATCACCCATCTGTTTGGTCAACTGGCAGACATGGAGCCGTTGCTGGCATTGTCGAAAAAACACGGCATTGCCCTGATCGAAGATTGTGCACAGGCACATGGCGCCGAGCGCGGCGGCAAGAAAGCCGGCAGCTTTGGCGACATTGCAGCATTCAGTTTTTTTCCTACCAAAAATCTCGGCGCGCTGGGTGATGGCGGAGCCGTGGTGACGTCGCGCGATGATCTTGCCCAGCGCGTGCGCAGCCTGCGCCAGTACGGCTGGACCAGCAAATACACCGTGGCCGACAGCGGTGCGCGCAACAGCCGGCTTGATGAATTACAGGCGGCACTGCTGTCCGTCAAGCTGGAACACCTGAATGACTGGAACGAAAAGCGTCGAACAATTGCTGCGCGTTACGCCGAGAAAATTATCCATCCCGCCATTCGCAAACCAGCCATCCATGGCAAGGATCATGTTGCGCACTTGTATGTTGTGCGCACAACGCAACGCGACAGCCTCAAGCATCATGTCGCGCAGAATGGCATTGGCTGCGATGTTCACTATCCCATACTGGATTACCAGCAACCTGCCGCGCAGGCGGACTATGCCGGTGTGTCACTCGCTGTCAGTGAAAAGAATTGCGCGGAAATCCTGACGCTGCCCTGCTACCCGGAACTGACGCTGGACGAAGTGGATGCCATCTCCAGCTGCCTAAATGCCTGGTCTTGCTGATGTACTCGCTGGTTATCCCTGTTTACAAGAATGAGGGTTCGCTGCCGGATCTGCTGCAGGTGCTGACCGACATGAACAGCGCTCTGCAGGGCAAACTGGAAGTTGTCATTGTTGTGGATGGCAGCCCGGACAATTGTTATCGCATTCTGCGCGAACAGCTGCCGACCATGCCGTTCTGCTCGCAACTGTTGTTGCATTCACGCAATTACGGTTCATTCGCCGCCATACGCACAGGCATGCAGGCCGCCAATGGCGACTACTTCGCCGTCATGGCTGCCGATTTGCAGGAACCACCGGAACTTGCCCTGGAGTTTTTCCGCCTTCTTGATGCAGATGAAGCCGACGTGGTTGTCGGCACGCGTGACGGCCGCGATGATCCGTTGCGTAGTCGTTGGTCGTCCGATGTGTTCTGGTGGATTTATCGCAAGTTCATCATTCCGGAAATTCCTGCAGGCGGTGTCGACATGTTTGGCTGCAACCGGCAGTTCCGCAATGAACTGCTGGCACTGGATGAATCACACAGCTCGCTGATCGGCCTGTTGTTCTGGCTCGGCTTCCGCCGCAAGACTGTTGCCTATCAGCGTCGCGAACGCCAGCACGGCGTGAGCGCCTGGACGCTGAAAAAGAAGATCAACTATCTGATGGACAGCATTTTTGCATTCTCGGATCTACCGATAAAACTGCTGATATCTTTCGGTGGCATGGGTGTATTGTTCGCACTGTTGTTCGGTCTGATGGTTATCGTTCTGAAAATGACAGGTTGGGTGGAAGTGCCTGGCTACGCTGCCACCGTATTAACGGTTCTGTTCTTCGGCGCACTGAACACGGCGGGAATCGGCATCATGGGCGCCTACGTATGGCGCGCTTATGCCAACACGCAGGGCAGGCCGCTATCGGTCGTCATGCGCGCGGATGCATTTGGCGGGCGCTCGTCGCACAAACCATCTGACGCCGATAATTAACCACGACAGCAACAAGGCATACGCATGGATTATTTTGTACACGCGCAAGGTATTTGTGAATCGACACAAATCGGCAAGAACTCACGCATATGGGCTTTCGCTCACGTCCTGCCCGGCGCCCGCATTGGCAGTGAATGCAATATTTGCGATAACGTTTTCATTGAAAACGACGTAATACTCGGCGATCGCATCACAGTGAAATGCGGTGTGCAGTTGTGGGATGGCATTACGCTTGAGGATGATGTGTTCGTCGGCCCCAACGCGACGTTCACCAATGATCCATTTCCGCGCAGCAAGCAATACCCGGAACAATTTCCGCGCACCGTGATCTGCAAGGGCGCTTCCATTGGCGCCAATGCCACAATCCTGCCCGGCATTACCATTGGCAAACACGCAATGATTGGCGCTGGCGCCGTCGTCACACGCTCGGTACCTGCCAACGCTATTGTGGTGGGAAATCCTGCTCGCATCGTCGGCTATGCCGATGAAAACAACCAGCAGAATCGTCTCAGCGTATCTTCCGCTTTTGCCGAAGATGAAAAGCCGGGAATTCGCGCCACCAACGTGCAGGGCGTAACACTTCACACCATGCCACTGGTAACAGATCTTCGCGGCAATCTCACGGTTGGCGAATTCGAACAGCACATTCCTTTTCCGGTGAAGCGCTATTTCATGGTGTTTGATGTTCCCAGCGCGGAAACGCGCGGCGAACACGCACACAAGAAGTGCCACCAGTTTCTCATCTGTGCAAAAGGCAATGTGAGCGTGGTTGCCGATGACGGCAAGACACGGCAGGAGTTTCTCCTGCAAAAACCCAATCAGGGCGTGTTCCTGCCGGCAGGGGTATGGGGAATTCAGTACAAATATTCGGCCGATGCCGTGTTGCTGGTATTCGCCTCCGAGCATTACGAAGCTGGCGACTACATCCGCAATTACGACGAGTTCCTGCGTTACACAAAAACCGGCACATGATGTGTGCCACCTGCCAGGCTTCGTTTCCCTGGCAATCCCAGGAAAACTGAATGGCCGTTCGCTGGTTTTTGGCACCGCCACTCAGTGATGTGCCGGATGCAGCTACCATGGGCAGCCTTTGCGCCTATCAGGGCGAATGCTTTGGCGGCGCTCATCCCATGGGTGCCTACTACTGGTTCAGCCTCCCGTTTTCTTACGGCTGGCCCCTGGCTGCACTCCTGATACTCAATATTGCACTATTCCTGTGGACAGCGTGGCTATCGGTGGGCGCCTTGCTGCCACTGTTGCCCGGACGACTGCTGCGCACGCAGCCCGCCTTGCGGTTGTCGCTGCTGCTGTTCGCCGTCAACCTTGCCCTGCAGGGCCTGTGGCTGCAGGGCCAACTGCTGGATATATCCACCGCCGTCCCTGCAAGCTGTTTCTTTCTGTCTGGCATCTGGTTGCTGCTACTGGCCCATCACAGGCCGTCTGCCTATGGCCGGGCAAAACGTGCCGCGATCGCAGGCATCTGCCTGGGATTGTCTGCCTGGATGCACGCGCTATACCTGCTGCCCTCCCTTGTCGTCGCCGTGTTTGCCTTCCTCTGGCTGCGCCGCCACGGACAGGCAGTCTGGGTGCTGCTGGCATTGCTGCCGGTCTCCATTCAGTTCCATGAGGCCAGCCAGCACTACGATCGCTTTACCTATATTGACGTCCGGGCTCTTCCTGCAGTGGCTGTAGCGTCGGTTGAAATCGCAGAGTCGCAAGACGCTGCGCAATCTGCTGCCGCTGCCGAGCCACTTGAAGCCACGGAGAAACCACCGCGGATACCGCGCGTGGCCGGCCCGCTGGAGCAGGCTTTGTGGTCTGCCATCGCCCCCATTCACCCGCAGTGCTGCGATTCCGCCTCCTATGTAGCCATGGGCGAGGATTGCGCCCTGCGCGGCACCTGTTTCGGTGATATCCGCCCGATGGGCGTGCACTACTGGTTCAGCGTGCCACACCGCCTCGACTTGCCGATAAACGCGCTTGTGCTGATGAACTGGCTGTCGTTGCTGGGCTCGGTGCTGTTGTCTACGCTGGCACTGCAGCACCTGTTGTCTCGGCGCCCCTCGATAGGCGTGTGGTTGCCATTGGCGGCGGCCAGTCTGGGCATTCATATATTCTTTCTCTACCCGACACTGTTTCACACCCTGACCGATACACCGGCAGCCTGCTTCTTTCTGATGGGTGGCTGGCTGTTGCTGTGGCTGGAGCTTAAGCCTGCAGTGACGGATCGCGTGGACAGGCGCTCACTGTATGCCGGTTTGTGTCTGGGCAGTGCAGCCTTGCTGCGCGCGTTTTATCTCTATCCGGTGATGCTTGCCGTTGTTATCTATTTACTCGGTGTGTGCCGGCAAAAGCCCGGGAGCATAAGTCGTCTGGGTATTTCAGCTGCGCTGGTGATGATCGCCATGCAGTACGGCATGGCCTGGCGTGCCTATGGAAAATTTACCTATGTCGATCCTCGCGCTGACGAGATCATGTCTGTCCACGCATCACCGGTAATCGGTTATGACACGATTTTCCCCTATAACGCCACCTGGACAGGCACGCAGTCCTGCACGGCTTTCTACGGTGTGATCGAGGGCATCAAGCAGGGAGAGTACGCGCAGGTTGCCTGTTTGCTCAAACAGCGCTTGCGTTTTTACCTGGGCAGTTACGAAGCCAACACCTACTTCTTTTCTCCGGCGGTCAACACATTGCCTTTGCTGATGGCGGCGGAGGGAGATCCTGACGGCTGGTGGCTGAACAGCATGCAACAGCAGACCGCTGTCGAAGCCCCGGACGGCACGCGCACCGCGCAGAAATTTACGGCGGACACCACGCCGGAAGCAGTTCCCGGCATTTTCCGGCCTGTCATGCTGCGCGAGCACACACCCTACACATTCAGCGCCTGGCTGTGGTCACCGCGTCCACTGCTGCTGGAAATGGGTATTGTGCGTACAGCGGATCATGTGGAGATCGCTCACCGACGACTGGCCTTGACTGACAAACCCATGCGTTACAGTGTGACTGGCAGCACTGTCGAAGACATGCATTATGTGCCGCTCACGCTAGGCACCGAGGACATGAAATACCAGGTGATGCTGCGGCCCTTGCCTGACGAAGACAACAATTCCCCAGCCGCCACCTTTTCCCTCTGGCATGCCCAACTGGAGGTGGGCAACCAGGCGAGTGACTATCATCCCTATGAAAGCCCGCTCCCGGCGGAAATACGTGCGGACAGGCCTTGGTGGTATTGGCTCAACATGGCCGTGCTGGTGCTGGCCGGGCTGGGAATCATCCTGCAGTGGCGGCATTGGCTGTCTTCTGGTGCCGGCCTGTCCTTGCTGTTTGCGCATGCGGCATCGGCGGCGGCCTGTCTGGCCATCATTCCGGAGCAGCGCTTTGCCGTGGCCTTCATGATCCTTGTATGGCTGCTGGCGCTGACCTCGCTGGCGAGCATCGTCAAACGGCTTGTTGTACGGGTGCCAACTTCACCCCACCCTTAATCTATGCTAGGGTTGCGCCCACTATATCAATAAGTTACGTGCACCCAATGAAATCCGCCCCCCTTCATTACGCTCTGCAGGCTCTTCTCTGGACCGTGCTTGCCGTTCCCGCAGCCGTTTTCCTGTGGGCGGTTGTCGAATACAGCGTCAACATCCCGTTCTACGACGACATCACCCAGGTACTCTGGATTGTCAACACCTTCATTGAAGGGCAGACCGACGCGGGCACGCCGCCGCATGTTTTCGCGGTGGATGGCAGGCTGCATGCCATTTTCTATCCCAACGCCGGCCATGTGCCCATGGTGACGCGCCTGTTTGCACTGGCGCAATACGCCCTGGGCGGGGTCAATTTTTACTATGCCACGATTATTGCCTGTGCCTTCTGGGTGGTTGCCGTTGCCGGCCTGATCCGTTACTGGCAGCGCGGCGGTTTGCCGCTGTATGCCCTGCTGCCGTTGCCATTCCTGTTTTTTTCATTGTCGCAGTGGGAAGCCATGCCGCTGATGCTGGGCGGCATCCAGGTTTACATCGGCACCCTGTTCCTGCCCTTGCTGGTACTGTGGCTGCTCACAGAGCAGCGCATCGTGCTGGCGGCCGTGGCATTCTTCTTTGCGTTGTTCGCCTGTGCCGGTTCGCTGAGTCTGCTGCCGCTGGGGGTGGCCTACCTGTTGTGGCACCGTCGCTGGAGAGCACTTGTCGTATTTGTCTTGATGACACTGCCCTCCGTCTGGCTGTTTGTGCGCCTCAACGTCTTTGCCGTAAGCCCGCTGACCATCAAGATAGACCTGCAGGCCATGCTGGATTTCTTCACCCTCTTCATGGGCAACATTGCCGGCAACGGCTCTGCCAATCTGGGGCCCCTGCACGATATTCACTACAACACGGGCATCGCCGTATTGCTGTGCAGTGCGCTGGGCCTGCTCGTGACTCGCGGACAGGATCTGGCGCGACTGATACTGGTTTACGCCGTGATGTTGGCAGCCATGACGGCACTGCAGCGAGGCAGTGAGGGTGGCTATATTGTGCCGCGTTATTCCATCTTCGCCCTACTGGGCGTTGGCGCCACCTATGTCCTGCTTGCTGCGTGGTTGCAGCGGGTACAGCAGCGGGCATTCCCGGCCTTTGTGGTCATTGCCACACTCACGGCGGCCTGGGTCTGGGTCGACAGCGTTCAGAAAGGCATTGAGCCGCTGGCGTTCTACAAAGAGGATCGCGCCAAGAACATGCGCGATTTTGTTCGCACAGGCGACGCATCAATGCTGATGTGGAACCCTGAGTGGTGTGTCAACATACTCAACAAATCGCGCGCGCTCGGTGTCTACGATTTCTCTGCAGAGAAAAACCTGCACCCGTAAGCCGCGCGCAATGCGCTGTCGATGTGAATATCCTGCAAGTCTGGATGAGAGAAAATGTGGTCATTGTTCAAGATTGCGCCCCAATGCTGCGATGCCTTTACCTATGTCCAGCAAGGTAATACCTGTGCGCTGACCGGCGCGTGCTCCGGCGACATACGCCCGATGGGCGTGTACTACTGGTTCAGCATCCCGGAGCGCCTGGGTCTGCCGCTGAACGTACTGATCCTGCTTAACCTTCTGTTAATGCTGGCTTCGGTCGTGCTGTCTGTCTTCGCCCTGCAGCGCACGCTGCAGACACAATGTCCACATCGGAAATGGGGCCCGATCACCGGTCTGGCCGTGCTGGTCGCCAGCCTGCTGGCACATGGGGTGTTCCTGTACCCTACGCTGTTTCATACCCTGACCGACGGGCCTTCCAGTTGCCTCGCATTGATGGGGGCCTGGCTGATGCTGATGTCACTGCAGGCCGGCACGGCAAAGCAGCGGGGCAGACAGCTTTTCGCTGCCGGCCTGCTGTGGGGTTTTGCTGCCTGGTTGCGAGCGTTTTACCTCTATCCCGTCTTGTGCGGGCTGGCCATCTATCTGCTTGGCTGGGTGTGTTCGCGCCCGCGCCAATGGTGTGGGCTGCTGTTGCTGTCAGCGCTGCTGCCCATCGGCACACAATATCTGCATACCTACCAGAGCACGGGCAAGCTGGCTTATCTGGACGAAGAGGCAGGCAAGTTCATCACCATGCACTCCTCGCTGACCACTGCCGGTTACGACACGCTGCTGCCCTCGGACGGTTTTTTCTACCCGCCGGATTGCGTCGTGCGTTACGGCATTCTGGATGGCCTCAAGGCGGGAGCATTTGATGATGTTGCTTGTCTGGCCAAGGAGCGCCTCAAGTTCTATCTCGGCAGCTATCAGCCGGAAACCTATGTTTTTACTGACGTTATCAATCAGCTGGAGCCGCGTTATGTCGAGCTGCAGGGCGATCCGGTCGGCTGGTGGCTGGATCGCATGAGCATTGATGTCAACGCAGCGCCGGCACCGGATGGCAGTGACACGGCAGAGCGCCTGACCTTGCTTGATCCCTCTGCCGGCGGCCAGATCTTCAAGCCGGTGATGCTGCGCGGTGACACGACTCATACCTTCAGTGTCTGGCTGTGGTCACCGACCGCCATGACTCTGGATCTTGTCTTCACTCGCAATTATGACCGGGAAACCATCGCCAGCAGCCATGTGACAATCAGCCCCGAGCCGCAGCGCTACACGATCACGGGGCGCACCACCGAGTTGCCCGGCTTCCTGCCGGCGGATGCCTCCATGGAAACCATGCAATATGCGGTCAGCATTCGCAGCCAGGCACAAGCTTCCGACAAGGCCGCGTTTTTCTACGTATGGGGTGGGCAACTGGAGGCTGCTGATCACGCCAGTACTTATCAGCCCTACAAGGAACCGGCCTTGTCCGATATCCGCGTTCTCAAGCCCTGGCTGTGGTATCTGCAGTTGAGCGCCCTACTGCTGGCACTGCTGTCAGCGCTGGCGCACTGGCGTATTTTTCTGGCATCCGCCCCGGGGCTGGCCATCATGGCCGCATTCGGCCTGGCGCTGGTGGAGTCGCTTGCCATCATCCCGGAGCAGCGCTTTTCCGTTGCCTGGCAGATCCTGCTGTGGTGGCTCGTTGTTCTGTTGCTGCTGCGCCTAGCGCCAGCGGCCAATGAGGAAAGGGATCAATCGGTTGAACAGGGCCACAACCGGCAGTGATGCCAGAAGACACAGCAAAGCCGCAGGCAGTGACAGCAGCAATGTCTGCTCGGCCGGGACGTGTTGCGTGAACCATGTCCACAGTAGCGGATTGAGGAATACCAGGAAGATACCGTTGATGCCCAGCAGTGGCAGCGTGTTCTGACCCACGTAGTCAATGAGACGGTGCCGGGGCAGGATGCGGCCGACATGGATCATCAACAGTGACCCCGCCACAGCGGCCGCCAGAAACCAGCCCCAGGTGCCATGCATGGCACCTGACATGTTGACGGCAGCCAGGGAGCCATCGAAATTGCGACTGAAGGTTGCAGCAGTTATGGCAAACATGGCGGCCCCGACACCCAGAGAGCGCAACCGGCGTTCCGTCGGCAACAGCAACTTCCCGCGCTGGGCGATAAAATAGCCGCACACGTAAAACAGGAGAGCTACTGGCGCCTCCTGCAGAAACCACCAGTTTTCCTCCGTGCCCAGATAGTGGGCTGTGGCGGCGGCATCGTCCGTGGCCCAGTAAGCCAGCAAAAATACGGCCGGCAAGACCAGCAGCTTGCGCAGCGCAGTTGTCAGGGCAGGAATGAGCTCGGCTGCAACCAGTTCCACCCAGAACAGGCATACCAGAAACCAGCTCGGCCAGTTTTCCGTCGGTTTGCCCTGCAACATCAGGTAGGTTTTTTGCCAGGCCTGAAGTGCAATTTCAGGCGGCATTTGCCATAGCTCCGGCTTCTGGTAAAGCAGAATGGCCAGCATGTTGAAAAAAGCCGCCGGCACCAGTCGCGTCTTGATCTTGTTCACGAACAAGGAACCGAACCTGCCGCTGTACGGGCGATAGAAATAGCCGGCCAACAGAAAGAAGAACGGCATATGGAACGCATAAATAAACCGGTAGACAAGATTGAGGTCGCCGTAGCCGCTGAAAGCGCCCTTTTCGATGAAGTGCCCCCAGAACACCAGCAGCATACCCAGCGCCTTGGCGTTGTCGGCCCACGATAATCGATTACTTGCCATGATTGATTTCCCGTTTTTTTACGAAGCAATGCCGGATGGCTGAATTCAGGGGGGTCCGGCGGCCTCAAGATAATCATAAACCCCGAGGCGCCTTGATTTGTTCAGGATGTCGGCGCACCAGTCAGGATCCCACAATAATTGCCTGGCATCACCACTGGCAATGTAGTTGCGCATGTCAACCACACGCATTTCACGGTAGCGGGCCAGCATGTCGCGCCCGTGCAGGGCATTCTGATACCAGGTGACCGCACACACGACAAGCACGACAACCGTCAACGGTACCTGCAGGGCTGGCCACCGCTGACGACAGCATGCCTGCAGCAGGATGTAGACCATTGCTGTTCCAAGCAGGGCGAAAGGTGCGTAGCGCGAAACGACGCCGCCACCCTCGCCACCGCGTACCAATGCCGTAATGACAGCCAGCATCAGCACGTAAACCAGCAGCAGCCTGGCAAAATGCTGGCCTCGCACCAACACGAACAACAGCGCCCCCGCCACCAGCAGACACGAGCCCAGCAACAGGTGCGTCTGCGCCATGGTGCCCGGATCAAAGGAACCATTCGTCACAATATTGCCGAGAAAAATGCGCACGAAACGGACAATCGCAGGCAGGCGTTCCAGCACATGGTCCGGAGTGTGACCAAAATAATTGAGTTTGTTGAACAGAATCACGGTTGGCACGGTGAATGCCGTAAAACGCATCAATGGGCGCCACTGCTGCGACAACAAGAAATACGCCAGCGCCAGTGGCAGCACTGCCAGCGCACCGGAAGATGTGAACAAGGCAACCGCAAAGCCGGCTGCCGCCAGTAAAGGGCGGGAGCGAGTGATGGCATACAGGGTCAGCACCGGAATGAACAGGGTACCGATATACATCTGGATGGCGCCCAGCATCATGACCATGGCTTCCCACTGCGCCAGCGAAAACAACAGAAAGGGGAGCGGCAACAGGGTATGCAAGGGTAGCTCTTCCCGCTGCAATCGAGTAATGATGAATGCCACGGTTACGACCCAGAGGCCTCCTGTTACCAGTGTGGCCATGTAAAAATCGATGCTTCCCAGACCGTAGTACTGGGCAAGGGCAAACAGCCGCGTGAGCATCGGCACATGCCCGGCATTGGGGTAGAAGATGGCTCCCAGCTTGCCCTGTATCGGATGGACCCCGGGCGGGGTGCCGTCAGGCCCGGCGTCAACGTAGCTATTGATGACCCACAGTATTTGCGTGATGTCATCGTAAAGAGGGATGTTGACGCTGAAGTGAGCGATCGCCAACATGAAAACTGCCGCAGGAACAGCCAACAGTCCCCACAACCCCATTGTGGCAAACACTCTTGTCATGGCTGCGACCGCAGGCTGGCAGGCAGCAGCAGAGAGGAAATAAAACCTGTCAGCACGAGTGGCATGACCAGATGCGCATGCTTGGCGAGATCCGTCAAACCGTCTGCCGACAAGGCCAGCAACAGGGCTGTCCACTGCAACAATACCAGCAGTGCGCACCAGTAGAGGGGACGCGCGGACGCCTCCGGGCGGCGCGCGAGGGTAAACACCACGACACCAAGCAACAGCATCGCAGTGGGTGCCGCCAGTAGCGCGGCAAACGACGGCATTGCCAGCGTGCGCAAGCCGTCCTGCAATGTCCATTGCAGATCCTGGATTCTACCCATGCGCCGGCCTTCAACATGCCCATAGAGGCCCAGAACCCATTCCTTGAGCGAAGGCATTGCCATGTCCAGTGCAGGGCGCCACCAATCCGGGTGACGCAGCAACAGTCCCGCCAAGACCGTGCCCGGCACCCCCGCAATCTCAGGGCAGGGGTGCTGTTGCTGAATGCCCGGGCTGTACCAGTTCTTGCCCGCCAGTGCCGCACAACGCCCAGGCAGTGCCAGATCGGACAGAATGGGACCGGGGTTATCCGCCAGTGACAACAGTCCACCCAGCCGGTTGGTCTGGTTGGCAAGGTGGGCGCTGGTGCCTCTGGCGCCCAAGCGCTCACTGCTTCCCAGCACGCCCGCCAGCAGAGCCACCATGATCACCAGCGTTGCCTGACGCCACTGGCGGCGAATCAGTGAATAACTCGCCATGGCTACCGCCAGTGTCACTGCCAGCGCCACATGCTGCGGCATGGACAGCGCCAGCCCGCTCAGGCCAGCCAGCAATGGCCACGACGTTCCCGACAGTGACAGCACCACCACGCCGCCCAGCGCAACGTAAAGAAAATAAATCGAGGAAAACTCCTTGTAGAAGCCATTGCAGAACAGTGTCACTGCCGGATCGGCCAATACCACCAACACCACTAGTGCATGCACCCACTGGCAGGCGAGAAGCTGCCGCCGGAAAAAAAACACCTGGAATGCGACCGCCGTCAGCACCAGTACCAGGGCCTTCACCAAGCCAACGGTCTTGATCGATACAAACTGGCTGGGCAATAACCGGTTTTTCACGTTGGCCAGGGCTATTGCCGTGCCGGAAAACAGGATTTCAGCCGCAGGCTGGCAGGGCGCCTGGACATCGGCAGGAAAAACGCGGTAGACACGCTGCGGTGCTGCCGGCGTGCCGCGTGTCAGATCGAGTGACTTGCCGGCCGGCCAGATGTCGTGACAAGCCTGAATATGGATCATCTCGTAATTATTGGCGTAACCGAGTACAGGATCGTGCAGCACCAGTTGCAGGATGCGTCCCACCCCCATGAACAACAGCAGCGCCGTCAGCAAAGTCGCCACGAAAAAACGGCCGGATAACCCCGTCAACGGATTCATTCCTTGCCTCCACCGTAATAGGGAAAGGCATCAAAGACATCGCAGGTCGTCTGCAGCACACAGGGGTCTCCGGTCTCTTTCAGCGATTGCAGCAACCTGGCGGACAGCGCCTGACGCACAGGGGCCAGTTCCGCTTCCGCACTCAGGTCATGGATCTGTCCCGGATCGCGCTCCACTGCGTAGAACTCCTGCGCAGGGCGTTTGGCTGCCGCCAGATCCCAGAAAAACTGGTGGTTGTCTTTCTGCAATACCAGCAGGTTCTTGCTGGGCGATCCGTCATCAATATCGGCCAGTGTCGGCGGCCGGCCAGCCGGCCAGCGATCAGCCGCCAGATTCTCGATCAGCAAATAACGGTCCGTATGGATGGCACGCGCTGGATAACCGCGACTTTCAAGACGCGCGCTGTCTATGTGGCGCTGGAAACCGGTCAGCACACTGTCGCGTTGTTTGTCGATGCGGCCCGAGCGCTCGGCCAGCAGCTGCCGGACAAAACTCCTGCCGGTCATGGCATCCGGCACGGTGATTCCGGCGAGTTCGAGAAATGTCGGGGCCAGGTCGGTCAGGCTGATGAAATCGGTTACCTGCTGATGCTCCTCGATACCGCTACCCCAACGCACGGCCAGAGGCACGTGGGTGCCGTAGTCATAGTTGTTGGATTTGGCGCGCGGGAACGCCATGCCATTGTCCGATGTGTAAACAATCACCGTGTTATCCAGTTCACCCTGCTCCTCAAGCAGCTGCAGAATCCGTCCCAGCTCCTTGTCGAACCACTGGATTTCGTACAGATAGTCCGCAATGTCATTGCGCACGACAGGCTCGTCAGGCAGAAACGGTGGCACTACTACTTTGCTGATATCAATTTCACCACTGTCGACACCAATGTTGGGATGAAAAGGACGGTGAGGTTCCGTGGGTGAAATCCAGAATGAAAACGGTTGCTGCGGATCGCGCTCTTGCAGGAACTGCCGGAAGTTTTCCACGTGATCATTGCGGGACAGGGTCGGATCAACATCCCGCCTGGCGCGATTGTAGTCAGGGCCCGCCGGGTTGCCGCCGGCACTCTTGCCCGGCCCCCAACCCTTGCCGGTGTAACCTGTCTTGTAACCGTGTTCGGCCAGAATCGCCTGATAGGTTTTCAGTGCAGCCGGAAACTCGCCCCACAACACACCGGCAGAACCCAGCCGCCAGAAATGCTGGCCGGTCAACAGCGCCGAACGCGATGCCGTGCATGTCGGCGCGCTGGCATAGGCGTTGTCAAAATAAACACCTTCGTTTGCCAGTCGGTCAAAATTGGGGGTCTGCACCGCCGGATAGCCAGCATAGGATGTGTGTATCCAGGACTGGTCGTCGGTGATGATCAACAGGAAATTGGGCCGCAGCTTGGGCTGCGACGGCAAAGGCTTTTTGAACGCAAACCATCCCAGCAGAAAACCCGCCAGCGCAACCAGCGCCAGCAGGACATGCGCGTGACGTTTTACCACGGGCGCTCTCCGAGAAAAGTCATGGAATCCCAGACAAGGTCCAGAGAGGCGTCGAATGCCCACGGGCGTGTCGTGCGAAAGCGGATGGCCTCGACATTGCCCTCGCGGGCGGGCGGCGCCAGTGCCACCACCACATCCTGGGCGTCCGACAGCGTCACATCATCTCCATGGCGAACCACAAAGCGCAAGTGATAGGTGCCCGGCTCAATGTTGCGGAGAGACAGCACCTCGTCAAACCCTGAATGTTCCAGATTGGCGATGCCGCGTTTTTCAAGCGCATCGGTAATGCCCGGTCGAAACCGGTTTTCGACAACCCCGGACACATAAGCGCGTTCATCGTTGTATACAAGGAATGACAGTGCCTGCTTGCGGGTATTCCGGTAGGGGAACACACCCCAACCTACCACGTGCAAGCCGTCATGAGAGACCTCATTCACTTCAAAATAGCCCTTCGCCGACGGCGACTGCTGCAACAGTGACAGCGATTCGCGCGACAACGGTGTCATGGTCCGCGTATGGCCACCTGCGGCGAGGTAAGGAGACACCCAGAGACCGGACACGGCATTGTCGATCACCAGATCATGCGTCTTGACGCTGCCATCCCTGAGCCGGTAATCCACGGCAATGCCGCCTTCTTTCCACAGCGCCAGATTCAGCTTGCCCAGCAGATTGCGATGCGCCTGCAGGCGGGCGCGCAGGATATCGCCACCGTGTTCAGGCAGGGGCAGCCAGGCATCCCAGGTCGCGTTGGCCTTGCCGACAACCTCGGGCGCAGACAACTGCGGCGTCGACGTTCTCTGCCAGAGGCAGAAGCTGTCATCACAGCTGTCAAGACGGTAATGCGTGAGTATTGCCTGCAAGGTGAGCGGATCGGAACTGAGCGGATAGCGTTGGGCGATGTCCTGGAAGCTGTGATAGTGCCAGACAATAAACTCCGGCGCGCGCGCGCTTTCGTAGAAAGCCGCATTCTTGCCGTCCAGAAACGGCGTGTAGGCGATGTAATTCTGGAATACGGGCCGAGGCTGCCAGTTCAGGGTATTGGCTGCCGCGACGATGGTTTCCCATGGATAGATATCAACCGTGGCATCGCCGATTCGCGCGCGCATGGCGGCCGGCAGCGCCAGTGGCGCCAACGCCTTTTGCTCGCCACCGCGCCAGATGGCAACCAGACTCTCCATTTCCAGCAAGCTGGCGAGCGTTGCCGCAGAGGAATACTGCGGAGCCGGCGAGAAATCCGGGGGGCCGGTCTGCTCGCTGTGCATGTGCCGCCACCCCAGAAAGCATGGCGCCACACAAGCGAGAATCACAAACTTGCGCAACAGCGAGCCCGCATGAACTGCCCATAACGGAATCGCGAAAAAGGCAAACGTCATCAGGTAGGACAGGTGCGCACTGTCTTCCAGGCCGAAGGCGTACTTGCTCCAGATGAATATCGGTCCGAGAAAGGCCGTTTGTACGGTCAACCAGCGCTGGGATTTTTCTTCGTTGCTGCAATACAGGGCGAACAGCAAGGCCGCGAAAAAAGCGGCGATCGCATACCAGTTGTTGTCGGGGTTGAACGCCATGGCCGATGTGCTGCCCTGCGAGAACGCCAATCCACCCTGCAGATAGCCGAGGCTGCCGGTCAATTCTCCGTAGACGAGAAACCACAGCAGCCAGTAACAACACACTGCGCCCGCCCAGGCAATCAACAACACACGCCAGTCGCGCATGCGCCAGGCAAACAGCAGGGCGTAAGGCACCCACAAGGCTACGGCAACCATGCCGTAGGAAAACTTGATCATCATCGCCAGTGCCACGACAAGGCTGCACAGCAGCAGATACAGCATGCGTCGTGATTGCCAGTGCAACAGCACGCCGGCATACAGCACAAACAACAAACGCTGGATCAGCGTGCTATCCACGACAATCAGACCAATCACAATCACCAGATTGATCGCCCTCGCGAACCCCGTCCGTTGCGAACACCATGCCAGCCACAAGAGTGCGAGATTGCACAGCAGACTGATGGCTGCCCACACCAGCGTACTCAACAACACCATGCCTTCGGTCAACGGTCGGGTGTGCTCAAGAAAACCCAGTGGCCCGAACGTGAAGTAAATATCCCGCCCGGCTACCAACCGTTGCTGGAACATGTAATTGACGCCATAGGCCCATGAAGAATCCAGCCCGGGTACCAGATGTGAGCCCGGCTGGAGATAGGTGGCCAGCGTCAGGAATAACGCCAGCGCGGAAAGGCTCGCCAAGGCGACCCGGAACCTCCGGCAAGAACGCTGCACATCAGGAGAGAATTCGGCAGTTTGGCTGTGCATGAAAAAATTATCCGGCCGAGGAGTGCAAGGGTACAGGGGCCTCGCGCGGGCAACTACCCACCTCGTGCTCAGCCTGTATTGGTGGTAACAACGTCGAAAACTTGAATACCTGCACCCAGAAAAACTGGGTGGCACATATTGCATAATAATGTTTTTGCAGCTCTTTTAATATCGGCGAAGGCTCGCGTGTTTCCACGGACATGAATACTTCCAGATAATAAAATCCGTTCATTTTTTCATCGGCTATCTGCTTCATGTACTCGCCAATTTTTTCCGGGGCGTTCTGGTGCATGAACGGCGCCGGCTTGTCGCGAACATGGAAATGAAGCAGGTAATGATCAAAAAACTTGTTGGAAACGAAAATATTCCTATTTCCTGCCTGCATGAAACCCGCATCTCGGACAATCGTTTCGACTGCCTGCCGATACTCGATTTTGGTGATACCACTGTAAAGTTTTCCACCCACCGGCAGCGCACTGGAGATATTCAGGTTCATTGCGCCGACACCGACAATAACGAGCACCACCATCAGGCTGCGGACACTGCAACACTGCAGCACGCGCATGGCGCGCTCCAGTAGCCAGGCATTGAGCAGGGCGGCCACCGGAATGGCATAAATGAAATGGCGCACGGTGTAAGCCGATTGACCCAGCCGCGACTTGACAAAGAACATCAGGATCGGCACTACAACCAACAACAGCAGCAACAGCAGGTATCTCTCCTGCCGGCCCAGATTCCGACGCAGGATTTCCGCACTGCACCAACAGCAGAAAATCATTGTCGCTCCCGCCCCAAGGAGCAGTCGCAAGGTCTCCGGCCCCCAGATAAACCCTGCTGTCTGCCACAAGGTATGCGCAGTTGGTACCGGCGTCTCGAAACTGGGGTCTGCATGAAAAAGGTGGATGAACATGACAGGCAACCACGGCACATATACCAATAACAGCGGGGCAAATGCCTTGAAAAACAAAGAGAGACGATTTTCTCGTGGCAGCAGGAAAGGCGCCAGCATGGCTTCAGTCAATAGCAGTACAACACCAACGTAGTGAAAATACGCAAGCAGCGCGCCGAAAACCCAGAATGCCAGCCAGACGGATTGCGAGCGCTCCCGCAAACAGAAGAGCTGCAGCAACGCGTGAAAATGCAGAATGGCAAACAACAACAGAAAGATATAGGCGCGCGCCTCCTGGCTGTAATAAATTGCATTGTACGAAGAGGCGAGCAGTATTGATGCCAGCACGCCAGTCAGTGGCGAAAAGAATACACGGCCCATCCGATACAATGCCGCAACGGCCGCAATACCCGAAATGACGGATGGCAGTCGCACAGCCGCATCGGTATCACCAAACCATTGCATCCAGAAATACAGCAATGTCTGATAACCAGGCGGATGACTGTCCTTGTGGACAAGATTGTCCACCATCGCCCACCAGCTGCCCTGTGAACAGGCATCGACGCCCCACAACTCATCTGCCCATAAACTTGCAGAATCCATTTTGTAGAAACGGCACGCAGTGGCAAACAACAGGATGAGCGAAAAAAATGCGGAACAGGTGCGGGCGTCTGGCATGGCTGTCCAGTATGTGCGCCCCACCTTGTGGACACCTGTTGCACCGTATAATGCTGTCATCATTTATCTTCCGATCCATTCACAACAACAGCCGCCATCACGCATTCCTGCTTTTCGCCATTGTTTGCAACAGGCTGCACGCGACTGAACTTCACAAGGCGCATGCCTCCCACCATTGACTGGCACAATTCACGGTACTGCCGGGAAAGCGCCTTCAGTAGCGGCGAAATCTTGACAACATTCGTATCCAGATAATAGAAATCCTCTTCGCGAAAGGCGTCGGCAACCTTTGCCACATCCCCCTCGCGCCGGGCAATGACCGCGTAGCGCTTGTCTTCTGGGCGGCGGATCTCGTAACGCTCAAGGTAGTAAGACAGCAGCGGCGTCGACGTAAAAACGGTTCGTCCGGACGAAAGCATGAATGCCTTGTCCTGTGCCAACAACCGCATGCCCATGCGGATGTCCCGCTTGCTGCCCGCAGCAAACAATCCCGCTTCACGGTTGGCATTAAACTGGAACGCCGCTGTTGCGCAGACCAACACCAGCAGAAGCGCCAACATGGTGTGCGGTGAAAAAATACCGCGCGCCACATAAAAGACACCGCAGGCACTCAGCAATGCCAGGAACGGCTGCAAAACCATGAACAACCCGGGGTTCGCTGAAAACGGCACCAGAAAAGTCATCGCCGACAGCAAGCCCAGAAGCAAACATGCAAATACAGCTGTCACTGCAAGCAGGGAAATGCTGCACGAACCGGATCCCTTCCTGGCACAGGCATACATCCAGCAAAGAAAACCGGCCAGGCCTGCAACAGTGAAAAAGCGCAATGGGCTTGCAGCACCGAGCAACATGACTTTCAGGGCATCAAGATCGCCATCCGAAGGTCGCACCAGCGTTGTCAACGGCCATATCTTCTGCGCATGCGTCACCATTGAAGGCAGCCAAAGCGCGACAGAAAGGCCAACAGGCCAGAAAGCCGCACGCAACAACTCGCGCCAAGGCCCGTGCTTGGTCCTGATGGCTATAAACAGGCACAACAGCAGCTCGACAAACACTATGGACATGCCGGCGTAATGCTGATGGGCGAGCGCGATCCCTGTGAGCCAGAACCCGGCCAGTTGCACCGAGGAGCATCCCGCAGCAGGATCGTCTTGCCCTGCAGGAATTTCACAGGTGCCATGAATGATGTTCAGCAAACAAAGGAAGTTAGCCAGACACAACGCCATCAGCAATGAGCTCGCCTGTGCTTCCTGGCTGTAGCTTATTGCATGGTAAGACCCGGAAAGGATCACTGCGCCCAGCAACCCCACAAAAGGCGAAGCAATGCGTGCGCCCAACCTGAATACCAGATAGACACTGGCAATACCGGCAACCATGGATGGCAACCGCAGCACAAATTCCGAGCGGCCCAATAGCTGGCTGAAGACATAGAGAACAGTGTGATATCCCGGCGGCCTGATGTCGCCGTAGCGCATGGCGGAAACCATGTCCAGCCACCCGGTATGCGATACCGCAATTGCATCAGAAAGCTCGGTTCCCCAGAGACTGTAGCTATCTATGCCATAAACCCGATAGGCCGTCGCGATGATGAGAATGCAGAGGAGCAGCCATCGACACACGTCCTGCTCCGCAGCAGGCCAGCAAGACTTGCTGCTGTTTGCAATCCCGAGTCCTTCCCTGTGCATGATGCGATAACGCCTCGCTGTAATGTCTGGATTTAGATACGCATGACAGACTTAAAACCTAGGCCCGACCGATAGCGATGGTTGGTCTGCGCGCCCCTGACTATAATGGCGGCCTGCCTCCGCCTCCTCATGAGTCCTCATGCAATACACCATCAAGCTGTTCGCCGAGATCACCATCAAGAGCCGACCTGTCCGTCAACGGCTGGTGAGGCTGCTGCGCGATAACCTCCGCGACCTGTTGAAACCGCTGGATCCCGACATAGAGGTCACCAGAAACTGGGACTATATCAGCATCAGCTCGGCTGCGGATGATGCCACACAGCTGCAGATTGTCGATATCCTCAAACGCACACCGGGCATCAGCTACTTCCAGTGCGTGCATGAGCATGACTTGTACGCGCCGACCGCCGAGGGTCAACCCCCGCATGTTGATTGGGATACGCTGCTGGAACACACACGAAACGTGTACGGCAATCTGCTGGCGAACAAGACATTCTGTGTGCGTTGCCGCCGCCTGGGCGATCACAATTTCACTTCGGGCGATGTCGAGCGCTGCATCGGCGGCGGCCTGCTGGCGCACTGCCACACCGGCAAGGTCAAACTGAAAAATCCCGAGATCACGGTACAGGTAGAAATCCGGCACGATAGATTCTATGTGGTGGAGCAGGACTATCCGGGACTTGGCGGCTTTCCGTTGGCCAGCCAGGACTCGGTGCTGTCACTGATTTCCGGCGGCTTCGATTCCACTGTCTCCACCTATCTCACCATGCGCCGCGGCCTGTTGACGCATTTCTGTTTCTTCAACCTGGGTGGTGATGCGCACGAAATCGCCGTCAAGGAAATTGCGGTCTACCTGTGGATGAAATATGGCGCTTCGCATCGGGTCAAGTTCATCAGCGTGCCGTTTGCCGACGTGGTGCGCGAAATCCAGGAAAAAATTCACCACTCGCAGATGGGCGTTGTGCTGAAACGCATGATGCTGCGCGCCGCCAGCGAACATGCGCGCAAGCTTGAGATCCAGGCGCTGGTAACGGGTGAAGCGGTGGCACAGGTTTCCAGCCAGACCCTGCCAAACCTGTCGGTAATTACACAGGCAACTGACATGCTGGTATTGCGCCCGCTGATCACCATGGACAAGCCGGACATCATTGACATGGCACGCAAGATCGGCACCGAAGTTTTTGCAAAAAATATTCCGGAGTACTGCGGCGTCATTTCGCAAAAACCGACCACGCGCGCACGGCTTGATCGCATCGAGCGCGAGGAAGCACGCTTTGATTTTGCCGTGCTTGAGCAGGCAGTGACAGACAGCATTTCCACCAACATTGACGACATTGCACAGGCAGATCTGCAGCTGGAAGCAATTCCTGTTCTGGATGAAGTCCCCACTGGTGCGGTCGTGCTGGATATTCGCCACCCGGACGAGGAAGAGCGCAAGCCGCTCGCGCTTGGACAAATTGCCGTGCAGAAACTGCCTTTCTACCAACTGCACAAGCGCCATGGCGAACTTGATGTGCAGCAACAGTATCTCCTGTACTGCGAACGCGGTGTGATGAGTGCATTGCAGGCGCAATTTCTGCGCGGCGCCGGCTTCCCGCGCGTCGCCGTGCTCCGCCTTGGCGCCTGACCGTGTCGGCTGCACACAGGGATACGGAAACACAACTTCTCGTAAACGTGCAGTTCCTGCGTTTTTTTGGCGCAATGCTGGTGTTGCTGTATCACGCCTGGGAGGGGCCTTCCCGGCAATTGGGCATTGACAACCCGATTGTTGACGCCATTTCACTGTTTGGATTTGCCGGCGTCGATCTGCTGTTCGTGGTGAGCGGATTCATCATCTTTTTTACAACTGACAAACCACCAACAGCAAATGCGCCCCTGATCTTCATCTACCAGCGCGCAGTGCGTGTTTATCTGGGTTACTGGCCGTTTTACCTGCTTGCCATTGCCGCATTCGCACTGCTGAACCCTGCGCGTCTCGCCGAGGCGGATCTGCTCAGTTCTTTTTTCCTGCTTCCCGACAAACAGGGAGAAACACTGATCAATCCAACCTGGACGCTTGCCTATGAGCTGTATTTTTATGTGCTGTTTTTCCTGTTGATGCACACCGCGTATCGCATACAGTGGATGGCTATATTGTTTGTTCTGATACTTGGCTTCAACTTGTTTGCTGCCCTGGCGCTGGATGCTTACACCTGGAAGGGCTTCAAGAATCTTGGGGAATGGCAGCGCTTTCTGACGTCGCCATGGCTGCTGGAATTTTTCATGGGCAGCTTTGCGGCATGGGCCGTACGCCACAGCACCGGTCGCTTCGCGGTGACAGCTGTCGTATTAGGCGCCAGCTGTTTCCTGCTGGCAGCCACCCTCAATGCAATAGTGTTTGATGGCAAGATTGCGCGCTTCTTCAATTACCACTACCGGATGTCTCTGTTCGGTGGCGGCTCTGCGCTGCTGCTTTACGGAGCTGTGATACTGGAGTCGCGCGGCATCGTGTTATGGCCGCGTTTCAGTCTGTTATTGGGTGGGGCAACTTACAGTATCTACCTGAGTCATACCATCATCATGGATTCACTCGGGTTTGCCGGTATCTTTGCACGGGTTCAGTCATCGGCTTTTTCCCCCTTGTTGTTTTACGTATTGATGGTTGTCGCCATTATCGTGCTGGCAACGCAATTTTATCTGTTGCTGGAAAAACCCGTGTATCGCCGGGCAAGAAAACAAATCTACAAAATCCTCTAGAAAATCTACCGGTATCTCCAGTGACTACAACTCCCTTTTCAGCTCTACCTTTACCCTCTGCCGCACTGGCCAATCTCGCCGAGCTTGGCTTCAGCAGCATGACGCCGATACAAGCACAAAGCCTTCCGCACATTCTGGCGAACAAGGATGTCATCGCACAGGCCAAAACCGGCAGCGGCAAGACCGCCGCATTTGGTATCGGCATTCTCGACAAGCTGAATCAAAAACTGTTTGCTGCGCAGTCTCTGGTGTTGTGCCCGACACGTGAGCTCGCGGATCAGGTGGCAAAAGAATTGCGGCGACTGGCGCGCTTTGCGGACAACATCAAGATCATCACCCTCTGCGGCGGCATGCCGATTGGCCCGCAATACGCAGCGCTGGAACACGGCGTGCATATTGTGGTCGGCACACCGGGTCGCGTCTTGCAGCATTTGAAAAAAGGATCGCTGGATCTCGACAAACTGAATACGTTAGTGCTCGATGAAGCCGACCGCATGCTGGACATGGGCTTTCACGACAGCATTGTCGACGTGTTACAGCACGCACCCCCAAAACGTCAGACATTGCTGTTCTCGGCAACGTATCCGGATGAAATTCGCACACTCAGCAAAAAATTTCAGCGCGAGCCAGTGGAAATCACCGTTGAATCGGTACACGCCGACGCGCAGATCGAACAAATTTTTTTCGAGGTGGAAAAATCACAGCGCGCGCAGGCCGTGATCGCCTTGCTGCAACACTATCTGTATCGCGACGCACAGCCCGGTTCCGCAGTATTGTTCTGCAACACCAAGATTGCCTGCGACGAGCTCACCGCAACATTACATGCTGCCGGCTTTCATGCGCGCGCACTGCACGGCGACCTGGAACAACGCGAGCGCGATCAGGTATTGGTACAGTTTGCCAACCAGAGTTGTCCATTGCTGGTGGCTACCGATGTTGCCGCTCGCGGCCTGGATATCAAGGATCTCGCTGCAGTCATCAATGTGGAGTTGGCGTTTGACCCTGAAGTGCACATCCATCGCATCGGCCGCACCGGCCGTGCCGGGCAGAGCGGTCTGGCATTGAGCTTGTGTGCCCCGAATGAAGTGCATCGCGCCAATGCCATTGAAGACTATTTGCAGCAGCAACCTGGCAATGCTGGCGCAAAACTGCAATGGCGCGACGTACCGCCTGTGGATAGCATGAATATTCCTGCGCCAGCCATGGCCACGCTGAATATCAACGGTGGCAAAAAAGACAAACTGCGTCCCGGCGATATTCTCGGCGCACTCACCGGCGATGCCGGGTTTGCCGGCACGCAAATCGGCAAGATTGCCATTTTCGACATGCAATCTTTTGTCGCCGTCGAACGCAGCATTGCCGAAGAAGCGCTCATGCGTTTGCGCAATGGCAAAATCAAGGGCAAATCCTTTAAGCTTCGACTTCTTTAATTGACATGCTCAACAGTAGCACGCTTACTGCCGACGCCAACTCAGGATATCCCATGCCCACACTACGCAATTTTTTGCCTATACTCGCCGCCATCATTTCTTCGCCTCTGCTCGCAGCACCTGGCGATCTCGATACGAGTTTTGCGAATGGCAACGGCTGGACTAGCGGTGGCATGAAAACGCAGCCCTCGTATGACAATGCCTATGAAGTGATTCAACAGCAAGATGGAAAACTTGTTGTCGTTGGAGACAGCAACAGTGACTTCGTACTTCTTCGCTACAATATTGATGGCACTCTGGATTCTTCGTTCGACGGTGATGGCAAAGTTATCACTGCGGTTGGGACTGGCAACGATTATGGTCAGGCCGTCATTCAACAATCGGATGGCAAGCTGGTATTGGCAGGCTACAGCGGCATAAACGCACAAGACGACATTGTTCTTATTCGCTACAACACCAACGGCTCACTCGACACCACATTCGATGGTGATGGCAAAGTTGTGACATCCATTGGTACGGGCAATGATCAAGCGTATTCATTGATTCAACAAACCGATGGAAAGCTTACTGTTGCCGGGTGCAGTGATAACGCGGGCAACAAAGATTTCGCCGTAGTGCGTTACAACCAGGATGGCTCACTGGACACAACGTTTGATGGTGATGGCAAAGTCACAACCGCGATGGGGCCAAGTCAAGATCAGGCAAACGCACTGATTCAACAGCCGGATGGCAAACTGGTTGCCGCCGGATTTGCGGGCACAGGCGTCGGCAGTCGCGTAATTTTTGCCATCGCTCGCTACAACAGCGACGGCTCAATGGATACCGGCTTTAATGGTGGCGGCAAAAACACAACGGAGATTGATGTTTCTGATGATAAAGGCAACGCTCTCGTATACCAGTCTGGCGGCAAGCTGGTCGTGGCGGGTTACAGCTACAGCAGCAGTGGCCGACTCGAGAATTTTGCACTGGTAAGATATAAAAGTGACGGGACGCTGGACACCACTTTCAGCGGTGATGGTATACAGACTACGCAGTTCGGCGGAGCGGGCGCCATTATTGATGTAGCGTATTCCATCAAGCAGCAATCAGACGGCAAATTGGTCGTCGCTGGTTTTAGTGGCAGTAGCCCGGCCATTCCTGTTGTGGCGCGCTATACCCTGACTGGACTACTAGATACAACCTTTAGCGGTGACGGTAAACTGGAAATTCCAGTTCCTCCAGGTCTAGTCAATACGTTTGGGGAGTCCATCATTCAGCAATCTGATGGAAAGTTAGTGGTGGCCGGCCATTCCTTTAACACTGATATTGTAGTCATACGCTGCTTGAATGACGGCACACTGGACACCAGCTTTGACAGTGGCGGCGTACTGATCACCAATGTGTTGTTTACGTCACTCGACGAAGAGCATGGATTGGTTGAACAATCTGACGGTAAACTGGTAGTCGCCAATACGAACATGGGACTGATGCGCTACCAAAGTAACGGTTCGCTTGACTTGAGTTTTGGTGTTAACGGTCTCGTCAGCACACCCGTAACCCGCGCCACAGCAGCCTCTGTAATCCAGCAAAATGATGGCAAACTGCTTGTTGCAGGTTCGCGCGTTAATCCCGACAATAATTACGCGGATTTTTTCTTCGCTCGTTTTAATCCTGATGGCCTGCTAGATACATCGTTTTCAACAGTTGGCACATTGGCAACAGCATTGTCCGCAACCGATGATGCGGCAAAAGTTGTTATTCAGCAGATGGACGGCAAGTTGGTCGCCGCCGGTTACAGCAAGGCTGCCAGCGGCTTAAGTAACTTTGCCACAGCGCGTTACAACAGCGATGGCTCCCTGGATACAACGTTCAATGGCAGTGGTTTTGTCATCACGCAGATGGGAATGGCCAATGACTATATCTACGACATGGCTCAACAAGCTGATGGCAAGATCGTTGTTGCCGGCGAGGCAACCGTTAGCGGCAGTACCGATATTGCATTAGCGCGCTACAACAGCAATGGCTCACTGGATACATCGTTTGATGGAGATGGCAAAGTGACAACAGCCGTAGGCGCCGGGATCGATTCCGCCGCATCGATTATCCAACAGACGGATGGAAAACTGGTCATTGCAGGCAGCAGCCATAACAATGGCATTTACGATTTCGTGCTGGTTCGCTACAACGCCAACGGCTCACTGGATACAAGTTTTGATGGTGATGGCAAACTCACGCTGGATTTTGATGCTGGCATTGATATCGGTGGCGATGTCGTACAACAAGCTGATGGCAAACTGGTTATTACGGGTCGCAGCAAAATTAACAATCAATTCCAGATTGCAATTGCACGTGTTAATACCGATGGCTCCGTGGATGCGACTTTCAATGGTGACGGAAAAAATGCATTCTCATTCGGGCCCGGCAGTCACTATGGCGAAGACTTATTGCAAACCCGGGATGGCAAACTGGTAATTGGCGGATGGGCAGACAGCTTGCCCGGCGGACGGGAAATTATCTTGGCCCGCCTGGAAAGCGGACAATTGGATACGGATAGCGATGGCGTAGTGGATTGGCTCGATTCCGACAACGACAACGACGGCGTAATGAATATCGCCGATGTGTTTCCACTGGATGCCACCGAATTCGCTGATGCCGATCACGATGGCATCGGCAATAATGCCGATACGGATGATGATAATGACAGCCTGCCAGATGTGATAGATGCCGACCCTCTCGTACCCTTAGCGCTGACTGTAGACGGCAATTATGCCGGCTCGGCGGTACACGAAGCCAATGCGAAATAAGTGCATTCCTCTCGGAGACAATTGATGGGCATTTACGATCGCTACATTCTGCCGCGCGCAATCAATCTCGCCTGCGGCACCTCTGTCATTATGGACATGCGCGCGCAAGTGGTACCACGTGCACGCGGCCGCGTGCTGGAAGTGGGCATGGGCTCCGGCATCAACCTGCCGCTCTATCGCTCTGAACAGGTGGAATGGGTGTGGGGGCTGGAGCCCTCCGAAGGCATGCATGCACTGGCACAATCACGAGTAAAGGCAGCGCCATTTCCTGTGCATTGGCTGACGGCGCCGGCAGAAAAGATTCCGCTGGAAGACAACAGTGTCGACACCGTGTTGCTGACATTTACCTTGTGCACGATTCCCGACTGGAAAGCGGCTTTGCGGGAAATGCACCGCGTACTGAAACCGGATGGGCAGTTATTGTTCTGCGAACACGGTCTGGCACCGGAGCCCGGCGTGCAAGCCTGGCAGCAGCGCATCAACCCGCTCTGGAAAAAATGCGCCGGCGGCTGCAACATCAATCGCCCGATGGCGGCCCTGATTCGCGACGGCGGTTTCACCATCAGCGAGTTGCACGAAGACTACATGCCGCAAACGCCGCGCATTGCCGGTTATGTGGCATGGGGCGTTGCAGTCAAATCCGTAACGGATTGATCACTCCAGCGCCTGGCTGCGCAAATACTCATCGTAGGTGCCACTGAAATCGACAATGCCGGTCGGCGTGATTTCCAGAATGCGATTGGCAAGTGAGGATACAAACTCGCGGTCGTGACTGACGAAAATCAACGTGCCAGGATAATTTTCCAGCGCGAGATTGAGTGACTCGATGGATTCCATATCAAGGTGATTGGTGGGCTCGTCCAGCACCATCACATTGCCTTTCTGCAACATGAGGCGACCAAACAACATGCGGCCCTGTTCGCCGCCGGAAATCACCTTTACCGATTTGGTGATGTCGTCCTGCGAAAACAACAGGCGGCCGAGCGTGGCGCGCACCAGTTGCTCGTCACCTTTCGTCCACTGCTTCATCCAGTCGAAAAGATTCATGTCTTCGGCAAAGTCGTGAGCGTGATCCTGCGCGTAGTAACCGATGTCGGCCATCTCTGCCCATTTGATTTCGCCACTGTCCAGTGCCAACTCGCTCATCAAACAGCGCAGCAAAGTGGTTTTGCCGGCGCCGTTGGGGCCGATGATGGCAATGCGCTCGCCCGCTTCCACCTGAATGCTGAATTTCTTGAACAATTGCAGATCGTCGAAGCCCTTGCTGGCGTTGACGAGTGTCAGTGCCTGACGATGCAACTTCTGCTTTTGTTCAAAACGGATGTACGGATTCTGGCGGCTGGACGGCTTGATTTCTGCCAGCTCGATTTTTTCTATCTGCTTCGCACGTGAAGTTGCCTGCTTGGCCTTGGATGCATTGGCGGAAAAGCGGCTGACGAAACTTTGCAGCTCGGCAATCTGTGCTTTCTTCTTGGCATTTTCGTTCTGCAATAACTCGCGCGCCTGTGTCGCGGCGATCATGTATTCGTCGTAGTTGCCTGGAAACAGTTTCAGCGCACCGTAATCCAGATCCGCCATGTGCGTGCAAACGCTGTTCAGAAAGTGTCGATCGTGCGAAATAATCACCATCGTGCTGTTGCGCGCTTTCAACACGCCTTCCAGCCAGCGAATGGTGTTGATGTCCAGGTGGTTGGTCGGTTCGTCGAGCAGCAATACATCAGGGTCGGAAAACAGCGCCTGCGCCAGCAGCACGCGCAATTTCCAGCCGGGCGCCACGGCGCTCATCGGGCCGTAGTGTTGTTCAATGGGAATGCCGAGGCCGAGCAGCAATTCGCCGGCACGCGACTCGGCGGTGTAGCCGTCCATTTCCGAGAACTGCACTTCGAGATCTGCCACCGCCATGCCGTCTTCTTCACTCATCTCGGGCAAGCTGTAGATGCGGTCGCGCTCGGCCTTCACTTGCCACAATTCCTCATGGCCCATAATCACGGTATCCAGCACGGTGAACTGCTCGTAGGCGAACTGATCCTGGCGCAATTTGCCAAGGCGCACGTCCGCTGGGCGCATCACATTGCCAGCTGTGGGTTCGAGATCGCCGCCGAGGATCTTCATGAAGGTGGACTTGCCGCAACCGTTGGCGCCGATCAACCCGTAGCGGTTGCCGTTGCCGAACTTGACGGATACATTTTCAAACAGGGGTTTGACCCCGAACTGGATAGTGAGGTTGCTGGTGGCGATCACGGTGAGAACCTGAAGCGAGCGCGGAGCAAGGGCGCTCCGCAAGGTCGGCAGTTTAACATTTAGCACTGGGTCTTGAGCATGCCGGAATTACCTGAGGTAGAAACCACAAGGCAGGGCATAGCGCCTCACCTGTTGCAGCGCACGGTAGCACGGCTGACGGTACATGAACGCCGCCTGCGCTGGCCGGTACCCAAGGGGCTGGAGCGCCAGCTGGCCGGCTGCCGTATCGAGGCCGTCGAGCGCCGCGGCAAATACCTGCTGCTGACGGTCGGTGCGGGTACGCTGCTCATCCATCTGGGCATGTCCGGCAGCCTGCGACTGGTTGCGCCCGGTCAGCCACGCCTGAAGCATGATCATGTAGAGTTATTGCTGGATGACGGCCAGTGTCTGCGCTACTGCGACCCACGCCGCTTCGGTGCCTGGCTGTGGACAACGGAGAATCCGCTTGCCCACGCACTGCTGGCGGATCTGGGCCCGGAGCCGCTGGGCGATGACTTCACGGCGCCCTACCTCTTCGAGCGCAGCCGTACACGCAAACAGCCGGTTAAATCCTTTCTTATGGACAGCCACATCGTGGTTGGCGTGGGCAATATCTACGCGAATGAGGCGCTGTTCATGGCCGGCATCGCGCCGCAGCGGCCTGCTGTCGCCCTGTCACTGGCCGAGTGCAAGGTGCTGGTGCGGATGATTCGCAAGGTATTGGCCAATGCCATTCGCCGCGGCGGCACCACGTTGCGTGATTTTGTCGGCGGTGATGGCAAGCCCGGTTATTTTGCACAGGAGCTGCTGGTTTACGGGCGAGCCGGTGAACCTTGCAAACAGTGCAAGACACCGTTACAGGAGTTGCGGCTGGCACAGCGCAGCACGGTGTTCTGCCCGCGCTGCCAACAATAAGACATGGCCATCACGGCAACTGCAGTAATCAAAAAATCATTTGCAAAAACCATAAATTCATCACGGAATTCATTTAAGCCACTGGAATAATGTGGGCTTAAAAATATGTTGCAAATATTGTTTCTACGAAAAAACCCGGTATAACTATCTCTGCGTTGTGCGAAGGAAAGCAGATACTCCCAGACTGCATTTTCGGAAAGTGCGACTATAGTGAAAAATCGCGGTCAGCAAACACGGAACTGTGCATGCTAGATAATAATCACGGCGACTCCATTGCTCCTGTCATTCCGCAGGATTACTTTCAACAAGCGATGGAAGCCACACCGGATGCCATTGTGGTTGCCGATTTGACAGGGCGTATTGTCATGGTCAACGCGCGCGCCGAGCGTCTGTTTGCCGCTACGCGTGATGTGCTGGTAGGCGATGGCATCGATTCGCTATTGCCCGAGCGCTTTCGTGGGCAACATGCACGACACAGACAGAGTTTTGCTGCAGAAAACAATGGCCGAGAAATGGGCGCAGGGCGTGACTTGTTTGCATTGCGTCGCGATGGCAGCGAAGTGCAAGTCGAGATTGGTCTCAACCCGGTGCAGATTGGCGGCGAACGCCTTGTGCTTGCTTCCATTATTGATATTACCGAGCGCAAGAAACTGGAAGCGCGTCTGGCCAGTGGACAAAAACTTGAGAGCCTCGGCGTTTTGGCTGGCGGTATCGCGCATGATTTCAATAATTTATTGACAAGCATTCTCGGCTTCGCCGATCTGGCATTGAGCGAAGTCGATGACACCTCAGCAGCACACCAATACATACAGCGCGTAGTCGATGGCGCGCACAGCGCGGCAGAGCTGGTGAGGCAAATGCTCGCATATTCCGGCAAGGGAAAATTCCTGGTCGAACCCCTGCAGTTGAATGAACTGATTCACGACATGACGCATTTACTGCAGGTGTCGATATCCAAGAAAAGTGTGTTGCAACAATGTCTGGCTGATGATCTTCCCTTCATTGAGGGTGATAGTGCGCAGTTGCGACAGGTGATCATGAACTTGATCATCAATGCCTCCGAATCGATTGCGGAGTCAGGCGAAATCACTATCACCACCGGTGTGATGCATTGTGACCGTGATTACTTGTCGCAGCTGCATCTTGGAGAAGATCTGCAACCCGGCCGTTACGTTTATTGCGAGGTAAAGGACAGCGGGTGCGGCATGTCGGTGGACACGGCCGCACGTCTGTTTGATCCTTTTTTTACCACCAAACTCACAGGCCGTGGACTGGGCATGGCAGCAGTACTGGGTATTGTGCGCGCTCACCACGGCGCCATACACCTGCACACGCAGGAAGATGTTGGCACCGTGTTCCGTGTGCTGTTGCCGCCGGCGGAGCCTATTGCAAAACCGCAACCCGCTTCGCCTGCAGGCAATTGGCAGGGCAAGGGCCTGGTGCTGGTGGTCGACGATGAGGAAATGGTGCGCTACATGGTAAGCATCATGCTCGAGAAAATGGGTTATGACGTGATAACGGCGAATGATGGTTTGGCCGGTGTCGAGCAGTACGCGCAACATGCGGATACCATCAATTTTGTATTACTGGACATGACCATGCCACAGATGAACGGCGAAGAAGCTTTTCGTGAAATGCGAAAGATACGCCCGGATGTGCGCGTGTTGTTATCCAGTGGTTACGGCGAACAGGAAACCATGCAGCGCTTTACCGGGCAGGGATTGGCGGGTTTTATCCAGAAACCCTATCGCTACGAGGAATTGCTGCGCGCCGTCAGTGCCGTAGACACCCAATGAAGCTGGGCATGGCATACTGCAGCGCTTGTCTGTAAAGCCACTGACCAATGCCCGATGCCACTACCCGAAACTGTGTAACCACCAGTAGCCGCTTGCCACCCGCCATCTGGGCCCTGGGCTTCGTCAGCCTGTTTGGCGATGTGGCGTCCGAGATGGTGCACAGCCTGCTGCCGGCGTTTCTCTCCAGCGAACTGGGCGCCAGCGCCCTGCTGATCGGCCTAATTACAGGTTTCGGTGAAGCCATGGCGCTCATCGTCAAAATCATTTCCGGCCCACTCTCGGACCGTCTCGGCAAGCGCAAACCGCTGGCCCTTGCAGGCTATGGTCTGGCTGCACTGACGAAGCCACTGTTCGCACTGGCCGGCTCGCCTTTGCAGGTGCTGATCGCCCACGGTATCGACCGCACCGGCAAAGGCATACGCGGCGGCCCGCGCGATGCACTGGTAGCTGATATCACGCCACAGACCCTGCGCGGTGCTGCCTACGGTTTGCGGCAGGCACTGGACAGCATCGGCGCCATTCTCGGCCCATTGACCGCACTGGGGTTGATGGCTTTGTGGGCCGGCAACATGCGCGCCGTGTTCTGGGTGGCGGCAATACCGGGGCTGGTATCGGTCGCCATCCTGTACTGGGGCGTGCAGGAACCTGCAGGGCAGGTGAAGTCCGTTGCCGGCAACCCGTTGTCGCTCGCCAGTTTGCGGCGCCTGTCACCCGCCTACTGGCAAGTGGTGTTGTTTGGCGGCCTGTTTACGCTTGCGCGCTTCAACGAAGCCTTTCTGGTATTGCGTGTGCAACAGGGAGGGTTGGCACTGACAAACCTGCCGATGGTTCTGGTGGTGATGAACGTGGTCTATGCCGTCTCTGCCTACCCGTTGGGCAGGCTGGCCGATAGCCTGCCGCACAAGACCTTGCTCACGGGTGGATTGCTGCTGCTGATCGCGACCGACGCCGTACTGGCACAGTGGGCCAGCGGTTGGCAGGTATGGCTGGGCGTGGCGCTGTGGGGGCTGCACATGGGCGCCACCCAGGGCCTGCTCGCCGCCATGGTGGCGGAAACCGCGCCCGTGGACCTGCGCGGCACGGCATTTGGTGTGTTCAACCTGCTGTCGGGCATCGCCCTGCTGATCGGCGGCGGCATCGCCGGGTTGGTGTGGGATCACTACGGCGCGCCATACACATTTGCCGCCGGTGCAACACTGGCAGTGCTGGCGCTGCTGATCATGCACGCCAGGCACTGAACCGGCAAATTCCAAACGCTCAACCATACTGAACACAGGCGATTTGTGCAGGGCAAGAGCGTGTTCAGGAAAGTCATTGCGGGATGGGTTTTGCTGGCAATATTGCCATCCTGCACCAAAGAGCAGGCACCGATACGCATCAGTATCAATGCCTGGCCGGGTTATGAGTTCCTGTTCCTGGCCGAGCAGAAGGGTTTCTTCCGCGAAGAAGGTGTCAACGTGCAGCTGCTCCAATTAGGCTCGCTGTCCGATACTCCTGCCGCCTTTGAACGCGGCAAGATCGACGGCATGGCTGCGACACTGGCGGAAGTCCTGCAGGCCCAGAAAGATAGCCGACGACATGCGCAGATCTTTCTGGTGCTGGACTACTCCAATGGCAGTGATGTGATCATGGCGCAACAAGGCATTTCCAGTGTGGCGCAACTGAAAGGGCGGCGCGTCGGGCTGGAAGTGGCTTCACTGGGCGTGTTCATGCTGGTGCGTTCGCTGGAAAAAGCCGGCCTGCAATTACAGGATGTGCAAATGGTCGTTTCCGACCAGTCATCCCTGGCTGAAATGTTCAGACAGCAAACCATCGATGCCATTGTTACCTATCCGCCGGAAGCTCTGGGGTTGCAGCAGCAGCCGGGTATCAACACGGTGTTCAGCAGTGCCGACATTCCCGACGAAGTGATCGACGTACTCGCACTGGACAACACCATGCTACAACAACATCCGGAAAAGGCATCAGCCATCATCCGCGCGACATATCGCGCCATGGAATATGCCCGCCAGCATCCGGACGAGGCCTACGCCGTCATGGGCAATCGCGAAGGCCTGAGCGCGCAGGCGTTTCACGATGCCTTGCAACAAGGCATACACATGCTGCCCCGCTCAGCCCAGCAGGAATATTTTGGCGAACAGGGCAAGCTGTTGTCTGCCATGCAAACGGTGAAAACCGTTATGCAGCAGACAGGGCAGCTGGAAACAGAGCTGCCCGTCGAAAGCATGATCAACCCGGCTCCGCTGCGCGCGGTGGCAGTGCTGCCATGAGCATGCGTATGCCCCTGCATCTGACACTCAGTCAGAAAATTATCCTGCCATTGCTGGCAGGCTGGATATTGCTGCAAATCCTGCTGACGATATGGCTGCTGAAGGATTTCAATCATTCCTTGCATGAACGTGTGCGCATGCAGGGAGAGCTGGTCACCAATGCCATTAACTATGCAGCAGATTCCGTATCGTCGATTGCCGAGTTGCAGCGCCTGGTTGACCAACTGGGCAGCGAACCGGAAATCTCGATGATCATGGTAGTTGCAGGTGAACCACAACGGATATATGCCGGCACAAGACATGAATGGAACCACGAGTTGGTGACGAATGTGGATGACGCGGAGATTATTAAAGATACGCAGGAGATTTCACGAGACAAAAAAAGCATCATGCACTTCTACATAGATAAAAATATTGCAGAAATTGGCATGCCTTTGCTGAAAAGAAATCGCAATATGGAAGGCGATGTGCTGTTGCACGGCGCAATACTGGTGCACATGGACACCACTGCACTGCGTGCAGAGCAATTGCGAAGAACCTGGGAAATGGCCGGAACAATGATACTGGCAACAATCCTGGGCGCGTTACTGGTGTGGTGGCTCCTGCACCACTACGTATTGCGTGGCACACACGCCATCGCCTTGGCCATTGCTGAGCGCAATAATGGCAATCGTACTGCAAGAGCAGAAACCTTTGGTGATGACGAACTGACATGGTTGGCATTGACATTGAATGCCATGTTTGACGAACTGGAAGAAGAAGAATCCGAGCGCAATCACGCTGAGTTATTATTGCGGCAGCAAGCGTTGATGCAGCAGGCCATACTAGCCAGCGCCGGCGCGGCCATCATTGCCACCGATACCGACGGCATTATTCAGTTATTTAATCCCCATGCAGAACAAATGCTTGGGTATCGTGCGGAAGAATTGCAGGGCAAATACCAGCCAGGTATTTTTCATGATGCGACGGAAGTAAAAACGCGCGCGGAACAGTTGACAGTTGAGCTGGGTACACCAGTTGCAGCAGATTTCAATGTGTTTGTACTCAAATGTCTGTTGCTGAAAACGCCGGAAACGCATGAGTGGACATACATACGCAAGGATGGCACGCGCATACCGGTCTTGCTGACGGTCTCCATTATCTGGGGCGACAACGGCGAAGCGATCGGCTGTCTGGGTGTGGCGCATGACATTTCAGCCAACAAGCACGCCGAGCAGCAATTGCGGGAAGCGAAGCAGACCGCAGAGTCGGCCTCGCAAACCAAAAGCGAATTTCTGGCGATGATGAGTCATGAAATTCGCACGCCATTGAACGGCGTGATCGGCATGGCGCAGGTACTGGCACGCGGTGAGCTCACGGACAAACAGCGCAAGCAGGTGGAAACCATTCACCGTTCCGGCAATGCCCTGCTGGAAATACTCAACGATATTCTCGACTTCTCCAAAATCGAAGCCGGACGACTGGAGCTGGAGTTGCGTGCCTTCAATCTGGAAAACGAACTGGCCGATGTCGTGCAGTTGATGCGAGGCGCTGCAAAAACCAAGCAACTGGACGTGCAGTATCACTACCAGCCCGATTGTCCACAGCAGGTTATCGGTGACAGCACGCGATTGCGGCAGATTGTCATGAACCTGCTGGGCAACGCCATCAAGTTCACCTCATCCGGGCAGGTTGTACTGACGGTTGCCGGACGAGAAGAAAACGGTCTGGCGCATTTGCATATCGGCGTGCAGGATACCGGCATCGGCATTGCACCTGAAAAAATGTCGCGCCTGTTCCAGCCGTTCAGTCAGGCAGATTCCACCACCACGCGCCACTATGGCGGCAGCGGCCTGGGGCTGGTGATTTGCCGGCGATTGGTAGACATGATGCAGGGCAGCATTCATGTGGATAGTGCCGAAGGCCGCGGCTCACATTTCTGGATGGAACTGCAATTGCCGCTGGCAGAAATACACGTCTTGTATGATGACGTGCCGACCATGACGTTGCGCCGTGAAGACGACGCGCCGCGACCCCTTGCCTGATCAGGCTGGCAACAGAAACGTTACGTCGGCGCTGGTTTTCAGGGTTTCAGCCACGGTCAGTCTGATAACAGCTGTCAGCACTTTGCCATCCTTGCCAGTGATTTCACCGCTGATGCTCAGTGCATCACCGGGACAAATCGAATCCTTCATCTTGAACGCCATGCGCTTGATCTGCGCCTGCGGACCAGCCCAGTCTGTGACGAATTTCGAAATCCAGCCCGCCTGTGACGGCGAGTTGAGAATCACACCGCGCAAGCCGGCTTTTTGCGCGGCCTCATGGTCGTGATGTATTGGTTGCCAATCGCGCGTGGCAGCGGCGGCGCTGATGATTTTCTGTGCGGTCATGGTGACGCGCAGTTCCGGCAGCGTGTCGCCCACATGAATGTCGGCAGCCAGCAGGGTTTTCCCGTTCATGGTTTGCGCGCTCATTTCGCATCCCTCCGGTAGCCGAAGAAACTCAGTGTCTCCACGCCTGCCACTTCACCGCGCTGGTTCTTGTAGGTCACGTCGATGGTCCAGTTGCGGCCCGTGCCGAGCTTGTTGGTTTTCAAGTCGCTCACTTCGCGCAGACTTTGCTCGGCGCGCAGGCGATCGCCTACGCGCACCGGCACACCGAATTCAAACGCGAGTTCCACCACAATGCCACGCGGCAGATCGAGCAGATCTTTCACACGGAAATGCAATTCCAGCGGGCGATTGAGCGGTTTGTCGCCGCGCGCAGGCGTCCACGGGTGCGGGCGGTTGTACGCACTCAACATCCCCGGTGGCGAAATGCCTTCTTCCCAGTAGCGCGGATTGCCGTCTTCGACAGCAGAACAGAAATTTTCGATCAGCGACTGCTCGACAGCGACTTCTGCGTCATCGACGACGACAACCTTGCCGAGCCAGTCCTGGATTTGTTGCGGGAGATCAGTCATTCAGTTTTCCTTTAAATTCCGTCGCCGCGAGCAACAATACCCCCTCGCCCCTGCGGGGCACTCCCCCTCGCTGAGGGGGAGAGTTTTACCCCCCCCCTGAAAAGGGTAGGCGCCGTAATAGTGGAGGTGAACTCTCCCCCTCAGCGAGGGGGAGTCCCGCGTAGCGGGGAGGGGGTTGTGTTTCCCTTTTACATCACCAGCGGCAGTTCAAGTCCGCGGCGAGCAATGATGTTTTTCTGCACTTCTGATGTGCCGCCACCGATGGTGTCCAGCGCCGTGGCGCGCAGCGAGTGTTCCCACTTGCCGTGGCAAGGCGCGTGCTCCACACCTTCGTGCAGCATGCTGCTCGGGCCGAGAATATCGAGCGCGGCATTGGCGAGGCGTTGACCAAGTTGTGTGCTGTACAGTTTGCACATGGCTGCTTCAACCGTTGGCACGCCACCTTTACAGGCGGCGGCAATCACGCGGCGTTGCAACATCACAGCGGTTTCCAGATCCGTTGACAGTTGTGCGACAAGCTTGCGCACATGCGGATCATTTTTCAGTGGCTGACCATCGCGGGTTTCGCCCTTGATCATGTCAACGAACACTTCGAATTTTTTCTGCAACGGGCCAACGGTGTACAGGGTGAAGCGTTCGTAGTCGAGTGCTTCGCAGATGTACACCCAGCCTTTGTTCAGTTCGCCGACCAGCGCATCATCCGGCACGAACACGTCATCAAAAAACACTTCGTTGGTGCGGTGATCGCCCATGGTCTTGATTTCGCGCACGGTGATGCCGGCGGAGTTCATGGGAATCAGGAACAGGGAAATGCCTTTGTGTTTGGCTGCTTCAAAATCGGTGCGCGCGGCGAGCCAGTACCACTCGGCAAAGTGCGCGGAGGTGTTGAAGATTTTCTGGCCGTTGACTTTCCAGCCGCCGTCGATTTTTTCAGCTTTCAGTTTCAGCGAAGCGAGGTCGGAGCCCGCACCAGGCTCGGAATAGCCGAGACAGAATTCGATATCGGCATTCAGGATCTGCGGCAGGAATTCGGCTTTCTGTTTTTCCGAACCGTGGCGGATCAGTGTCTTGCCTACGCAGCCTACGCCCTTGCCGATCAGCGGCGCGCCAACCGAGGCCAGCTCTTCATTGACCAGATATTCGAAGATCCCCTCTTTGGCCTGGCCGCCGAATTCCACCGGCCAGCTCATGCCGAGAAAACGCTTCGCAGCCAGCTGCTTGTTGAATGCACGACGCTCGGGGCTGTCGGACAGCATGGAGTCAGCCTCGCGATCCGGGCTCATCACTTCTTTCGCGTAAGGCTTTTTCGCTTCATCGGCGAGAAAAGCGCGCACATCACTGATGAATTGCTGCTGTTCGGTGCTGAATTCGAAGTCCACGGCAGGCTCCTGCTAATACGAGAGAAGATTCAGGGCGGCCATTTTCCCCGGTTTGTGGCTCGGGCACCAGTGCGAATTGCCTCAGTCTTTGCGGGCAGGCAATCGTTAACTGCGGGCGCCTAGCCAGGCACCACCGCTGGTGAGCAGCAGGCCGAGCACCAGCAGCCACGAGAAGGGTTCATGCAGCACCAGTACGGCCCCGAGGCCAGCGATGCCGGGTACGGTGGCCATGACTGCGCCCAGACGGGTTGGCCCCAGTCGTGCCATGGCCTGCATGAAACAGAGCATGGCGACAATCACCACCATCACACCTTGAAAGAAACCTTGAATGAGAATGGCGGTCCACGGCGCTGTCGGTAGACCCTTGGGCAGTAACAGCACATAGACGGGCAGATAGAAGAAGGCCGACATAAGACCGCCGCCGATGGTCACTTCCCACGGGGTTTTGCCCCAGCGCTTTACCAGTACGGTGTACAAGCCCCACAAGCACGAGGCACCGATCATCATCAGATCGCCGGGCCAGCTTTCGTGCAAATTGCTCATGCTGTAGAAAGCCATGCTGATCACCCCGGCACCGATTATCGCCAGCGCCAGCAGACGTCTGCTGCTCGGCTGCTCATGCAAGATCAGCCAAGCTAGTAGAGTGACAAAGAACGGCAGGATACCCGAGATCAACACCGCCCCGTGCGAGGCGGGAGCGAAATGAAAGGCGGAGTACACCATAACGGAATAACCGATGCCGCCGGTGGCAGCCAGCCCGAGCACATGGCGATCGAACAGCGGCACGCGCTTCCAGAACAGCCATGCCGGCAACAGCAGCAGCGAGGCTACGCCAAAGCGCAGTGCAGTGAGATCAAAACCGTTGAGACCACTGGCACCAGCCAGCCGGCTCAACAGCACAAAACCGGCCCAGAGGCTGACCGTGATGAAACCGAAGATGTAACCAGCACGCAGGGAGTGGCTGGATGTGGAAGCAGTCATGCAGGAACCGGCGCGGTCGCGTAAAAGCGCCCCTCAAGGGAAGGCGCGCATTGTTGTGGATTTGCATCGGCAACGCCAGCCGGAAAAACCGCGCTCAGCGAATTTTCTGCGCGGTATAGACCTGGAAACGCAAGCCGGGTGACCAGTAATCGACAGGCAAACCCGCCTTCTGTTTGAGATGCGCGAGAAATTGTCTTGCGTCTGGCAACTGCTCCCACACCGCCGGTAGGAACGTGGCGCGATATGCGCCGTCGCTGATGATCAAGCCGTGCACGCCCGGCTGCAACTTGTGCAACAGATCGGTTTCATCGCGTACTGGAAAATCCACCGGCGGGCTCAACACGGAAACTTCCACATGAATATCCGGCAGCTCACGCAATGACACCGGCGGAAAACGCGGATCGTGCAGCGCACTGGCCAGTGCATTGGCGGCAACATCTTCCGCCAACGGCCGATGCGCCTGCAGTGAACCGATGCAGCCACGCAAGTTGCCATGCTGTGTCAGCGTGACAAAACTGGCGCTGGGCGCGCGCAGCGCTGGCGACAAGGTTTCCGTATCGACAAACGCCGTCACACCGCTGCGAACAGCAGACTGTACGGCATTGCGCGCAATCGCCAGCAAGGTGCGTGCATCGTCGGCACACAGTTCCGTGGTTTTGTCATGTGGCGACATAGGCACCATACCCCACGACACGATCACGGCTGCCGGCAGTATCACCGGAATTGGCAAGTTTGACACACTGCACCTGCAAGCCTTTTTGTCTGGCCAGCAACAGTGCACCGTTCAATGGAAACGCACCGCAAGCCTGTTGCGGATGAATCTGTGTATCACAATGCTCGATCATCATCGACGTTTGCTCATCAACCTGTTGTGCCGTTTGGTAAGGCAGGTAATGCGACAAATCCGTGCTGATGACGATCAACGTTTCCGGCCCACCCCAGATGCGATTGAGCACGGCAGCCACATGTTCGGGTTCAGCATCACCGACCACAATCGGCAGCAAGGTGAAATCCTGCAGCAGTTTTTGCAGGAATGGCAATTGCACTTCCAGTGCATGTTCCTGTACGTGCGCTGCATCATCCACCACTACTCCGGGCATGTTGCTGATACTCGCACGCAAATCCGTATCAATGGCAATAGTGCCGAGCGGCGTGGCAAATGCATCAACGGATGGCACTGCCATGCCGCGCAATGCCACGCGATGACCGGGGCCGAGCAGCACCACGCGACGAATATCTGCAGGTGATTGCAATTGCGAATAGGCAACACCTGCAATGGCGCCGGAGTAGATGTAGCCGGCGTGCGGCACAATCAGCATTTTGGGCGAGACATTCACCGCTGGTGCGGACAAAAACCTGCCCACCATGTCGGCAAGCGCTGCTGCCTCTGCCGGGTAGAACAAACCGGCCACGGCTGCGGGCCTGACGTTCTTCGTGCCCATCGCTTTCACGACGTCACCTCCGTTGCACTGGTTCATGTGTGGCGCAAATACGTAAACAATATGGCGCCATGACTTGAACTTCGCAAGGGCGTCTCCATCTTGATGACAATACTATAGTGCGCTGTGCGACAGTCGCGACGACATCATGCAGGATTTTACGGTTCCGACACACTATTGGCACGCATTGCCTGACGGCCGCGTGCAATGCGATCTCTGCCCGCGCCACTGCAAACTGCACAATGGCCAGCAGGGCTTGTGCTTTGTGCGTGAAGCGCGGGACAACGCAGTGGTGATGACCAGTTACGGTCGCTCCAGCGGCTTCTGTGTAGATCCCATCGAAAAGAAACCGCTTAACCATTTTTATCCTGGCACAGCTGTACTGTCTTTCGGAACGGCGGGCTGCAATCTCGCCTGCAAGTTTTGCCAGAACTGGGACATGAGCAAATCGCGCGAAACCGCGACACTGTCATCCACCGCATTACCTGAACAACTGGCGCAAGCTTGCGTGCAGAGCGGTAGCCGCAGTATTGCATTCACGTACAACGATCCTGTCATTTTTCACGAATATGCCATTGATGTGGCGCAGGCATGCCGCGAAGCCGGTGTGAAAAGCGTTGCGGTGACAGCCGGTTATGTATGCGCGGAACCACGCGCAGAATTTTTCAGATACATGGATGCAGCCAATGTCGATCTCAAAGCGTTCAGCGAACGCTTTTACCATGAAGTGTGTGGTGCACATCTCAACGATGTGCTGGATACGCTGCAATACATCAAACACCACACGCAAACCTGGCTGGAAATCACCACGTTGCTGATACCGGGTGAAAACGACAGCGCACAGGAATTGCAGGCGATGACCCGCTGGATCCACGACCATCTCGGTGCCGATGTGCCGCTGCATTTCACCGCCTTCCATCCCGACTGGAAAATGCAGGACAAATCACGCACACCAGCAGCAACACTGCAACAGGCGCGACACATCGCGCGCGAAAACGGGTTGCGCTACGTTTACACCGGCAATGTGCACGACAGCGAAGGCAGCAGCACCTGGTGCCCGCACTGCCAGCAAAAACTGATCGAACGCGACTGGTATCGCCTCGGCGACTATCACATTCATGACGGCCACTGCGCGCATTGCAACGGCAGTATCGCCGGGCATTTCGACAACAGCAAAGGCGACTGGCGCGCGCAACGCGTGCCGATACGGATAGTGCCCTAGCCGATCAACGCCCGCGCAGTTTCTGCAACACAGTGACCACAGCCAACGCGACCGCGCCGGCCAGCACGCCACCGCACAGACTCATCAACGCCGAAACACTGGCAGCCAATACATCTCCGGCAAACGGCAACGCGTGCGCTGCCGCTTCCAGATGATGCTGCCAGTCATGCGCCTGCGACAGGCCGTGCAGCAGAATGCCGCCGCCCACCAGAAACATGGCTGCCGTACCAATGACCGAGAGCGATTTCATCAGCACTGGCGCAAAGCGCAACAGTCCATTGCCGACCAGGGTTTGCAGGCGCCCGACGGCATTCGCGGTGGCGCGTTGAACCAGATACAAACCGGCGTCATCCATTTTGACTATCGCCGCGACAAAACCGTAAACCCCCACGGTCATCAGCACGGCAATGCCGGCCACCACGGCCGACTGCATCATCAAACCCGCGTCTTTCACCGTACCCAGCGCAATGACGATGATTTCGGCCGAGAGGATGAAATCGGTGCGGATGGCGCCCTGGATTTTTTCCTGTTCGAACGCCACCAGGTCCACTTCCGGATTCAGCAGGGCGGCAGTGATGGCTTCGTGTTCATGCGCGGCTTCGGCGTCACTGTGCAGCAGCTTGTGCGCCAGCTTTTCCACACCTTCGTAACAGAGGTAGAGGCCGCCGATCATCAATAGTGGCGTGATGGCCTGCGGCAGCAGGGCGCTGACCAGCAGTGCCGCCGGCACCAGAATCAGCTTGTTGCGGAATGAGCCCTTGGCCACTGCCCACACCACCGGCAGCTCGCGCTCGGCGCGTACCCCGGCCACCTGGTTGGCATTGAGAGCCAGATCATCACCCAACACCCCAGAAGTCTTCTTGGCGGCGACCTTGGTCATCAGGGCCACGTCATCGAGCACAGTGGCAATATCGTCGATCAATGCAAGCAAGCTGCTGCCGGCCATGGGTTGTTCCAGAACTGTCACAAGGGCTGGCATTATCCTGTGCCCACCATCGCATTGAAATGCCCGGCAGCCAGCAAAGACCTGCTGCGGCAATTACGAAACGCATCGTATTGAAACAGCCGCAAAGCTTGCTATAGTCATGCTCGCCGACTGACACGACAATCCCGTTCACTGTTTCCCTCGAGGGCATCACCATGAAATTCTCGCTGACACTCACCTTCAACCCCGCCGACGACCAGGTGCCACTGGCGATTGCCGCCGACGAGCTGGGCTTTCACTCCGTCAACCTCGGCGACGGCCTGTTTTTCTACGACGAAACCTCGGTCAACTACCCGTACAGCGACAGTGGCGCGCGTTACTGGAACGCCAACACTGCGTTTCTTGATCCGTTTTGTGCCATCGCGCACATGGGTGCCCTGACCAAGAACATCCGCTTCCTCATCAGCGTGCTGAAACTGCCGGTGCGCCAGCCGATGCTGGTGGCCAAGCAGGCCGGCACTGCTGCGTATTTCTGTCAGGACCGCATGACGCTGGGCGTGGGCCTGTCACCGTGGCCGGAAGATTTTTCCGTGAATGGCGCTAACTGGGATGATCGCGGCCCGCGCTCGGAAGAAATGATCGAGATCCTGCGCAAGGCACTGACCGGTGAAATGTTCGAACACAACGGCAAGTACTATCCCAACTTCCCGAAAATGTCGATCAACCCGGCACCGAAAAAACCGATGCCGATCGTGATCGGCGGCACGGCTGACATCGTATTGAAGCGCGCCGCGCGCATCGCCGACGGTTTTGCTTCACCGAACACCAAGGCAGATCACATCATCGAGATGGCGCAGAAAATTGCGCAATACCGCAAGGAATACGGCACCGACAACAAACCGTTTGAATTTATTTCTGTGGCCACTGATGTGTTCGATCTCGCCGGCAACCAGAAACTGGCCGATAACGGCGTTACCGAAGCCTGCGTCATGCCGTGGTTCATGTACGGCGGCAAGTTCAAGTCCGACATTCAATTCAAGATTGATTGCATGAAGCGTTTCAAAGAAGACGTGATGGACAAGATCCAGTAATGGTAGGGGCAGGCCTCGTGCCTGCCCGGATTTGGTATTTACGGGCGGGCACAAGACCCGCCCCAACAGTAAGGAGAATTTCGCATGAAAACCCGCGCTGCCGTCGCCTGGGCACCCAACAAACCGCTCACGATTGAAGAAGTGGATCTGCAAGGCCCGCAGGCCGGCGAAGTGATGGTAAAACTCACCGCCACCGGCGTGTGCCACACCGACGCATACACCTTGAGCGGTCAGGATTCCGAAGGCGTGTTTCCCTGCATTCTCGGTCACGAAGGCGCAGGCGTGGTGGTGGAAGTTGGTGCAGGTGTGACGAGTGTGGCTGTTGGTGATCATGTGATTCCGCTGTACACACCGGAATGCGGCAAATGCAAATTCTGTCTGTCTGGCAAAACCAATTTGTGTCAGGCGATTCGCGCCACGCAAGGCAAAGGCTTGATGCCGGATGGCACTTCGCGTTTCAGCCAGAACGGCAAGCCGATTTATCACTACATGGGCACGTCGACATTTTCCGAGTACACCGTGTTGCCGGAAATCGCCGTAGCGAAAATCAACAAAGCTGCACCACTGGATAAAGTGTGTCTGCTCGGCTGCGGTATCACCACCGGCATCGGCGCGGTTTTGAACACCGCAAAAGTTGAACCGGGTTCCACCGTTGCCGTGTTCGGTCTCGGCGGCATCGGTCTTTCTGTTATTCAAGGTGCGGTGATGGCGAAAGCTGCACGCATCATTGCCATCGACATCAACGAAAGCAAATTTGAAATGGCGAAACTGTTGGGCGCGACCGATTTCGTCAACCCGAAAAACTTTGATCGCCCGATTCAGGAAGTGATAGTCGACATGACCGACGGCGGTGTCGATTACTCGTTTGAATGTATCGGCAATGTCGGTTTGATGCGTTCAGCGTTAGAGTGCTGCCACAAGGGCTGGGGCGAATCCGTCATCATCGGTGTCGCCGGTGCCGGACAGGAAATTGCCACGCGTCCGTTCCAGCTGGTGACAGGCCGCGTGTGGCGCGGCAGTGCGTTTGGCGGTGTAAAAGGCCGCACGCAATTGCCGGATTATGTTGAACGTTACATGAAAGGCGAGATCAAGATCGACGAGATGGTGACTTACACCATGCCGCTGGACGATATCAATCGCGCGTTTGATCTGATGCACGAAGGCAAGGCGATTCGTTCGGTGATTTTGTACTGATTATGGAAATCATCGAAAAAAACCGCTGTTTCGACGGCGAACAACTGCGCATCAAACATTTTTCGCAAACACTGAATTGCGAAATGATTTTTGCTCTGTATGTTCCCCCTCAGGCGGCAACAAAAAAAGTGCCTCTGCTGTGGTGGTTGTCCGGCCTTACCTGCAACGACCAGAACTTCGTCACCAAGGCGGGATCGCAGCGTATCGCAGCAGAACTAGGTATCGCCATCATCGCGCCGGACACCAGCCCGCGCGGCGATGACGTTGCCGACGATGAAAACAAGGCCTGGGATTTCGGTCTTGGCGCCGGTTTTTACGTCAACGCCACGCAAGCGCCATTCAGTACGCACTACCGCATGTACGACTATGTGCAAAGCGAGTTGCCTGCGTTGGTCGCAAAAGAATTTGCCGACAAAATTGATATGTCGCGGCAATCAATCAGCGGCCATTCCATGGGCGGCCACGGTGCGTTGACGCTCGCGATCCGCCACCCGCAACAATATAAATCTGTTTCGGCCTTCGCGCCGATTGTCGCGCCTACGCAGTGTCCGTGGGGTGAAAAAGCCTTCACCGGTTATCTCGGCGCAGACAGGTCATTGTGGGCGGAACACGATGCCTGTGCACTGATCACTTCGCGCGGCTTCGACAAGCCGATACTGGTCGATCAGGGATTGGCGGACAGTTTCCTCGTCAACCAGTTGAAACCGGAATTGCTGGAAGATGCATGCGCAAAAGCCGGTGTGGCACTGACCTTGCATCGCCGCGAAGGCTACGATCACAGTTACTACTTCATCAGCACTTTCTTTGAAAACCATTTGCGCTATCACGCGCAATTTCTGAAGTGAAAGAAAAATGGGGCCAGAGTTAAATTTTGCTTTGCAAAATACACTCTGACCCCATTTTTCAGAGCGGAGCTTGCCATGACTACACTGAAAAAATTATTCGAGCCCATCAAAATCGGTTCTCTGGAACTGAAAAACCGTATCGTCATGGCGCCGATGACGGTGGACTACGCCAACGACGATGAAACGCCATCGGAGCGCCAGATTGCCTATTACGCCGAGCGCGCCAAAGGCGGCGTGGGTTTGATCACCATGGAAGTGTGCACGGTGGATGCCGATCACCGCTATCAGGCACATTCGCTCGGCTTGTATGCCGATCATCTGATCGAGTCGCACAAAAAACTGGTCGACGCCGTACACGCACACGGCGCCAGAATTTTCCCGCAGATTTCGCACACCGGCCCGGAATCGCTGTCGCCATTCTATCGCCGCATTCCTCCTGTCGGCCCTTCCGTGGTGCGCACGCAAACCACATTGCAGGTGTGTCGCGAACTGGCGCTGGAAGAAATTCCGCAATATGTGGCGATGTACGGCGACGCCTGCCGGCGTGCGCAACAAGCGGGTTATGACGGTGTGGAGTTGCATGCGGCACACAGTTACATGCTGCTGGGTTCTTTCCTGTCGCCGCTGCGCAATCATCGCACCGATGCTTATACAGGCCGCAAACTTGAAGGCCGCATGAAATTCCTGCTGGAAGTGTTGGCAGATATACGCGCCAAATGCGGCGCGGATTTTCCGATCGTGCTGCGCATTTCCGGTTACGAACGTGAATCGGGCGGTCGCGAGATCAACGACACGCAACGCATGGCGCCCATCCTGGTGGCTGCCGGCGTCAGCGCATTCCACATCAGTGGTGGCGTGGGTGACAACAACATCACGCAGATTATTGCCGGCAGCGAATACCGCAGCGGCTATAACGCGGCGATGGCTGCCGCCATTCGCCAGGTGGTGGATGTGCCGGTGATGGTCGTGGGCCGCAACGGCGAACCGACGTTTGCCGAAAAATTACTGCAGGATGATATGGCTGACATGGTGGTAATCGGCCGCGCGCTGTTCGCCGATCCTGAGTTGCCTAACAAGGCGCGCGCCGGCGCGCTGGAAACGATTCGCCCGTGCAACAGTTGCGAAGATTGCGTCGACACCATCATGCAAGGCACCGGTGTGCGTTGCGCACTCAATGCACGCTGTGGCCGCGAGCTCGAGTTGTCGGAAGCGCCTGCAGCAGCCAAAAAGGTGTTGATCATTGGTGCAGGTCCAGCCGGTATGGAAGCCTCGCGTATCGCCGCCGAGCGCGGCCATCAGGTCACGCTGTGTGAAAAATCCTCCCAGCTCGGCGGCATGCTGAACCTGGCTGCCGTGATGCATCGCGACAACCAGCGCTTCCTCGATTATCTGAAGCGCGAAATATCGCGCCTGAACATCAATGTATTACTCAATACTGAAGCTTCGGCTGATTTTGTGCGTGCGCAAGCGGCGGATGTGGTGCTGGTTGCCAATGGCAGCGCCACAGTTACGCCTGCAGTTGAGCAACAAGCTGGCGCAGTGCGCGTGCTGAGCGGTGCGGCGTTGCGCGAGCAAATCGCACAGAAATTTGCGGCAGCGAATCTGGGCAGCACGGTTGCTGTGCTTGGCTCCGGCATTCTGTCGGTCGAGATTGCCGAATATCTGGCACTTGCCGGCAAGCGCGTGAAAATGGTCAGCGCCGACAATCGACTGGCTTATGAAGTGGGCAAGAAGCGTCGTGGCGAAGAGAGCAAGCGTCTGGATGTCGCCGGTGTCATTGTAACAACCGGCGCCGTGATTGAAGCGATTACCGCCGCTGGCGTGCAGATCAATCTGGGTGGAACTGCGCGCACAGTGAAAGCCGATGCGGTGATCATTCCAGATCAGCTGCTGGAAAATAAATCACTGTTCGAGCAGCTGCAGGATTGTGCACCGGTGGTGAAAGCCATTGGCGATTGCAATGGTTTTGGTTTGATCAAGAAAGCTGTCGAAGACGCTGTCGTTGCCGTCTGCTCATTGCAGGGATGAGGAGGTAGCAGGCAAGCTGTCTGTTGCCGGCAAATTGTCCGCCGGCGGTGTAGCCGCCGGCGCTGCCGCTTCATCTGCTGGTACTGGCGGCGTGGGTATTGTCGGCTGGGATGTTGTTGCAGCCGCTTTCGTTAGCGCGCTGCAACTCAGGAATTTGCGCCAGTCGCTCACTTGCGCAATGTGTGACAGGGCGAGTTGCAGATCCTGCTCGCGCATGCCGAGCGTATTGGCCAGTGTGTCGATGGTGTACAGGTATTCGTCGTAGCAGCGAAAACCGATCACACCATTGCGCGGGTTGTACAAGGCCTTGATCGAGTCGGGAACGTCCAGCGTGTCGATACGGAAATCGTAGCGCTCGCTGTTGGCGGATCGCGCCGAGTACCAGGTGGCTGGTTTGTCGTTACTGCAATCGCGGTTGCGAATCAGGAACAGCAGGCGATGCTGTTCGTCCGCTTCATTGACGGCGAGTGCATTGACCAGCACTTCGGTCTTGTCATCGAGTTTTGATATTTCGCGGAAGGTGGTTTCGTATTTTTTCTCGTCTTCGCCGTGGCTGGTGCCGAGCGAGACCTTGAGAAAATCGAAGTAGGTGGCTTCGGCAGTGGCGCCGGTTTCAATCCTGGTGCCGCGCAGGTCTGAGCTGGCGGTGACTTTTTCCGTGCTGGTGCCGCACTCCTTGTAAGACGAGAATTTGTTGTCCAGTTGCGCTTTGGGCCAGGCGGCGAAAATCTTGGCGTAATCTTTCTTGCTGGTCGCCTTGCGCGTGCCGAAATAAACGTCCGCCGGCAACACCTGGTCGATGTCGATTGCGGCGAGTTTTTCTGCAGGCAATGCCACTGTGTCCGGTACGGTATCGCTGTTGGCTGCCGCAAGTCCGGCAATATCGGCGCGTTTGTCTGCCGACAATTCAATGTTCACGCTGCCATCGGCGGCATCAGCTTGTGTCGCATAGATTTCGCCGCGCCCGAACAACACCGGCGTGGTGATGTCAGGCAGGTGTACCTGCACATCCTGTTTCACCATCACATAGTGTTTGCGATTGTCTTCGTGAATCTGGCGCAGGCGCTTCTCGGTTTCAAACAGCCCGCTGTCATCGAGCTGGTAGCCCCATACGCCGTCTTCCGTCAGTACCAGTTCGCGGTTGCCATCGGCCGAGCGCAGGCGCTTGTCGGAAAAACGCAACAGCAGTTTGCCGGCGGCAACGGGCACGATCAGTTTGTTGTCGCGGATTTGCGAAAACGTTACCGGCAATTTGTCGGCATTGTCTATGCGGCGGATCAGGCTGCCGCGCGACAGGATCAGGCTTACCTGGGTACCGGGCATGTCCTGTGCGTCAGCACTTGCGGCAAACAACAGCGACAGGGAAAGCAGTGCGGCGAGCGGGCGTTTCATGCAGAGCGCTTCCGTGGAGTGTGCGCGGATTTTACGCCACTGCCGCCATTGGGTACCATCGCTGTCTCTGGTGCTGTCGGGAAGCCCTGTGTACATCTCGCGTTCGGTGTTGCTGCTGATTCTGGCGGCCTATGTATTCTCGCCCACGGCGTTCAGCTGGATGATCGATCCCGGCGGCACCTGGTATCGCCCCTATCTGATCTGGGCTGGCATCGTCGCCACCACTTTCCTGATGCAGATGCGCCGCCAGAATGGCGAAGAAGAGTTATAGCCACCCATGCACTTCAACGTGAGCTTTGACCAGAAAATCCTGCTGGCCAGCGCTGCCTATCTCGGCGGCCTGTTCGTGATTGCCTGGCTGGCCGAGAAGCGCAAGCTGCCGGAGTGGCTGGTCGAGAATCCGCTGGTACAGGTGTTGTCGCTGGGCGTGTTTGTCAGCGCATGGACGTTCTACGGTGTGATCGACCTCGCCAATCAGTACGGTTACGGCGCGCTGTCCTATTACATGGGCGCCGGCGGCCTGTTCGTGTTCGGGCCGTTGATCCTCATCCCGTTATTTCGTCTCACCCGCACTTACCAGCTGCATTCACTGGCCGATTTGCTGGTGTTCCGCTTTCGCAGCCCGTTTGTCGGGGTGGTGGCCACACTATGCATGCTGCTGGCGGCCTTGCCGTTACTGGCCCTGCAGATACAGGCGATGGCAGATACCTCACTGATCGTCAGTTACCGGCCGCAGGCCAGCAGCAATGAATTGTTTGCCGTGCACAACCAGCTGGCCATCATATTTTGTGCGGTGGCGGTATTGTTTGCAGCTGTGTTTGGCGCAGGGCGCGAGCGCCATCGCGGCCTGGTGGTGGCGATGGCGGTGGAATCGGTGGTGAAGCTGACAGCGCTGCTAGCCATAGGCCTGCTGGCGTTGTATCAGGTGTTTGGCGGTTTTCGCGGTCTGGACAAGTGGTTGTCGCTGCACCCGGAGCAGGTGGAAACGCTGTACAGGCCGGTGGAGAGCACGTCTTCGCACATGCTGGTGATGCTGTTCTTTGCTACGGCGATTGCCCTGCCACACATGTTTCACATGGGTTTTGCCGAAAACACGCGCATTCGCACCCTGCGCCAGGCCAGCTGGGGCATGCCGTTGTTCCTGCTGGGCTTGAGCCTGCCGGTCTTGCCCATCCTCTGGGCGGGATTCGAGCTGGGTGCGGCCGTGACACCGGAGTATTTCTCACTGGGCGTACCGCTGGCCCTGGGTCTGAACAAGTTGACGGCGCTGGCCTATATCGGCGGTCTGGCGGCGGCAATAGGCACGACGGTGGTGATGGCGGTGTCGCTGTCGACCATGTGCCTCAACCACTGGATCCTGCCGCTGTACCGCCCGGTGGCGACGCTGGTTGACCTGTACGGCCTCATCACCTGGCTGCGTCGGGTGCTGATGGCCTTGATCGTCGCCGGCGGCTATCTGTTCTACACCTTGCTGCAGGACGGCCAGACCCTGACGGATCTCGCCATTCTCGCTTTCATCGGCAGCTTGCAGTTCCTGCCGGGTGTATTCGCCGTGCTCTATGGACCGCGCGCCAATCGTCGGGGGCTGTTGGCAGGCCTGGGCGCAGGCACAACCATCTGGTTTGGCGGCCTGCTGTTGCCAATGCTGACTGGCTGGCGCTATGCGAGTCTGCCCTGGTTTGATCTGGGCATGCAGGTCGGCATGGATAACTGGAGCCAGATCACCACCATCGCCATTTGTACCAACATTGCCCTGCTGGTGCTGGTGTCGCGCCTGACCCGCATGTCACCGGAAGAGGAGCGCGCTGCCGAGCAGTGTTCGATTGACGATGTGGCGCGTCCGCTGCGGCTGGAACTGGATGTGCGCAGTGCCGAGGAAATCGGTGAGCGGCTGGCGCAGGCGCTGGGAGCAGACACCGCGCGCAAGGAACTTGACCGCGCCTTGCGTGACCTTGAACAGACACTGGCGGATTCGCGCCCCTACGCCCTGCGCCGCCTGCGCGATCGGCTAGAGGCAAACCTGTCCGGCCTGATGGGTGCGGCGGTGGCGCATGCACTGATGGATCGCGTGGTGCCCTACCACACAGCCGCCGACGCGCCGCTGAAAGAAGACCTGCACTTCGTCGAGAACCGCATCAACCAGTACCGCCATCACCTCACGGGTATGGCTGCCGAGCTGGACAACTTGCGCCGTCACCACCGGCAGACGCTGGAAAGCCTGCCCATGGCCGTGTGTTCACTGGGCGATGACGGCGAGGTGCTGCTGTGGAATCGTGCCATGGCCGAACTCACCGGGGTGGAGACGGAAGCCGTGCTCGGCTCGACGGCGGCCACCTTGCCCTACCCCTGGGGTCACCTGATCGACGACTTCCTGCATGACCAGAACAGCCACGCCCGCAAACAGAAGCTGGAGATAGACGGCCGCACACGCTGGCTGAACCTGCATCGCGCCGAGATGGGCAGCGGGCAGGACAGCGGCGCTGCCGAGGGGCAGGTGCTGATGATCGAGGATCTCACCGAAACCGAACGCCTGGAGCAGGAGCTGCTGCACAGCGAGCGGCTGGCCTCCATCGGCCGACTCGCCGCCGGTGTGGCGCACGAGGTGGGCAACCCGGTAACCGGCATCGCCTGTCTGGCGCAGGATCTCAAATATGAAAGCGATGCACCGGACGTGCAGGAAACCGCTGCGCAGATTCTCGGCCAGACAGAACGCATCACCCGCATCGTGCAGTCGCTGGTGCATTTTGCCCATGCCGGCAGTACCGACGGCAATGAGCAGCAGGTGGTTGACCTGTTCGAGTGTGTGGAAGAGGCCATTCATTTGCTGTCGCTGCAGAAAGACCGCACACGGGTGCACTACAACAACCTGATGGCGCCGGATTCGCTGGTGACCGGCGATGAGCAGAAACTCACTCAATTGTTCATCAACCTGTTCAGCAATGCCCGCGATGCCAGTCCACCGGAAAGCCCCATCGACATCATGGCGGAAACGCTGGCCGACAAGCTCGTCGTGCACGTGCGCGATTACGGCCACGGCATCGCACCGCAGCACATCGCACGCCTGTTCGAGCCCTTCTTCACCACCAAACCTGCCGGGCAGGGCACGGGTCTGGGCTTGTCGCTGGTGTACAGCATTGTCGAAGAGCACGGTGGCCATATCGACGTCAGGAGCCCGGTTGAAGACGGCATGGGCACCGAATTCATCATCACCTTTCCGGCCGGAAGTCATCCATGAACTGGTTACAGGTTTTCATCGAAGTACCGCGCGCACAAACCGAACATTACGAGGACGTGTTGATGGCCCTGGGCGCCGCTTCCGTCACCTACCGCGATGCCGCCGACCAGCCGCTGTTCGAACCCGGCCCGGGTGAGATCGCGCTGTGGGATGCCGTGCAACTGGTGGGTCTTTTCACCGAGGAATACACGGAAGCGGATTTGCGCGCCCAGCTCGCGGCCCTCTACGGCGAGGCACTGCCGCCGGTGAAGATCGAACCACTGGAGGATCAGGTGTGGGAGCGCGCATGGATGGAACACTTCCAGCCCATGTGTTTTGGCAAACGCCTGTGGATTTATCCGAGCTGGGCCGACATCCCGACGGATGCACAGCAGGTCATCCTGCGGCTGGATCCGGGCCTCGCCTTTGGCACCGGCACTCATCCCACCACAGCCCTGTGTCTGGAGTGGCTGGATGCACAGGACATGGCAGGCAAAACCGTGATCGACTACGGCTGCGGTTCCGGCATTCTCGCCATTGCGGCACTGCTGCTGGGTGCGCAATCCGCCTGCGGCTATGACAACGACCCGCAGGCGTTGATCGCCACACAAGACAACGCAACACAAAACAGTTGCGCCGACAACTTGCAGATGAAACTGGTGGCGACCGGTGGCGAAAATATTTCGCAGCAAGCCGACGTGGTGCTGGCCAATATTCTTGCAGGCCCTTTGCGCGAACTGGCACCGGTGATTGCGCCGCTGGTGAAACCGGACGGTGCGCTGGTGCTCTCCGGCATTCTCAACACGCAGGCGGAAGAGGTGATGGCGGCTTATCGCGCATACGGATTTGTATTTGATGTGCCCGCTGTGCGCGAGGAGTGGGTGCGGTTGACGGCGCAGCGCAACAGATAACCCCCTCCCCGCTACGCGGGACTCCCCCTTATCAGGGGGAGAGTTAACTCCTCCCCTGATAAGGGGAGGTGCCGAGCGCAGCGAGGCGGAGGGGTTGGTTTTTCACAGCTGGAAGGGTCATCTTTTCGCGAAGCGCCGGAGGGGTCATCTCTGCTTTTGTATTGCACCCAAAGCTCCGCACAGTAACACTACACACCTGCCTGATCGGTATTTGTAAAACATGAGCCGTATCCTGATTGTTGAAGACGAAGACATCATCCGCAACGCGCTGAAGAAAGTGCTGGTGCGCCAGCAGTTTGAGGTGGCGGAGGCGGGCAGTGTGGCCGAAGCGTTGAAACTTGATCCCGCCAGTTTTGATCTGGTGATCAGCGACCTGCGTCTGCCGGGTGCGCCCGGTACCGATTTGCTCGGCCTGTGCGGCAACACGCCGGTGATGATCATGACCAGCTACGCCAGCATGCGCTCGGCGGTGGATGCGATGAAACTCGGTGCGGTGGATTACATCGCCAAGCCATTTGATCACGACGAGATGCTCAACACCGTGCGCCGCGTGCTGGCACAGAATGCAGCGGTCTCGCGTAAATCACAGCCGGATGGCGCGACGACGGCAAAAGGCGAAAGCCTGCCGGGCGTGATCGGCGACAGCCCGGTGATGCAGGCGCTGTACAACAAGATCAGCAAGGTGGCACCCACGGATGCAGCGGTGCTGATCTGCGGCGAAACCGGTACAGGAAAGGAATTGATTGCCAATGCCATTCACCGCGCCAGTCCGCGCGCCGGTCGCACACTGATTTCCGTCAACTGTGCCGCGATTCCGGAAAACCTGATCGAAGCTGAATTGTTCGGCCACGAAAAAGGCGCATTCACCGGCGCGGATCACGCGCGTGAAGGTTTGATAGCAGCTGCCGATGGCGGCACACTGTTTCTCGACGAAATCGGTGAATTGCCGCTGGAAGCGCAGGCGCGATTGCTGCGCGTTTTGCAGGAAGGCGAAGTGCGCGCGATCGGTTCCGTGGCATCGCGCAAGGTGAGTGTGCGACTGGTGGCCGCCACCCATCGCGATTTGCGCAAGATGTGCGATGAAGGCAAATTCCGCGAGGATCTTTATTTCCGAATCAATGTCGTGCAACTGAACTTGCCACCATTGCGTGAACGCGAAGAAGATATTCTGTTGATCGCACGGCAATTGCTGGCGCGTTACTGCCAGAAACTTGCACGTCCGGCGCTCACATTTTCACGCGCTGCCGAGAAAGCAATACTTGAATACCCTTGGCCAGGCAACGTGCGCGAGCTGGACAACATTATCCAGCGCGCAGTGATTCTCTGTGATCAGCCCGGCGAACTCGGCATCGAGCAGCTGGATCTGCGCGTGGCACCAAACCAGCAAGCACCATCTGCCGCATCAGCCGCCACCAAAAGCGCAGATACACAGGAAACCTCGCTGGACGATTATTTCGTCCGCTTTGTGCTCGACAATCAAGACGAGCTCAGCGAGACCGAAATTGCACAGCGTCTCGGCATCAGTCGCAAGAATCTCTGGGAGCGTCGCCAGAAAATGGGCATTCCGCGCCCGCGTGGCGGCAAGAAACAGTAATGACTACACACGCCTATACCTTGTCGCAATTGCACGCGGCTGGCCGCTCTGTGGTCGTACCTTGCCTGCTGCCGCTGTGTGACGGTCGTTTGCTGCAAATCGAAAATATTTTGCGACTGCTGCCGGGCAAGCGCGTGGTGGCACGGGCGGTGCTCGATGGTCGCGTGGTGTTGGCCAAGATTTTTTTCACGCGCGAACACTGGCAGCGAGAGCGCGAAGCGTTTGCACGCTTGCATGACAAAGGCATCCCGACTCCAGCTTTACTGGAAGCCATTGACGAAGGCACGGTTGGCATTTGTGTGCATGAATTTTTGCAGGATGGATACACGCTGTCATCCCACTGGCAGCAGGGTGATGAAATGCAGCGTCGGAATGCGCTGCAGGTCATGCTGGATGCGCAGGCCGCTCTTTATGATGCGGGATTGCTGCAAACCGATTTGCACCCTGGCAATGTGATGCAGTGCGATGAACGTTGGTACGTACTGGATCCGGCCAGTTGCCGGGAGCTGCGCAATCGCGCCGACCGGGACGATAATCTTGCGCTGTTGCTGGCGCAGTGTCCGCTGACGGAGTGGCAACTGATAATGGATGTGATTGCAATGCGATTTGCAGGCGTTGATCGTGCGGTGCTGCAGCAGCGTGCACGCGAGCATTGGCAGCAACGCAAGCGCAAGTATCTTGCAAAGATATTTCGTGACTGTAGTGAAGTTGTCGATTGCAGCCACCGGGATATTCGCATTCTGTGTCGCCGGGAAGCATTGAGTGATGCACTGTGCACAGCCTTGCAGCAACCTGACACTTTGCGAGCCCGGGGTGTCATGCTGAAAGATGGCAACTCGGCCAAGGTCTATCGCCTGGCGTTAGGCAACAGCGAATATGTGGTGAAGGAATATCTCGACAAGGACTTGTGGCGAAAGCTCCGCCGCGCATTGCGTCGCTCGCGTGCTGCCCATAGCTGGCGCGCTGCACATCTGCTGCGTTTTGCCGGTATCGGCACACCACAGCCGATAGCGCTGGTGGAGCAGCGACATGGTTTGCTGGATAGACGGGCTTGGCTGCTGTGCGAAGCGGTAGAAGGCAAAGATTTGTTGTCACATTGGGTGTCCAATGAACCCACGGTGGCTGAATTGCAGGCAGTGAAAAAAGTTTTTGATGCCTTGAGCGTTGCAGGGATAACACATGGCGACATGAAAGCCACCAACTGGCTGTGCGCGCGGCAGGGACCGCAGTTGATTGATCTGGATGCCATGCAGGATTTCGACAATGCATCTGCGGCGGCAAGTGGTCTGCTGAAAGACAGGGAGCGCTTCTTTTGCAACTGGCAGGACAAGACGTTACGTGAGCGCTTGCAGTTACTGTGGCAAGAAGGAGCTGCATGATTGTGCCCGGACAGTTTTCCATTGTTATTGCCTGCTACAACTACGGACACTTTCTTGAGCGCGCTGTCGATTCTGCATTGGCACAGAATGACAGCAATTTTGAAGTGATCGTGGTCGATGATGGCTCAACCGACAATACTCCTGATGTGGCACAAGGTTACGGTAATCGCATTATTTACCATCGCCAGCAAAACGCCGGGCATTGTGCCACCAACAACAAGGGCGTTAGCCTGGCCAGTGGTGAATGGATCTGTTTTCTCGATGCCGATGACGAGTTATTGCCGGATGCACTGGAAAATTTTCGTCGCGCGATAATGCAACATCCAGGCGCAGACCTGTATTTCGGCGGCTACATGTCGGTAACGGAAGACGGGACGGTGACGGTGCGTCACGGCTCCTCCATTCCGCCGACACCGGAAGAGGCATTTCCCGCCTATATTGCCAAGGATGTAGCAGGCGTTAAGCATGGGTCAGTGGCGGTTCATCGACGTGTATTTGATGAGCTGCAATACCCGGTAGGCCTGCGCAACAATACAGATGTGGTTTTTCTTGGCCAGGTGATTGCGCGTTTTCCTGCGTTTGGTTTTCAAACACCTGTACTTCGATCACACGCACACAGCGGTCGCGTGCGCAAGAATGCCGCCATCGTCATGTCGGTTGGTATGTCGTCTGTTGACGTATTGTTCAACCCTGCCGTTATTCCTCAAACACTAATGAGGTGGCGCTATCTCTATGCCGAGCGACGCAGCCTGTCCATCGCACGCATGTTGTTTCGTCAGGGCGATTACCGGGAAGCGGCGACGTTGTACAACAGGGCAATCGCCAGCAATCCACGCTTGTTGATGCGGCCGCAAGTGTTGAAACGCTGGTTGCTGTCACTGCTGAAACGTGTGACTGTCAGCAACAAGGCGTGACACGATGAAGCCTTATTACCGCTATTTCCTGCAACGCCGTCTGCTGGGCAAGCACGGCGCACAGCGCCTGCTACGCGTGCTGTTGTGGTATCTGGTTTTGCCGTGGCAGTGGCTGCTGGCGCTGGCATTCCGTTTGCGATGCCGGTGCGATATACAGCGTGAACCTTGTGATGTACTGCTGTTGCACCCCTTCGAGGCCTCGATGAAAACCGGGCGCAAGAATGCCCTGGTTGCGGCATTGCGCGCGCGCGGTCTTGTCGTGCACGAACGCTGGATGCCGGAGCGCTCGGAAGCGTGGCGGAGGCGCTGGCTGGCTGTGCCACGTCTGAATGACTGGCGTTATTACGCAGAAGCGGCATTTGTGGAGTACATCATGCAGCGCCACACGCCTCGTATTGTGATCACTGAACGCAACGGCTGCGTCTTGTCGCCGATTCTGCGCGCGCGCGCACATGGCAGGGCATTGATCATTCATCTCGCACACGGTGTAGTACTGCCGAAATCCGGACGCATGGGCATGATCGATTTCGATTATTACTTTTTGTTCGGTAAAAGCTCATTGGCGAATTTGCGTGCACGCGATGATCTGTATGGTGCGTGCAAGGCCGTGCTGGCCGGCAGCTATCTGCTGAATGAAAGTTTACGAGTTGATGATAGTTACATTCCGGAAACGCCTGCTGTACTGGTGCTTGGCAGCGGGCCGGAAGAAGAGCAGCAAACGAGCTGCCAGAGCTGTTATCGCGCGATTGCCGACTGGGCGCGTGTGCATCCGGATATTGCCGTGCTTGTGCGACCACACCGCCGTGCAGCGGTGGATTTCTGGAGCACACTGGCGGCGGAATTGCCACAAGTGACATTGCTTGATCACAGCGACACCTTGCCGGCACAGTTGGCGCGTGTACAGCTGGTTATAACCTCTTACACCAATGCAATCCTCGAAGCAGGGCTGCTTGGCCGTCCTGCCGTGCTCTGGAAAAACACAGCAGACTGGTTCGGTGCAGCGGAGTATTTTGGCGAGCCTGTAGACAGTTGCGAGACACTCGGTGAGGCAGTTGCGCGCATGTATGCCAATCTCCCGCATTACCGTGCGCGTGCAAAGGAATTTGCACAACAACATCTTGCGCATGGTTTTGATTCCTGTGATTTCATGGCAGACCTCGTGCGTGTACTGCACGACGGGAAAGACAACATTCCCCACGAAGTGTTGGCGGCACCAGGATACAAGCTATGACAGCCACTCTTTTTCTGGCGCAGGCCAGACACCAGTACCGCTACTTCAGCACCCTGATCGAAAAAAGCGGGATGAAAGCTGCGCGCGTAATCACGCCACGGCAATGGCCGCTGCCAGCCTGGTCGGCGGGGCGTGAAATTCGCAAGGTGCCGGTGGATGTGTTGGTTGGCGAAAAAGTGCAGGAGCGCAAGGCAAAAGGCAAATACGCGGGCACACTGTACGAACTCGGCCTGCGCATGGAAATCTTGTGGATGGTATTGCGCGGCGTTGCATTATTGCGCCGTGAGCAGCCCCGCATGTTGGTAATGTGGAATGGCGCGCAACGTTACAATCGCATTCTGCAAGCACTGGCGCCTGCAGGCACGCGATTTTTCTTTTTCGAGAACGGTTTGCTGCCAGACACCACGACGCTCGACTCGCGCGGCGTAAACTTCCAGAACAGCGTGCCGCGTGACGCGGCATTTTACGATGTATATCGTGAACGTGCCGCACAACAAACTGCCGCACCAGTTGCACTAACGGCGCGTAAGGCCAGCAAACCGGCGCAACAACAGGAAATTCGCTTGCCGGAGCACTACATTTTCATTCCCTTCCAGGTTGATCGCGATACACAGGTGCGCCTGTTTTCACCCTGGCTTGCCGACATGCGCGCATTGTTTGCTGTTGGCAAGGCGATAGCGGAACAGACGGGGTATACCGTGGTGTTCAAGGAGCACCCCTCTAGTGCCCTTCGTTATCCCGACCTGCATGCGCAGGTGAGCACCAACTGTTTTTTTGCCAACGGCAACAGCACGCAACAATTGATTGAGCAGAGCGCTTTTGTCATCACCATCAACTCAAGTGTCGGGTTGGAGAGCTTGCTGCTGGGCAAGCCGGTGCTGACGCTCGGGCAGGCATTTTTCAACATTCCCGGCTTGGTCATGCATGCAGACTCACAACAAGAAGCAGTGTCACTCGTGCGAGTGTTTCCCGAGTGGCCGCTGGATGATGGTTTGCGCAAGTCTTTCCTTTATTACCTGAAAAACGAGTATCTGATTCCCGGTAGCTGGCGCGAAGCGGACGATGAACATGTTCGTGCCATTACCGATGTATTGCACGCGACACCACATGACACGGGCGCGAGATGAAGTTGGTCATTTACCAGAAACGGCATGTCATCCAGTCTACAGGCGGCGCCGAAAAAGTTATCTGCGATCTTGCAAGCGAACTGCAGTGTCGCGGCATTGATGTCCACCTTGTTTCAAACGAGAAAGCCCTTCAGGGCAAACCTTTTTTCCACATTGGCAACGGCGTGGCTTTTACAAATGTTGCCGAAGAAAATCTGCGGCCCCTGAATTTACTAAAGGCACGCCTGAACGCCAGGAACATACTTCTGAAACGTGATTCCGCAAGGCTTCTGGCATTTCTTGGGCAATTGAAGCCTGATGTCATTGTTGCCAGCTCACCGCGTGAGGCCGCCGAACTTCTCGACAACGGCGTCAACATAAAAATCATTCTGATGTTTCATAAGCATCCGAAAATGTATCTGGAAAACCGCAAACCTGAGGAAATCGACCGATTTCATTCAGCGCTGCTGCAGGTTGCCGCAGTACAGGTATTATTACCCAGCTACAAAGACTATTTGCGCATGCATTTTGGTGTGGCCGCGCAGTTGATAGGAAATGCCGTGCCGCAATTGCAGCACACGGATCACGCCAATGTCAGCAACAAGATTGTTTATATCGGGAGATTGCACAAGGACAAAAATCATTCATTGCTATTGCACGCGTTTACCAAACTCAAAGACAGGTTTCCCGCTTGGTCTGTTGACATCTGGGGAGAAGGGCCTCATGAGAAGCAGGTGGCGGATGAGGTACATGCGCTTGGAATATCGGACCGGGTTTTTCTCAAAGGCAAGACAACGGTTCCACTGGATATTCTTGCTGCGGCTGACATCTGTGCATTCCCGTCATTGCATGAGGGCTTTCCCCTGGCACTGACGGAGGCCATGTCCTGCAGTTTGCCCTGTCTTGGATTGGTGTCGGCGAGCGGCGTCAATGAATTGATCCAGGATGGCGAGAACGGTTTATTGTCAGATAACACCGCTGAAAGCTTTGCCGAAAAACTGGCAGCACTGATGGAAAGCAAGCAACTTCGACAAAGGTTAGGCCGCGCAGCGAAAAAAACCGTGGCTGCATATGCTCCCGAAAACATATGGGATCAATGGGAGGCGCTGATCAGGTCAACGCAAGCTTAGCCAGAGAATCGTTTTGGGATATCATTCGACTCCCACCAACCAATCCCTCATGGGCACGCATGAAAAAAGCCTTGGTCACCGGCATCACCGGGCAAGACGGTTCTTATCTTGCCGAGTTCCTGCTTGCAAAGGGCTATGAGGTCCACGGCATAAAGCGCCGTGCTTCTTCGTTCAATTCCGAGCGCATAGATCATATCTATCAGGATCCGCATGTCCCCCATTCGCGGCTGAAACTGCATTATGGTGATTTAAGTGACACCTCGAATCTGGTCAGGATACTCCATGATGTCCAGCCGGATGAAGTTTACAATCTGGGCGCCCAGAGTCATGTCGCCGTTTCGTTCGAATCGCCGGAATACACTGCGGATGTCGATGCCATCGGCACCCTTCGTCTGCTTGAGGGTATACGTTTCCTTGGCCTGCAGCACAAGACGCGCTTCTACCAGGCCTCGACTTCCGAGTTATATGGACTTGTCCAGGAGATGCCACAGAGGGAAACCACGCCTTTCTATCCGCGCTCACCCTATGCAGTAGCCAAATTGTACGCCTACTGGATTACCGTTAATTATCGCGAATCCTACGGCATGTATGCGTGCAACGGCATTCTGTTCAATCATGAATCACCACGCCGCGGCGAAACCTTTGTAACACGCAAGATCACCCGTGGCTTGTGCAATATTGCACAAGGTCTTGATGAGTGTCTCTACCTTGGCAACATTGATGCACTGCGCGACTGGGGACATGCACGAGACTATGTGGAAATGCAATGGTTGATGCTGCAGCAGGAAAAGCCGGAAGACTTTGTAATCGCAACCGGCAGGCAATACTCCGTGAGAGAGTTCATTGACAAGGCAGCATCTGCTTTGGGAGTTCTTGTCGCATGGCAAGGTAATGGCGTCGAAGAAGTGGGAAAAGTTGCAGCCATTGCAGGAGACAAAGCTCCAGCCCTGAAAGAGGGCGACATTATTGTTCGTATTGATCCGCGTTATTTTCGCCCGGCTGAAGTTGAAACCCTGCTCGGTGACCCGACAAAGGCCAAGACGCAACTGGGCTGGCAGCCGACGACATCACTGGATGAAATGATTGGCGAAATGATTGGCCATGATCTTGACAAAGCTCGCCAGCACGCACTGCTGTGCTCGCGCGGGTTTTCAGTTTCTGTATCTCGGGAGTGATGGAGATGAATGATACACAGACAAAGATATTTGTTGCTGGACATCGCGGCATGGTGGGAGCGGCAATTGTGCGGCACCTTCATGCCATGGGCCATCGCGACAACCTGTTACTCCGCACGCATGCAGAACTCGATTTGACAGACCAGGCTGCGGTCGCCAGTTTCATGCAGGAAAACAGGCCGCATGTAGTCATACTCGCCGCGGCCAAGGTTGGCGGTATACATGCCAACAATACGTATCCTGCCGATTTCATTTATCAGAATCTGATGATGGAATGCAATGTGATTCATCAAGCATTCCTTACTGGAGTTGAGCGCCTGCTGTTTCTGGGCAGCTCATGCATATATCCGCGACTGGCGCCGCAGCCGATGCAGGAAAATGCCTTGCTGACAGGTGCACTGGAGCCTACAAATGAGCCCTATGCGATTGCCAAGATTGCGGGCATAAAACTGTGTGAATCGTACAATAGGCAACATGGCACTGATTATCGCTCGGTAATGCCGACCAATCTGTACGGACCGTGTGACAATTTTCATCCGGAAAACAGCCATGTGATGCCTGCACTGATCCGGCGTTTTCACGAGGCCAAGCTGCAAGGACTCCACGAGGTGGTGATATGGGGTAGCGGCAGCCCTCGCCGAGAGTTTTTGCATGTGGATGACATGGCAGCGGCCTCGCTGTTTGTGTTGGGCCTGGAAAAATCCGCTTACCAGGCCAACACTGCCGCCATGCTCTCGCACATCAATGTGGGATCTGGTGATGACATAACTATTGCAGATCTCGCAAAACTCATTGCAGAGGTTGTCAATTATGAGGGGCAGATTGTTTTCGATCACAGCAAGCCGGATGGCGCGCCGCGCAAGTTGATGGATGTTTCCCTGCTTGCCCGCATGGGTTGGCACCCGAGCATTGCCCTCAAGGACGGCATTCGCAATGCTTACCAGTGGTATGTCAACAATTATACGCCACCGGCATAATCGCCAGTCGAACAGCAGGAATTTGAGTGGGCCTTATCAGGGTTTTATTGGCACTGTCTGTTGTGTCAGGTCATTTTATTTCACACCCCTTTCTTAAGCTTGTCGGGGGTGAAATTGCCGTACAAAGCTTTTTCATGATATCCGGCTTTTATATTGCCATGATATTTCCAAAGCATTATGAAAGCGTGGGTAGTTTCTGGCAGTCACGATTCGTTCGTCTTTATCCCACTTATCTAGTCTGCGGATTATTTGCATTGCGACATCCTGTAGAGTCCCTGCAAAATCTGTTGGCCTTGCCGACAGAAGGGGCGTTGTTCATCTTCTTTACCAATGCAACCATCCTGTTTCAGGATCTCACCATGTTTTTAGAGGTAGCTGATAACTCTGTGCAGTTCACAGCCAACTTCATGGCATCAGAAAAACCCTTAATGGATTATTTGATATTAGTACAGGCGTGGTCTCTCGGCCTGGAAATGTCGTTCTACCTGCTGGCTCCCTATGCGGTCGTCAGTGCGGGGCGAATGGTGCTTCTGCTGGCAGCTTCAATATTGATTCGCGTGATTCTTGTCCAGCAGGGATATACCCATGACCCATGGTCTTACCGCTTCTTCCCGACGGAATTAGCATTTTTCATTATCGGAGCTTTGTCATACAGGGCATCACAGCACCTGCCAATTCAGTCAATCGTGCAGCACTTGCGTCCACTTGCCTGGATGCTCTGGTGTGCCTGTGTTGTCATGATATGCATCTTTCCCTTTATTGAACTTCCGGAAGTGCAAAAGAGACTGGCTTTCTACGCCCTTCTTGCCATTTCCATTCCTGCCATTTTCTCCATCAGCAAGAACATGAATATGGATAACCTGATGGGCAACCTGTCTTATCCGGTATATTGTTGCCACTTGATTGTCATTCGATGGGTGTCGAAGCTGCCGTTCTGGAAACCCTATCTGAAAGGCACGCTGCCTGGCGCGCTACTGGCGATGGCATTGGTTATTCTGGTTGCATACTTTTTGTATAAAAAGATTGAATTACCTGTAGACAGATATAGACGCCGCTACAGGAAAGCTGCACTCCCCTCAACATAACTCAGGTAAAAGAAATGGCAAACGATTTTCTGGGAAAGGCCATCAAGCGACTTTTGAAAAAGCGGCACGGCAAGGTTTCTTACTCTCAATGCGGTGAAGACGCCATTATTTACTTCCTGCTGCGCCTTCTGAGTATCAAACGGCCTTACTATCTTGATATCGGTGCATACGATCCTTTTCATTTCAGCAATACCGCGATGCTTTACGAACATGGCGGCCGTGGGTTGTGTGTTGAGCCGAACCCTCACCTGTTTGATCGTATCCGCCGACATCGGCATCGCGATACCTGCATCAACGCCGGCATAGGCCTTTCCAGTGTCGACAAGGCGCCTTTCTATGTTATGAGCACCCCGACATTAAGCACATTTTCGAAGGAAGAAGCGGAGCGCTACGTCAGCTTCGGCAAGCAGAAAATTGAAAGCGTCATTGATGTTCAGTTAATCAGCATCAATCAACTGCTGTCGGAGTATTGTGAAAAAATTCCTGACTTCGTGAGCATCGACGTTGAGGGTCTGGATCTTGAAATCCTGCAATCGCTGGATTTCAAGCGATTCCGCCCCGCAGTTTTCTGTGTTGAAACCTTGGTTTATACCGAAAACGCATCCGAATCAAAAATCGTGGAAATCGAACAGCTGATGCGCGATAACGACTACCTGATTTATGCGGACACCTATCAGAATACTATTTTTGTTGAGGGAAACCTGTGGCGCTTGCGCAAGATGCGGGCCGGAAAATAGCGATCTCAGTTGCCCACTCGCATCCATGTCGCAGGGCCAATATCTTCATCGCGCAAATCACCAGCTGATGTCCAGTTGTGTGGCCGTATCACGCGCTGTTCCGGGTGTTTGCCCAACAATGCTGCCCAGCGACTGAACCCGCTATTAGCGACAATGTGATGCCTGCATTGGCGCATCAGCCAGTAATCCTGATAGCCGTTTTCCGCATCATTGCAATCGACAAAGTGGCAGTGGTTGTCCGCATCCAGATTGGCTTTTACCCATGCATGGTCATCAGAGAAGATGAAAAATTCTGCGTCATGTCCGACATGTGTCCGCATCTCGGCAATGGCATTTCTGTAGTAGTCCAGCCCGAGCACGCCATGAAATGCGGTGGCTTTCGGGTTTGATACATAATCCCCCCGGCGCACATGCAGCGCAACAGATGTCGATGCCTGAATTCTCGACAACCAGCCTGTACTTTCTCTACTCAACGCGGAGCTTAATGAAAATTCCTGCTGCAGCAACGGAAAAACCGGCAGGTAATAGTGAAGACTGGGGAAGTTGCCAATCAGATAGGCGGGAGGCTCAAGACTGAAAAACATCTTGTCAAAGAACAAACTGCCTTCCCGGTAAATTCTTGCGGGTTGCCGTTTATTAAACAGGGAGTAATATTTTTTTCGTACCTTGTTGATAATTGAGAACCGACTTTTGCCGGACACACGCCTTATATCGTCCTTCGTGGCAATTTCTGCGTTAATGTCCAGATGATGCAAATCGTATTGTCGCAGTGGATCTTTGGCCAATTCGGTGATATCAAGTTTCAACGGCATACCGGTATGCTCTGCCAGTGCCCGGCCAGCGGCATAAATCCCCATCTGATTGGCGAGTCCGCCCACGAGCCTGACAATGATCATACCAACTCCGGAAGTTCAGCAAAGACCGGCAAACACCATGATGCGCGCGGACAAGATGGTTTTATTTTATCAGATAGTTAATGGCAATTGGATCTGAAAAATGTCAGCGGTGGAGCAGGTTTGCTTTCACAATGGTGCGAATGGCGTCAAACGGCTTGTGTGGCAGCGCTCTTTTAAAAAGCGTATTGGCGAATGCAATATCGTGCTGTCGAATGGCTTTCTTCATGCCGCGATAACAAATTTCGGAAACCACCGTGCCATACATGGGGTTCGCTCGATAGTCTTCATAAATATCCAGTAGACCTTGTGTCATACGTTTGCTGTTGCGATGCATATTCAAAGGGTGCTGCCTGTACAGCGCCACGTCGCTATCAATCGATGCCAGCTTCCAGCCTCCAACAGCTATTTTCAACCAGAGGTAGAGATCCTCGAAATAGCAGGAGTCTTTGTAACTGCCCGCCATTTTTGCGGCCTGTGTTCTGATCAGCGCACCCGGCGCATTCGGGCCATAGCGTCTTTTGAAAATATCATCAAACGTGAGTGTTTCGTTGCCGTGCGAGAGACGCCCCTCCTGAGCGCCATCATCTGACACCTTGATAACACTGCCACCAACAGCCGCGGCATCAGGATGCGTGTCCAGATACTGCTTCAGTGTTCGCAGTGCACCCGGCAAAAGCATGTCATCACTGGCGATGACGCAATAATAGTTCTCGGCAATCTGCGCAAGCGCTTCGTTCAGAGTTGGACACAGGCCTTTGTTCGGTCGACAGATGAAAGTGAAATCAAAACGCTTCCGCATACCTTCTATAATGGCGGCGCTGTTATCAGAAGAGCCGTCATCAATCACCAGCAACCTGAATCGCACATCTTCCTGTTGCATGACACTGGAGATACAAGCCTCCACATATGACTCATGATTGAAGCAGGGAACAACAACGCAAATGTCATTCATGCAAGAGGTTTTCCGTGCCGGGCAGTGGTTTGATGACGCGCGCCGGGGATCCGGCGGCAATGACACCGGGAGGAATGTCTGAAACTACCGTCGCACCACTCGCGATGACAGAGTCACGACCAATCGTTACGCCTTTGAGCACGGTCACCCGGGAACCAATGAAAACGTTTTCACCGATACTGACGGGAGCATAAGCAGGGATGCCGGTTTTTCTGGCGTCCGGTGACAAGGCATGGAAGTCCGAATCAAACACTGTGAACTCATGGCCAATCAATGAATTTGCGCCAATAACAATGGAAGACCGATCGGCAATGATGGTTGCACTATTGTTGATCATGACACCATCGGCAATGATGATGCTCGCAGAAGGATGCCTGGCTTCGATATGCGCATAACCGTTGAAAAATCCCGGTGATGGGAAATAGCCCAAGTGACATTTTCCAAGCTCGATTCTGCCTTTGCCGATAAACAGTGTGGGCTGATGTATACGAGGCTTCCCCGATACGATCTGCATGGAGGACATGTGGCGGTAGAAGCGAAGGCGAATACGGTGCAGCAGTTTGGCGAAGAGTGGCATGTTATTCATGGTGCGAGTGTCTGTGTAACGCTTGTGGGCAGTCTGCCTATCGCGCTGTGGCAGGTCAAATGGATTTCCCCAGGGGGAGGCGGTTCCTGCAGGTGATTACATGGGATATTATCACCGCTTTGAAAGAGGCCTGATTTTCAGGGATTCAGGGAATTCATGTCGAATACCAACGCGCCCGTCCAAGGCGCCACGCTCCACACATATCTGCGCTTGCTGAAATACCTGAAGCCACTTGCAGTGCCCTTTGTGACCAGCATTGTGGGCTTGGCGCTTTTTGCCGCAACAGCGCCCATGTTGGCCAAACTGATGGAAATGGTCATCCAGGCCATCAACACCAAGGATGCAGATGCACGCTGGCTGCTGCCGGCAGGAGCCATTGGCATTTTCATTATCCGGGGTGTTGGCTCCTTTCTTGGCAATTACTACAACGCTTTCGTGGCTGCACGTCTGGTAACCAATATCCGCTGCGAGATGTTTGACCATCTTACATTAATGCCCGAGGCGTATTTTCAGGACAGGAGCGCCGGGCAGATTCTGCAACAGCTCGTTGGCAGTGTCGGCATGATTGCCACTGCAATTACCGACGGCCTGAAGGTAATCGTGCGTGAAGGGATGACCATCAGCTTTCTTCTTGTTTACATCTTTTATGTCAACTGGCAGATTTCACTGGTTTTTTTATTGATTGCACCGCTGCTGCTGGTGATTGTGCAGTACACCACCAGCAAGTTTCGTGACATAACTCGCAAGACCCAAGTGGCCTCCGGCGGCTTCATGCAGGTGATCAACGAGCTTATTGCCGGGCATCAAGTCATGCGAATTTTTGGCGGTACGGCCTACGAGAGAAACCGTCATGCGATGGCGAGTGAAGATGTTTTCCGCATGATGATGAAGCTGCGGAAAGTATCTTCCATTTCAACGCCCGTCATTCAGTTGCTGGTTGCATTGGCAATTGCAGGTATTATTTTCATCCTGCTGATGCCGGCCACACTGGCTGGACACAGTGCTGGAGAATTAATCGGCTATTTGACTGCCGTGGGTTTGCTGCCAAAGTCCATGAAACAAATGGGCGGTTTGAACATCATCATCCAGCAAGGAATTGTCGGTGCAGAGATGGCATTCGGTTTACTGGATGCAAAAACAGAAGAGAATAACGGCACATACGATCCCGGCGTCGTGCGCGGCGATATTGCCATCCAGCATGTGGAGTTTCGCTACAAGCCCCAACAACAACTCGTACTGAAGGATGTTTCCTTGAACATACCTGCCGGGCAAATGGTGGCGCTGGTTGGCAAATCCGGCTCCGGCAAGTCGACCATCGCCACGTTGCTGCAGCGCGTATACAAGGTGGCATCAGGCTCAATCACCATCGATGGTATAAACATCAACGAGTACACCCTGGAGAGTCTGCGGCGGCAGATGGCATTGGTCAGCCAGAATCTGGTTCTGTTCAATGATACGGTCGCCAATAACATAGCTTACGGCAGCATGCGTGGCGCCAGTATTGATGCTATTCGAGAAGCAGCTCGCAAGGCAGAAGCACTGGAATTCATCGACAAACTTCCACAAGGCTTCAATACAAAAATCGGTGACAATGGTCTCAAGTTGTCGGGTGGCCAGCGGCAGCGCATTGCCATTGCCAGGGCGTTTCTGAAAGATGCGCCAATTCTGATCCTGGATGAAGCCACTTCAGCGCTGGATAACGAGTCAGAACAGAAGATACAGAAGGCACTCGACGGCATCATGCAGAATCGCACGACAATCGTGATTGCGCACAGGCTGTCTACCGTTGAGCGCGCAGACAACATATTTGTGATGAGTCAAGGAAAAATCGTGGAGTCGGGTACGCACAGCGAGTTACTGGCCAGCGGCGGCGCTTACAAAGACTTGTACACCACCAAAGAACTGTAGATATTTTGGGAGAAGACAGGGGATGAGCATAAGAAACCGGCTGATTGTTGTGTTGGGAATGCATCGCAGCGGGACCAGTGCACTTACTCATTCACTGGAAGTGCTTGGGATAAACCTCGGAGAGAATGTCCACGCTCCCAGACATGACAATCCCAAAGGATTCTGGGAAGACATAGAGTGTGCACACATCAATGAGGATCTGTTGCGCCATTACGGATCCTCCTGGAATAACTTCCTCCCGATCGCACACTCAGATTTCAATGATGAATTTGTCGATGCTTTAAAAGTCAGAGCCATTGAATATATCAATACAAAATTGCGAGAAAGTTACGGGATTTGGGGTTTCAAAGATCCACGCACATGTCGCTTGCTTGGCTTTTGGAAAGAAGTTTTTGATGCGCTCGATTGTGATGTTTCATATCTGATCGCCATTCGCAATCCGATGGCTGTCGCTCGCTCATTGCTTGAGAGAGATGGCATCCCAGAAAGAAAATCCTACATGCTCTGGGCGGAGCATATGATCGCTGCCCTGCGAGACACAGATGGCTGCCGGCGACTGGTCGTTGAATACGATAATGTTTTAGACAAGCCATATGAACAGCTTTCACGTATTTCCAGTGCACTGACTCTGGCACATCCTGACAAAGATTCCGTGGCTTATGCGGAATACAGGAATTCATTCCTGTCCGAAGACCTACGACATCATTTCTGCAGTGAAGCTGAATTAAACACAGATGCCAATGCATCTCTGGTCACGAAAAAATTGCGTGCTCTGCTCCTTCAGCTGGCCTCGGATAAAGCGGGCTTCACTGACGCAGATACAAAAAACCAGATCGCAAATCTGATAGCAGATTGGGAAGGCTATTTGCCAATAATGGCACTGTATAATGAAAAAGTAACAGAGATTGAAGAGCAACACCACAAATTCGGCATGCTGGAGCAGGCGCTGGCGGAGCAGGTATCACAAAATGCCAAGCTGCAGGAGCAGCACAATAAGATCACTGCTCAGCTGGAAGAGAGCTGCCGCAAGGCAGTTTCGCAAGAAACGGTCATCGCTGATTATGCTGCGCATGCGCGCAATCTGGAAATCAAACGCGCGCAGTTAGGTGAAGAGGCGGCAGAACTCAATCGCCAGATGCGTAAAATGCGCAAATCCACAGCATGGCGCTTGCGGCAGAGGGTGATCAACTTCAAGAAAAAAGCTATTGATCCTTTGAAAAAAATCTTTCGGTCACGTAAGCGCATGGCCTCGTCGTTAGCGGTGAAAACCCATCGATGGACATTACCAATTTCGCAGCCATCGGAAGCCGTGTCGGACTATGTCGATAGGTTTATTGGTTCGCCATTGCTTGAAAAACCTGTCCGGGTCATTTGTTTTTATCTTCCACAATTTCATGCCATTCCGGAAAACAATGCGTGGTGGGGCGAAGGCTTTACCGAGTGGACAAACGTACGCCCGGCTGTGCCGCAATTTGAAGGCCACTATCAGCCACACGTTCCTGACGCGTTGGGTTATTACGACTTGCTGGATGGTGCGACTCAGAAAAAGCAGGTAGAGCTTGCGAAACTTTATGGCATAGAGGGGTTTTGTTTTTATTTTTACTGGTTTGCGGGCACGCGTCTACTTGAGACCCCTATTCTGAATTATCTGGCAGATCCCTCTCTGGATTTGCCGTTTTGTCTGTGCTGGGCGAACGAAAACTGGTCTCGGCGCTGGGATGGGCTGGACAGTGAGCTGCTCATTGCCCAAGAATATTCTGCAGAAGATGATTTGGCCTTTATAGAATATGTCTCCAAGTATTTGCTTGACCCACGCTACATCCGCATCAATGGCAAGCCGTTACTTATGGTGTACCGGCCTAATCTGTTGCCAGACGCTGTGCAAACCATGGAACGCTGGCGGAAGTGGTCTCGGGAAAACGGCATTGGTGAAATTTATCTGGCGTATACGCAGAGTTTTGAAGCGGTAGATCCAATGGTGTATGGCATGGATGCGGCTATCGAATTCCCACCCAACAACTCAGCGCCGCCAAATATAACGAGCGAGACTTCACCGCTGGCACCGGATTTTGAAGGCACTGTGTACGATTGGCGTATTTTTGTTGAGCGCAGCAAAAACTATCAAGACAAGGAGTACACGTTGTTTCGCAGTGTTTGTCCGTCCTGGGATAACACGGCAAGAAGAAAAAACAAGGGCGTAGTTTTTGCCAACAGTTCACCCGCTGGCTATGAAAAGTGGCTGGCCAACGCGGTAAATTACACTGTTGCATCGCAACCAGACCCTGAGAAGCGCATGATTTTCGTCAACGCCTGGAACGAATGGGCCGAAGGTGCGCATCTGGAGCCAGATCAACGCTATGGCTATGCCTGGCTACAAGCGACGCGTGATGCGCTTACGGCCAACACATGCAACCGGCATGATGCCCGGAAGAAGATATTGGTGGTGACGCATGATTGCCACCCACATGGCGCACAGTTCTTGATCCTTGAAACTGCAAAGCAGCTCAAGAAGAATGGTTTACAGGTGTCTATTTTGGCCTTGAGTGGCGGCAGGCTCTTTGACGATTTTGCTGCTATAGGCCCCATCATGAATGCGGAGGACGTTGCGCATAATGATCTACATTCATTTCTTTCCAGCCTAAGGCGCGCTGGATACCTGGATGCCATTACCAGTACGGTAGTAAGTGGTCAGCTTGTCCCACAATTGAAAACGCTGGGCTTTCGTGTGCTGAGCCTTATCCATGAACTGCCCGGTGTGATTCGCGAAATGCGACAGGAAGCCAATGCATTGGCTATTGCCGAACATGCAGATAAGATCGTATTTCCAGCTGAATTGGTGAGGAAGCTCTACTGTGAGATAGCGCCTGTTGCAACAGAAAAGGTTGTTATAAGACCGCAGGGCGTTTTACGCAAAAACCCTTACAAAGGACGCCACAAAGAAGCTCACCAGATAATATGCAGCAAGCACAACTTGCCGAACAATTGCCGCATTGTTCTCAGTATAGGTTATGCAGACACCCGAAAAGGTGCAGATCTGTTTGTTGAAATAGCCCGCCAGTCACTAAAAACAAATACCGATCTTGTATTTATCTGGGTTGGGCATGCAGATCAAAACGCCAGCAATACAGCTATGCAGCATATTCGCTCCTGGGGTTTACAGGATAAAGTGCTGTTTGTTGGCTTCGATAGGGATCCATTGGCATATTACGCTGCCGCCGCGGTCTATGCTCTTCCCTCTCGCGAAGATCCCTTTCCTAACGTAGTGCTGGAAGCGGCGGAGGTGGGTTTGCCGGTAGTGGCATTTGATGGAGCGTCAGGGGCTTGTGATTTTGTCCTGGAGCATGGCGGGCGCTTGGCACGCTACCTTGATGTGAAAGATTTTGCTGAGCAGTTAAATGCATTACTGAATAGCCCCGCCGCAGAGTTGAAACGCCCTGTTGGTTCTCTGCAACAATACTCGCTGGACCTTCTGCATCACCTGAACGGCCTTCTTCGCATATCAGTGATCGTACCCAATTACAACTACGAGCGGCACATCGAAAAACGCCTGAAGAGCATTCTCCGGCAGCAATGGCCAGTTTATGAGTTAATTGTGCTTGATGATGCATCAAGCGACAACAGCGTCAAAGTCATAAAGGAATTTCTTGACACCAACCAATGCGACTATCAATTGCACGTCAATCACGAAAATGCCGGATCGGTGTTTCATCAATGGCAAAAAGGTCTGGCACTTAGTAAAGGCGATATACTCTGGATCGCTGAAGCCGATGACATCGCTAACGATCATTTTCTGGAAGAACTCATGGGCTCATTCAATTCTCCAGACGTGGTATTGGCCTATAGCCAATCTCAGCAGATAGATGACGATGATAAGGTGTTGGCACCAGATTACCTTGATTACACCAAAGATATATCCGCGCAGTGGATGCACGATTATGTTCGCAATGGCCGTGAAGAAATTGCCGAAGCCCTAAGTATCAAGAATACCATCCCCAATGTCAGCGCAGTGTTATTTCGCAGATATGCACTAGAAAGTGCATTTAACGCCATAGGCGAGGATTTGTTCAGTTATAAAGTTGCGGGCGATTGGGTGATCTATCTTCATGTCCTGTTGCAAGGCAGTATGTTTTTCCGAGAAAAATCACTAAATATGCATCGCCGCCATACTGGCAGTGTTACCAGCTCCACCCAGAAGATTGCGCATTTGCTAGAAGTTTCCAGAGCACAGGAAATTGCACGTACATTGGTTGTGCCATCTGACACTGCGCTCTCCAAGGCACATGCATATGTTGAATATTTGCATGAGTATTTCCAGATACCGGAGATGACCATGGCAATGGAGGCACAGACCTAATGAAATGTGCCAACCACTATAAGCGGATTGTCATTCTTGGTGCAGCCGGCTTCATAGGTATAAACCTTGCTAATGCATTGGCAAGACAAGACGGCGAACTGATCTGTTTTGACAGGGTTCACTCACCACAATGGCCAGAGAAGGCTAAAGCAGTCATTGGTGACTTCACTGAGCTGCCTGCAGAATTGCTGGAATCAATGAGCGATGCAATCGTCTTTCACCTGATTAGCCTATCGCGTCCATTGCCAGACACAGCCCACGCAGTCAAGGAAATTGACCTTGATTTAATCTCGACCCTGCATTATTTAGAGGCCACCAAGGGAAGGAGCTTGCGCTGGATTTTTCTCTCCTCCGGGGGAACGGTTTATGGCAATCAAGAAAGCGAAAGAATTGTTGAGACATGCAAAAACGAACCCATTTGCTCCTATGGATTGGTAAAAATTGCCATAGAAAAATATTTTGCTCTTTATCGCAGACTGTATGGAACAGACTATGTAATTGCCCGCCTGGCTAATCCTTACGGGCCATGGCAGAACCCCCTGAGAGGTCAGGGCATTATCGCGGCCTTGACTTACAAGGCACTCACGAACGAAATGGTCGAAATCTGGGGAGATGGCAACAATGTTAGGGATTACATATATATTGATGATGCGATACAGGGCATATTGGCCATAGCGAAGTCAGACAGCTCGGGGGAAATTTACAACATCGGCACTGCAACAGGCCACTCCATCAATCAAATTATTGCCATCATTTGCAATACACTTCAGTTGAAATTGAGGTTCATCCATGTAACTGGAAGACCCGTAGATGTTGAGCGAAATGTGCTGGATATTTCCAAAATCACTGCGTATACACAGTGGAGACCCTTGACAACCATTGAGAGCGGAATAGCTGCCACAGCCGATTGGCTAGGCGATAAACTTGAGAGTTTCGAACCCAAGTAGAACGCACCCAAAAATATGCCCTGTAAGAAATCTTGGAGCGTCAATATATGCCGGCATCATTTAAAATCAAAAAACCTGAATTTTTTATTGTCGGAACGATGAAAGGCGGCACGACAATTTTGTACGATTTTATCTGTATGCACCCCGATGTTAAAAAAGCAAAACAAAAGGAAATACATTATTTTTCACTCTATCCTGATAATGGACTGGAGTGGTATATATCGCATTTTGATTTTGAATCTCCAGGAATAACCGGGGAAGCCAGCCCAACGTATTTCGATGTTGCGTACACATCATCCATTCCCAAAGCAATAAAAGCCGTTAATCCTGATGCAAAAATTATACTGATCACCAGGGACCCAGTAGAAAGGGCTGTCTCCCATTTTTTTCATTTGAAGACTATAAACAAAGTGCCTTTGCTTCAAGACATGGATGTGAATGAATTTTTCTCTATCGATTTTGATAAGGCAATTTCTCAATCGACAGACCACCAGTATTATCTGAATCAGGTTCTATGGTTTAGCTTTTATAGTCGCAAATTAAATATATACAGGCAGGTATTTTCAAAGGACAAGATCATCGCTATCGACAATGATCAATTAAGAAAACACCCGCAATCAACCATGGGAAGGGTTTTTGGCTTTCTTGGGCTCCATGATTTCCAAGACGAAAAATTCAATGCTGTTAAGTATTCTTCCGGCAAAGGCCCGGAGGAACTGTCACTTCAGACAAGGGTCAGGCTCGCACAATTTTTTTACAGTGACTACGCTAAATACTGTCAAATTGCAGGAATCCCTTATGTTGAAAAATGGGGGGGGAACAGAAACATCGACTCTGATGTTTTGGTTGGTCGCGATGGCTGGTTATTTTTGGCGGGAGGCTCCAATAAACCGTTGAGCTACTACGAAAAAGAGTCAACTCTTGGCCATGATTTTGTGAACAAATGGATTTCCTTGTTGCAATCGAGAAAGTCAAATCTCGGCAATGTACAGTATTTACATGTCTTTATTCCAAACAAAGAGACGATATACCCGGAAAAAGCATGCCTCGACGGAATAAAATACCCGGGCAATCCATTGTCGGTGCTTTATGGCGGCTGCTCTGAAGATGCAAGAGCACTGCTGGATGATGTATGCATAGATCCCAGAGAATATTTTGGGAAAATACGTCACGACTATCAGCTATATTGGAAAACAGATAGTCACTGGTCGCCGAGTGGCTGCTATGCAGCGTACCAGCTGATATGCGCCAAGCTAGGTATTTCGCCGATTAAGGATTTGTTGTCGCGGCCCTTTACTGAAGGAGAAGTGATGCTTGATTTGGGAGGAAAGCTCGCTCCGCCAGTTCGCGAAAAAGCCAGATACTATAATTTTTGTAAAGACTCTCATTGTTTTTATGAAAACGAAATGGTTTCTTATAAAAAGAAAAACTCCCGTGAAAATGACGCCGGTTTTCACGTCGGCTCATTTGTCAAGTTCCGCAATGACTCCGCCGCATGCAGAAAAAAGATACTCATTTTTGGGGACTCTTTTGCAGAATACAGGCCTGCCTTGCTGACGGGCATGTTGGCAGAGACATTTCTTGAGACTTATTTTGTGTGGTCAACATCTCTGGATTACTCCATTATCAAAGAGCTTTCTCCAGATATTGTTCTGACCGATATTGCAGAGCGTTTCATGCCCAATGTGCCATCTGATACTTTTGATCTGCATGGTCATGTTGAAAAGACATTGCGGAACGCTTGAAAATGGCGGGCACGACGGGAAGTTTAACCGCGCCCAAACTCTATGAGGGAGACAAACATGCGCGTTTTTAGTCACATCGGGTACTGCCACATCTGTGAAAAGTCCGTAGAGTTTACTTCCGAGTACGACTGGTTCAGAGATCACCTGCTTTGCTCATCTTGTGGATCCATTCCTCGCGAACGGGCCTTGATGAAGGTAATAGAAGACTACTACCCCCACTGGCGTGAACTAACAATTCACGAAACTTCGCCCTGCAATAGAGGCGCTTCACCTAAATTACAGAAACACTGTGCCAGATACTCATCTTCACAGTATTTCCCTCATGTCGCGCCAGGAGCAATTGAGCCAATCACGAAAAGTCGTTGCGAGAACTTAGAAGCGTTGACCTTTCCAGACAATTCTCTTGATTTGTTTGTGTCACAAGATGTCATGGAACACATTTTTGATCCTGAAGCTGCTGTCAAGGAGATAGCGCGGGTTCTGAAGCCAGGTGGCGCGCATATATTTACCGCACCACTTATCAACAAGACTCGCGCTAGTGAAGTGTGGGCCTCCAGAAATCCGGACGGCAGCATTGTCCACCACCATCCGCCGGAATATCACGGCAACCCGGTAGACAACCAAGGGGCGCTTGTAACCATGCACTGGGGCTATGACATTGCGTCATTCATTACAGAAAAAGCCAAGACCCCCACGATTATCATTGCAATTGACAACATTGACATTGGAATCCGCGCGGAATACATAGATGTGATATTAAGCACGAAGCCATGACGCTCACACCAAGGATGCAAGTTTCTTGTGGCGCCGCAGCGTTCAATGGCTTTTCAATCATTTCGGGGCCGCTGGCACGCCCCATGCGCGCACAACATCCCATCCGTGCCTCATACCCATAACCTGCATGGTTATGGTTTTCAACATACTGTTAGGTCATTAGCAATCGGTTATCGAGAGATTCTTGGGATGTGATACGAAAAGCCACCCCTTTCGTTTTGTATGAAAGGGGAGGGGGGGGATGGCCTCCACCAGCTCAAGCCCATTCTATGCCAAGACTGGCGCGAGTGAGCCGATGTTGCGATACACCATGTTGCGAATTTAGTGCTTCGCTATAGAATGAGGAAGACTCGTTTCCAGGCCAAGGACGGTGCATATGTCGAATATCAGGCACCCACTAAAACCGGCAGTAACAGGGAGGCATCTTGCGGTTGTGCCGCACCCTTCTACGGATTGGGAAGAACATGACGAATGGCAGGGGCAGGATCTGCATGCCAGCCTTCCTGTTGTCACTGTACTCGTGACTTCCTACAACCACGAACGCTTCATCGAAGAAAGCATTCTCAGCGTCATCAACCAGAATTACCCGAATATCCAGCTGATCGTTATTGATGACGGCTCCAGCGATAGCTCTCCGGACATTATCAAGCACCTGGCCAACAGCCATGGCTTCAAGTATGTGCTGCAGCAGAATGTCGGTCTTGCCGCTGCACTGAATCGCGGGATTTCGCTGGCAGAAGGCAAATACTTTGTCATGCTCAGTGCCGATGATGTGGCGCTGCCCTCACGCCTCAAGAAGCAGGTGGCTGTTCTTGAGGCGCGCCGCGATGTGGCTGTCTGCGGCGGCTATTACATTGAGATTGATGAAGACGGCAGTGTCATCAAGATGCCTAAGCAGCTCGAGGCGCGGGATTTGAACTTTGAGGATCTGTTCACCCGCCGCAAGGAGGGCATCAAGGCGCCGACGGCGATGATGCGTACCGCCGTATTGCGCAGCGTGGAGGGCTATGATCCAGACATCCACCTCGAAGACATCTACATGTGGCTTAAAATAACGGGCGCCGGACACAAGGCACATGTAATGGCAGAGCCGCTGGCCTATTATCGCAAGCACGCAGGCAACCAGTCACGGAACATGGCCTTCATGCTTGACCACTACGAAAAGATATATCGCCAGTACGAAGGCTATCCGGGTTATGAGCGCATTATCAATCGAATTTACATCAATCTTTTCAACAAGGCAGTGAAAAAAGGCTACCCGGGCGCGTGGGCTGTTTTCCGTAAAGTAAAACTCCGCCACTACACTGTTAAACACGTCACCAATATTGTCATTCGTCTTTATCAGTTATTGACGGGTCAGCAAGTTGATTGATCTGTATTGCGAAAACTTTCCGCGATCGCATACCACTTTCTGCCCTTACATAAACGCAGAACTCGCCTGAAACCGAACAAATGGTAATGCCTTTCAAAGTCCCATAGTGCAAACAATAGCCTGAAACGAAACCAGGAATTTTTTTCTTTCGCCATCAATGTGGCGATGGTGCTGATGATTTTGACGAAGAAATCTGCTTGTGGAATGGTGTCAGGCAGTGTTTGTCGATGCAGCAGTCTGGCCATTAGCTCGAAGCGGAAGCGGAAGGATTCATACTGCTTATCCCTGATGCTTGCCAGTGATTCAGGTCGCGGGTATCGATCGTTTGCTATTGGCAATCCCGCTGACGCATGGTGACGCGCAAGGCGCACATTGGTGTGATTGGTGGCGTGTATACGATGAAAAACGAGAGGCTCGGGATGAAATGCGATGCCGCCGTGCACGGAAGCGGCAATCGCCAGATGGCGATCAAACAACATGCGCTTGTCAAACGGCAGGCAGATATCAAGCAGTTGCCTGTGAAAAAGCAGGGCATGGCCTGAGACGCAGTTTTTTTTCAGGAGCCGCAAGGGTGATGTGGCTGATTGCGGATCGGCTATATGCAGTGTTTGCAGCAAGGTTTTTCCGAACCGTTTGCCATGCGAATCTATCAGCTGGCTGTCGGAAAAGGCAGCAATATTGCCGTCGAGACAGGCAAGCAGCTTTTCGATCTTGTCGGTACGCCAGATGTCATCCTGATCAGCAATGGCGATATATTCACCACGCGCAAGGCGAAGACCGCTTTCGAGATTTCTGTGCAAGCCGCAATTGGTATGCTGGTATATCGTCTTGATTCGTGCATCCTGAGCGGCATGCGTTTCTGTGATGGCGCGGGTGTTGTCACTGGAATTGTCATCGCAGATGATAATTTCCAGATGTTTGTAGGTCTGCTGACGTATCGAATCCAGTTGTGCGGCAATATATGCCTCGCCATTGAAACTGGTTACTACAATGGAAACCAGCGGATAGTGTTCGGTCGAAACGTTTTTCTGCACCACTAGGCAACAAATTCCTTTGAGTTGTAAAGGCTGCTGTACGCACCTTGCGCTTGTATCAGTTCGGCATGCGTACCCTGCTCGATAATCGCGCCGTGATGCATGACCAGAATTCTGTCGGCATGTTCGATAGTGGAAAGGCGATGCGCGATCACAATGGTTGTGCGGCCCTGCATCACGTCATCCAGCGCGAGCTGGATTTTCTGTTCGGATTCGTTGTCGAGTGCAGAGGTTGCTTCATCGAGAATGAGGATCGGCGCGTTTTTCAGGAATGCACGTGCAATGGCGATGCGCTGACGCTGTCCGCCTGACAGCTTGAGGCCGTGGTCGCCGATCATCGTATCAAGGCCGTTTTCCTGCTGCTCGATAAATTCCAGTGCCTGCGCCTTGCGTGCAGCTTCGCAGATTTTTTCATCGCTATACTGTTTAGGTGCGCCATAGGCGATATTGTTGCGAATGGTGTCATTGAAAAGGATTACGTTCTGGCTGACGACACTGATGTGCTGGCGCAGGTTGTCGAGGGTGTAATCACGGATATCCACGCCATCAAGGGTAATGCTGCCGGATTCCACGTCATAAAATCGCTGCAGCAATGCCGCCAGTGTGGTTTTGCCGCCGCCTGATTTTCCGACCAGTGCCACCATTTCTCCGGGCTGGATGTTAAAGGAAATATCTTTCAGTACGGGCGGCTGGTCGGCGTGGTAGCGGAAGGTCACTTGCTGCGCAGCAATCGCGCCGCGAACATGTTCTGCTGCGTGTGTGCCGGTATCGGTTTCGGTTGCTTCATCCAGCAGATCGAAAATCAGTTGCGCGCCTACCAGCCCGCGCTGGATATTGGCACCGACGCCACTCAGTTGCTTCATGGATTTGGGAATCAGCGCGACAGCTGTCAGGTAGCCGACGAGTTCTGCGGTACTGTGCTGCAACAGAATTTCCGGCATCAACAGCAGGAAAATCACGCCGGCCAGCGCAGAGGCCACCAGCAACTGCATGACGGGTGTCGTCACCGCAGCAATTCTTCGAAAGCGCAACTGGTCTCGATAGTTCTTGTCCAGTGTCTTGCCGTAGCGCTGATTTTCGTAGGTTTGTGCGTTGTACGTGCGCATAACCTCATGTCCACTCACCATTTCGCTGATGATTTGCAGCAGCGTGGCGTTGCGAACAGCATTGCGCTTGGTGATGTCGCGGAAGCGGCCGGCTGTGTAGCGCACCACCAACCCCATCAATGGGCCTACCAGCAGGAATATGAGAGATAGTTGCCAGTTAAGGTAGAAGGCATAAAACAGCAGGGCGATAACTGTAAAACCCTCGCGCAGGATAATCTTGATAGGTTCGCCGAGCGCCTGTGCCATCTGGGCAATATTGCCGGTGATGTGTTGCAGGATAGTGCCGGCGCTGTGCTGGTGGAAATAGCGGACAGGTAGCCGGGTGATATGTTTGAAAACCTGTGCCTGCACCGTGTTGATAATGGTGGCAGTCACATAGCTGTTGAAATAAGTGCCAAGAAATGAGCCAACACCACGCAACAAAAAAATGCCGATGGCAAACAACGGCAACTCCCAGCGCGCATCGGCATTCTTGGCTTCAATGGCTTGTATGACCATGCCGTTGAGCTTTGCCAGCAATGGATTGCTGTAAGCGTACAGGGCAAAGCCGACAATGCTGACAATGAACGGCAGTGCCACCGGTTTCATGTAGGCCAGCAGGCGCCAGTAAGTGCGCAGCAAAGAAGTCTGATTTTCGGGCGTTACTGCGTGTCGGGGCATGGACGGCCAGCTATGTTCAGGTGGCCGCGATTGTACTATAGGAGAACTTGGAAACAGGAAAACCTGGCAACGCTGCAGTGCTATTATGCGCGCCGATTGATCGTGTTGTCGGAAGCCTGCCATGACCCTTGCAAAACGTATTATCCCCTGCCTCGACGTAGACCGCGGCCGCGTGGTCAAGGGTGTGCAGTTTGTGGATATCCGCGACGCCGGCGACCCGGTCGAGGTGGCGCGTCGCTACAACGAGCAAGGTGCGGACGAGATCACTTTTCTCGATATCACGGCCAGCAGTGAAGACCGCGCCACAACCTATGAAACCGTTGAGCGCATGGCCAGCCAGGTATTCATTCCGCTCACCGTGGGCGGCGGTGTGCGCACGGTGGAGGATATCCGCCGTCTGTTGAATGCCGGTGCCGACAAGGTCAGCATCAATACCGCGGCTATCCACAATCCGGATTTCGTGCGCGAGGCCGCCGAGCGCTTCGGCTCACAGTGCATCGTGGTGGCGATCGATGCCAAGCGCGTCAGCGCCGACAATGAGCCGGGGCGCTGGGAGATTTTCACGCACGGCGGCCGCAAGGCTACCGGCATCGACGCCGTGGACTGGGCAAAAAAAATGGCCGCATACGGCGCCGGTGAAATCCTGCTCACCAGTATGGATCGTGACGGTACGAAGAACGGCTTCGATCTCGGCGTGACACGCGCCATCAGTGATGCCGTGAACATTCCAGTCATTGCTTCGGGAGGTGTCGGCAATCTGCAGCACCTGGTGGACGGTGTGAAAGCGGGCGGTGCCGATGCAGTGCTGGCGGCGAGCATTTTTCATTTCGGCCAGCACACGATTCCTGAAGCCAAGCACTTCATGGCAGAGCAGGGTGTGGTGGTGCGACTGTAAGTACTTGCCAACTCCCTGAGTCTTTGCTGGTCAGTGCGGCAACAGGCTGAGACTCAGCCGCACAAAATCTCCGGAACTTAATATGCCCACCAGTTTGCCGCCGTCAGTCACCGACAGGCAGCCGTGGTGGCTCTTCATGAAATACTCGCCGGCATCCTGCAGGCTCATTTCCGGATGTATCTGTGGCACGTCAGTGCGCATCACCTCGCGCACTGGCACTTTACTTTCGTAGTAATCCAGCCGTGCCGTGCCGCGATTGTTGACGATGTTGATCAACTCGCGCAGCAATTCCTTCTGTGTCAGCAGGCCTACCAGTTGCTGCTGGTCATCGACGATGGGCAAATGGCGAATGTGGTGCTCGCTCATTCGCTGGTGACCGTCCAGAAGACTGCTGTCGGGGTGGCAGGTGACCAGATGGGTGACCATCAGATCCGCCACGGTTTGCATCGGGTGTTCGTTGGGCGTGTGGCCTTGCATCGCGATGTCCTCCGGCGCGCATTGCCTTGAGTGTAGATCATGGGCAGCGGCCATTACTTATTAGGTGCGCCGGGCGCAGCGGGGATAATGCTGTTCCGTGCAGCGCGCCAGCAGCGTTGGCGGATTCTTGCGATTGCCGAGTTGTCATTTGCGGAGTTGTTGCCATGAGCACACACGAACAGCCCTTTTCCACCCCGGTGCCGATGCCGGCCTACAACGAGGTGTGGGCGACGCGTCGCCGTATTGCGCGCCGGCTGCGCGAGCTGAACGACCAGCTGCTGACCCGCGACATGCCGCAGGAGGAGTTGTTGGCGGTGGAAAACGCGCTGGCGGCGGTAATGCCGGCGGGAGCCACGTCGCCCGAAGTGCTTGGTCGCCTGGCCTGGGCTGAGACCGCCACCGATAACGGCACCTACCACCTGCTGTCACGCGAGACCACGCCTATCGCCGGCCACGCCAATGCCCTGTCGCCACCGCTGCACATGTGGCTGGACCGGGACAGGGGCGAGGCACATGCGCGCATCACCCTCGGCTGGGCTTATGAAGGCCCGCCGAAGTGCGTGCACGGCGGTTGGGTGGCGGCATTGTTCGACGAATTCCTCGGCTGCGCACAGCTGCTGTCGGGACAGACCGGCGCCACCGGCACTCTGCATGTACGTTACCACCGCCCGACACCGCTCAACGTTGAGCTGGTGATGCTGGCCAGTGTGAAGGAAGTGCACGGCCGCAAGATCATCATGACCGGCACTATCACCGCCAACGGTGAAGTCACTGCCAGTTGTGAGGGTTTGTTTGTCAGCTTTGCCGAAGGCGTGATGAAACTGGCCGAGCGCCAGCAGAACCCCTAGACTCTATCCCGTTCATTTCACGGGAGAACGCCATGCGCCAGAACTTTCTTCGCAGTACTGCAGTTGCAGTGCTGCTGTTGCCGGCCGCAGCCACACAGGCGGCCGATTACAACATCGATGCCACGCACAGTTTCATCCAGTTTCGCACGCAGCACCTCGGCTACAGCTGGCTGTACGGGCGTTTCAACATCGACAAGGGCACGTTCAGCTACGATGCGGCGAAACCGCAGGACAGCCGCATCAATCTCGCTGTCGATGTCACCAGCCTGGACAGCAATCATGAATTGCGCGATGAGCATCTGCGCGAGAAATATTTGCAGGTAGAGAAGCAGCCGCTGGCGACCTTCAGCAGCACAGCGTATCAGGGTGATGCTGGCAGCGGCACCCTGACCGGCACCCTGAAGCTGAACGGCGTGGAAAAAACTGTCAGCATTCCCGTAAAAAAGATCGGCGAAGGCGCGGATCCCTGGGGTGGTTATCGCGCCGGTTTTGAAGGCAATCTCACGATTGATGCGCGCGATTACGGCTACACCTACAACCTCGGCGAACACAGTTTTGTAGTGGAACTGCAGCTTGGCATCGAAGGTGTGCGCGTCCCCCCCGGTGGCCCCAAACGCTGACAGGAAAACATATGAGCAACGTCGAAAAATATCCGTTTGTCACGCGCTGGCTGCACCGCATTATTGCACTGTGCATCATCGGCATGATCGTGCTTGGCTGGTATCTGTCGGAGATGGAATACGAATCGCCGGATTATCCTTTCCTGCGTGAATTGCATCGCACTGTCGGCTTGTTGTTGTTTCCACTTGGCCTGGCCCAACTGGCGGCTTATACGTTGCTGCCGCGCCCACCGCTTGCGGCCACGCTGAAGCCCTGGGAAAAAACACTGGCGCGGCTGGTGCATTATTTTCTGCTGTACGTAGTGATTGCCATTCCGGTAGCGGGCTATCTGATGTCGGGCGATAAACTGGTGATTGTTGGCCACACCACGGTGCCGATGTTGGTGGAATTGTCTAAACCGTTGCGCAAAGCGCTGTTCGAGGTGCATGAGTTATTGGCATGGACGACAGCGGCACTGGCCGCGCTGCATGCGGCGGCGGCAATAAAGCATCACGTCATCGATCGTGATGACACTCTCAGGAAAATGATGTGATGTACGGAGCGTTTGTCTTGCGGTGACAGATCGCTACCATCACAAACAGTAATAGTGGCGTATAAACACGAGCCACGGCAAACAACCACACCTTGATAAAGGTCGGGTCGGCGTAAAACTTTTCATCGACAGTGATGCTCGCCGTAATGTGAAAAACAACAATGGCCAAGACAAGGACGGCTGTCATCAAGTGATTTGCCGATGCCCGCTGCTCGAACCTGTCATGCCACGCAAGACAGGCTAATGTGGTGATAGGCAACACATGGAGGATCTGGTAATTCCACAAGGAGTTTGGAATGGCGGTCACCAACAGAATCGTGAAAAGCGCGAAACCTGTAGCCGTTGCGCGCGCAGAGGGGAGTGCCTCTGTGCGAATCACCGCTGCTGCTGTCAGCAAAAGACCGAGTGATGCCAGATGGCACACACCGGGCCCGGCGGGTGGCAGCCCCAGCAGCTGTGGGAAGCAACAAAAAGATACGTTCTCGTCACTGAGGTCTGGCGCTTCGCGCAGCAGTGCGGGCAACACATCGCGTAAAAAAAACACATGCTCCTGCCAACCCAGCACCAGCAGTGAAAACATGGCGGCAGAAAAACAGCCTGCTGCAAATCCGGCTGTGGCGTAATGGCGCCGCGTCAACAAAAAATACAGCAACATGATGCCGGGATAAATTTTCAGCATTGCGGCAATACCGATCAGCATTCCCGCGGCGAAATCCTGTTTCCTCAATAGACACACTAGCGACAGTGACAGCAAAAACAACAAGCCGGTTTCCAGCTGCAGGCGAATGATGTTTTCTTCCAGCAATGGCGACAGCGCCATGAACAGGGCAAAAGCCAGCAGCCAACCTGCTGCGCGCTGTGCGGGCAGTAATGCCCGCACGAGAACCAGAATGGCAATAAATCCTGCAGCCAGTTGCGTTATTGCGCCAATAAATACAACAGCGGCATCACTGAAGCCGAAGCGAAGCATCTGCACCAGTACGGCGCCGGAGAGCGGCGGGTATTTGTACACGGGTTTCAATGGCGCGTACAGGGAAGGATCACGTGCATACAATTCGCCATTGAGCAGGAACTGGTGGGCGAAGCCGAGAAACAGATCGATATCCCAGCGACCGGCGTTATGCATAGAGACGGGCATGCGCTGCAGAAAAACCGCGAGCAAAGCCAGAAACAACAGCAGGGCGCTGATGCGGATACACCAATCATCGGCAATGTGCTTGTCGGTTGTCATGGCAATGGTTTTACCAGGGCGCGGTGTGTTGTTGTAGAGCCCAGTGTACATGCTCCTGCACCAGTGCTGACGGTATGTCGAGTCGCTGCTGCAAGGCGGCTACTGCCGGCGCGCTGTTCGCGGCATTGCCCAATGCCACGGCGAGATTACGCAGCCAGCCTTCGTAACCGATGCGGCGCAGCGCCGAGCCTTCGGTTTTTTGCAAATACTCGTCTTCTGTCCACAGGAACAGGTCAATCAGACGTGCGGCATCAAGGCCGTGGCGTGGCAGGAAATCGGTTTCCTGTGTGCGCTGTGCAAATTTATTCCACGGGCAAACCGCCTGACAATCGTCGCAACCAAACACACGGTTGCCGATGAGTGGCCGCAGTTCGAGAGGGATGCTGCCTTTGTTCTCGATGGTGAGATAGGAAATGCAGCGTCGCGCATCCAGTTGATAGGGTGCGACAAACGCTTGCGTCGGACACAGATCGAGACACGCCGTGCAACTACCACAATGCGCGGTGTCTTGCGAAGCATCCACTGGCAGCGGCAAGTCGGTGAGAATTTCGCCGAGAAAAAAATACGAACCCGCCTGGCTGTTGATCAACATGGTGTTCTTGCCGATCCAGCCCAGCCCGGCTTGTTGCGCAAAGCCGCGCTCCAGTATCGGCGCGCTGTCGACAAAGGCGCGATGCCGGTGCTGCGTGTGCGCCTCAATGCGCTTGCCGAGTTCTGCCAGGCGTTTGCGCATCAGCTTGTGATAATCGCGGCCCAAGGTGTAACGCGCAATATAGGCATCGCCACCACTGTTGATTTTGGCGATAAGATTTTTTTCTTCATCTGGCAAATAGTCCATGCGGACCGAGAGCACACGCAATGTGCCAACGTGCAACTGATCAGGATGCGCGCGCAAGTGTGCGTGTTGTGTCATCCACACCATGTCGCCGTGATAGTGATTGTCTAGCCAATGCTGCAGATGCTGCGCGTGTGTGTCGATGTTGATGTCGCTGACACCGATCTGCTGGAAGCCGAGTTCGCGCGCCCAGGCGCGAATCTGCTCCAGCAGATGCTGCGCGTCTAGAACTTCCATATGCCCGCAAGACGGAAAGTGCGCGGCGCGCCCGGTACCGTGGTCGGCATGCCGAGCACACCGCCGAAGTTGCCAGAATCGATCAGGTATTCACGATCGAATACGTTGTCGACGTAAAAATCGGCCTGCCAGTTTTTCTGCGACCGTTTTTTCTGCAACGGCGCGAGTGCAAGATGTAGATTGACGAGGCTGTAGCCATCCTGTTTGTTGCGACCGAAGAACGACTGGTTGTCATCCTCGAAATACACGCGCGACTGGAAGCTCATGTTCGGCACTGCCTGCAGTTGGTAATCGCCGACGCGCGTGGTGTAGGCGAGCGCGAGCGCGCCCGCCCACTCCGGTGACAAACGGAAACGGTTGCCGGCAAAACGGTATTTTTCTTCGTCGTCGATGTGTGTGTCGAGATAGGCGAGATTCGCCAGTGCGCGCCAGGAATCCGCTAACAATATCTCGCCCTGCCACTCCACGCCGTTGGCACTGGCGGCGCCGTCGTCATCGCTTTTCAGCAACAGCGGATTGCCGTTGAGGTCCTGATACGCTGTTAGGAAATTGTTGTACTCGTAATGAAACACGGAGACCTGCATGCGCGCGCGTTGATCAGGTGCCTGCCATTTCACGCCGGCTTCGTAGGAATCCACCGTTTCATCTTTCAGATAATTCGGTTTGAATGAGTTGCTGGCACTGACGTAGCTGAAATCCATCATATCCGGGCGGCGACCGCGGCTGTAGCCACCGTACACGGAGGTTTCCACAGTAAGTTTGTAATCAGCGAGCAAACGGCCAGACCAACCCCAGAAATGATCCTGTTTTTCATAATGGCCGGGGCCGGGGAAAAACAGATTGGTTTTGCCCAGCAACGCGGCGGCAGTTGCGGGAGTCAGCGCGGTATCCGTGTGCCAGCGGCTTTCCGTGTCTTCATAAGAGACACGCAAACCGGCAATCAGATCCAGTTTGTCTGTGGTGTGCCAGGTCCAGTCGCTGAACAAATCAGCACTGATATTGTCAGCTTGCTGGAATTGCGACTCATAGACGTTGTGTTTGGTGGGGAACATGCCGAATAGCAGATTCACCGGTGTGTTCACCGGCGGCGGATTGAGCAAGCTGTTTGGAGAGAACGCTGCGAGACCCAGGGTGTTGCGTACAACAGGCAGCGTCAGCAACAGGCTTTCGTCGTAGTGAATCGTACTTTCGCGTTTGCCGTGCTCGGTAAACAGCGTGGCGCCGACAAAGCCGTCCCATTTTTCGCCATCCAGTTGCATGCGCACTTCTTCACTGAACTGCTTGTGTTCGGCGATGTCTTCCATATCCAGCAAACGGTATTGTGAACCATCGGCATCGAAATGTTCGTAGGCGCTGTATTCGCGATACGCCGTGGTGGAATGCAGCGTCCACTGGTTTTGCAGGTCGCGTTGGTAATGCGTGGTGATGTCCCACAGTTCGCGATCGCTGCCGAGATCCTTGCCCTGTTCCAGATTGGCGTGCTCCGGGGCTTCATCGGCAAAGTACACGCTTTCAAACGGCGTGCCGCCCGGCTGGTCTTTCTGGTAATTCATCACGATATCGAGCGACTGTTGTTCGCCGATAAATGAAATCGACGGTCGCACTGCCTGCGTATCAATGCCGCCGAGATCGCCGCCAGCGCGATTGTCGACATAACCGTCGCGCTGGCGATCATAGACCGCCACACGTGCGAGCACCTTGTCATCGACCAGCGGCGTGTTGTAAACCGCCGTCATGAATTTCTCATTGAAGTTGCCGATGCCGGCCTGCACTTCGCCGGATGTTTCATTCTTCGGCAACTGCTGGCGAATGTTCACCGCGCCGGTTTCCGCTGCGCGCCCGAACAGCGTGCCTTGCGGGCCTTTGAGAATTTCGATCTGTTCGATGTCGTACAACGCTATGTTTGCACCTTGATGGCTGCTGATGTCGACACCGTTTTGATAAATGGATACACGCGGTTGCGCGAGTGGTGAGCCGCTGTCACTGGTGATGCCGCGAATGGCAAAACCGGGTTGCGTGATGGACTGGCTCTGGAAGTAGGTGCCGGCTGTATGGCGCGACACATCGTCCAGTGTCTGCGTGCCGAGCAGTGCCATGTCGTCACCCGTCACCACGGTGACGCTGGCGGGAACCTGTTCGATGTCCTGTGTCTGTTTCTGTGCGGTTACGACAATTTCCTGCAAAACGACAGACTGCTCCATCGTGGTGGTATCTGTGGCCTCTGCAGCGGATGTGGATGCAATGGCCAGAGCCAGTAGAGAAAGCGCGTGTTTCGTGTTCATGTCTATTCCGGAATTGTTGGTATAAGACCAATCCCTCTGGTGTGCGACATCCCTGTGGGGCTGCATTGTGCCGGGCCTGTCGCCGCCGGCAAGCAGCGACAAACCACATCAATCATTTGTCGTAATGCTCAGCGCAGGCCGAGCACATCCTGCATGTCATGCAGGCCGCGATCCTGCGCCTTCAGCCACTGCGCCGCGCGCACGGCACCGCGCGCAAAACTCATGCGCGAGCTGGCCTTATGAGTGATCTCCACGCGCTCGCCGTCGGCGGCGAACATGACCGTGTGGTCACCGACAATATCGCCGGCGCGCACGGTGGCAAAGCCGATGGTGTCGCGCGCGCGCGCGCCGGTCTGGCCCTCGCGGCCGTACACCGCCACCTTGTCCAGATCGCGACCCAGTGCTTCGGCCACTACTTCGCCCATGCGCAGCGCGGTGCCGGAGGGTGCATCCACCTTGTGGCGGTGATGCGCTTCGTAGACTTCGATGTCCACCTCATCACCCAGCACGCGCGCGGCGATGTCCAGCAGCTTGAAGCAGAGGTTCACGCCCACACTGTAGTTGGAGGCCATCACCACGCGGGTCTTTGCCGTCTCGGCCAGCAGCTGGTTTTTCTGCTCGGCGTTGAAACCGGTGGTGCCGATAACGATGCCCTTGTCGTGTGCGGCACAGGTGGCAAGGTTGGCCAGCGTGGCTGCCGGGGCGGTGAAGTCGATCAACACATCAAACTGGCCGATGACACTGAGCAGGTCACCCACCACAGCCACACCGTTCTTGCCGATGCCGGCCAGTTCGCCCGCATCCGCGCCGATCAAGCTGCTCTCGGGGCGTTCGATGGCCGCCGCCAGCACTGCACCTTCGGCGGCGTGCACGGCTTCAATCAGGGTTTTGCCCATGCGGCCGGCGGCGCCGGTAACAGCAATACGAACGGGTGCGGTCATGGTCGGGTACCTGCAAATCAAAGCGCGCATGGTAGCAGGCGCACCCGCCTGCCCCAAGTTGGCAGTGCTATTCATTGCAATCCGCGAAGCCGTCCCCATATACTGAACAGCTCTTTGTGAGTTTGTTCAACCGGGGGCGTTTTGGATTCGACGCCGGTTACAAAGCTCCGGGTGCATGCCGAGATGGCAGCCAATCTCGTAAATCAAAGCTGTAAACTCTTAGTTGCCAACGACGACAACTACGCTCTAGCTGCTTAATCGCAGCTAGCGGTCAGTAACAAGATGCCCATATCGCGTTATTGACTGTCATCCAGAATGGGATCGTGGAGCGGCTCGCCTGGCGCCAATCCCCTAAAACTCACAGGCTCGCTGTTCACGTCCTGCCCGCTGGGCTGTGAGCGGTTAAATCAATAAACGGACCTAAGCATGTAGATCTCGCAGTAGCGGACTGACGGACAGGGGTTCAACTCCCCTCGCCTCCACCAATTCGAAGGGAAGCAAATACCACCTGAAGAAAACACCATAATGTGGCCAAATGGCTGCATTGTGGTGAATATCATTTAATGAATTGAGCAGAGACCACCCTCTGGTTTCCTTCAGCATTTTCCGGGTGGAAATAATCGGGCTTCACCGACAGCATAAAAAAACTATTAGCGTGTTAGCACACAGACCTTTCTGATATTTCTATTGCAGAGTAGACGACTTGCGCTGGATTCACTTCAAGGATCAAGCCAGATATCTGCGGAAATATTGATCGTAGCATGACCATTCAAATTGATCCTTCCATGTACTTTGCCATCTGGGCTCTTGTCATCGGCGCGCTGTTGATAACCATGGCGCTATCCAGCACTTTGTTGAAGCGTCTGCCATTGAGTACGGCAATGTTGTATCTCGCAGCGGGAGCCCTACTCGGACCTCTTGGTTGGGCGCTCATGTCACCGCATCCGCTGTTGCACGCCGCTATTCTGGAAAAAGTAACAGAAGTTGCCGTGCTTGTTTCATTGTTTGCTGCGGGCTTGAAACTGGGTCTGCCGTTGTCTGATAAACATTGGCGTATGCCCATCCGCCTGGTGTGCATTTCGATGACACTTACCGTGGCGCTTATTGCCGCTATCGGCGTGCTGGGCTTTGGTTTATCACTGGGTGCTGCGATCTTGCTTGGTGGGATACTGGCACCCACAGATCCTGTAATGGCAGCGGACATACAAGTTAAAAATGCCAGTGATCATGATTGGCTGCGCTTCAGTTTGACGGGAGAAGGAGGCCTGAATGATGGCGCTGCATTTCCGTTTGTGATGCTGGGACTTGGTCTTCTCGGTTTGCATGATCTGGGTGCATATGGTCTGCACTGGTTGGCAATTGATGTACTGTGGGCCGTTGCAGGTGGTTTGTTAATTGGTGCCGCCATGGGCGGATTGGTTGGGATGCTTGTGGTGTATTTGCGTAGCAGGCATCGTGAATCTGTCGGGCTTGATGAATTCCTTGCGCTGGGATTGATCGCGCTGTCGTACGGGATCGCTGTGCTGAGCCATGCGTATGGTTTTCTGGCAGTTTTTACAGCTGGTCTTGCATTGCAGCGTGTAAGAGAGCAGGACGCCTACGGCGGTAGAGGTATTGTAGGGTTTGCCGGTTTGCACGATAAAAAAACACAGGATGAGTGCGCCACTGATCCCGAACACGCCAGCGCATATATGATGCAAGCTGTGCGCGGCTTCAATGAACAACTTGAAAGAGTCGGCGAGGTGGGAGTGGTTCTGGTGGTGGGTGCAATGCTTGCGTTCACAAAAATCACAGCGAGTACTCTCTGGTTTGCCCTGATCGTTTTTGTTGTGGTGCGTCCACTGTCGGTATGGTTGGGGCTGTTTGGCGTTCCCATTTCGCAAGATCAACGCATTCTGATTTCCTGGTTTGGCATTCGTGGCATTGGTTCAATTTATTACATGTTTTATGCGATTAATCATGGTTTGCCTGCTGTAATGGCAGAGCAAATCGTTAATATCACCCTGGCCATGGTGACGACTTCGATTGTGCTGCATGGTATTTCTATAACGCCATTGATGAATTGGTATATAAAAAGAAAAGCCAATGCTGAAAATATCGGGTTAAAAATTGGAAATCGTGAACCGCGTAGTCAATAGCCGATGGGAAGAAAAACTTGATTGTGATATGCGTCGAGTAGTGTGTTCGCAAGCGCACGGAGTTTTCGCCCACCATCAGCAATAATTAACTCGTATCAGAAGTTGATCCGCTATTCCGGCGCGCTCAATGACTTACAGGGTTTTTTATGATGATCAAAAAGGCATTAACCGATACACACACACTGCGCAACCAGGCACGTCAACACATAGAGAAGGGGGCTGTTACGGCAAGCTATAGTGCCGACCGCAGTGAAGTGTTGAAGCTGCTCAACGATGTGCTTGCGACAGAAATGATCTGTGTATTGCGCTATCGACGCCATCATTTCATGGCGCGTGGTATTCATGGGAAAGAAATAGCCGATGAATTTCTTGTTCATGCCAATGAAGAGCTCGCGCATGCTGATCGTATTGCAGGGCGTATTGTGCAGTTAGGCGGAGAGCCCGACTTCGCCCCAGACAGTCTTGTCGGTCGCAGTCATGCAGAATACGTGGTGTGTAACTCTTTGGCCGAGATGATCAAAGAAAACCTGGTGGCAGAGCGTATCGCCATTGCCAGTTATCGTGAATTGATCCGTTACCTTGGCGACCAGGATTCCACGACCAGCCGCATGCTGCAGGAAATCATGGCTGTGGAAGAAGAGCATGCCGATGAGCTGGCCAATATGCTGGAAGGTTTTCCTGCAAAAGTGTAAATGTCATGCGGACGGCTGTAACATTTTCTCGGGTTTCACGGCATCATCGAAGGATTCTGCAGACATGAAATCCAGTTGTAATACAGCCTGTTTCAGGGATAGATTCTTATCGTAGGCCAGTTGTGTGCTCTGTGCGGCTTTGTCATAACCAATGACAGGCGCAAGCGCTGTTGCCAGCATCAATGATTGTTCAATGTAGTAAGCGATTTTTTCTTCATTGACGATTATGTCCTGTATGCAATGTTCGGTAAAACTATTCATGGCATCTGCCAACAATAGAATGGATTCAAACACATTGCGAAATATTAAAGGCTTGTAAACGTTTAACTCGAATTGTCCCTGACTATTGGCCAGACTTACGGCTTTATCATTTCCCATGACCTGAATCGCCACCATCGTTAGTGTTTCTATTTGGGTGGGGTTCACTTTGCCGGGCATGATGGAACTGCCGGGCTCGTTTTCCGGCAAGTGGATTTCAGCCAGTCCGCAGCGTGGGCCGCTACCCATCAAGCGCAAGTCATTGGCGATTTTGAATAAAACAGTTGCCAGCAAACGCAAGCGGCCATGTAAATCTGTCAGCGCTTCATGCCCTGCAAGTGCCATGAATTTATTGTCGGCACTACAAAAACTGATGCCAATTAACTGGGAAATGTGTCGGGTCACGGTTTCAGCCCAGCGCAGGGGCGTGTTCAAGCCTGTGCCAACCGCGCTGCCGCCAATGGCGAGCGCAAGAATGCCAGGCAATGCAGTGGCAATTTGCTCTCGCGCATAGCGAACCTGGTGTTGATAGCCACTGAATTCTTGCCCAAGTGTTATGGGGGTGGCGTCCATCATGTGTGTCCGTCCGCTTTTGATGTTGGCGGCAAACGCGTGTGACTTCTCTTTCAGTGCATGCAACAGATAATCCACTGCCGGCAGCAGCTGCTGTTCTATGGCCTGTGCTACGGTGACATGCATTACCGTCGGGAATACATCATTGGAAGACTGTGACATATTGACGTGATCATTGGGATGAACGGGCGATTTATCGCCGCGTGATTTCCCTGCCAACTCATTGGCGCGATTGGCAATCACTTCATTAAGATTCATGTTGGTTTGCGTGCCACTGCCTGTTTGCCAGATCACCAGAGGAAATTGGTTGTCATGCTTGCCTTCAATGATTTCGTCGCACGCCTGAATAATCAATTTACACAGATCATCAGGTAATTTCCCTGATTCCTGATTGGCAAGTGCGGCTGCTTTTTTTACTTGTGCAAACGTATAGATAAAAGCCAATGGAAAGTGTTGTGAGCCTCCCAGCTGCAAGCCGATGCGAAAATTTTGCAGCGAGCGCTGGGTTTGTGCGCCCCACAAGACGTCATCCGGGACATCAACGCTACCCATGCTGTCGGTTTCTTTGCGTGTTTTCATGATGATCCTCTAAAAAATCAACCCTGAAGACTCTGTGCCATATGCTGGCAATATTTCTCCAAATCGTCGGGCAGATTGTCCGGGCACACGCCGCATTGCTGGTTGCCTGGCACCGCATAATCCATAAATTTCGGGTATGGAAGTTTCAAATTTTCCATAACCTGTTTGAATGCTTCCTGTGTCTGCATATTGCCTAGCCTGGGATTGCGATGTCTTTCCTGTGCTATCGAAGAAACATACTTGTTGCTGTAGTCGTGTGCAGGGTATACCAGCACATCATCATCCAGGGAAAATAATTTGTCACGGACGCTGTTGTACAGGGTTTCTGCATCGCCATTCTGGAAGTCAGTGCGGCCACAGCCGTCAATCAGCAAGGCATCCCCGGTAAAAACCCTGTCATTGCACAGGTATGAAAAATGTCCGTCCGTGTGGCCAGGCGTGTGCAACGGGTGTAGCACAATGCCGCCCACGGTAAACGCTTTACCTTCTTCAATGCGGATGTCAACGCATGGCAACGTGTCACAATGCGGCGCAGCAATTTTGCTGCCGGTTTTTTTCTGTAATTCGAGTGCCGCTGTAATGTGGTCGCCGTGGATGTGCGTCTCCAGTGTATAAGCGAGTGTGAGGCCTAGCCGGTTGACTTCAGCGAGGTCACGATCAATGGTAACCATGACAGGGTCAAGCAGTAGCGCCAGACCCGTTGTATCACAGCCAAGCAGGTAGGTGTACGTGCTGGATAATGGTTCAAACAATTGGCGAAAAATCATGGTGATCCGCCGATGTTACGCAAGACAAAATCCCAGTTAATCAATTTGTCGAGCACGCCATTCACATAATCCGCACGACGATTCTGACAGTCCAGATAGTAAGCGTGCTCCCATACATCGATAGCAAGGAGGGGTTTAACATCCATGGTTAACGGGGTGTCAGCATTGGGTGTTTTAATCACCCGGATTTTTTCACCATCGAGAACGAGCCAGGCCCATCCACTGCCGAATTGTGAAATCGCGGCGCTGAGAAGTTCCTTCTTGCACGCATCTGTGTTGCCGAAAGATGCCTCGATTCTTTTTTTCAATGCAGCAGGCGGATCGCCACCACCTTGTGGTTTCATGCTGTTCCAGTAAAACGTGTGATTCCAGATCTGCGCGGCATTATTGTAGATTGCGGAACTGTCCGGCTTTCCCGCTGTGCGGGTAATGATTATTTCGAGTGGCAGGCCTTCGTATTCTGTGCCTATTACTAATTTATTCAGGGTATCAACATAATTCTTGTGGTGTTTATCATGGTGAAAGCTTAACGTTTTGGCAGAGATAACCGGCTCGAGTGCATTCCCGGCATAAGGCAGTGGCGGTAATACATGCGGTGATGCAGATTCACTGGTTGTCGTGGTGCAACAGGTGGCGGTTTTGCTTGTATTAGCGGCTTTCATACATTCGACTCTGGCGTGGTGGAACATAAAACTGTAGTACCGGCCAGAAAAGCTCACTGTGCGTTGCCGCGCACAACAATTTAAAAAGAGTACACTTGGCCAGATGTATCATTGAAGGAGCTGCCCTTCTGGCCAACCATGACGGTTTCCCTGCAGGTCGAACTTTTTCTTTGCCACTCCACCGCAACAACACCGAGTACACGCCATGAGCAAGGGACAAGACAGCAAGAAGCAAGCGAAAAAGAAGCCGGAAAAGACCATGATGGAAAAACGCGAGGCGAAGAAGATCAAGAAGGCCAACAACAGTCGTTGAGGCATTGCAGGCACAGAAGTTGATCGTTAACTGGTATCTCGGCTACCCCAGACAGTAAGATGTCGTTTTATCTGCTCCGGAATACCGCCATGCAATTCCCCGCTCACGTCTGTGCCCTGTTTGCCTGCATGTTGTTGTTGCCGATATTTTCACAGGCTGATACCGACAGCTATGACAGCGTACCGGACGCCCCTGATGCAGCTCCGCTCAATGCAGCCTCCGGCATGGGCGAGTCACTGGTGCTGGAGGGGCGCTACCTAGGTGCGCGTATCCAGGAACACACGGCTTCTAACGAAAATCAAACGCCTGTCTGTACCTATAGCATTGCTCCCGCCAGCAAGACCATCACCAATGCCTGTGCGCTGCAAACCAGCAACGCCTCGGTCACGGTAAGTGCCGGCTGCGCATGGAGTGCTGTCACCAGTACTGGGCAAACCGGTTGGCTCAGGATGGTTGCCGGGGGGAGTGCCAAAACCGGTACGGGTAGCGGGCAGAGCATCAGTTATTCCACAGCATCAAACCGCCATCAGGATGCGCGCACTGGCAGTATCACGGTGCTGGATGGGAATGGTCAGGCCACCACCGCAGTGCTGACGGTGACACAGGTGCACGGGCATGCCTGTCCATGAGCGTATCCGGCAATGATGCCGCCATTGCACTTCACGCTGTGCCTGTGGCATTGCGACTGCAGGGAAGGATCCAGCCGCCCTCAACCACGACAACTGCGCGTTACTGTTTCTTCCTGCCTTTGAGCGCGGTAAAACGTTCGACCTCCTTGTCAAATCGGACGCGCTCTTCTTCAAGCTCCTGCTTGCGCGTTATCAGTTGCTCTTCGGATGCAGCCAGTTCCTGCCGCAAGCTCGCAAGCTTTGCCAGGATAGCCGCTGGCACAGACACGCCATTGCGCTCGAAAGTGGCAGCCTTCTGTTGTTCATTATCGGTTTGCTGCTTGATGGTAGAAATATTGGATTGCAGCATCTTGATCTTGCTGTCGATCTCGCCAAGTTTGCGATCCCGGGATTTTTGCAATTCGTCAATACTGCTGTAACGCAGCAACAGCTGCTTGTCCGCCTCCTGCTGCTGGGCGGCAGCCTGTTTGCTTTGCTTGTCCTGTTCGAGTTGCTTCAATTGCTCCGGCGTCAGCTCAGGTGCAACCTCCTCCAGCACCGTACCCTTGGCATTGACAATCTGGTAGCCCTTCTTGGCCAGTTCCGGCGGAATATTGTTGCTGGTCACCAACACGCCTTGCTCATTTTTATAGCGCACCAGCTTTACCGATGATTTTGTGGTGGCAGATTTGTCGCTCGTGGCCGCCTGCACAGAATAGCCCGCAAGTACTAGCGCTCCAGCAAAAAAAACCAGCCATATCACCTTGAAGCGCATACGTTTCATCTCTTCCCGTTCACAGTGGGCTTTACTGTAAGCACTGTCAGCAAGGCTGTAAAGTTAGCCAGCAATATCACTGTGTGCAGGATTCAGCCACGCACACAGCACGGCTGACAGCTCTTGCATTCCCGAACGCGACAGTGATGAAAATAATTGCACGCTGCCGTTTTCACCCAGACCTTCAGCCAACAGCTGCTTGCGCACCTTGAACAACACCTGCTGGGCCGGGCCGCGGTTGAGTTTGTCCGCCTTGGTCAGTACGCAATGCACGGGAAGGCCTGCCTGCTGTGCCCATGCCAGCATATTGAGGTCAAAATCCTTCAGCGGATGGCGGATATCCATCAACAGCACCAGCCCGCGCAATGTCTGCCTGTTGCGCAGGTAATCCTCAAGGTGCAACTGCCAGGCTTCGCGCGTGGCATGCGAGACTTTGGCATAACCGTAACCAGGCAAATCCACCAATCGCTGTCGTGCGGATTCATCCAGCGCAAAGAAATTGATCAGCTGGGTGCGGCCGGGAGTCTTGCTGGTACGCGCCAGATGCCGGTTGTCGGTCAATACATTGATACAGCTGGACTTGCCCGCATTGGAGCGGCCGGCAAAAGCCACCTCAGCGCCTTCGTCAGGCGGACATTGATTGAGGCGTGCAGCGCTGGTGAGGAAGTTTGCACGACGAAAATCAGCCTGTGTAGGGACAGTCATGGGGGGTTTCTACCGCTCAACGGGTGGGCAGTATATAATGCCGCAGTTTTTTTGGGCGAGGGCCGCGCGGCCGGCCTTGGCGCAGCGTGTGATACGTCACTGTTCTTAAAATTCTGGATGTGGTGAATACATGAAATCCCTTATCGGCAAGTCCCTTGTTGTTCTCGGCCTGGTAGTGGCCGCTCCCGCTTTTGCTGCCGGCGATGCCGCTGCCGGCAAGGCACTCAGTGCCGCCTGTGGCGCCTGCCACGGTGCAGACGGCAACAGCATGGCCCCCAATTTTCCCAAGCTTGCCGGCCAGAGCGAGAAATATCTGGTCAAGCAGATGGAAGACATCAAGGACGGCAAACTGCGTGCTGTGCCGGAAATGACCGGAATGCTCAACAACCTGAGCAAAGCGGATATGGAAAACATTGCGGCTTATTTTGCCAGCCAGACACCCGGTCTCGACGGAGCCAAGGACGACAAGGAGCTGCTCGCCCTCGGTGAGAAAATCTATCGCGCCGGCAACAAGGATGCAGGGGTGCCCGCGTGCATCGGCTGTCATTCACCCACCGGCGCGGGCAATGCACCAGCAGGTTTCCCGCGTCTGGGCGGCCAGCACGCTGATTATGTGGCCAAACAACTGAAGGATTTCCGTACAGGCGCCGAGTATGCTGACAAGGGTCGCCGCAATGATGGCGATATTCGCATCATGCGCGATGGCGTCGCTCGCATGAGTGATCGCGAAATCGAGGCCGTTGCCAATTACATCGCCGGCCTGCATTGAGCGGAACTTGCGGTGAAACAGGCATTCAAAAGGCGGCACTGAGCCGCCTTTTTTACAACAGCGATCATTACCAAGCTTACCCCGGAGAAACGCATGAAAAAGTTTTTGGCATCATTGCTCTTCCTTGCTGCAACACTGCCTTGGCTGGCGGTGGCGGAAGAGCCGGCAGCATCTGCTGAAAAATACCAGGCAGGCACGCATTACACCGTCATTCCGGTTCCTGTCCGCACCAATAACCAGGAAAAAATCGAAGTCAACGAAGTTTTCTGGTACGGCTGTCCGCACTGCTATCACTTTGAGGCGATTCTTGAGCCGTGGGCCAAGCAACTGCCTGCTGATGTCAGTTTTGAACGCACCCCCGCTATCTGGCGCCCGAACATGGAAGCGCATTCACGCGCTTACTTCGTAGCAAAGCAGCTCAACGTTCTCGATAGCATGCACACAATTATTTTCAAGGCGATGCAGGAAGAAAAACAGCCGCTGGAAAACGAAGACCAGATCGCCGCACTGTTTGCGGCTCACGGCATTGATGATGCGGCGGTGCGCAAGGCCTACAACTCCTTTTCTGTGCAATCATTGACCAAACAGGGAGATGCACGCGTGCGCAGTTATGGTGTGACCGGCACACCGGAAATCATCATCAATGGCAAATACCGGATTTCAGCGCGCGAAGCCGGTTCACAAGAGGCTATGCTGGATGTCGCGAGTTTCCTGATTGAAAGAGAACGCTCGACCATCAACAGCAGCAAGAAATAATCATTTTCCCGTAACACACCTACCGGGGCATGCCCCGGTTTTTTATGGAGCTTAATATGGAAAAGATGATTGAAACCCTGATGTATCGCTCACGCTGGCTGCTGGCGCCTATTTATCTCGGCCTTTCGTTGGGGTTGATTGCCCTTTCAATCAAGTTCTTTCAGGAAGCCTGGCACCTGCTGAGTCACACCCTGTCACTTTCCGAATCTGACATGGTGCTGGTGATTCTTTCGCTGATTGATCTTGCCATGGTAGGCGGTCTGATTGTAATGGTGATGATGAGCGGTTATGAAAACTTCGTGTCGCGGCTGGATGTAGGCGAAAACGAGGAAAAACTGGGCTGGCTGGGCACGATGGATTCCTCTTCACTGAAAATGAAAGTGGCCGCCAGCATTGTTGCCATCTCTTCGATTCATTTGCTGAAGATGTTCATGAATGCCGACAATATCAGCAATGACAAGTTGCTGTGGTATGTCATCCTGCACATGGTTTTTGTTGTGTCCGCAGTTTTCATGGGAATTCTCGACTACTTCATGCGCAAGAGTCATTAAGGATCTATGGATATTTCCAGCCTGCTGGATGCACTCAATGAAGCCCAGCGAGAAGCTGTCAGCTCCCCGGCGGAAAACCAGCTGATACTTGCCGGTGCCGGCAGTGGCAAAACCCGTGTGCTGGTGCAACGGATTGCCTGGCTGATGCAGGTTGAAAACGCATCACCTCACGCCATTCTCGCGGTGACCTTTACCAACAAGGCTGCACGCGAAATGCGCGGCAGGCTGGAACAGACGCTCGGCTTCAGCGCACGCAACCTGTGGGTGGGTACCTTTCACAGCCTGGCACATCGCCTGCTGAAACAGCACTGGCGCGAGGCAAAGCTGCCGGAGCAATTCCAGATTCTCGACAGCGATGACCAGCTGCGTTTGATCAAACGCGTAATGAAAAACCTGGAAATCGACGAGGGCCGCTGGGCGCCGAGACAAGTGCAATGGTTTATCGGCGCACAGAAAGATGAAGGCAAGCGCGCCACACATCTGCAGCGCAGTGGTGATCTGCACACCGACACACTCATCAAAATCTACACAGCCTATGAAGAGGCCTGCCAGCGCGGCGGTCTGGTGGATTTTGGCGAATTGCTGCTGCGTTCGCACGAAATCTGGCTCAACTGTCCCGATTTGCTGGCACATTATCGACAACGATTCCGCTTCCTGCTGGTCGACGAATTCCAGGACACAAACACGATTCAATACGCTTGGTTGCGTGTGCTGGCAGGCAACAATGCCTGCGTCACTGCCGTGGGAGATGATGACCAATCCATCTACGGTTGGCGCGGTGCGCGCATCGAGAATATCCAGCGCTTCACGCAGGATTTTTCCAATGTACACACCATACGCCTCGAGCAGAATTACCGCTCGACGGCGACAATCCTGAAAGCCGCCAATGCGGTCATCGACAACAATCGCGGCCGTATGGGCAAGGAGCTGTGGACCGACAGTGTCGACGGCGACCTGATCTCGGTTTACGCCGCGTTCAATGAACAGGATGAGGCGCGCTTTATCGTTGATCGCATCAGCGCCTGGGTGGAGGGTGGCGGCAACCGCCGCGATGTGGCGCTGCTGTATCGCTCCAACGCACAGTCGCGCACCCTGGAAGAAGCCCTGTTACAGCGCGGCTTGCCTTATGTGGTTTACGGCGGCCAGAAATTTTACGAACGCCTTGAAATAAAAAATGCACTGGCTTATTTGCGCCTGATCTGGAATCGCCACGATGACCCCGCGTTTGAACGCGTGATCAACACACCCACGCGCGCAATCGGTGAGCGCACGGTGGATGATATCCGTGTTTTCGCGCGCGAGCGCCAATGCTCACTCTGGCAAGCCGCCGATGAGCTGACGCAGTCGGATCGTCTGACGGCGCGTGCCGCCAACGCCGTGCGCAGCTTTCTCGGATTAATCAACCGACTCGACGTCGAAACGCGCGAAGAGCCTTTGCACAAACTTGCGGAACACATCATCACACAGAGCGGCTTGATGGATTTCCATCGCAATGAAAAAGGCGAGAAGGGTTTGAGTCGCGTCGAAAACCTGCAGGAACTGCTGGGGGCCTGTCGCGCCTTTGAAGCGGAAGATGAGGAGCAATCGGTACTCGGTCAATTCCTGGCAACGACGGCACTGGATGCCGGTGATGCGCAGGCTGAGGCTGATTCGGACAGTGTGCAGCTGATGACCTTGCACTCTGCCAAGGGCCTGGAGTTTCCACTGGTTTTCATCACCGGTGTGGAGGAGAACCTGTTCCCGCACAAGATGTCGATGGATGAACCCGGTCAACTCGAGGAAGAGCGTCGCCTTTGTTATGTCGGCATTACCCGTGCAGAGAAAAAACTTTACCTGACCTATGCGGAGAGTCGTCGCCTGCACGGCAGTGATTCCTTCAACACGCCTTCGCGCTTTATCCGCGAAATTCCTGCAGACCTGCTGGAAGAAGTGCGGCCACGTACCCAGGTCTCACGACCTGTGTATCACCAGAAGCAGGCTCCCGCCTCCCTGCGACAACAGGAAACCAGCGGGGGCGAGTTTCGCCTCGGTCAGCGGGTATTGCACCCGATCTTCGGTGAAGGTTTTATTCTCAATGTGGAAGGCGCTGGCCCGCGCACCCGCGTGCAAATCAACTTCGATCGCGAAGGCACGAAGTGGCTGATGCTGTCTCACGCCAATCTGAGCGCAGCCTGAACACCAGATACATAAACATCAGAACGCGTATTCCATGATCAACGGCGCGTGATCCGAGAAACGCTCGTCCTTGTAGATAGAAACATTGCGGATCTTGTCGCGCAGGCGTGGCGTGACGATCTGGTAGTCGATCCGCCACCCCACGTTCTTCGCCCAGGCCTGACCGCGATTTGACCACCAGGTGTACTGGTCCGGCTGCTGGTTGACGACACGGAAGGCATCGACAAACCCCACCTCATCAAACAGCGTATCCAGCCAGGCGCGTTCTTCCGGCAGGAAGCCGGAATTTTTCTGGTTGGATTTCCAGTTTTTCAGGTCTTCCGGTTTGTGGGCGATATTCCAGTCCCCGCAGAGAATGTAATCACGGCCATCTTTCATCTGTTTTTTCAGCACCGGCAGGTAGCGATCCAGAAAATCGAATTTCTTCTGCTGCGCCTGCTCGCTGCTGGAACCCGAGGGCAGGTAGAGCGAGGCGACCGAGAGATTGCCGAAATCCGCCTGCAGGTAACGGCCTTCGCTATCCGCTGAAGCCCAACCCAAACCGGTGTGGACGCGATCCGGTTCGCGGCGGCTGTAGAGTGCTGTGCCGCTGTAACCCTTTTTTTCGGCATCGAAGTAATAACAGTGGTAGCCAGCCGGGCAGAACATCTCGTGCTCAAGCTGATCGCGCTGTGCCTTGGTCTCCTGTATGCAGATGACATCGGCCTGCTCGCGCTGCAACCACTCGAAAAAACCTTTCTTGGCTGCGGAACGTATGCCGTTGGTATTGGCGGTGATAACCTTGAACATGCTGATTTTCCAACAGTTTTGCAAAGCGGTAGGCTACACTGAAAGCAGGGAAACCAGAACAGCGGCAGGCATGAAAACAGCGTTGGTCTTGTCAGGTGGCGGTGCACGTGCGGCTTATCAGGTCGGCGTTCTCAAAGCCATCGCCGAAATCCTGCCGGAACACCACAGCGAAGATGCGTCCTGCAACCCGTTTCCGATTATCTGCGGCACGTCGGCCGGCGCCATCAACGCCGCGATGATGGCTTCGCACGCCAATCATTTCCAGCAAGGTGTATCACGTCTGGAAAATCTGTGGGGCAATCTGCGTTCGGATCTGATTCATCGCGTGGGTTACAACGAACTTATCGGCAGCACCCTTAAACTGTTCGGTGCTTTTTTTCACAGCGGCGTGGCACGCGGCAGACCGCTGTCATTATTTGACAATACACCGCTCAACCATTTGCTGATTGAAAATATCGACCTGCAGTTTCTACCCAATCTCATTGCCGATGGCCATTTGCACGCGCTGTGTATCACCGCGCTTGGCTACCAAAGCGGTCAAAGTATCAGCTTCTTTCAGGGTGCAGAGACAGCAGAAACCTGGCAGCGTGCACGACGCATCGGTGTGCGTTGCGAATTGACGCACAAACACCTGATGGCTTCATCTGCCTTGCCTGCCATTTTTCCCGCCGTGCGCATCAACCGCGAATTTTTTGGCGATGGCGCCATTCGCCAGACAGCACCGATGAGTGCCGCCCTGCATCTGGGTGCAGACAAATTACTGGTGGTTGGTGTCAGCGGCAACCGCAGCAACCCCGAAAAGCGCATCAAGGTGACACATTCGCCTTCGTTGGCACAGATATTTGCCCAGCTGCTCAACAGTGCATTTATTGATTCGGTGGAGGAAGATATCGACATGATGCGACGCTTCAACCGCTTCATCATGGAAATCGAGGAAAGCAAAAGAAACCAGATGCAAATGCGTGCCGTAGATGTATTGGTTATTTCACCGAGCATACGTTTCGATGAACTCGCTGCCAATCACATCAAGGACTTACCCAAGGCCATGCGCGTGTTCCTGAAAACCATCGGTGCCACACGCAGCGGTGGCGGCGCCAGTGTTGCCAGCTATTTATTATTTGAAGCCAGCTATTGCCGTGAATTGATCCGCTGTGGCTATGATGATTGCATGGTTCAGGCTGATAAAGTGCGCGAGTTTGTTGCATCCTGTCCGCTGGGCATGTCGCATTGAACCCTGACGCCAGATACAAAAAAGCCGGGCATTGCCCGGCTTTTTGATTTCAAAACACTGCCATTATTTTTTAACGCCAAATGCGCCTTTGCTTTCCAGTTCGGCAATTTTTGCTTCATCCAGATGCAGGCAGCGCTTGAGAATTTCATCGCGGTGCTGGCCAGGAGTCGGCGCCTTGGTGGGGACGGGCAGTTCTTCGCCAACGAAGTGCACCGGATAGCTCATCATATCCGCGCCGTGTGTTTCGTGCGGATACCACTTGAAGCGCGCCTTGAAGTGCTCGTCTTCCATCACGGTTTCCGAGTTGTACACCGGCGCGATCGGCGTGTTCACTTTCACGCCCCAATCCATCCACTCCTTGATGGTTTTGGTTTTGAAAATTTCGGTCAGCTCACGCTGCATTTCGCGATTGCCCGGCGCATGGTCGGCCAGTTTCTTGCCCGGCCATTTCTCGAACATGTCCATGCGATCCAGCGCCTGACAGAAGTTTTTCCAGAATGCCTGCTCGGAGGCCATGAACAACACATAGCCGTCTTTGCATTCGTAAGCCTGATAGCGCACACCTTCCTTCAGGCCAGCGGTGCCGACCGGGCGACGACGGTAATCGTCTGCCGCGTTACCGGTTACTTCCGACTGCGGACGTTGATAGGCTTTGTAGCTCTCGATGCGGTACCAGTCCATGTAGGCGGCGCCATCGGATTGACCGATTTCCACCAATGAACCTTCGCCGGTTGCACGCGCACGGAACACTGCGCTCAATGCGGCGAATGCGCCGAGCAAGGGACCAGCGTGCATGCCAATGGACGGATGCGCCGGCAGGTAGACCATGCCTTCTTCATCGCGTGCCGGCTCCACGCAGCCTGCCCAGGTGTCATACGCCACACCGTGTGAAGGCATGTTCTCGTAAGGGCCTGTCATGCCGTAACCGGAGACACAGCAGAACACGATTTTCGGATTCACTTTTTTCAGTTCTTCAAAGCTCAGGCCCAGGCGATCCAGTGTGCCCGGTTTCATGGCTTCAATGATGATGTCGGCGTCTTTGCAGAGTTCCTTGAAGATTTCCTTGCCTTCGGGAGTTTTCAGATCGAGCTCGATGGATTTCTTGCCGCGCGCGATATGCCAGTGCAACAGGGAAATGCCTTCAACAATCGGCCAGGTCATGACGCGCACATAATCGCCACCCGGTACTTCCACCTTGATGACATCTGCACCCAGCTCCGCAAAATGGTGCGCGGTAGCCCCGGGACCGAGGATGGAGAAATCGATGACACGCAGGCCGGCCAGCGGTGCGGGTTTGGTGGTGGTAGTGCTCATAGTCTTCTCCATGGATGTCGGTTGCACGGAAGGTCGTTGGCTCTGTTCAGAGGGCTGCGATTTTACCTGCTCTGTTTTCGGCACGCACCGAAAACATCGTGTTCCGGCGCATAGACTGCGGTTTGTACGGCCAAGAGCCCAAGACTTGTGTGGAATAAGTCGTCGTGCGAATACTCGTTTGACGCTCGTGACCTGATGCAGTCAAGATCCAGCCCCGTTGCTGCAGCAAAGCCCTGCGAAAACCAGGCGATGAACGGGATGTGCCGCTGTTCCTCAGGCGCAATAGGGTAGGGGAATCCATGCAGGTAGATATTGTTCTCGCCCAGTGATTCGCCGTGATCCGACATGTAGAACATCATGGTGTCGTAACGTTCGCTGTTCTTCTGCAGCAGATCTATCACGCGGCTGAGAAAGAAATCTGTGTAAAGAATGGTGTTGTCATAGGCATTGACGATGCTCTGGCGCTCGCAATCCATGACATTGGCCCGATCACATTCGGGCAGGAATGTTTTCATGTTGCCGGGTGAGCGACGAAAATATTCCGGGCCGTGACTGCCTTTCTGGTGCAGGACAATGAACATATCACTTTGCGCATTATCGATTTTTTCCTGCAAACCGCTTAACAGGATTTCATCAAAACACTCTCCGGTTGAACACAGTTGTGGATCTTTCTGTCTGCGTAAATCCTCACTGCCCACGCGGTCGCAGGCACCTTTGCAACTGGAGTTGTTGTCGCGCCACAACACAGCCACACCCGCGCGATGCAGCACATCCAGAAGACTTTCCTGGGATTTGGCCTTGCTGGCGCTGTAATGGGTGCGTTTGAGCATGGAAAACATGCATGGCACAGATTCTGCCGTTGCCGTACCGCAAGACCAGGTGTTCGGAAAATTGATGACCGGCAACTGGCTAAGCTGCGGATTGGTAGCGCGCGCATAGCCGTTCAACTGGAAATTCATTGCGCGTGCCGTTTCACCCAGCACAAAGACGACAACCGATTTTTTGTTTTTCTGCTGATACGCCGGTGACTGCCTGGCATCTTCGGCAATGGGCGTGATTGTCGTTTGTACCTCGCGCGCGATGCCGAGACTGAACTCAGCCACTGCCAGTATTGGCGCCACCGGATTGACCAGCATGCGCAACACCTTGTTCTGACGATGCACAATCGAGAAGTGTTTGTACATGCTGCCCGCCGCCGCAAACACCACCGCCAGACTCACCACCAGTGTAACAATCTGCAACAACAGCGTCCTGTGCCAACGGCCAAACACCAGCGGCACGCGCCAGACCAGGACGGAAGGCAATACACCCAGCAACAACATGTAGACCGCCATTTTTGGTGTGAGCAACTCGGTAGCTTCGCGCACATCGGTCTGTACCAGATTCTGGATCATCGACGCTTCAATCACCACGCCGTAGTTGTCCATGAAATAGGCGTTGCTGGCAGCTGCCAGCAAAAATACTGTCATTGCCAACTGCAATAGACGTGGCCAGGCAAAAAATGCCAGCAGGAAAACGGTGGCGGCAACCACCAATACCAGCTGACTCAATGCAAACAGCGCGCCCTGCGCAGTATGCAGGTCAACGGCTGCAGCCAGCGCTTTCCACAGCGAGAAATTGGCAAGCAACGCCATGAACGTGCAGACCAGCACGCTCAACACCACAGGGCGCTGATAATACGGTATCGATTTTTTCACGCACTGTACTGCCGTTTTTTATTCACAGGCGCTCGTTATTCGCAAGCAATATGTTCAACCACTTCCAGGTCATAGCCGGAAATGGCGCGATAGCGCAGCGGCTGACCGAGCACACGCATCTTGCCCACACCCAACTCACGCAATATCTGTCCACCCACACCCACGGTTTTGTAAACATTCGGACTGGCGGCAGTGTTTTGCAGGGGCTTCTTGCCCAGCATGGTCAGCGCGCTGTCGTGCAGGTCCTGTGCGCTTTCACATTGATGAATCAGCACCAGTACACCTTTGCCTTCCTGTGCGATGCGCTCCAGGCAGCGGCGCGTGTTCCAGATTTTCATGCCCGGCGGTTGCGCACAGAACAGATCGCGCATGGCCGTGGCCAGATGCACGCGCACCAGTGTCGGCGTATCGGGTGTGATATCGCCCTTCACCAGCGCATAGTGATATTCGTTGTCAACTTTGTTGGTAAACGTCACCAGATCAAACGTGCCGAAATCGGTTTCTATCGGCGCACGCTCGGCAATTTCCACCGTGCGCTCATTCACCAGCCGATAGTGAATGAGATCGGCAATGGTGCCAATTTTCAGGTTGTGCTCTTTGGCAAACACTTCGAGGTCGGGGCGACGCGACATGGTGCCGTCGTCGTTCATGATTTCACATATCACGCCGGCAGGCTCCAGCCCGGCAAGACGCGCGAGATCGCAGGCCGCTTCGGTATGGCCGGTGCGGCTCAACACACCACCTGGCTCGGCAATCAACGGAAAAATATGGCCGGGCTGCACGATGTCACTCGCCTGCGCATTCTTGGCTGCGGCTACCTGCACGGTACGCGCACGATCTGCAGCGGAAATACCCGTGGTGACACCGGTTGCCGCTTCAATCGACACCGTGAATTTGGTGCCGAAACCGGAAGCATTTTTCTGCACCATCAACGACAAACCCAGGCGCTCGCAACGCTCACGGGACATCGGCATGCAGATCAGGCCGCGCGCATATTTCGCCATGAAGTTGATATGCTCGGCGCCGCAGTGTTCGGCAGCCATGATGATATCGCCTTCGTTCTCGCGATCTTCGTCATCCATGAGAATGACCATTTTTCCCGCACGAATATCTGCGATCAGTTCTTCGGTGCTGTTCAGTTGCATGTTGCTCGCCTCAGATTTTCTTGCCATAGCGCGCCATTTCAGCGGCGAGATCCAGCGGTTCGACAGTTCCACTGTTCTCCCAGCGTCCCCAATCCGCTCGCGGAATGGTGAAGGTGATTTCAAATTCATTGCCGTCCGGGTCGACGCCGTATACGGACTTGGTAGCGCCGTGGCTGGAAGCGCCAGTCAATGCATTTTCGCGCTTCAGTACGTAGAGCGCCGCCGCAAGATCCTCGATGGTCTCTACTTTCCACGCAATATGGTACAACCCCACTGCACCGCGCGCCGTGCGCGGCGCACTGCTGCCCACCTGGAACAAACCAAGATCGTGATGCTGTTCGCTGTCGGGCGCACGCAACAGACAGGTACCGCGTTCGCTCACCACTTCCTGCAAACCCAGCACGCGCGTGTAGAAATCTTTCGATTTTTCCACGTCGCGCACCCAGTACACTGCGTGATCTATTCGACGAACACTGAACGTCATGTCACGCTCCTGCGCAGTCGATCAGAACACTTCAAACAGGCCGGCAGCACCCTGGCCGCCGCCGATGCACATGGTCACCACCACATATTTCACACCGCGGCGTTTGCCTTCCAGCAGCGCGTGACCCACCATGCGCGCACCGCTCATGCCGAATGGATGGCCAATGGCAATCGCGCCGCCGTTGACGTTCATGATGTCATTCGGAATGCCGAGTGTGTCGCGGCAATAGATCACTTGCGAAGCAAACGCTTCGTTCAGTTCCCACAAGCCGATGTCGCTCATTTTCAGGCCGTGACGCGCCAGCAGTTTGGGCACGGCAAACACCGGGCCGATGCCCATCTCGTCGGATTTGCAGCCGGCAACCGCGAGACCGCGATAGGCACCCAGTGGTTGCAAGCCTTTTTTCTCGGCGAGTGAACGCTCCATCAACAAACTGGCAGCGGCGCCGTCGGACAACTGCGAGGAGTTGCCTGCGGTGACATATTTGCCTTCTTTCACCCACTGGCCGTCTTTCCACACCGGCTCCAGTTTGGCGAGGCCTTCCAGCGTGGTGTCGGCACGGTTGCAATCATCACGATCGACAACAGTTTCCTTGAACGTGGTTTCTTTCGTTTCCTTGTTGAACACCGACATGGTGGTTTTCATCGGCACGATTTCGTCGTTGAAGATGCCGTTCTTCTGCGCTTGCGCGGTGCGCATCTGGCTCAGGTACGAATATTCGTCCTGTGCTTCGCGCGAAATCTTGTAACGCTCGGCCACTACTTCGCCGGTTTCCAGCATCGGAATGTAGGCGGCCGGATCCAGCGCTTTCACTACTTCCGACTGTGAACGAAAGGTGTTCTTGTGTTTGTTTTGTGTCAGCGAGATGGATTCCACGCCACCGGCAACGGCGATGTCGATCTCGTTGCACATGATGGACTTCGCGGCCGTGGCAATCGTCATCAAACCTGACGCGCACTGACGCTCCATCGCCATACCGGCGACGGTTTCCGGCAAGCCGCCGGCAATGGCAGCCAGACGGCCCAGACAATAGGCTTGCGTGCCCTGCTGCGCGGCAGCGCCAAACAGCACGTCTTCTACCGACGCAGGATCAATACCGGCGCGCTCGACTACCGCGCGCACCACATGGCCGGCCATGGCCGGCGCTTCGGTTTCATTGAAACCGCCACGGAACGATTTGGCGAGACCGGTGCGGGCGACGGATACGATGACTGCTTCTCTCATGACTTTTTACCTCTGTGAAATAACAATGCGTGTGTACGGGCACGGCATGCCGTGCCCCGACAAATCACGCTGGGAAATAACGGGAAATCGTATCGACCACACAGGCCGGCTTGTCGCTGCCCTCGATTTCGACGGTAACGCGAATCACAGCCTGGATACCGCCTTTGACTTCTTCCACTTCCACCACTTCGCCGGATCCGCGCACGCGCGAACCAACCTTTACCGGCATGGGAAAACGGATCTTGCCGCAACCGACATTCACACCCATTGAAATGCCTTGCACGTCAACAATCTGCGGCAGAAAAAGATTGACCAGCGACAGCGTGAGATAGCCGTGTGCGATACAAGCGCCAAACGGGCCGTCTTTCGCTTTTACGGGATCGACGTGTATCCACTGGTGATCGCCAGTGGCATCGGCAAACTTGTTGATGCGATCCTGATCCACCAGCAGCCATTCGCTGTGGCCCAGCTGCTTGCCAACGGATTGCAGCAGTTCGTTCGGGTGTTTGAAAATTGTGGTCATCAATCGCCTCTTTTCAGTTGCCGATGTTGGGGCGACCCTTGTGGTCGCCCTCTATGGGCAGGCACAAGGCCTTCCCCTACGGGTTATGCGCGCTGCGCGCTGACAGCAAGAATCTCGCCGGTCATGTACGATGAATAATCGGAGGCGAGGAACATCATCACGTTCGCCACTTCCCACACTTCCGCGCCACGACCGAACGCTTCCTTACCTTCCAGTTCTTTCAGCAATTCTTCCGGCGCCGATTTTTTCAGCATCGGGTGCACAGCCAGTGACGGCGCCACAGCGTTGATACGCACACCGAAATCCGCTGCCTCAAGCGCAGCACAACGCGTCAACGCCATCACGCCAGCTTTCGCTGCAGCGTAGTGCGCCTGTTCTTTCTGTGCGCGCCAGCCAAGAACAGAAGCGTTGTTGACGATGACACCTGTGCCACGCGGCTTCATCACTTTCATCATGTGGCGCGTCATGCGCATGGTGCCGTTCAAGGTCACGTCGATGACTTTATTCCACTCCGGATCTTCCATTTCAATCAACAGTTTTGACGTGCCGAGGCCGGCGTTGTTAATCAACACATCAACGCCACCGAGCTTTTCTTCAGCAAACGCAATCAGCGCCTGCACTTCGTCTTCCACCACCACATTGCAGACTTTACCCCAGACGTTTTGCAGCCCGGTTTCTTCTTTCAGCTTCTCGACAGATGCCTGCAGACGGCCTTCGTGCACATCGCTGATCACAATGGCGCGACAGCCTTCTTCAACAGATTTTTTTGCAGCGGCGAAACCGATGCCAACACCGGCGGCGGCAGTGATCAGCACAGATTTGCCTTTCAGCAAACCGTGACCGGGAACGTATTCGGGATTGTTTCTTACGTCTTGCATGATTAATTCTCTCTTTGCTGTATTTCCTTCTCCCGCTTGCGGGGGAAGGTGCCCGAAGGGCGGATGGGGGCCCTCACCCGGCGCTGGACGCCACCTCTCCCCGAACGGGAGAGGGTTTTATCTACCTTTCGCTTCCTTCGGCATGCCCAGCCCGCGCTCAGCGATGATATTGCGCTGGATCTGGTTGGTGCCGCCGTAAATAGTGTCGGAACGCGTGAACAGATACATCGACTGCAAGCGCGTGAGATTGTACGGCGCGCTTTCGATCATCTCGGCTTCAGGGCCGAGCACATCCATTGCCAGTACACCGAGATTGCGGTGCCAGCTGGCCCAGTGCAGTTTGTATACCAGTGAAGATTTGTCGAGCGCACCATCATCGCCCGCCGACAACATGCGCATGGCGTTGTAACGCATCAGGCGCAAACCGGTGTGTGCTTCGGCAATGCGCTGGCGCAGTACTGGATCTTTCGCTGCACCGTTTTCTTTCGCGATGCGCACGATTTCGTCGAGTTCGTTCTGGAACAACATCTGTTGGCCGAGTGTGGAAACACCGCGCTCGAAACCGAGCAGACCCATCGCCACTTTCCAGCCGTCGCCCGGCGCACCGACAATATCGTCTGCGACAGCATCGTCGAAAAACACTTCGTTGAATTCGGACGTGCCGGTCAATTGTTCAATCGGACGCACAGTAACGCCTGGCTGATGCATGGACACCAGAAAGAAACCGAGGCCTTTGTGCGCAACCGAATCCGGATCGGTACGCGCGACCACGAAACACCAGTCGGATTCGTGTGCGAGCGACGTCCATACTTTCTGGCCGTTGATGATCCATTTGCCCTTGGCTTCATCAAAACGCGCTTTGGTTTTGACGTTGGCGAGATCGGAACCCGCGCCCGGCTCGGAATAACCCTGACACCACAGTTCCTTGCCACTGACAATGCCGGGAAGATATTTCTGCTTCTGTTCTTCGGTAGCAAACGCGATCAGTGTCGGGCCAGCCAGACCTTCACCGATATGGCCGACGCGGCCGGGAGCGCCGGCGCGCGCGTATTCCTCGAAAAAAATCACCTGCTGTTCAATCGAGGCGCCGCGACCGCCGTATTCTTTCGGCCAGCCCACGCAGGTCCAGCCGCCTTCGGCCAGTTTCTCTTCCCAGCGTTTGCGCTCGTGCGGGAACATATGTTCATCGCCGGGGCCGCCGCGAAATTTCAGTTGCTCGAATTCGCCGACCAGATTGGTTTTCAACCAGCCTGCAATTTCTTCGCGGAACAATTCGTCTTCTTTGCTGAATGTCAGTTTCATTCATTCACTCTCTTGTTTCCCTCTCCCATTTGGGGAGAGGGTGCCGCAACGCGGCGGGTGAGGGCCCCCATCCGCCCTTCGGGCACATTCTCCCGCAAGCGGGAGAAGGGTTTATACATCAAGCAACATCTGCGCGATCAATTCGCGCTGCTGCGCACCATTGCCCAAATACAATTCACTGGCCTTGGCGCGTTTGAAATACAGATGCACGTCGTATTCCCAGGTAAAACCGACACCGCCGTGCAACTGGATCGCATTGCCGGCGTTGAAGAAAAACGTCTCCGAACAATAGCACTTCGCCATCGCGGCAGCTTCACTCAGCTCTGCGGCAATCGCAGCATCACCATCGGCACTCATCGCTTCCTGTGCAACACAGGCTGCGTAATAAACAGCGGAGCGCGACACTTCGCACTTGAGCATCATGTCGGCCGCTTTATGTTTTACTGCCTGGAAGCTGGCAATGCTGCGGCCGAATTGCACGCGCTCCTGCATGAAGGCAACGGTCTTGTCGAGAATTTCCTGCGCGCCACCCATTTGTTCGGCGGCCACGGCAATCTTGGCGAGGCTGATGACTTTTTCCAGCGCCGGCCACATCTGGCCTTCTGTTCCCATCAAGGCCGCTGCCGACACAGCGACATTACTCAGGACAATGTCAGCCTGATGGCGTGTCTGATCCATTGTCGGTGTCCAGCGGCGCGCAATACCTGCAGTGTTGGCAGGCACGGCAAACAACGAAATGCCGTTCTCTCCTTGCGAATTTTCTACGCGGGCGGCAATGATCAACAGGTCGGCGGTGTGGCCGTCGATCACGTAGCGCAAGGTGCCGTTCAGCACATAGCTGTCGCCCTGTTTCTTGCAAGTCACTTCTACAGCATTCGCACCCCAGTCGCCGCCGGCACGTGCTGCTGCGGCACCGGTGTAGGCAAGGGTTGCTGTCAACGAGCCTTCGACAACTTGTGGCAGATACTCGGCTTGCTGTTCCTCTGTACCTGCCACCAACAATGCGTTGACGCCGAGGCACACAGTAGAGAAAAACGGTGAGCACAACAGCACGCGGCCCATCTGTTCCAGCACGGCAGCGAGTTCGACATAACCCAGACCCATACCACCATGCGCTTCAGGAATCGTGATCGCCTGAAAACACAACTCCGTGCAGATACGCTGCCACAGTTCCGGATCGTAACCCGCTTCTGTCGCCATCGCCTTGCGCACGGCTTCGCTTGTCGAGACGTCTTGCAAAAAACTTTCCGCTGTTTCGCGGATCATTTTCTGTTCGTCGGTGAATCTGAATTCCACTCGCTAAACCTCTTCAGCTAATTCTCCCCTCTCCCATTTGGGGAGAGGGGCAGGGGGGTGAGGGCTGCACGAAATCCCTCACCCGCCGCTTTGCGGCACCCTCTCCCCAAATGGGAGAGGGAAAATCGCATCACGTCCCGTAAACTTTCTGTGCCGGCACTTCTTTTGCCAGCAATTCTTTCATCGCCGTGCCCACTTCTGCCGGCTCCCAGCGTGCGCCTTTGTCAACACCTGCAGTAGTGCGCCAGCCGTCGGCGATAGAAATCTTGCCGCCTTCCGCTTCAAAGATGCGACCGGTGACATGCGCGGATTCCGCAGAGCCCAGCCACGCCAGCAGTGAAGACACGTTTTCCGGCGCCCAGTAATCGAAGCTACCGTCTTCTGGCTTCGCCATGCGCGTGGCCATGGATTCCACGGCAGTGGTCATACCGGTGCGCGCCGCCGGTGCAATCGCGTTGGCAGTGATGCCGTAACGACCGAGTTCAGCTGCCTGGTTCAATGTCAGTGCAGCGATACCGGCTTTTGCAGCGGCGTAGTTGGATTGACCCACGGAGCCCTGCAGACCAGCACCAGAAGTGGTGTTGATGATGCGCGCATCCACGGCCTTGCCAGCTTTGGATTGATCGCGCCAGTAATGCACGGCGTGCGAGCTGATACAGAAGTGGCCTTTCAGATGCACGGCCATGATGGCGTCCCACTCCGCTTCGCTCATGGAGGCAAACATGCGATCGCGATTGATACCGGCGTTGTTCAATACGATGTGCAGATCACCAAATGCGGCGATGGCTTCCTTCACAGCGTTTTCGCTGTCGGCATAGTTGGTGATATCCGACGTGTTGACGATGGCTTTGCCGCCAGCGGCTTTGATTTCGTCGACCACTTTCTGTGCAGCTTCGCGATTGATGTCGTTAACCACAACAGCGCAACCTTCTGCTGCAAATACGCGCGCATGCGCAGCGCCAAGACCGCCACCGGCGCCGGTGATGATGGCAATGCGATTATCGAGAATACCCATGTTCTTTCTCCTCATTCAGTTTGTTTCCCTCACCCGGCGCTGTGCGCCACCCTCTCCCCGAGCGGGAGAGGGTTTATGAGGCATTACAGTCTTTCAATGATGGTGACGTTGGCCTGGCCGCCGCCTTCGCACATGGTTTGCAGGCCGTAGCGGCCGCCCGTGCGCTCCAGTTCGTGCAACAGCGTGGTCATCAGACGAGTGCCGGTGGCGCCCAGAGGATGGCCGAGCGCAATCGCGCCGCCGTTGACATTGGTTTTGGCGTGGTCGTAGCCGGTTTCTTTTAACCAGGCCATGACGACTGACGCAAACGCTTCGTTGATTTCCACCACATCAATGTCCGACATTTTCATGCCGGCTTTTTTCAGTGCGTATTGCGTGGCAGATATCGGTGCGGTCAGCATCCAGATTGGATCTTCTGCGCGCACGCTCATGTGGTGAATGCGTGCGCGCGGTTTCAGGTTGTAACGCTTCAATGCGGCTTCGGAAACAATCAGCATTGCGGAAGAAGCATCACAGGTTTGCGATGACACGGCAGCCGTGACCTTGTCGCAGCCGAACAGAAAATCGAGCTCGGCCATTTTTTCCAGTGAAGACTGGCGCGGTGTTTCGTCGTTTTCCACACCTGCCATCGGAATGATTTCACGCTTGAAACGGCCTTCTGCAATCGCTTTCAAGGCGCGGGTGTGCGATTCCAGCGAAAAAATTTCGAGATCCTTGCGTGACAGGTTCCATTTGTCGGCAATCATCTGTGCAGATTTGAATTGGGTCGGCGGTTCGGCGCCGTAGCGCGCGACCCAACCGGTGGAGCCACTGAACGGATCCTTGAAACCCATCGGTTCGGCAGCAGTCATCGCCGAGGAAATCGGGATTTGCGTCATGGTCTGTACGCCGCCGGCGACGATGACATCCATGGTGCCACTCATCACTGCTTGTGCAGCGAAGTGCACCGCTTGCTGCGAAGAACCACACTGGCGATCGATCGTGGTACCCGGCACTTCCTGCGACAAACCGGCAGCAAGCCACGCCGTGCGCGCAATATCACCCGCCAGCGGGCCGATGGTGTCGACGCAACCGAAAATCACATCGTCGTATTCGTTGTCGGGAATGCCGTTGCGCTCGACAATCGCTTTCAATACATGCGCGCCGAGATCGGCGCCGTGCACCTGTGACAAACCACCTTTGCGGCGGCCGGTGGGTGAGCGTACTGCGTCGACAATATAGGCTTCTGGCATTTTCAAATCCTCATGCAATTCAAATTTCCTCTCCCAGTGTGGGAGAGGGTGGCGCACAGCGCCGGGTGAGGGACGCCCTCATCCGCCCTGCGGGCACCTTCTCCCGCAAGCGGGAGAAGGAAAAATTCAAAACGTATTACCTGCGCCGAGCTTCGCACCGTCTGCCAGTACAAAATCGGCCACGCGATTTTTATGGAACGCGACATCGCCCCAGGTGTTGTTCAACGCCCAGGCTTTCTTCATGAAGATGTGCATATCGACTTCCCAGGTGTAGCCCATCGCGCCGTGCACCTGAATACCGTTTTTCGCACCGAGCAGCGAGGCTTCGCTGGCAGCAAGTTTCGCGTGCGACACATGCAGCGCCGCATCCGGGTGATCATTTGCAATGGAAAACGCTGCGCGATGCACCACGGCTTTCGCGTATTCTAGCGGCACGGCGACATTGGCGAGACGGTGTTTCACCGCTTGGAAGGAACCGATAGGTTTGCCGAACTGTGTGCGATCCGTGGTGTATTTCACCGAAATCTCGATCATGCGCTGCGTGAGGCCCAGTGCTTGCGCGGCAGCACCGAGCACACCGGCATTGAACGCATCGGCCAGGATTTTTCTCGCTTCTTCACCGCGCGCCACGCACGTTGCTGGCGACGGTGTCCACTGCACGCTGAATAGTTTGCGTGAGGGATCAACGCTTTCATTGTGCGTCAGTTGCACCATGCTTTTCGTAACGGCGTGAATTTCATCGTCACCGTTTTGCAGCAGCAACAGATCGGCGATATGTGCATCTGCTACAAGAAGATTCTGTGACAAGCCCACAGCAACTTTCGCTTCGCCGGAAGCGATGCGCGGCAGCCAGGCAAATTTCACTGCATCATCCGGCAGGGCGTTGATCATCGGCACGGCGACCAGCACGGTTTCCACCAATGGTTCCGGCAGTGCGACAAAACCGCAGGCTTGCGCGAGCAATACGAAATCCACCGCGCTCATGCCCATGCCGCCAAATTCTTCCGGCACGGTCAAACCGGTGAGGCCCATGCCGGCCATTGCCGCCCACAGTTCATCACTGCGGCCGGTTTCCGTTTCCCACAGTGCGCGGATTTTTTCCGGCGTCACTTCGTTCACCAGGAATTTTTGCACTTCTTCCTGGAACAGCAGTTGATCTTCGGTAAATGTAAAGTCCACTGTTACTACCTCGTTCTATCTGTTGGGGCGTGATAAATCACGCCCCTACGAATTATTTCGGCATGCCCAGCATGCGTTCGGCGATAATATTGCGCTGGATTTCGTTGGTGCCGGCGTAAATCGGCCCGGATTGCGCGAACAGGAAACCGTCAAGCCAGGTGCCGACGCCCGCAGCCGCTGGCGCATGTGGCAACAATTCGGCACGCGCGGAAAGAATACTCATGGCTGTGTCGTGCATGCGCTGATCCAGCTCCGACCAGAAAATCTTGTTGGTGGAGGATTCCGGACCAATCTTGCCGCCTTTGTTCAGTCGGCAAGCGGTTTGATAAGTGGTCAGCGTGTACGCTTCGGCATCCATGTATGCCTTCAACACCGCATCGCGCACCGACGGATCACGATCCGCATCTGCACGATTTTCTTTATAGAGTTCTACCAGACGGCGTGCGGTGTTCTGGAAGCGCGCGGGAGAGCGCAGCATCAAACCGCGCTCAAAACCGGCGGTCGCCATGGCGACTTTCCAGCCTTCACCTTCTTTGCCCAAACGGCGCTCGACCGGCACTTTGACGTTGTCGAAGAATATTTCTGCAAAACCGGGCAGGCCGTCCAGCTGAGGGATGGGGCGCACGGTGATGCCGGGCAGGTTCAGCGGCACCAGAATGAAGGTCAGGCCATGATGGCGTTCGGATTTTGGATCGGTACGAAACATACCGAAGCACTGGTCGGCCCATACCGCGCGCGTAGACCAGGTTTTCTGACCATTAATAATGTAGTGCGTGCCGTCTTCGGAAAGCTCAGCTTTGGAACGGATGGCGGCCATGTCTGAACCGGCGCCCGGCTCGGACCAGCCCTGCGCCCAGACCTCGGTGCCATTGGCCATTTTCGGCAGGATATCTGCCTTTTGTTCAGCCGTGCCGTACTCCATCAAGGTTGGGCCCAGCAGGAAGATACCGTTCTGGTTGACGCGCAGCGGCGCGCCGGCGCGCCAGTATTCCTCTTCAAAGATCAGCCATTCGATCAGGTCGCAGCCGCGGCCACCGAGATCAGCCGGCCAAGTCACCATGCCCCAGCGGCCGGAATTGAGTTTTGCTTCCCATTCGCGGTGTTGCCTGAAACCCTCTTCAGTATCAAAGGATTGCAGAGGCTCCGCAGGTACATTGGCCGCCAGCCATTCGCGAACTTCTGCGCGAAAGGCTTTCTGTTTATCGGTGTAGGCTAGATCCATGGATTACATCTCGCATGTCGGTCGCGTCTGGAAAGAGGTCAGACCTGAAAGTCAGACCTCGTAGTCAGGATTCAGGCTTAAAAATGGGCTGGAATGATACCACGAGCCGCAAGGGGGTCGGTATCCGTAAGAATTGCGCAGTTATCCCGGTATTATTCCGGCTTATCCACAGGAGGCTGTTATTAACTTTAGTTTTTAAAAATATCTTGTTGGTAACCTATGTTTATTAAAAGCATAAGAACAACAAGCAGGAAATAATGCCATGCAACCGGCGAAGCTCACGCTGGCAAATCACAGGCTACAAAGCTGAAAAACAGCAATTACACCCTGCTTTTTTATATAAGCAAGTGCATGATAAATAAACAAAATTCTGGCTTTTGCACAGGCAACGCGCGCCCTATTAATTACCAGAACAAAATCTTTAAATACCTTACATAAATATTTCTTATCTATTTCTAGTACATATCTGTGGAATTGCAAATTGACAGTCGATCCTTGTTTGCTCAAAAAATAACCGGCCTATATACTCGCTGCCCTTCCCGTATTTACTTTCGACGTTATGGATTACCCAGAGCGCTTTGATGTCATTGTTATCGGCGGCGGTCACGCAGGCACCGAAGCCTGTCTGGCTGCTGCACGCATGGGCTGCAAGACCTTGTTGCTGACGCATAACATCGAGACATTGGGTCAGATGTCCTGCAACCCTGCTATTGGTGGCATCGGCAAAAGCCATCTGGTGAAGGAAGTTGATGCCCTGGGCGGCGCCATGGCGCGAGCGACGGATCTGGCCGGTATCCAGTTTCGCATCCTCAATTCCCGCAAGGGGCCGGCGGTGCGAGCCACGCGTGCCCAGGCAGATCGCGCGCTGTACAAGGCTGCGATACGCTCGATACTGGAAAACCAGCCGAATTTGCAGATTTTCCAACAGGCAGCCGACGATCTCATCGTGCACGGTGACACTGTGCAAGGTGTCGTTACCCAGACGGGCATCCGTTTCTTTGCACCGTGTGTGGTACTCACGGCGGGTACTTTCCTCGGTGGCAAGATCCACATCGGGCTGGATCATCACGCCGGCGGTCGTGCAGGTGATCCGCCTTCGCTGGCACTGGCTGCGCGTTTGCGTGAACTGCCCTTGCGTGTTGATCGCCTGAAAACCGGAACGCCGCCGCGTATCGACGCGCGCTCGGTAGATTTTTCGGTGATGCAAGCCCAACCGGGCGATACGCCGCTGCCGGTGATGTCATTCATGGGCTCGGTGGATCAGCATCCGCAACAGGTGAATTGCTACATCACCCATACCAATGAGCGAACCCACGAGATTATTCGCGGCGGTCTGGATCGTTCGCCGATGTATACGGGTGTGATTGAAGGTATTGGCCCGCGTTATTGTCCGTCGATCGAAGACAAGATCCATCGCTTTGGCGACAAACTTTCACATCAGGTTTTCATCGAACCCGAAGGGCTGAACACACACGAGTTGTATCCGAATGGCGTGTCCACATCGCTGCCGTTTGATGTGCAGCTGGATTTGGTGCGCTCGATTCGCGGTATGGAAAACGCCCATATTACGCGGCCGGGTTATGCCATCGAATACGATTTTTTCGACCCGCGTGATTTGCAGCACACACTTGAAACCCGACACATTCACGGTTTGTTTTTCGCCGGACAGATCAATGGCACGACCGGTTATGAAGAAGCGGCTGCGCAAGGTCTGCTGGCCGGTCTCAATGCCGGTTTGAAGTCGCAAGGCAAACCAGGCTGGTATCCATTACGCGATGAAGCTTATCTCGGCGTCATGATCGATGATCTGATTACGCTTGGCACACGCGAGCCCTATCGTATGTTTACCAGTCGTGCCGAGTACCGCTTATTGCTGCGCGAGGACAATGCCGATTTGCGCCTGACGGCCAAAGGCCGAGAGCTGGGTCTGGTGGATGATCTGCGCTGGCAGCGTTTCAGTGCCAAGCTCGACGGCATTGCCGCTGAGAGTGAACGCTTGCGCACCACATTCATTCATCCCGGTACGCCGGCTGCCGACAGTCTGGCGGATCGTATCAGCAGCCCTTTGTTGCGCGAAGCCAGTTTGCTTGATCTGTTGAAGCGTCCGGAATTCAGTTATGCCGATATTGCCGGTCTCAAGGGCGAAGCGGTTCCCGATGTGCAAGTGGCGGAGCAGGTGGAAATCAGCGTCAAGTATGCGGGTTACATTGATCGCCAGCAGGAAGAGATCGAGCGCCTGCATCGCTCGGAAAACATAGCGATTCCCGCCGGTTTTGATTACGCCAAGATCAAGGGCTTGTCGCATGAAGTCACGCATAAACTGACACAGGCACAACCGGCGACGATAGGACAGGCGTCTCGGGTGCCCGGTGTCACGCCCGCTGCTATTTCCCTGTTGTTGATTCATCTGAAGAAAAAATCTGCCGCTGATCAGGCTGTTGTCGACAAGGAAAGTGATGCGCGATTTGCTGGATAAGGGTCTTGCTGCCCTCGGTATTGCGGCCAGTGAGGCACAGCGTGAGCAGTGGCTGGCTTATGTGCAACTGCTCGATAAATGGAACAAGGCCTACAATCTCACGGCGGTGCGCGATCCGCGCGAGATGGTCAGCCGCCATATTCTGGACAGCCTTTCGGTAGCCCAATACATCACCAGCACACGCTTGCTGGATGTTGGCGCCGGTCCGGGTATCCCTTCGATTCCGCTAGCTATTCTCTGGCCGGATCGCCAGATCACAGCACTGGACAGCAACGGCAAGAAGACCCGGTTCATGGTGCAGGTGAAAAGCGCACTGCAGCTCGGCAATTTTTCTGTTGTTCAATCGAGAGTGGAAGAGTATCGCCCGGAAACCGGCTTTGATGGCATTGTCTCTCGCGCCTATGCCTCGTTGGCGGATTTTGTGAATTCCAGTCAGCACCTGTTGCTGGAGGGAGGCAGTTTCTGGGCCATGAAAGCGCAGCTCGATGGTAGTGAGTTGAGCGCGTTGCCAAAACCCTATAAGGTGAGCGCCTGCCTGCCCCTGCAAGTGCCGGGCTGCGAGGCTGAACGCCATCTGCTTGTTGTTAAAATCGAATTATTGTCAATTGCGAACCCTTCTGACGGAATAGCTACGTGACCAAGATCCTTGCCATTGCCAATCAAAAGGGCGGTGTCGGCAAAACGACCACCTCGGTTAACCTCGCGGCTTCGCTGGCGGCGACCAAGCGCCGTGTGCTGCTGGTGGATCTGGATCCACAGGGCAATGCCAGCATGGGTCTGGGCATTGACAAGCACGAGCTGGAACACAGTGTTTATGAAGTGTTGATTGATGACAGTTTTGATATCCGCCAGGCTGTGCAGCGCGGTGAAACCTCTGGTTGTGATGTATTGCCGGCGAACAGCGATCTGACGGCGGCCAAGGTTGAAATGCTCAGCATGATGATGAAAGAGCAGCGCCTGAAGCATCAGCTGAAAAAAATTGCTGATGATTATGATTACATCATCATTGATTGCCCACCGGCGCTGAATATCCTGACAGTCAATGCCCTGACTGCAGCAGATGGTGTATTAATTACCATGCAGTGCGAGTACTACGCACTGGAAGGTTTGTCTGATCTTCTCAGCACCATTGAACAGATCAGGTCAGCTGTTAATCCACAACTGGAAATCGAAGGTATTTTGCGCACGATGTACGATCCGCGCATCAGCCTTACTGCTGAAGTTACCAGTCAGTTGACGCAGCATTTTGGTGACAAACTTTATCGCAGCGTGATTCCACGCAACATCAAACTGGCAGAAGCGCCGAGTTTCGGCATGCCCGTCCTGCATTACGACAGACAATCCAAAGGTGCACTGGCTTACCTCGCGCTGGTAGGTGAAATGCTGCGTAGGCATGGTGCCACCAGCAATGTGCCTGAAATGGCAGTTGCCGAGTAAATCAGTTATTTCCGGAAAGCATTATGAAAAAGAAAAAACTCGGTAAGGGTCTAGATGCACTGCTCGGCGGTGCACTGAAAAAAACGCCTGTTGAAGAAACTGCACCGGAAGCGGTTGCCGAAGCTATTGCTGCTGCACCGGTGGTTACCGCCCAGGACAAATCACTCAAGGATGGGCAGTTGGTGAAGTTGCCGATTGAGTGGTTGCAGCGTGGTAAATATCAACCGCGTCGCGACATGGATCCGGCTGCACTTGAAGAACTCGCCAATTCCATCAAGGCCCAGGGCGTAATGCAACCGATAGTGGTGCGCCCACTCACGGATGTTGTTGCGGGCAGCCCGCGCTATGAAATTATCGCCGGCGAGCGTCGCTGGCGAGCCACACAACTGGCAGGACTGGATACTATTCCTGCAGTTGTTCGCATTGTTGAAGATAACGCTGCCATTGCGATGGCGTTGATCGAGAATATCCAGCGCGAAAATCTCAACCCCATGGAAGAAGCTGTTGCCATGCAACGCCTGAAGGATGAGTTTGATCTCACACATCAGGAAGTGGCTGATGTCGTTCACAAGTCGCGAGTGACAGTCACCAACCTGTTGCGTTTGATGTCGCTCACCGATGAAGTACGCCGCATGCTTGAGCGCGGTGATCTGGAAATGGGCCATGCGCGTGCGCTGCTGGGTTTATCGGACAATGCACAGCGCGATGCAGCCAATACCGTGGTGAACAAGGGCTTGTCCGTGCGCCAGACGGAAGCGCTGGTGCGCAATATCCATCAGCAACAGGAAGAGCAGAATGCAGGCCGGGTAGTCGAGATCAAGATGGATCCGGATATTCGCCGCTTGCAGGATGATTTGTCCGAGAAAATCGGCGTGCCGGTGCAGGTACTGCACAGTGCCAAGGGCAAGGGCAAACTGGTGCTGAAGTACAACAGCCTGGACGAGCTGGACGGTATCCTCGCCCACATCAAGTAAGCAGGGCACAAGCGTCGCATGACAGCTGCAAATCCATTGTGGTTTTTTGTAGGTCTGGTACTCAGCAATGTGTTCATGACGTTTGCCTGGTATGCCCACCTCAGGAATCTTGCCGACAAACCCTGGTTGCTTGCCGCTGTGCTCAGTTGGCTGATTGCATTGTTTGAATACCTTTTGCAGGTACCGGCCAATCGTGCCGGCTACCAGCATTTCTCGATCGGGCAGCTGAAAATTTACCAGGAAGCTATAGCACTGACGGTATTTGTGCCGTTTGCCGTGTTGTACATGAAGGAAAAACTGACCTGGCACTATGCAGCAGCCAGCCTGTGTATTCTTGCGGCGGTATTTTTCATTACACGGGCACCCGCACGTTAGCGAAAACGCGGTTTAGGGCATACAATGCCCGCCTTTCCGCCCGTAGCTCAGCTGGATAGAGCGCTGCCCTCCGGAGGCAGAGGTCTGGGGTTCGAATCCCTTCGGGCGGGCCATTTCATGGCCCTTCTCAGGAATTTCCGGCGACACTGCTACGCAGTTGCGGCGTTCGGCTCACGCAACGTATACGTTGCATCAGTTCGCCTCACCCCTTCGGGCGGGTCATTTCAAGCAAGCTGTTTGCACAATACGCAATAGCGCCATAAAAAATAATAACAAGATATACACAGCTTATCTTCAGCCTGTTACAGGCTTTATCTCTTGTTGCTACAGGAAATGATGAGATAATAAGCCACCACGATGAAAATGGCTGTGGACAAACTATCAACAGCCAATTCATATCTTCAGTTCGTTGTCAACCCTGGTTTGATGGAGCCTGCCTATGGCGCAAACGTTATGGAATTATTGTCTTTCGCGTTTGCAGGACGAACTTTCCTCGCAGCTGTACAACACCTGGATCCGACCGCTGTTGTTGATAGCCAGTGACAGCAGCGACCGTCAGCTGGTGGTGTCGGCGCCGAACCGCTTTGTGGCGGACTGGGTGAGCAACAAGTATCTAGCGCGCATGCGCGAACTGTTGCGCGAGCAGGATGGCAACGGCCGCAACGTGGACATTGTGTTGCAGGTTGCGAGCGCTGCTTCACCGGGTTTCCAGCAGACAACAGCGCCAATGGTACCAGCCAGCACGGAAGCGCGACCGACTCTGGAAATCATCAGCAACCCGCCTGCGCGAGCGCCTGCGGTACTGATCCCACCGGCACCAGCGGCAACGCCCCAGGTAGAAGGCGACGTCAAGCACCAGAGCAGCGTCAACCGCAATTTCACCTTTGACAACTTCGTCGAGGGCAAATCCAACCAACTGGCGCGCGCAGCGGCCATGCAGGTGGCCGAGAATCCCGGCGGCTCCTACAACCCGCTGTTCATTTACGGTGGCGTCGGCTTGGGTAAAACCCATTTGATGCATGCAGTCGGCAATGCGCTGTTGCGCCGCAATCCCGAGGCGCGCGTGGTGTATTTACACTCCGAGCGTTTTGTTGCCGATATGGTTAAAGCGTTGCAGTTGAATGCCATCAACGAGTTCAAGCGTTTCTACCGATCAGTGGATGCCTTGTTGATTGATGACATCCAGTTTTTCGAAGGCAAGGAGCGTTCACAGGAAGAGTTTTTCCACACCTTCAATGCCTTGCTGGAAGGTGGTCAACAGATGATCCTCACCTGTGACCGCTATCCCAAGGAAGTGGAGGGGCTGGAGGAGCGCTTGCGTTCGCGTTTTGGTTGGGGATTGACGGTTGCCGTTGAGCCGCCGGAACTGGAAACCCGTGTTGCCATCCTGATGAAAAAAGCGGATGAAGTGCGCATAGAGCTGCCACCAGAGGCTGCATTTTTTATTGCCCAGCGCATACGTTCGCATGTGCGCGATCTCGAAGGCGCGCTCAAGCGTGTGATTGCGCATGCGCACTTTACCGGCAGACCGGTCAACGTCGAGTTGGTAAAAGATTCATTGAAAGACTTGCTGGCGTTGCAGGATAAACTGGTCAGCATCAACAATATCCAGTCTACCGTAGCGGAATATTTCAAGATCAAGACCAGCGACTTGCTGGCCAAGCGGCGCAATCGCTCGGTGGCGCGGCCGCGTCAGGTGGCGATGGCATTGGCGAAAGAACTCACCAATCATTCACTGCCGGAAATTGGTGATGCATTTGGTGGCCGCGACCATACCACTGTGCTGCATGCTTGTCGTAAAATCCGCGAGCTGCGCGACAGCGACACCGAAATGCGCGAAGATTACAAAAAGCTGATGCGCGCGCTGACAACGTGATAGCCCGAACCATTAATATGAATAGCACACCGACACCAACGGCATTGGGAGCCAAACATGCAATTTACGATTTTACGTGAAGCACTGCTGAAACCGCTGCAACTGGTGGCCGGGGTAGTCGAGCGCCGCCAGACCTTGCCGGTGCTGTCTAATGTGTTGTTGGTGCTGGCGGATGGCCAGTTGTCGTTGACCGGTACCGATCTGGAAGTGGAGCTGGTTGGCCGCGTTCGTGTGGATGATGAAGTACAGGCGGGCGAGATTACTGTACCGGCGCGCAAGCTGCTGGATATCATCAAATCCTTGCCCGATGGCGCCAGAATTGACTTTTCTGTTGATAATCAAAAGGTTACAGTTAAATCTGGCCGCAGCCGCTTCACGTTGTCCACTCTGCCGGCGACGGAATTCCCGAGTGTGGAAGACGGCCCCAATACCTTGTCTTTCGCCATCCAGCAAAAACAGCTGAAGCGCCTGATTGATGCCGTATCTTTTTCCATGGCGCAGCAGGATGTGCGTTATTACCTGAACGGTATGCTGCTGGAGATCACGCCGGAATTTGTGCGTACCGTGGCGACCGACGGTCACCGTCTTGCCCTGTGCACATTGCACACGCCGATTGAAGGCGCGAGCCCGCGTCAATCCATCCTGCCGCGCAAGGGTGTCATGGAGTTGATGCGCTTCCTGTCCGACAGTGAGCAGGCTGTGCAGTTGATGCTGGGCAGCAACCATCTGCGCGCGCAAACAGAAGATTTCACGTTTACCACCAAACTGGTGGACGGCAAGTTTCCGGATTACGAGCGCGTGTTGCCGCGTGGTGGTAGTAACCTTATCAATGCCGAGCGCAATGAATTGCGTCAGGCTTTCTCGCGTGCGGCCATTCTGTCGAATGAAAAATACCGTGGCGTGCGCCTGATTCTGGAGCCGGGCCAGCTGACCCTGGTGGCCAACAACCCGGAGCAGGAAGAAGCGGAAGAAATTGTGGGTATTGATTACAACGGCAGCGGTTTCGAAATCGGTTTCAATGTCAGCTATCTGGTGGATGTGCTCAATGCGCTGGCTTCGGATACCGTGAAAATTGCCCTGGCTGATGCCAATAGCAGTGCTTTGGTTGAAGCTGCGGAAGGCTCGGACGCTCTCTATGTTGTCATGCCGATGCGTCTTTGATGCACGAGTCCTACAAACGCGACAACCAACGCAAGCCCGGCATCAGCCGGGTTTGTTGTTTTTGTCCGTATCAAATTGAAGTCTGATGAGCATTCAGCGTCTGCAAATCAGTGGCGTACGCAATCTGGACAAGGTACAGATAGACAACTGCGCCAACGTCAACGTGTTTACCGGCAGCAACGGCAGTGGCAAGACCAGTATCCTGGAGGCTATTTTCATCCTGTCCCGTGCGCGCTCCTTTCGCAGCACGCGCCTGGCGCCGGTGATCAACCATCTGGCGACACGTTGTGTGGTTTACGGGGAATTGGCTACGCCGGCAGGCAAGGCTTCTGTCGGTGTGATGCGTTCACGTAATGAGCAGCAGCTGTTCAAGATCAACGGCAATCCGGTACACAGCGCAGCGCAGCTTGCGGATCTGTTACCGCTGCAATTGATCAACGCCGAGACATTTTCCCTGCTGGAGGGTGGCCCCAAGGTGAGAAGGCAGTTTCTCGACTGGGGTGTGTTCCACGTGGAACCTGAGTTCCTGTTCCATTGGCGGCGTATCCAGAAGGCCCTGAAACACCGCAACAGCCTGCTGCGGCGTGGTAGAATAATCGATTCGGAATTGGCCCCCTGGGATGCGGAGTTGGTGCTCTGTGCCGAGGAGGTGGATGCCATGCGGGCGGCCTATGTGCGTCGTCTGCAACCGCATTTCCTGCATCTGCTGCGAGAGCTGGTCGATCTGGATGCGCCATCCCTGCAGTATCGGCGCGGCTGGTCAGACGAGCTGTCGCTGGCGCAGGTGCTTGAACGCGACAGGCCCCGCGACCAGCAGCATGGCACCACACACAGCGGGCCGCAACGTGCGGATATAGATATTCGCATTGACGGCAAGCCGGCTGAGGATGTGCTGTCGCGCGGACAGGAAAAGTTGTTGGCCTGTGCTTTGCGCCTGGCGCAGGGCGTGTTGCTCCACGAGATGACAGGCAAGACCTGTGTCTATCTGGTGGATGACCTGCCTGCAGAGCTGGATCGCGAGCGCCGGCAAGCGCTGTGCAGACAGCTGTCGGCAATGCGCAGCCAGGTGTTTGTGACGGCAACAGACCCGGATAGCTTGCGGGACTGCTGGCCGGAAGGCTCTGGTACCCGATGGTTCCACGTGGAACAGGGTGTGGTAAAGGAAACTCAAGAAACGGGCTGCTGACAGAGCCTGTGGTTTTAAAAGAATCCGCTGATATAACACAGCGGCAAGCAATAGAAACAAACGGAACGACAGACAGGGCGGAAAGACATGAGCGAGATTGATGACCAGCAACCGGTTAATCAGGCTGTAGAAGACAAGTCCATTGAGGACAACAGCGGCTACGATTCCTCCAGTATCAAGGTGCTGAAAGGCCTGGATGCGGTGCGCAAGCGTCCGGGCATGTACATCGGTGACACCGATGACGGCAGTGGCCTGCACCACATGGTGTTCGAGGTGGTGGATAACGGCATCGACGAGGCACTGGCTGGTTACTGTACCGAGGTTTCCGTCACCATTCACACCGATGAATCGATCACGGTGACCGATAATGGTCGTGGTATACCTGTCGATATCCACGAGGAAGAGGGCGTGTCTGCTGCCGAAGTCATCATGACTGTGCTGCACGCCGGCGGTAAATTTGACGACAACTCCTACAAGGTTTCCGGTGGTTTGCACGGGGTGGGTGTGTCGGTGGTCAATGCCCTGTCTACCAAATTGCAGATGAACATCCGCCGCAACGGCAAGCTGTACGAGCAGGAATACCGCGATGGCGTGCCACAGTACCCGCTGCGCGAAGTGGGCGATACCGACAAACGCGGTACGGCCATCCAGTTCTGGCCCTCGCCGGAAACCTTCAGCAACATCCATTTCAGCTACGACATCCTCGCCAAACGTCTGCGCGAGCTGTCTTTCCTCAATTCCGGCGTGCGTATCGTCCTGCGTGACGAGCGTGACGGCAAGGAAGAAGTGTTCCAGTACGAGGGTGGTCTGGCGGCTTTTGTTGAGTACATCAACACCAACAAAGCCACACTCAACAACGTCTTCCACTTTGTGATTCCGCAATCCGAGGGCACTAACGGCATCGGTGTGGAAATCGCCATGCAGTGGAACGACGGCTATCAGGAAAACGTTTACTGTTTCACCAATAACATTCCGCAGCGCGATGGCGGCACCCACTTGCAGGGCTTCCGCACAGCACTCACCCGCACCCTCAATGCCTATATGGAGAAAGAGGGATTCATGAAGAAGGAGAAGGTGGCCACCAGCGGTGAAGATGCCCGCGAAGGTTTGACCGCCATTGTCTCGGTAAAAGTGCCGGATCCTAAATTCTCCAGCCAGACCAAGGACAAACTGGTGTCGTCGGAAGTGACCAACGTGGTCGCCACCGCCATGAACGAGAAGTTCGAGGAATACCTGCTGGAAACCCCTGCGGCCGGCAAGACCATCGCCGGCAAGATTATTGACGCCGCTCGCGCCCGTGAAGCAGCGCGTAAAGCCCGTGAGATGACCCGCCGCAAAGGCGCGCTGGATATCGCCGGCCTGCCGGGCAAGCTGGCGGATTGTCAGGAAAAGGATCCCGCTCTTTCTGAACTGTACCTGGTGGAGGGTGACTCCGCCGGTGGCTCGGCCAAGCAGGGCCGCGACCGGCGCACCCAGGCTATCCTGCCGCTGAAGGGCAAGATCCTTAACGTGGAGAAAGCCCGCTTCGACAAGATGCTGCAATCGCAGGAAGTGGGCACCCTGATCACCGCCATGGGCTGTGGCATCGGCAAGGACGAGTTCGATCCGGAAAAACTCCGCTACCACAGCATCATCATCATGACCGATGCTGACGTTGACGGCTCGCACATCCGCACGCTGTTGCTGACCTTCTTCTTCCGCCAGATGCCACAACTGATCGAGCGCGGCCATATCTTTATTGCCCAGCCGCCGCTGTACAAGATCGCCAAAGGCAAGCAACATCAGTATCTGAAAGATGAGCAAGCACTAACAAACTATCTAACCCAGGCAGCGCTTGATGGCTCCAGCCTGCACGTCAACGCAGACGCTCCCGGCATCGGTGGCTCGGCACTGGAAACCCTGGTGAACGAGTATCGCCATGTCATGGCCATCATCGAGCGTTTGTCGCGCCTGTATCCGCCAACGGTGCTGGAGCAGTTGATCTATCAGCCCGCCCTGACGGTCGAGCAGCTCGGCAACCGCGAAGCTGTGGCCAACTGGAGCAGTGCGCTGCAAGTCGCCCTCGAAGCCAATGCCAATGGCAGCCACCGTTTCGATGTCAATGTGCTGGAAGACGGCGAACGCCACCTGTTCCTGCCAGCCGTGCGCATCACCGCGCATGGCGTGCCGATGGAGCATCTGATGCAGCGCGACTTCTTTGCCTCCGGCGAATACCAGCACATCGTCAAGCTCGGCGCCCAGTTGCAGGGGTTGCTGGAAGAAGGTGCCTACATCAAGCGCGGAGAGAAAACTGCCGCAGCTACCAGCTTCAAGCAGGCGCTGGAGTGGCTGATGGACGAGTCGCGCAAGGGACATACCATCCAGCGCTACAAAGGCCTCGGTGAGATGAACCCGGAGCAGTTGTGGGAGACGACCATGGATCCGGCCAGCCGCCGTATGTTGCGCGTGACTATCGAAGACGCCATCGCCGCCGACCAGATTTTCACCTGCCTGATGGGCGACGCGGTGGAGCCTAGACGTGATTTCATCGAGACCAACGCACTGGCCGTTGCCAACCTGGACGTCTGATAACGCCGCGGCATAAACAGGGGAAGGCCATGCACCTGCATTTTCTGGGCATCTGCGGCACGTTCATGGGCAGCCTGGCCATGTTGGCGCGCGAGTTGGGCCATACGGTCACCGGCTCCGACGCCAATGTTTACCCGCCGATGAGCACGCAGCTGCAGGAGCAGGGCATACACATACAGCAGGGCTATGAGCCGGCACATCTGCAGCCGGCGCCCGATCTGGTGATCGTCGGCAATGCCATGAGTCGTGGCAACGCGGCCATCGAATACATGCTTGATCAAGGATTGCCCTACACCTCCGGGCCACAGTGGCTCTGCGATCATGTGTTGCAGGGGCGTTGGGTGCTGGCTGTGGCCGGCACGCACGGCAAGACCACCACCACCAGCATGCTGGCGTGGATACTGGAATACGCCGGCATGCAGCCGGGTTTTCTGATCGGCGGCGTGCCGCAGGATTTTCCGGTGTCGGCGCGTCTGGGCGGCAGTGATTTTTTTGTTATCGAAGCTGACGAATATGACAGCGCTTTTTTCGACAAGCGCAGCAAGTTCATCCATTACCGCCCGCGCACGGCGATTCTCAACAATCTCGAATTTGATCACGCCGATATTTTTGAAAATCTTGCCGCGATACAGAAACAGTTTCACCATCTGGTGCGCACGATTCCGCACAACGGCCTGATTATTTCACCGCGCGATTCGCGTGCACTGAATGACGTATTGGCGATGGGTAGCTGGACGCCTGCACAAACCACCGGCGGCGATGATGGTGACTGGCGCGCGGAAAACAAAACGGAAGATGGCTCGCATTTCATTGTGTGGCACAACAACATATGCGTCGGTGAAGTGCAATGGCAACACAGCGGCGAACACAATGTGAATAATGCCTTGGCCGCGATTGCCGCTGCACGTCATGTCGGCGTCGCGCCGCAAACGGCTTGTGAAGCACTGGGAAAATTTCTCGGTGTGAAACGTCGACTGGAGTTGTTGTGCGACATCAACAGCGTGCGCGTCTACGACGATTTCGCCCATCACCCGACAGCCATTGCCACCACGCTCGCCGGCCTGCGCAAACGCGTCGGCAGTGAAAAAATCATCGCCGTGCTGGAACCGCGCTCCAACACCATGCGCATGGGTATCTTCCGCGAACAGATTGCACCGGCGCTGGCAGATGCCGATGAGGTGGTGTTCTACCAGCCAGCAAATGTTGACTGGGCGCTGGATGATGTCGCTGCTGCTTGCGCTGCGCCGGCACGTGTTGAGCGCAGCATCGACAGCATGGTCGAACAACTGGCACAAGCTGGCGGTGGCACGCATATCCTGATCATGAGCAATGGCGGCTTTGGTGGCATACACCAGAAGCTGGTACAGCGACTGCAAACGTGTCAGCGCGCAGGCCATGCGCTATGATGGGCTGAAAGCAATGGATCTTCCTGCATGAAACCTGCGGCACTGACTGAAAGCATACGCAACTCCAGCAAGCAGATGCGCAAGTCCGAGCGCAAGGTTGCCGATTACGTGCTGGCCAATCTGCATGACGTCATCAATATGCGGATTGTGGATCTGGCGGCGCAGGCCGATGTCAGCGAACCGACGGTTGTGCGCTTCTGTCGCGCCGTGGGTTGTGACGGCTTTCAGGAGTTCAAGTTGTCACTGGCACAACAGCTGGCGTCCAGCCCCAGTTTTGGCAAGGTGGCGGTAACCGACACCGACTCGGTGACAGATTTCAGCCGCAAGGTGTTTGACTCGACTATCGACACGCTGCTGAAAGTGCGCGACAGCCTCAATCCTGCCACCATCAATCGCGCAATCACGGCGCTGGTCAATGCCAATCGCGTTGAATTTTATGGCCACGGCGCATCAGCTGCGGTGGCAGCCGATGCCCAGCACCGCTTCTTCCGTCTGCAATTGGCGACAGCGGCCTATTCCGACACGCACATCCAGAAAATGTCGGCGTTGTCGCTGCAGAAAGGCGATGTGGTGGTGGCGATTTCGCAATCGGGCCGCACGCAGTCGTTACTGGATACCATCGAGCTGGTGAAAGACATGGAGGCAATCGTCATCGGCATGGCGCCATCCGGCACGCCGATAGCCGAGGCGGCGACCATTCCGATCTGCATAGACGTTGACGAAGAATTCGAAATCTACACGCCGCTGTCATCGCGCATTGCGCATCTCGCCGTGATCGACGTGCTGGCAGTAGGCGTTGCACAACGCAAGGGGCCGCGTCTGCAAGGTCACTTGTATCGCTTGCGTGCCGGCATGCAGTCGCTGCGCGTGGCCGACACAAAACCGGAAGAATGACACACGGTCATGAGCGCAGCCGCGGACATCGTCGTTGCAGGTATTGTTGTTGCGGACATCATTGTTCCTGTCTACAACGAGCGCGACAATCTGCCGGTGTTGTTGCAGCGCCTGCGCGCATTGCCTGATTTTGCCAATTACCGTGTGATCGTTGTCGACAATGCCTCGACTGACGGCAGTGTCGATTTCCTGCGTGCACAAACCGATGTTGAGCTGGTTTGTCATGACCGCAATCGCGGTTACGGTGCCTCGTTGCGCAGCGGCATGGCGGCGGGTGACAGTGAGCGGCTGCTGATCATTGATGCCGATTGTGAATACCCGCCGGAAGCGATACCGCAATTGTTGCAGGCACTGGATGATCACAATGTGGTGTATGCCAGTCGCTTGCTCGACAAACCGACAGCGCGCGATGCCGGCATGCCGCCCTTGAAGTGGTGGGGCAATCGCATCATTTCCGGCACCTACAATCTGCTGTTTGGCCAGAAGACGACCGATCTTTACACCGGTTGCAAGGCGCTGCGTCGCCAGTGCTTGCGCAACATTGATTTGCAGCGCGACGGTTTCGAGCAAGTACTGGAGCTGGCGGCTAAACTGGCGGCGCGCGGTTATCACATTGCCGATCACGCCGTGGATTTTGCACCGCGCGCGCACGGCCGATCCAAAATGCTGCACATCAGTGAAACCCTGAAATATTTTTTCTGGCTGCTGTTCTATCGCCTGCAATTGCCCCGCTTGCAGGAGGCACGCCATGACCGCAACGCGTGATGGCAAACTCTGGGGATTGATTCCGGCGGCGGGCAAGGGTACGCGCGCTTATCCGTACACTGAAAATCGCCACAAGGGTCTGCTGGATGTCAACGGCAAACCCAACATGGAGCGCATTATTGTTTTGATGCGCGATGAGTTGCAGATTTCCGATATTGTCATCGTCATCGGTCACATGGGCGACAGTATCCGCAACCGCTTTGGCGATGGTGCGGCGCTGCAGGTGCGGCTGCACTACATTGAAAACACCGAGCTGGAGAAAGGCCTGGCGTGGTCAATCCTGTTGGCGCGCAGGTTCATCAACACCCACTTCTGCATCATGCTCTGCGATGAGAGCTACATCAGCTCCAATCACGGTGCGCTGCTGGATTTTCCCTACCGCGAAGCACTGTTTACCTGTGCGGGATTGAAAGTGGATGATGCGGCGTTGATCCGCAAGAACTACGCAGTGGTGCAGCAGGATGGCGTGCTGCAGCAATTGGTGGAAAAACCCAGAAGCGTCAGTAATGACATCATGGGCAGCGGCACTTTTATTTGTTCCCCGCAGTTGTTTGCACATCTCGAGCAGGCGTTCCAGCGCACGCCGGCATATGTGGAATTTGTGTCCTTGCTCAACAGCTTGCTGCAAGGCGGTGAACGTGGATACTACTTCGCGTTGAGTGGCACTTACGTCAACATCAATGACCGCGATTCACTGGCGCTGGCGAAATACCATGACCGCGACCTGCATTTCACAGCATGTCGAAAAACCCTGCTGATCTATGCAGAGGGCGATGAAGACGGTATAGCGTTTACCATCGAGCGCTACCGGGAAACTGCTATCTTTGCCAATATTCTTGCAGTACTGCCGCAAGACAGTGCCATTGAGGCCAGAGCAAGATCGGCGGGTGCAGATGTTATTGTCTGCCCGCCCGGCTGCATGCTGTATGGCGAAAAATTGCTGTATGCCTTGCAGCAAGTCGATGCCGATATCATCGCCATCACCGAAGCTGATTATTCTTTTTCCAGTCGCGATATTCCCAAGCTGTTTGCCTATCTGCGCGATGCCGACATGGTGATCGGCACACGCACCACTCGCCAGTTGATTGAACAGGGTTCCACCATGCGTGGCGTCGTGCGTATGGCGCACGCGGCGCTCGGCAAACTGATGGAGTTGCTGTGGTGGGATCGCGAAGCGCGCTTTACCGATGCCGGTTGCACGTTCCGTGCATTCTGGCGCAGTACGTTCGATACCATCCAGCCGCAATTGTCGGCGCGCGGGCCGGAATTTTCGGCAGAGATGATGATTGCCTGTCTGGATGCACGTTTGCGTGTGATCGAAATCCCGGTCAATTACTTCAATCGCAGTGCGTCGCAAATTCGCGCCTATCGCAATCCGCAGACGTTCTGGTCATTCCTCCGGCTGATCCTCAAACGTCGCTTGCGCAGCCAGCCCCGCTCATGAACGCGTTGCGCCTGTCACTGCCGCCGGTTGTGCTGTTGTTGCTGGGCGGATTCTTTCTCGGTTTCTCCGGCAGCGTTGACGATGCACACATCACGTTCTGGTCGGCGTGGTCGTTGGCGCACAGTGGCGAAATCGTCAATTACAACCTGGAGCGCGTCGAGCAGAGTTCAGCTTTACTGCAAACTGTCGTGCTCGCGCTGTTACACGCGCTGAGTGGGATGTCGGTCGTCACACTTGCACACCTCACCACAATGTTTGCTGCTTTGACGGTGCTGATTCTGACAGCGCGCATGGCGCAACAACTGAATGTCGCCTCACAACTTCCAGCAAGTTTTTTGCTAGCGACCACGCCGTTTTTTGTCTACTGGGCTTGCGGCGGCATGGAAGGGCCGTTGCTGGCGCTACTGTTGTTGCTGTTGTTGAAATTCGCGGATGCATTTTTAAAAAGCGGTAACGGCTGGTGGTGGTTGGCGGCAGTGTCTCTGGCGGCACAGATGAGTCGGCCGGAAATGCCGCTGGTATTGTGTGCGTTTACCGTGCTGTTGTGCCTGTTGTTGCGTTCGCGGCGCACGGTGCAACTGTTGCTGTTGCAATTGTTGTGCGCCGCGCTGCTCACGGCATGGCGCTGGTGGTATTTCGGCGATATTCTGCCGCAGCCGGTAAACGCCAAAACCGGTTCGGGTTTGGCAGCAGCATTGCAGCAGGGTTGGCGGTATCTGCAAATCACTTGGCTTGATGCGCGATTATTGCCAACCAGCGCATTAATACTGCTCGGTGTGCTGTTGGTGCTGTTGCGAGCAGCGCCTGTTTTGTTGCGGATGACGGCATTGCTGGCGTTGGTGTACATCGCATTTGTGCTGGCCAGTGGTGGCGACTGGATGGCCGCCGGACGTTTCTGGGTGCCGATTGCACCGCTGTTGATGTGGCTGGTGGCGCATGCCATCGTGACTGTGTGCAAACCGCTATGGTTGCGTCACGCGATTCTGGTTTTGCTGGTGATGGGCAATGTGTTGTACCTGTGGCGCGGCACAACACTGGATTTCAACGGCGTACCCTTGTGGAAAACCAGCAAACTGGCAGACAGTGATCGCGCAGAAACCTTCTCGTTTTTCGAGCGCCACGCGCGCGAACATCTGCACGACATTCCCACGCTGGCGTTTGTCGAACCGGTTATTGCGCAATTGCTCGCTGCGCGCAGCGCTGATGCACCAGCGCTGAACGTGATGGCGGGCCAGATGGGCATGGTGCCGTTCTATCTGTCGCAACGTTTTCCGCAGCAGCTGCATTTTTCTGATCGCAACGGTATTACAGAAAGAACGTTTACGCATTGTGCAGCCACGCAGCAATTGTTGCGCACGCGCAACGGCATTGGCACCGGTTATGGCTGGATCATTGAGCACCATGAGCAGCTGCAAACACAATGCGGCTTCACGATGCCGGACGTGATTTTTGATATCGAAGCCGGCTGGAACCGTCGCAACATTGAGGCTTTGGCGCAGGCGGGTTATGTGTTCATCTATCGCCAGCGCGGCCATATTGTCGACGAACCGGAAAACGCCCTGTTGCCATTGCGCAGGATTTACGCGGGGCAGTTTATTGCTGTCAGCCAATCCATCTGGCAGCAACTGGATCGGCCCCAGCCGGTGGAGCGGGTTTTCTAGCGCTGCTCACAGTTGGGCGCAACAGGTGCTTGGGGTAAACTGCGTCGCTTTCCTGCGGCGATAAGCGGTGACGGTGGCAATGAAAGCAGACAACAAGCCTCTGGTGGGTGTGATCATGGGTTCCAGCAGTGACTGGGATACCCTGCAGCACACGGCCGATACCCTCACCGAACTCGGTATTCCTCACGAGGTGGAAGTGGTTTCCGCCCATCGCACGCCCGACAAACTGTTTGACTATGCCGGTTCGGCAGCCGAACGCGGCTTGGCGGTGATCATCGCCGGTGCCGGCGGCGCCGCGCATTTGCCGGGCATGGCCGCCTCCAAAACCGTGTTGCCGGTGCTGGGTGTGCCGGTGCAATCGAAGACGCTGAACGGCGTCGACTCGCTGTTATCCATCGTGCAGATGCCGGCCGGCGTGCCGGTGGGCACCATGGCTATCGGCAAGGCCGGTGCCGTCAACGCCGCCCTGCTGGCCTGTGCCATGCTCGGCAGCCAGTATCCACAATACCGACAGGCCTATGACGACTACCGCCAGCGCCAGACCGACAAGGTACTGGCCAACCCGGATCCACGTGTAACGGGCTGAGGTTCATCCATGAAGAAAACCTACGGCCAGATCAGCAGACTGGGCATTCTGGGCGGCGGCCAGCTCGGCCGCATGCTGGGCATGGAAGCGTTGCCACTCGCCATCGAACCCGTGTTCTGGGAGCCGGAAGCCTCCGCGTGTGCCCAGCAGGTGGGCGAGCATTTGTGTGCGGCGTATGAAGATCCCAAAGCTCTCGCCCTGTTTGCACAGGATGTAGAGGTCTGCACCTACGAATTTGAAAACGTACCCAGCCCAGTGCTGACGGCGCTGGCGGCGAAAGTGCCGGTGTACCCGCCATTGGCCGCACTGGAAGTGAGCCAGGATCGCCTCTCGGAAAAGCAATTGTTTGCGCGATTGGGGATACGCACGGCGCCGTATGCGGCGGTGGATTCCGAACAGGATTTGCGCGCAGCGGTACAGCAACTGGGCTTGCCGGCCATTCTGAAAACACGTCGCTTCGGTTACGACGGTAAAGGCCAGTTTGTGATTCGCACCGAGGCGGACATCAACGCTGCGTGGCAGGCATTGGGCAGTGTGCCGCTGATTCTGGAAGGCTTTGTGAAGTTTTCGCGCGAAGTGTCCATCATTGCCGCGCGCGGTCGCGATGGCAGCACAGCGTTTTATCCGCTGTCGGAAAATGAACACCAGAATGGTATCCTGCATATTTCGCGCGCCCGCCCGGGTGATGCGCAGCAGAACGCGGCCGAAAAAATCGCCACATGTTTGTTGCAGCAACTCGATTACGTCGGCGTGCTGTGTCTGGAGTTGTTTGAAGAAAATGGTGAGTTGGTCGCCAACGAATTTGCACCGCGCGTGCACAACTCCGGCCACTGGACGATCGAAGGCTCGGAAACCTCGCAGTTTGAAAATCACCTGCGCGCCGTGATGGGATTCCCTCTCGGCAATACGCAATGTCTCGGTTTTCCCGCATTGGTGAACCTTGTCGGTCATCTGCCACTACTGCAGAATCTGCTGGCCTTGCCGGATGTGCATGTACACTTCTACGGCAAGGCGGAAAAGCCCGCGCGCAAAGTAGGTCATGTGACGGTGCGCGCAGCGGATGCTGAAACGCGGGATGCGCGCATCGCGCAGATCGTGAAACTGATGCAGGAATCCCAGCCATGAAATTGTTGCCGAACCTGTTCGAAAACAACCGTAACTGGGCGGAGTCGATCAAGAAAATCCACCCGGATTTTTTCCAGAAATTATCGGAACAACAAGCGCCGGAATATTTGTGGATCGGTTGTTCCGATTCGCGTGTGCCGGCCAATGAAATTGTCGGCTTGATGCCGGGTGAAATCTTCGTGCATCGCAATGTGGCGAATGTGGTGGTGCACACCGACATGAATTGCCTGTCAGTGTTGCAGTACGCGATTGATGTGTTGAAAGTGAAACACATCATGGTCGTGGGCCATTACGGTTGCGGCGGTGTGCGTGCGGCGATGGGCAACCAGACACTGGGGCTGATTGACAACTGGTTGCGCAACATCAAGGACATCTATCGCCAACATCGCGAAAAACTCGATGCCATCGAAGACGAGGAAAAACGCGTCAATCTGCTATGCGAATTGAATGTTGTGGAGCAGGTGAACAATGTCTGCCACACCACGCTGGTGCAGGATGCCTGGGCGCGCGGTCAGCAACTGGCGGTACACGGCTGGATTTATTCGCTGCGCAATGGCGGGCTGAAGGATCTGAATGTGTGCATCACCGGCAAGGATCAGCTGGATGACATCTATCGGGTAGAAAACGAATTGCAGGGCGATACCGCCATCGGTTGATCGGATCGATCAGGCGGCTTGGCGGTCGGCAGCCGGTTTTGCCAGCTGCGCGCGCAGGGATTGCTTGTCAGCAGCACGCTTGCTGCCGCTGGATTTCTCGTGAACACCGCCCTTGCGCATGATCGGATTGATCGCGTGGCGGTTGCGTGCCCGGATAGGGCGATCTTTCTGGCCCATGATGGCTCTGCTCCTGTGAGTTTGCGGTTGTGAATGTGTAAAACAGGCCGGCCGGTTGACCGGGCGGGCGATGATACGCCGAGCGGTTCAACAAGCAAGCCCCCTGTCAAGCCTGACATGAAAATTTCACTTTACATCCTCCCCCAAGCGCATACACTTGAACTCACTGAAAAGCTACAGTTACCACCCGAATACCGATGGCCCTCTAGTAGTACCGCTTGGTTTCAACCCGAGTAAGTGCAGGATTTTCAGATAAACCGTCCGTTCGCGGACAACGTTCCATTTATCTGGGGTACACCCGGGAGAGAAAAGATGTCTAACCAAGCAACTGGCAAGGTCAAGTGGTTCAACGAAAGCAAAGGCTTCGGCTTCATCGAGCAGGACAATGGCAAAGATGTATTCGTACACTTCAGCGCCATTCAGGGCTCAGGCTTCAAAACGCTGGCTGAAGGCCAGCGCGTAAGCTTCGAAGTCACCCAAGGCCAAAAAGGCCCGCAAGCCAGCAACGTACAAGTCATCTAAGACCGTACCGCTGACAAAAAGCCGCCCCGCGCAAGCCGGGCGGCTTTTTTATTGCCTGAGGGCAACAGCCGGATCAAAGATCAAGCTAACCGGTTTGTTTTTAAAGGCAATTCACCCTATCTACTATTTTTAACTAAATTAGTAGATGCAGTGGCAAACACCGCATATACTAATTTTTCACAAATTAGTAATTGGCTGGGCTGCCGTGAAGATGCCTGTTTTGCCTCCGGTCATGCCGGATATTACACAAATGAATCCCGAGGAGCTTCGGCAGTCTTTGGGGTTGTTGATGAACAGTGTCATCGGGCCTGTCGACAGCAAAGGCCGCTACCTGCACTGGGACAAACTGCGGCATCTGGAACCACCACAAGGCTATACCCCGGAGTGGTACTGGCACGCCACGCGGCAGGCCAGAGCCAAGCTGGGCAAGTCACTGCGCTTTGCAGACAAGACAGGCAAGCCGTTCACCTATTGCCTGCCGGACACCGTGATTCGTGACATGCTATGGATCAGCGAGCATGCCACGGGCACGATTCGCGGAGCAGAAAATATCCGTGATGCCAGCACGCAGCAAACCTACCTTATTAATACACTGATCGAGGAGGCCATCAGTTCCAGTCAGCTGGAAGGCGCGGCTACCACGCGCCGGGTTGCCAAGGAAATGATTCGAACCGGGCGTGCGCCGCAGAACCATTCCGAGAAAATGATTTTCAACAATTACCGGGCGATGGCCTTTATCCGCGAGATGAAGGAGTACCCCCTCACACCAGCGATGGTGTTCGAGCTGCACCGGATACTCACTGACGGCACGCTCGCGCAGGAAGATACCGGCAAGGCAGGGGCATTCCGGCAGAGAAGCGATGACATCTGCGTGTTCTCGTTGCAAGACGAGCTGCTGCATGTCCCCCCACACGCTAGTGAATTGCCAGAGCGACTACAGCGGCTTTGTGATTTTGCCAATGGTAACGAAGAGCGGGATGGCCAGTACATGCCGCCGGTTATTCGCGCCATCATCGTGCATTTCATGCTCGGCTATGACCACCCGTTTGTGGATGGAAACGGCAGAACAGCGCGCGCATTGTTCTACTGGGTGATGTCGCGGCAGAATTTCTGGCTGATGGAATATCTCTCCATTTCCCGCGTCATCAAGAAAGCACCGGCGCAGTACATGCAGGCTTTCCTTCACACGGAAACCGATGACAATGATGTGACTTATTTCATTGTTCACCAATTGGCGGTGATCAAGCAGGCCATCAATGATCTGCATAATTACCTGGCAGACAAGGCCAGGCAGCAGCGTGAAACAGAAGCGGCGCTGGAACATTCACCGCTGAAAAGCCTGCTGAACTTTCGCCAGATGAGTCTGCTGCGCAATGCACTGAAAAATCCGGGAGCGCAATACACGATCAAAAGCCACCAGACATCGCATGGTGTGGTGTACCAGACAGCGAGAACCGATTTGCTGGATTTGTCCGATAAATATCGGCTGCTGCAAAAATTCAAATCCGGCAAGACGGATGTGTTCATCGCGCCGCCGGATTTGCAGGAAAGGATCCAACATCATGTGTGAACAGTAGCCACGTCGGCCGGCTGGCGCCGTATAATGCGCCTCTTTCGTTACCCGATAGCAAAGGCGCACCGTGAGCAGCACCGTCGATGTTTCCACCTTCCAGGGCCTGATACTGGCCCTGCAACAGTACTGGGCCCGCCAGGGCTGCGTGATCCTGCAGCCGCTGGATATGGAAGTGGGCGCAGGCACCTTTCACCCCGCCACCTTTCTGCGTGCGGTGGGGCCGGAAACCTGGAATGCCGCTTATGTGCAGCCCTGCCGCCGCCCGGCGGATGGTCGCTACGGCGAAAACCCGAACCGCCTGCAGCACTACTACCAGTTTCAGGTGGTGCTGAAACCGTCGCCCGACAACATCCAGCAACTGTATCTGGACTCTCTGAAAGAGCTGGGCGTGGACACTGCCGTGCACGACATCCGTTTCGTGGAAGACAACTGGGAATCGCCGACGCTTGGCGCCTGGGGTCTGGGCTGGGAAGTGTGGCTGAACGGCATGGAAGTCACGCAGTTCACCTATTTCCAACAGGTGGGTGGCATCGAGTGTTATCCGGTCACCGGCGAGATCACCTACGGTCTTGAGCGCATTGCGATGTATTTGCAGGGCGTGGATTCGATTTTCGATCTGGTGTGGACGATAGGCCCGGATGGCAAGCCCGTCACCTACGGCGATGTGTTTCACCAGAACGAAGTGGAAATGTCGCACTTCAATTTTGAAGAAGCCGATGTCGATTTCATGTTCCAGTGCTTCGATGTTTACGAGCGCGAGTCCACGCGGCTGATGGAAAAGGGTTTGCCATTGCCGGCGTATGAAATGGTGATGAAAGCCTCGCACGCTTTCAATTTGCTGGATGCGCGCCACGCGATTTCCGTGACCGAGCGCCAGCGTTACATCCTGCGTGTGCGCACACTGGCGCGCGCGGTGGCGCAAGCGTATTTCGATGCGCGTCTCGCTCTCGGTTTCCCGCTGGCGCCTGCAGCACTGCGCGATGAAGTGACGGCCAAACACAGCAAAGGAGACAAATGATGTCTGCGTCTCTGGTTCAAAATGATTTCCTGGTCGAGCTGGGTACTGAAGAGCTGCCGCCAAAAGCCTTGAAGGAATTGCTGAAAAGTTTTTCTGCCACGCTGTTTCGCGAGCTGGACAATGCCGGCCTCTCTTACGATAAAAAAGCCACGCAGATTTTTGCCTCACCACGCCGTCTTGCAGCGCGCGTGGTAGATCTCGCTGCCACGCAGGCGGATCGTGCAGTAGAGAAGCTGGGCCCATTCGTTGCGCAGGCATTCGGCGCCGACGGCAAACCGTCACCTGCGGCAATGGGCTTTGCCAAAAGCAATGGCGTGGATATTGAACAACTGGAGCGTGTGCCGTCTGACAAGGGCGAGCGTCTGGTATTCCGCGCGATGGAAAAAGGCCGCAGCGCCACAGAACTGTTGCCGGCCATGGTGGAAAAAGCACTGCATGAATTGCCGATTCCCAAGCGCATGCGCTGGGGTGCGCGCCGCGCCGAGTTCGTGCGTCCGGTGCACTGGTTGGTGATGCTGTACGGCAGCGAAGTGATCGACTGCGAAATTCTCGAACAGAAAGCCGGGCGCATCACGCGCGGCCACCGTTTCCATGCCGATGGCGAGTTGAGCATCGCCACGCCGAAAGACTACCAGCAACTGCTGCGCGATCATTATGTGGAAGCCTGCTTCAAGGTGCGCCGCGAAAAGATTGTCGCGCAGGTGGAAAAGCTGGCGGCAGATCTCGGCGGCAAGGCGGTAATCGAGCGTGATCTGCTGGACGAAGTCACCGCGCTGGTTGAATGGCCGGTGGTGCTCGCCGGCAAGTTTGAAGAACGCTTTTTGCAGGTGCCGCAGGAAGCCTTGATCTCGTCGATGAGCGAGCACCAGAAATATTTCCACGTGGTGGATGCCAACGGCAAACTGCTGCCGCATTTCATCACGGTGTCCAATATCGAGAGCAAAGATCCGGCAAAAGTGATCGACGGCAATGAGCGCGTGATTCGCCCGCGCCTTACCGATGCCGCGTTTTTCTTCAACACGGATTTGAAAACGAAGCTGGCAGACCGTCGCGAAAAACTGAAAACTGTGACTTTTCAGGCCGAACTCGGTTCGCTGTTTGATAAAACGGAACGTGTAGCCAAACTTGCTGCATACATAGCCAGCAGAATAGGCGGCAATGTTGCTTGGTCCGAGCGCGCAGGGCAGTTAAGCAAGTGTGATCTGCTCTCCAGCATGGTGCAGGAATTCGACACCATGCAAGGTATTGCCGGCAGTTATTACGCGCGCCATGACAATGAGCCAGAGGAAGTGGCCGCCGCCATGCGCGAGCAATATTTGCCGAAATTTGCCGGCGATGCCGTGCCGCAGACCTTGACCGGTTGTGCTGTGGCGCTGGCGGATCGTTTGGATTCGCTGGTCGGCATTTTCGGCATTGGTCAGACGCCGACGGGATCGAAAGACCCGTTTGCATTGCGCCGTGCCAGCATCGGTGCGCTCAATATTCTGATCAAGCGCGAACTGGATCTGGATTTGCGCGATCTCATTGCTTTTGCGCGCGGTAATTTTTCCGTGACGCTGAAAGTTGCTGATCTGGAAAGTAAGGTTCTCGAGTACATGCTGGAGCGTTTGCGCGCCATTTATCTCGAAGACAGCATTGCAACCGAAACCTTCAACGCTGTGGCAGCAAAACAGTTGTCTGCACCGCTGGATATACACAAGCGCGTGCTGGCGGTACACAGCTTCACGCAGTTGCCGCAGGCGGCGAGCCTCGCGGCGGCCAACAAGCGGGTTTCCAATATTCTCAGCAAATCGGCAGAAGGTGAGAATATTTCGTCTCTCGTAAATCCGGCATTGTTTCAGGAGGATGCTGAAAGAAATCTCTATGAGGCGCTATCTGATAAGGCCAATGCGTTAATGCCGCTATACGACAGTCACGATTACACACAAATACTGTCGTCACTAGCAGACTTGCGCGATCCGGTGGATGCCTTCTTCGATACGGTGATGGTCATGGCCGATGACGACGCACTACGCAAAAACCGCTTGACCCTATTAGTAAATTTGCGTGGTCTGTTTCTATATGTGGCCGATATTTCCCAACTGGTGCCGGAGAAAAAATGAGAACGCCTCCCGGCATGAAAGTGGTTGTGCTCGATCGCGACGGCGTGATCAACGAAGACTCCGACGAGTTCGTGAAGACAGTCGATGAGTGGATTCCCATCGATGGCAGCATCGAAGCCATCGCGCGTCTGTACGAACACGGTTTCACCATTGCGGTGGCGACCAACCAGTCCGGCATCGGTCGCGGCCTGATCGATGAAGACGAACTGGAAGCCATGCACGAACACCTGCTGCAACTGGTGCGCGATGCCGGCGGTGATATTGCGACGATTGTGTACTGCCCGCACAAACCCGACGATTACTGCGATTGCCGCAAACCGCAATCCGGTTTGTTTGACCAGATTGCCGCCACGCTGGGTTGCGATCTTGAAGGCGCGTTTGTGGTGGGCGACAGCCTGCGCGATTTGCAGGCAGGCATGGCGCGCGGTTGCACACCTGTGCTGGTGCGCACCGGCAAGGGTGAAAAAACCGAAGCGAAAATTGCCGACGATGACAGCGGCGAGTTTGATGACGTTGCTGTGTTTGATGACCTGAGCGAAGCGGCAGATTACCTGATTGCGCAGACGCCGGCCGATATTGTGCAGGAGTGGCTCGATGCCGAATATTGAGCAGGATGCACAACAGGAAAAGCAGACACCAGTATTTCTGCCGAAGCTGACCACGGCACAAACACTGTGGTATGGGCTGCGCGCGACAGTTTTCTATGTGTTTTACGGCCTGTTGACCGCGTGGTTCGGCATTACCGGCGGCACCATTGTGCGCTGGTTTGGCTACCGTGCCTGTGTCGCCTATATATGCGCCTGGAATTTTATTATCGTGCATCTGCTGCGTATTATTTGCGGCGTGCGTTTTACGGTCGAAGGACTGGAAAATATTCCGGCACGGCCTTATGTGGTGGTGGCCAAGCACCAGAGCCAGTGGGAAACGTTTTACCTGCAACTGCCGTTTCGCCCCGTGTGCACCATTCTGAAAAAAGAGCTGCTGAGCATTCCCGGTTTCGGTTGGGGGTTGGCGACTACGCAGCCGATTGCGATTGATCGCAGCCAGCGTCGCGAATCGTTGAAGCAGATTGTCGAGCAGGGTTGTGAGCGTTTACACAATGGAATCTGTGTGCTGATTTTTCCGGAAGGCACGCGCATTGATCCGCTGCAAACGGGGCGCTACGCGCGCGGCGGTGCCGATCTCGCCAAGAAAGCCGGCGTGCCCTTGTTGCCGGTGGCACACAATGCCGGTGAACACTGGCCGGGCAAACGTTTCCTGAAATATCCAGGCACCATTCGCGTGGTCATCGGCAAACCAATAGACAGCAGCACGGCAGAAAGTCGCACGCTGATGAATCAGGCCGAGGCTTGGATAGAGGCTGAAGTCAAACGCGTATCGCGTTATTCCGCATAATGCAGCACCACAATGGCGCGCGCTTGCGCGCTTGTGGTGCGCATGCTTTTTGTTAACCGGGTTTTTTCGCCTTCTTCATATGAAAAGCCGACACTATAAGCGTCTGGCATAAGGATTGCTCTTCCACGGTTCATGCTGTCGTGGAGGTTTTCGCCGTGAAAAAACCTGTTGTCTTGCTGTCTGCATTTGTTGGCCTGTCCCTGCTTTCCTGTTTCTGTTCAGCGGATGAAACAAGTCTCACGGATGAATCCATCAATACCGTGTGGGTTGCTACATCTTGTGCATTGATATTTCTGATGCAGGCGGGATTTGCCTTTCTCGAAGGCGGCATGACGCGCGCGAAAAATGCCGTCAACGTCATCATGAAAAATTACATGGATGCCTGTTATGGCAGCCTGATTTTCTGGCTGGTGGGCTTCGGCATCATGTTTGGCAGCAATCCATCGGGTTGGTTTGGTGTGGATCATTTTGCGCCGGCGGATATTTCGAACTGGGATTACACGCAGTTACTGTTCCAGATGATGTTTGCCGCCACGGCAACCACCATCGCCAGCGGCGCCATGGCGGAGCGCACGAAATATTCCGGTTATCTGGTGGGCGCGTGCCTGATTACCGGCTTCATCTACCCGGTGTTCGGCAGCTGGGCGTGGGGTGGTCTGTATGGCAGTAACGGCTGGCTGAAGGAGATGGGCTTCATCGATTTTGCCGGCTCGACGGTTGTGCATTCCATTGGCGGCTGGTGTGCGCTGGCCGGCATCATCATCGTCGGTCCGCGTCTCGGGCGTTTCGCGCCGGATGGCGAAGTGCGTGCGATTCCCGGTCACAACCTCACGCTGGTGGCGCTGGGTGCGTTCATCCTCTGGTTTGGCTGGTTCGGTTTCAATGGCGGTTCGACGTTGAAAGCCGATGTCTCGGTGGGCAAGATCATTCTCAATACACACTTGTCGGCCTGTGCGGGTGCCGTGGGTATCTCGACCTTGCTGTTGCTGCTCGGCCGGCCGGTGCTGCTGACCTCGGCGCTGAACGGCAGTCTCGGTGGGCTGGTTGCCATTACCGCCGGCTGCGCGACGATGGAAGTGCCCTACGCCATTCTCACCGGATTGATCGCCGGCATGCTGACCCTGGTGGGCTCGGCGGCGGTGCAGATGCTGCGTCTGGATGACGTGGTGGATGCCGTGAGCGTGCATGGTGTCTGCGGCGCGTGGGGCACGATTGCGGCAGGCTTGTTTTTTGCCGGCGACATGCTCAACCCGCAGATTGTCATGGTGCAGGTGATCGGCGTGCTGGCGGCATTCTTCTGGGCGTTTTTTGTGTCGCTGATCATGTACATGCTGATCCGCGCCACCGTGGGCCTGCGTTCGGAAACCCTGCACGAACAGCGCGGTCTGGATTTCACCGAGCACGCCGAATTGGGCTACCCGGAATTCCAGCATGTGCAGACGCACGATCGCAGCAACATTAACCAGTCTGCGTAAGAGGTGTTGCCCATGAGTTCGGCCATCAACATGAGCAGCCATGAACGCACGGCAGCAATCCGGCAGGCGCTTTCTGCGTTCATGACGCCGCAGCAAGTGAGTGCGGCAGTTGCGCTCTGGCAGGAAAAATATTCCGGCAAACCGACATTCTCGCTGCAATATTTTGTGCGCGAGTGTTGCGCACAGTTTTCACTGGAGGCGCAGCGCAGCCAGATCCTGCAAGGCCTGGTCAAGGCGCTGACCGACAAGCATGTCAAGGTGGCAACCGGCAGCAGCAGTGATGCAGCGGTAGAAGGTGCAGAAGCGGATGCCGCCTTGCATGTGTTTCAGTTGTTGTTCCGCCAGATCACCGATGGTGCAGGTCTGTTGCGCGGGCAGGAAATTCGCCGCTACGTCGCAGCCGGCCTCGGCAAGATGAACGCGAGCAATGCCGTAAAACGTTCACTGGAATTGTGGCTGACCGGCAGCATGCCGGTAATTGAAGCGGCAGTGCCGTTGCCGGTGATGACTGCGCTGATCAATCGCGCTTATGTGGGGTTGTGTGAATACTGCGGGCCGGTAGAAGCGGATCGCATCCTGCATGAAGCAGTCACGCACACTGCGAGCAGCGCAGCTGCGCGGCAATTTGCGCCGCAGCGGTTGTTGTAGGAACTGGGCGGGCGGATCATTGCCGGGCATTCACTTACAAGCTGTAAGGAGTCTCTTGGCTACCCTGTTGACTGTCATTGACAGCCCCAAACGGCATCAATAAAGGCTACAATTCGCCCCTCGCATTCCCTGCTCCAGAGACCACCCATGCAAGAAGTGTCACTCGACGACAAGTACACCCTCGAATCCGGCCGCATCTTCCTCACCGGCTCGCAAGCCCTGGTGCGCCTGCCCATCATGCAGCGCCAGCGCGACCTCAAGGCCGGCCTCAATACCGCCGGTTTCATCTCCGGTTACCGCGGCAGCCCGCTGGGTATCTATGACTTGCAGTTGTGGAACGCCAAGAAGCACTTGGTGGCCAACCACATTCACTTCGAGCCGGGTGTGAACGAAGACCTGGCAGCGACGTCGGTCTGGGGTTCGCAGCAGGTGAACCTGCTCGAAGGTGCGAAATACGACGGCGTATTTGGCATCTGGTACGGCAAAGGCCCCGGTGTGGATCGCTCTGGCGATGCCATCAAGCACGGTTCCTACAGCGGCTCCTCACAATACGGCGGTGTGCTGTGTCTGGCAGGCGATGATCACGGCGCCAAGTCATCGACGATTGCGCACCAATCCGAACATGCTTTCCTGCACTTCTCCATGCCGGTGCTGAATCCGGCCACGGTGCAGGATTATCTCGATTACGGTCTGTACGGTTTCGCCATGGCGCGTTATTCCGGTTGCTGGATCGGTTTCATCTGCGTCACCGATACCGTCGAGTCTTCTGCGTCTGTTTATGTCGATCCGCATCGCGTGGAAATCAAAATTCCGGAAGATTTCGATGTGGCACCAGGCTCGTTGAACAGTGCTTTCGGTGTGTTGCCGATCATGGCGGAAAAACGCCAGTTCCAGCAGCGTTTGCTGGCGGCACAAGCTTTTGCGCGCGCCAACAAACTCGACAAGGTCGTGCTCGGCGGCAACAACAAGAAGCTCGGTATTGTTACCACCGGCAAAGCCTATCTCGACGTGCGCGATGCACTGGAAGAACTGGGCGTCGATGAAACACGCGCCGAACAACTCGGCATCGCGATTTACAAAGTAGCGATGACCTGGCCGCTGGAGCCGCAAGGCCTGCGCGAATTTGCCGACGGTTGCGACGAGTTGCTGGTCATTGAAGAAAAGCGTTCCTTCATGGAAGACCAGATCGCCAAGATTCTGTTCAACCTGCCGGCAGAAAAACGCCCGCTGCTGGTTGGGAAAAATGACGAGACCGGAGCGCCGTTGGTACCGTCGGAAGGCGAACTGGATGCCGCGACGGTGGCAAGAGTTCTCGGTGCGCGTTTGCTGAAACGTGTGCAGGATGAACAGATAGAAACCTATCTGAAACCGAATGCCTGTGGCGTGATTGCTGCGAGCAGCGCCACCAATCTGGTGCGTCTGCCGAGTTTCTGTTCCGGTTGTCCGCACAACACGTCTACCAATGTGCCAGAAGGTTCTATCGCCATGGGTGGTATCGGTTGCCACGGTATGGCGGTGTGGTTGCCGGAGCGCCGCACCAAGGCGCTGTTCCAGATGGGCGGTGAAGGTGCGCCGTGGATCGGTCAGGCACCGTTCACCAACATGGAACACATTTTCCAGAATCTCGGTGACGGCACTTACTTCCATTCCGGCTTGCTGGCGATTCGCGCCACCGTTGCGGCGAAAGTAAATATCACGTTCAAGATTTTGTTGAACGGGGCGATTGCGATGACGGGTGGCCAGCCGATTGAAGGCTCGCACCTCGAAGGCGAAATCACCGCGCCGGAAGTGGCGCATCAGGTGACATCGGAAGGCGCGAAAAAAGTGGTGCTGGTGTCCGACGATCTTGCCAAACACGACAAGAGCAAGTTCCCGCCGCATACCGAATTCCGTCATCGCGACGAACTGGATGCCGTGCAGCGTGAATTGCGTGAAATGGCAGGCACCACCGTCATTATTTACGACCAGACTTGTGCCACCGAGAAACGCCGCTTGCGCAAGCGCGGCAAGTTTCCTGACCCGGACAAGCGCATCTTCATCAACGAACTGGTGTGCGAAGGTTGTGGTGATTGCTCGGTGCAATCCAACTGTATCGCCATTGAACCGATCGAAACCGATTTCGGTCGCAAGCGCCGCATCAACCAGTCGGCGTGCAACAAGGATTTCTCCTGCCCGAAAGGCATGTGTCCGAGTTTCGTCACTGTGCATCACGGCCAGCCGCGCAAAATGAAAAAAGGCGCGGCGACAGCGAATCTGGAAGCAGAATTGTTTGCCAGCATGCCGCAGCCGACACTGCCGGATTTGTCGCAACCGGTGAACGTATTGGTCACCGGCATCGGCGGTACGGGTGTTGTCACCATCGGCGCCTTGCTCGGCATGGCGTCGCATCTGGAAGGCAAGGGCGTTTCCTGCCTCGACGTTGTCGGTCTGTCACAGAAAAACGGCCCGGTGACCAGTCACATCCGCATCGGCAAAACGCCGGAAGATTTGCACTCTGTGCGCATTGCCACCCAGCGCGCAGATCTGATCCTCGGCTGTGACATCGTGGTCACCGCCGGCATGGAAGCGGTGTCGAAAATTCAGCAGGGCCGCACCAATCTCGTGGTAAACAGTTTCGTGGCGCCGACCAGCGAATTTGCAGCTAACCCGAACCTGGATCTCTCCAGTTCGACGATGGAAAAGGCGCTGCAGAACACTGCGGGTGCGGAGCACACCTTCGTGATCCCCGCTGCACAACTGGCTACAGCGCTGTTTGGTGACGCGATTGCCTCCAACCTGTTCCAGGTCGGCTATGCCTGGCAGAAAGGTTTTATTCCGTTGTCACTCGAATCGATCATGAAGGCGATCGAGATGAACGGTGTGTCGGTGGAAATGAACAAGCGCACTTTCCAGTGGGGCCGCATGGCGGCGCACAACATGGAAAAAGTGCTGGAAGCTGCGCGTCCGCAAATGCTGGGCGAACTGGAAGTGAAGCCGAAAACACTGGCCGAGATCATCGCGCATCGCGTCGAGCATCTCACCGGTTACCAGAATGCAGAGCTCGCCGCGAAGTACAAGGCGCTGGTGGAAAAAGTGGCGACTGCCGAACAGCAAAAATTCGGTGGCGATGAGCTGGCGAAAGCGGTGGCTACCTACTATTCGAAACTGTTGTCGTACAAAGACGAATACGAAGTGGCGCGTCTGTATACGTCCGGTGAGTTCAGGAAGAATCTGGAGAAGCAGTTTGAAGGCGACTTCGAGCTCGAAGTGCATCTGGCGCCGCCGCTGTTGTCACGCCGCGATCCGCTGACCGGCCGCTACAAGAAAACCGTGTTCGGTTCCGGCATGTTCACCGCGTTCGAGTGGTTGGCCAAACTCAAGTTTCTGCGCGGCACAGCTTTCGATATTTTCGGTTACTTTCCGCACCGTAAACTGGAGCGCACACTGATTACGCAGTACGAAAACCTGCTGATCAACGTGATTCTGCCGGCACTGAATGCCGACAATTACGCCACGGCTGTCAAGCTTGCGAAAATTCCTGAAGAAATACGCGGCTACGATGTGGTGAAAGATGCGCATATCGAACGCGCGAAAGCGAAAGAGGCGCAATTGCTCGCCGAGTTCCGCAACCCGTCCAGGCCGCAAGGCACAGGAGTCCAGTATGCAGAAGCCGGTTGATGCTGAAAAAAATAAAGACGCGAAAAACGTGATCCCGGAAAGTCACTACGACATCTTGCGCGGTAACAACTACGCGCAGGTGGCGATGGTGATGCCCGACGGCTCACTGGCCAACAACGTGGTGGCGTTCGTGTGGGATGGTGAATACGTGCGCTTCAGTACGCTGAAAGCCCGCCAGAAGTACAAGAATCTCGCGGGTGATCAGCGTGTGGCCTTGTGCATTGTCGATCCGGCGAATCCGTGGCGTTATCTCGAGATTCGCGGCAAGGTAGAAATCGAGGAAGACACGGATCGCCGCTTCATCAACAGCATCGCGCAGAAATACATGAAACAGGATGTGTATCCGTTCGACCAGCCCGGTGACGTGCGCATCACCTTCACTGTGAAGCCGACACGCGTGCGTGCCGAGTATGTGCACGCCACCGAAGGCAAACCGGAAAACATCGGCATCGTGCGCGGCTAATCCGTCCGTTCCACTGCGCAATATCAGTTGCGCAGTGGAACGCCCACAAAAAAGGGCGACTCGCGTCGCCCTTTTTATTTCACTGCACTATCAAACAAACAACTCGTTTTTCTTCGCCTTGTCTTTCAACAACTTCGGCGGCTCGAAACGCTTGCCGTATTTTTTGGCCAGTTCGTTCGCACGCGCAACAAAGTTTTTCACGCCCCAGTGGTTGATGCACTGGTACACGCCGCCCACATGCGGCGGGAAACCGATGCCCATGATGGAGCCGATGTTGCCGTCAGCCACGGAGGTGATCACGCCTTCTTCCATCGCCTTCACGGCTTCAATGACTTGTGAAAACACCAAGCGATCCTTGATGTCTTCAAACGGCACGTCGGCGTAACCTTTTTTCGCGTACTGCGCTTTCAGGCCCGGCCAGATGATTTTCTTGCCGCCTTCCGGATAGTCATAGAAACCGCCGCCGTAGATCTTGCCTTTGCGATCCAGTTTGGTGACCATTTTTTCCACGAGATCGAAAGTGGCGTTATTGACCGGCTTGCGGCCGAGTGCCTTCTCATCGTCCTGCGCCTGCTTGCCGTTCTTGTAGGCGGTTTCCAGGCTGATTTCATCCAGCGCTGCCAGCGGGCCAACCGGTGAGCCGTTGAATGCCGCTGCGCTTTCGATCAACACCGGGTTCACACCTTCAATCACCATTTGCGCACCTTCAGTGATGGTGGCGCCGATGACGCGGGTGGTGAAGAAGCCTGGTGCGTCATTGACGACGATCGGTTTCTTGCCGAGCAGGATGCCGAGGTCAAACGCTTTCGCCAATGCCTCTTTGGAAGTTTTCTTGCCGCAAATAATTTCCACCAACGGCATTTTTTCTGCCGGCGAGAAGAAATGCATGCCGATGAAATTGGCCGGGCGCGCAGAAGCTTCGGCGAGTTCGGTAATCGGCAGTGCTGAAGTGTTGGATGCAAAAATCGCATCCTTGCCCAATACCGCTTCGGCTTCTTTGGTTACCGCTGCTTTTACTGCGCGATTTTCAAACACAGCTTCGATGACGAAGTCGCAGCCTTTGAGGTCTTCAACTTTGTCGGTTGGTTTGATTAACGACAGGATTTTCGCCAGTTTTTCCGGCGTCATCTTCTTGTCCTTGCCACCGACTTTCTCGCTGTAGCTTTTGCCCTTCTCGGCATTTTCCATGTTGACGTCTTTCAACACCACTTCAATGCCTTTCTGTGCGGCGAGATACGCCAGACCCGCGCCCATCTGACCGGCGCCGAGAATGCCGAGTTTTTTCACGGCAGTCGGCTTCACGCCTTGCGGACGGCTCGCGCCTTTTTCCAGTGCCTGCAGCTGGAAGAAGAAGGTGCGAATCATGTTTTTCGCCACTTGCGAGGTCATCAGATGCAGGAAGTAACGTGCTTCGATTTTTTCTGCGGTGTCGAAGTCCACACGAGCCACATCATGCACGCAAGCGAAAATCGCTTTCGGTGCCGGGAAGTTGCCCTTGGTGGAATTCATCACATTTACAGGGCCAAAGTAGAACAGACCAACCAGGCCTTGATCCGGATCCTTGTCTGCCGGTGAACCGCCGGGAATCTTGAAGCCCGGTTGATCCCACGGTTGTTTCGCTGCCGGGTTGGCGAGAATCCACGCTTTCGCCTTGGCGTGCATGTCTTTCTCGTCGCTGGCGAGTTCATCGACAAAACCTTTTTCCAGGGCTTTACTGCCTGCAAACTGTGAGCCTTGGCTGATGAACTGGATGGCGTTCTGGCAACCGTGCTTGCGCACCATGCGCACCACGCCGCCGGCTCCCGGCATCAAACCGAGTTGCGCCTCTGGCAAGCCCATTTTCACATCAGCGCGATCAATGGCGATGCGGTGGTGACAGGCCAGTGCGATTTCATAACCACCGCCGAGTGCGGCACCGTTGATGCCGACCACCACGGGCACGCCCAGTGTTTCGAGAATGCGCAGTGGTTTTTTGGCGTTGAGAATGCCTTCAAATTTTTGCGTGGCTTCTTTCTCGTCCATTTTGGTCGGCATTTCCAGCAGTGCGTTCAAATCGCCGCCGCCGAAGAAAGTATCCTTGCCTGAACGCACATACACGCCCTTGATCTTGTCTTTCATCTTGACCAGATCGTCAACGGCTTTGCTCATGGCGGTGATGTATTCATCGCCCATCTTGTTCACTTTTTCGCCCGGCTGATCAAAAATCAGTTCAACAATGCCGTCAGCGTCTTTTTTCAGTTTGATGTAACTCATGTCTCTCAACCTCAAACCAGTTCAACAACAGTGGCGATACCGATACCACCACCTGCGCACAGTGTTGCCACGCCGCGCTTCAGTTTGCGGCGCTCCAGTTCGTCGACCAGCGCACCGAGAATCATGCCGCCGGTGGCACCGATCGGGTGACCCATGGCAATCGCGCCGCCGTTGACATTGATCTTGCTGTCGGGAATGCCCAGCACTTTCTGGAAGCGCAACACCACGGATGCAAACGCTTCGTTCAGTTCGAACAAATCGATGTCGGACACTTTCAGTTTTGCCTGCTTCAAGGCTTTCAAGGTTGCGGGCGCAGGGCCCGTCAACATGATCGAAGGCTCGGTGCCGGTCAGTGCACAGGCGACGATGCGCGCGCGCGGCTTCAGGTTGTGTGCCTTGGCGGCTTTCTCGTTGCCGATCAAGACCAGTGACGCGCCATCGACCACACCGGAGGAGTTGCCGGCGGTGTGTACGTGATCAATACCCTGGATATCGGGGTATTTGAATTTCAGGAAATCGGTGTGGCCGAAATCGCCGAACATCTGGAACGAGGGTTTCAGTTTGGCGAGACCTTCCAGCGTGGTGTCTTTGCGCACCAGTTCGTCGTGCGCAAGGATGGTGACGCCGTTGATGTCTTTCACCGGCACGATGGATTTCTTGAAGTAGCCTTTTTCCCATGCCTTGCTGGCGCGCTGTTGTGACATCAGTGCGTACTTGTCGATATCTGCACGGGTGAAGCCGTCCTGCGTGGCCACCAGGTCGGCGCCAATGCCTTGCGACACGCCGTAGCTGTGCATGGCCACCCACGGATCGCCAGCTGCAGCACCGGAAGCGCCGATGCCGAGACGCGACATGGATTCCACGCCGCCGGCCAGTACCAGGTCTTCAAAGCCGGCGCGCACCTTGGCAGCGGCATTGTTGCAAGCATCCAGACCGCCAGCACAGTAGCGGTGCAGCTGTGCACCCGTGGTGACATTGTCCCAGCCGGCATACACCAGCGCGGTCTTGGCGATGTTCTGGCCCTGCTCGTTTACCGGCTCACCGGTGGCGAGGATCATGTCTTCCACGGCAGCGGGATCGAGCTTGTTGCGAGTCTGCATGGCGTCGAGCAGGTTCTTGACCATATCGACGGGCTTCACTTCGTAAAGCCCGCCACCGGCCTTGCCTCTGCCGCGCGGCGTGCGGATAGCGTCAAAAATAAATGCTTGCGCCATAGTGCTTACCTTCTGGTGAGTTGGAACAGTTGATGGAAGTAACGGAAATCTGCAGCGTCAAAGGATAGCGGCCGGAATGGAAGAGGCAATAACCAAAAGCGCCAGATTGACTGACAAAACAGATGAGCTCATTTCGCCGGATGCAGGCGCTCATTCCAGGGCGGCAGTTCGAGTACAGCGTCTGCGGGGGTGGCTACCGGTTTGGGTGGCTGACGGGCGGCCAACGTGTCGGCAATATGGCCAAAAACATAGCGCGCCTTGATGCGCTCACCTTCGGCATTGATGTGCGAGGCATCCACCCAGAGATTTTCGGGCAACTTGTCGAGCGGGAAGGGTGCATAAGGCACTGACAACTCCTCGCCAATGATGCGCAGTACGTTTTCTTCGTGGTCGTAAAGACGGCGAAATGTTTTCTGATCATCCTTATCAAAGGGATTGCCTTGATACGAGATCAGAAACACATCGGCACCGTCGTTTTTGATTTCGCGGATGACACTGACAAGATTGTTGTGAAACGCCAGCTCGTCAATGTGCAGATGATCTTTTTCGCGCGGCTGAAACCACTGCGCGGGCGTAGCCTCGCCCATGTGGCTGAAGGCTTGGCCTGTTGCGTAGTCGGGAAAAAACAGCAGCACCACAGCAATACTGGCAGCGCGAGATTTCAGCAGCCAGCGCGCATGGTTTTTGAGGGGCTGCAACCCGGGAGCAGTTTTGCGCCAGTTGCTGTAATCCGGCTCATATTCATGGACGATATAGGACACAGGATCATTGCCACCCGGATTGATTACCACCATGTCTGGCTTGTAGTAACGAAACTTCAGCAGGTAGTGGGTAAGAATTTCTGCGGTAGTGCCAAAGCGCAAACCGGCATTGATGATTTCGACTTGCTGGCCAGCAAAGCGAGGGTCTTCGCGCAGAAGCTTGCCAACTTGGGCAGGAAAAGCTTCCTCGGGATGACTTACGCCTTCGCCGTAGGTGGTGGAGCCGCCCAGAAACAACACACGTAAACTGTTTGCTGTGCGTTGCAGAGGGACGGCATCACCCCGATAGCCATCGGCATTATTCTGTTTGACACCATCCCACGGTGTGACGTAATTCGGCGCAGGGACGTAGAGTAGATACGCTTGTGAAACGCTGTTCATGTCCAGCTGCGATTGTTGTTCGCCTGATAGATATGCGCGTGTGGATTGAATATCCGGATAGCGTTTGAGTATCAGCGTCGCTGCCAATTCGAGCGACGCTGCGACAATGGCAAACAGAATGAATGCGAACAGCATGTTTTTGATGAAAGCAGTAAAAGAATTGCTGTTCACGGCGTGCTCCTGCCGGCAGTAACCTGCAGGCTTTATTTCACGGGAATAACATTGATCTTGTTGCCGGTGAGCGACATGCTGGCTTTGTCCATGTCGATTTTGCTGGCGAACGGGCCTACCAGCACTTTCTGCAGTGTTTCGCCGCTGCTGTTGGTGATAGGTTGCATGGAAGGCTTCAGGCCGAGGCCAGCAATTCTGGCGCGCAGTTTTTCAGCTTCGGCGGCATTGCGGAATACACCGGCCTGCAGGTACAGCTTGCCGCTGGTGTTTATGCCCGTGGTATTTATGCCTGTGGTATTTATGCCCGTGGTATTGACGGTTGCCGGTTTGGTTTCGGTTTTCTTTTCTGTTTTCGCCGCCAGTTGTTTTTCCTTTTCCTGCTCGGCCAGCAATTGCTGGATAGGATCCAGTACTTCGGTCTGGGGCGTTGTGGCTACCGGCGCAGGTTTGCTCGCAGCCGGCTGTTCCGTGGCAGCAGGTACTTGTGCGTCTGGTGTTGTTGCCGGTGGTGCAGGTTGTGTTTGGGTAGCTGCATCGGTTGCGGGCACTGGCGATGGTTGCGCGCCCGGCGGTATGTCGGTGATTTTCTGTCCGCCTTCCGGCAATTTGGTATAGAACTCGAATACCGGACTGGTGCGTTTCGGCGGCGCCGCTGGTTCGGCTTTGGCTGTTTCGCCCGGCTTGTCGGCTGCCGGTTTTCCTGCTGCCGCTGATGGTTGTTGTGTGCGCAAGTCAGGCAGTTGCGGCGCCACGCCCGATAGATACACCAGAAACATGATGAGGCCGCCGGCCAGCGTGCCGATCAGCAACCACAACCACGAGGGTACGCCGCCGCTTTTACGCGCCGGTGCCTTCTTGCGCGTGGCTTCGCGTTTCATGCGGTGGCTGCGGGCGAAATCGTGACTCATGGTCGGTTCGCGGTCCCTGGATTGACGGTGCCTGCTCATCAGTGATTGCTCACATGGTTTCCGGTGCATTAACGCCGAGCAGATCGAGGCCGTTGCGCAAGACTTGTCGCGTCGCCACAGCGAGAGTCAGGCGCGCATTGCGCACATCGGCATCCTCCACCAGAAACTGTGAGGCGTTGTACCAAGTATGCAGGCCGGCTGCAAGTTCACGCAGGTATTGTGCAATCAGATGCGGCGCCAGATCGCGCGCAGCGGCTGCAACGGTTTCCGGGTAGCGCGCGAGCAAATTGAGCTGTGCCGTTTCGTGTTCACTACCCAATTTATCGAGTTGTGCGAGACCGGCAGCTTGATCGTAAGGCAGATTTTTTTCCTGTGCCTGACGCAACACGCTGCACACCCGCGCATGCGCGTATTGTATGTAGTACACAGGATTGTCGTTGTTCTTCGCTACAGCGAGATCGACATCGAACACCAGCTGCGAGGTTGCGGCGCGCGAGACGAGAAAATAACGTGTGGCATCACGGCCGCACCAGTCGATCAAATCGCGCAGCGTGACGTAAGAGCCGGCGCGCTTGGAAATTTTCACTTCCTCGCCACCTTTCATCACTGTCACCATCTGGTGCAGCACGTAATCGGGCCAAGCTTCGGGAATGCCTGCTTTCAGTGCCTGCAAGCCGGCGCGCACACGGGTGATGGTGGAGTGGTGATCGGCGCCCTGTTCGTTGATCACGCGCGTAAAGCCGCGCTGCCATTTGTTCAGGTGATAGGCGACGTCCGGCACGAAATAGGTGTAGCCGCCTTCGGTCTTGCGCATGACGCGATCTTTGTCATCACCGAAGTCGGTGGTCTTCAGCCACAGCGCGCCGTCTTTTTCATAGGTGTGGCCGTTGGCGATCAGTTGCTCGACTGCCGTTTCCACCTTGCCTTCGGTGTACAGCGACGATTCGAGATAAAAGATATCGAAATGCACATCGAAAGCTTTCAGGTCCAGATCCTGTTCGCGGCGCAAATAGGCAACGGCGAAATGGCGGATGGCTTCGACATCGTGCGGATCTTTCGCGCCGATGACGTGCTGGTCGTCAGCGTCGATCTTGTCGCCGGCGAGATAGGATTGCGCGACATCATTGATGTAATCGCCGCGATAACCGTCTTCCGGCCAGCCATGATCGTCGGGGCCGAGGCCCAGCGCGCGCGCCTGCACCGAGCGCGCGAGGTTGCCGATCTGCGCACCGGCATCGTTGTAGTAGAACTCGCGCGTCACTTGCCAGCCGGTGGCGGCGAGCAGGCGGCACAGGCAATCGCCGATGGCGGCGCCGCGGCCGTGGCCGACATGCAACGGCCCGGTGGGGTTGGCCGACACGAATTCCACCTGTACTTTCTGGTTCTGGCCGTGCTGGCTGCGCCCGAAGCTTTCGCCCTGCTGCAGGATCTGGCCCACCACGGCAGTCTGTGCACTGCTGGCTATAAAGAAGTTGATGAAACCGGGGCCGGCGATATCCGCCTTGGCAATCAGGTTATTGGCCGGAATGGCAGCGAGGATGGCAGCGGCCAGGTCGCGCGGCGGTTTGCCGGCTTTTTTGGCCAATACCATGGCGATATTGCAAGCGAGATCGCCGTGTGCCTTGTCTTTGGTGTTGTCGATCTGCACGGCGGGCAGTGCCTCGCCCGCAGGCAGCAGGCCTTCGGCCTGCAACTGGGCCAGTGCGGAGGAGATCAGGTCGGCAAGCTGTTGTTTCATAAATGAAAGTGCATCGGTAAAAGCGGGGACGGATGGATAGCCGGACATTATCGCCCGTTTCGCCGTGCCCATACCAGCTTTTGTCGTGGCCGCTTTATCATGCGCAACTCGTTCACCTGTGAAGACCGCTGTGACGCCCTCTGTTTCGATGACTGCCGCGCTGCCCATTGATGCCGCCCTGCCCGCGTTGCTGGATGCCCTGCGCCAACACGATTGCTGTGTACTCTCGGCTGCGCCCGGCGCTGGTAAAACCACGCGTGTACCGCTGGCCCTGCTCGATGCCGGATTCATCCACGGCCGCATCCTGATGCTGGAGCCGCGACGGCTGGCCGCGATGCGCGCGGCGCAATACATGGCGCAGCAGCTGGGTGAAAAAGTTGGCGAGCGCGTCGGTTATCGCATACGCGGGGAAAGCAAAACCAGTGCGTGCACAAAAATCGAAGTGGTGACCGAGGGTATTCTGTCGCGCATGATCCAGAGCGATCCGGAGTTGTCCGGCGTTGGCCTGATTATTTTTGACGAATTTCACGAACGATCGCTGCATGCTGATCTCGGCCTGGCGCTGGCGCGCGATGTGCAAAAAAACTGGCGCACCGATCCTGAGAACGACAGTTTGAAGCTGTTGGTGATGTCGGCAACGCTGGACGGTGTGGCGGTATCAAACCTGCTCGAAAACGCGCCGGTGATAGACAGCGAAGGCCGCAGTTTTCCTGTTGAGGTTTTCTACTGCGGGCGCGACAACTCACGCACGGAAAACGCGCAACTGGAAAATCAACTCACGCAGGTGGTGTTGCGTGCGTGGCGAGAACAAAGCGGCGATCTTCTGGTGTTTCTGCCGGGGCAACGTGAAATCCGGCGGCTACAAAATATGTTGGCGGATCGCGATGAATTGCGCGACGCGAAAATTCATTTGCTGTATGGCGAAGGTTCTGCGGCACAGCAACAGGCTGCGTTGCAACCGGACAGCAGCGGCGCGCGCAAGATTATTTTATCCACCAGCATTGCCGAAACCTCGCTGACCATTGATGGCGTGCGCGTGGTGATTGATGCCGGGCTGGTGCGCACGGTGCGCTTTGATCCACGTCGCGGCATGTCGGGTCTGGTCACCGTCAATGTATCGCAGGCGACAGCGACACAGCGCGCCGGTCGCGCCGGTCGACAACAAGCTGGCGCGTGTTACCGCTTATGGAGTGAATCACAGCAACAAACGCTGGCGCGGTTCCCGGTGCCGGAAATCCTGCAAAGTGACTTGATGCCGTTGGCACTGGAACTTGCCGTGTGGGGTGCGCAAGAAAGTGATCTCGCCTTTCTCGACCCACCGCCCGCTGCGCATTTGCAACAGGCGCGCGAGGCCTTGCAGAAATCAGGTGCGCTGGATAGCGAACTGCGTATTACTCCACACGGCCGTGCCATGGCGGAATTGCCGGTGCATCCGCGTTATGCACACATGCTGTTGCGCGCACGTGAGCACGACTGCGGCGCACTGGCCTGCGATGTAGCTGCACTGCTGGAAGAACGTGATTTGCTGCGCGGCAATGATCGCGATGCCGATTTTCATGCGCGTTGGCTCGCGTTGAAACACGGTGGCGCTGCTGATGCTGGCGCGCGCGAACGCGTCAAACAACAAGCATCGCGCTTGCGACAAACACTGAAAATCCGTGATGACAGTGCACAGCACGATGACGAACTGGGCTTGATGCTGGCACTGTGTTATCCGGAGCGCGTAGCCAAGCGTCGCGATGCTCGCGGCGAACGTTGGCAGTTAGCCAATGGCACAGGTGCGACACTGCCGCATGGTGGCGCGTTGGCCAACAGCGAATGGATTGCGATTGCCGATCTCGATGGCGAAGGTCGCGAAGCGCGAATTTTTCTTGCAGCGACCATTGACGCACGCGACTTGCAGACATTTTTACCGGAACTGTTTTTTGATGGAGAAGAAACGCTGTGGTCTGCACAAGAAGAAGCGGTGATTGCGCGGCAAGTCAAACGCTTCGGCTCGATAATATTTGCTGAAAAGCCCTTGCCGGCCCGCGGTGACAAAGCCGTTGCCGCGTTGTGTAACGGTTTGCGCCAACTCGGTTGGCAAGCCTTGCCATTGCCTGAGGCGGTGCAGCAGTGGCTGGCGCGCGTGCGCTGGTTGTGCAGCAGTGGTCTGGTGAAAAATTTTCCCGACTTTGGTGAATCGGCACTACTGCAAACATTGCAACAATGGCTGGCGCCGTTTCTCACGCAAGTGAGTCGTTGCAGCCAACTGGCACAAGTGGAATGGCTGCAGGCACTGCAGTCGCGACTGGATTACGCGCAACAAAAACAGCTGGATCAATTGGCACCGATTTTTATCACCGCACCCACCGGCACGCAGATCATCCTGGATTACAGCGGCGAACAACCGGTACTCGCCGTGCGCTTGCAGGAAATGTTCGGAGTGCAGGCAACACCTCGTATCGGCAACAACAGCGTTCCCGTGCTGGTACATTTATTATCACCGGCGCGACAGCCGCTGGCTGTCACACAAGATCTCGCCAGTTTCTGGCAGAACGCCTACAGGGACGTGCGCAAGGACATGCGCGGCCAGTATCCGAAACATTACTGGCCGGAAAATCCATTGGAAGCAGAACCCACCCGTCGCACCAAGGCGGCGGATGATCGCGCGCGCAAACGCGAATCATGACTGCACGCGTGCATTCCTTTCCGCCTGTGGTTTCGCCCAAGGCGCGCTTGCTGGTGCTGGGCTCCATGCCCGGCATCGCCTCGCTCGATGCACAGCAGTACTACGCGCATCCGCGCAACGCGTTCTGGGCCATCATGCAGACGCTGTTCGGCATTGACGCGCAAGCACCTTATCCGCAACGCATCGCGCAATTGCGCGACCACGGCATCGCCCTGTGGGATGTCGCCGGCAGCTGCATACGCCCCGGCAGCCTGGACAGTGCCATCGACGCCAGCTCGGTACAGGCCAATGACTTCGCCGCGCTACTGCGCGCGTATCCCACTATCCACACCATCGCTTTCAACGGCCGCTCGGTACAACAGCTGTTCCAGCGCCATGCGCTGCCGCAGATACCGGCAGAATTGCTGCCCGCCACCCGCCTGTGTTTGCCGTCTACCAGCCCGGCTAATGCGCGGGTGAGCCTGCAACAGAAAGTACAGGCCTGGAGAGATCTGCAAGCCCTGCTGCACTGACACGGCAATCATAGGCAGAAGGTCAGCTTAACCGACTGTTTTAAAAGGATTTTGAGATTATCCGCAGCGTTGGCCGCGTTGACATTGTGCCCCCCCGACACTACCATCACCGCGCTTTTCCGGCGGGTTTTCTGCCGTTTCTTCCATTTTCCTGATCGAAGGTACACACGATGAACAAAGTCATGACGGCGGCTGATGTTGTCAGCCAGCTGCGCGATGGCATGACCATCGGCATTGGCGGCTGGGGTCCTCGCCGCAAACCGATGGCGCTGATCCGCGAGATCCTGCGCTCCAACCTCAAAGACCTCACCGTGGTGGCCTACGGCGGTGCTGATGTCGGCATGCTGTGCGCGGCCGGCAAGGTGAAGAAAGTCGTCTTTGCCTTCGTGTCACTGGACTTCATTCCATTGGAACCCTACTTCCGTCAGGCGCGCCAGCAAGGTGCGATCGAGACCATGGAAATCGACGAGGGCATGTTCCTGCTCGGCCTGAAAGCGGCCGGCATGCGTGTGCCGTTTATTCCGACGCGTTTGGGCATCGGCACCGACGTGTTGAAATACAATCCGGACATCAAATTGATCCAGTCACCGTATGCCGATGGCCGCGAGTGGGTGGCGATGCCGGCGATCAAACTCGATGCCGCGCTGGTGCATGTGGATCGCGCCGACAGCCGCGGTGTGTGCCAGATCAAAGGCCCGGATCATTACATGGACGATCTGTTCGTGCGCGCAGCTGACAAAACCTTTGTCACTTGCGATGAACTGGTCGACACCAGCACCTTCCATTCACAGGAAGAAGCGCGCTTTGTGTTCTGGGAGCGCAGCGAAACCACCGGCGTGGTACACATTGCCGGCGGCGCGCATCCAAGCTCTTGTGCACCGTTGTACGGTTTCGACAGCAAGCACTTCAAGGAATACAACGCTTCCGTGAAAGAAGAAGGTGGCTGGCAGGCGTACTTTGATAAGTACATCGCTTTCACAGAAGCAGAATATCTCGAAAAAGTTGGCGGTCTTGATGCAATCAAGAAACTGCCCTTGCCAGTATTTTGATCGGGAGAAAAACAATGAGCGAATATACATTGGTAGACCTGATCATCTGTGCTGCTGCACAGGCGTGGAAAGATGACGGCGAAGTATTGGCGACAGGCATCGGCGTGGTGCCGCGTCTTGCAGCCTCGCTGTGCATGAAAAGCATCAACCCCGACATCATGATGACAGATTCCGAAGCGTGGATTGTCTCCGAACCGGTGCCAGTGGGCCCGCGCGGCGATTACAAACCAAAATTCGAATCGTGGATGGGTTTCTCGCGCATTTTCGACAATGTGTGGGGCGGCAAGCGCCACGCCATGGTGGGCCCGACGCAAGTGGATCGTTTCGGCCAAGCGAACATTTCCATGATCGGCGCCGATTACAAAAAACCGAAAGCGCAGATGCTCGGCGTGCGCGGTTTTCCCGGCAACTCCATCAACCACGCGAATTCTTTTTTCGTACCCAACCACAACAAGAAAGTGTTTGTGGAGGGCGAGTGTGACATGGTCGCCTCCATCGGTTACAACCCGGCGCGCATGCCGAAAGGCTGGAGCGTGGACGAAGTGGATATCCGCTGGATTATCACCAACCTGTGCATTCTGGATTTCAGCGGCCCGAATCACCAGGTGGCAATTCGTTCCCTGCATCCCGGCGTGACGGTGGAGCAAGTGGTGGAAAACACCGGTTTCCCGCTGCACATTCCGGCGAACATCCCGACCACCGCGGAACCGACTGCTGAACAGCTCGCGCTGCTCGCGCAACTGGATCCGCACAACGTGCGCGCAACCGCACTGGGTTGATGTGTAGGGGCGACCCTTGTGGTCGCCCGGGGGGCAGGCACGAGACCTGCCCCTACCACACAATCAATCGTGCATTACAGAGGTAACGACCATGACCAAACCGGTAGTGCCCGCCATCGAAGGCTGGTTCACAATGGATGCGGAAAAACCGCATCTGCTCGGCACGCAGTGCAAAAGCTGCGGCACGTATTATTTTCCCAAGCAAACCGTGTTTTGCAAAAACCCGGCGTGCAACGGCGAGGAATTTGATGAAGTGCAGTTGTCGCGCACCGGCAAGATATGGTCGTTCACCAATGCCTGTTACCAGCCGCCGGAGCCGTTTGTGTCGCCGGATCCGTTTGTGCCTTACGCTATCATCGCCGTTGAGCTTGAGAAAGAAAAAATGATCGTGCTCGGCCAGGCCGTCGAAGGCGTGGATGTATCGCAATTGAAAGCCGGCATGGATGTGGAGCTGGTGCTGGAAAAATTGTTTGAAGATGCCGAGTCAACGCGTTTGACCTGGAAGTGGAAACCGACAGGAGCTGCAGCATGAGTAATGACATTGCCATCCTCGGCGTCGGCATGCACCCATGGGGAAAATGGGGCAAGAATTTTGTCGAATACGGTGTTGTCGCCGCACGCGCCGCATTGAAAGATGCCGGTATTGATTGGCGCGATGTGCAATTTGTTTCCGGTGCCGCCACCATGCGTTGCGGCTATCCCGGTTATGTCGCCGGCGCGACATTTGCACAAGCACTCGGTTGGCAGGGCGCGGAAGTCAACACCTCGTATGCCGCCTGTGCTTCCGGTTCGCAAGCACTCGCTGCTGCGCGCGCGAAAATTCTTTCCGGCCAATGCGATGTCGCGTTGGTGATTGGCTCAGACACCACGCCGAAAGGTTTTCTGAAGCCAGCGCCCGGCGAACGTCCGGATGATCCGGATTGGGTGCGCTTCCGTCTCGGCATTACCAACCCGAGTTATTTTGCGCTGTATGCGCGTCGCCGCATGGAAATTTACGGCGATACACTCGCAGATTTTGCTGCGGTGAAAGTTAAAAATGCCGAGCACGGTTTTACCAACCCGTATGCGCGTTACAAGAAAAAGTTTACCGCAGACGATGTGGCTGCATCTGCAATGGTGGCGGACCCGCTGCGCTTGATGGATATCTGCGCCACATCTGATGGCGCGGCTGCGTTGATCGTGTGTTCGATGGATTATGCAAAAAAAATCGGTCGTGCCGATGCGGTGAAAGTGGCGGCGATTTCTACCGTCACGCCAACGTTTGCCTCAGCGGTTATTGAAATGCCGGATCTGGCAACGGACTCTGCGGTGGCGATGGAAGCGCATTCATTCCGTGCTGCGCTGCCAGTCAAAGCGTACAACGAAGCCGGCATCGGCCCGGAAGATGTTTCGGTTGCCGAAGTGTACGATTTGTCGACGGCACTTGAACTCGATTGGTATGAAGATTTGCAACTGTGCGCGCGCGGTGACGGCGCAAAACTGGTGCGCGATGGCGTGACCAAACTGGGTGGCCGTTTGCCGGTGAATCCGTCCGGTGGCCTCGCCTGTTTCGGCGAAGCCGTACCGGCACAGGCGCTCGCACAAGTGTGCGAATTGACGTGGCAATTGCGCGGCGCTGCCGGCGAGCGTCAGGTGCCGAATGCCAAAGTCGGCATCACTGCCAACCAGGGACTGTTCGGTCACGGCTCATCGGTAATCCTGAAAAAATAAACGTGATTGCTGCTGTTTGAAATTAAAAAAGGCCGCTCACCGAGCGGCCTTTTTTGTTGCGCAGGATGTGCATGTCAGCGCGAGCTGGGTGTTTCACTCGCGGGTTTCGGCAGCACCAGAATCAACAACAATGTGGCCAGCATCGCCACCGCAGCGCAGCCGATGGTTGAAGAAAGTGCATCGCCCGGCTGGGTGCTGATCGCCTGCGTATTGATTGTTTGAAAGTGACGAATCGCCGCACCGGCGGCCACTACGCCTACCAGGCCACCCACAGCGCGGAAAAACTTGGCCAGAGCGGCCGTCACGCCGATATGGCCGTGCGGCACGGCGCCCTGTGCCGCCAGCAGCAAGGTGGGCATGGTGAAACCGAGGCCGGCGCCGAACAGCGCCATGCCGGCAGCGGCCGTGCCCTTGCCAGCATCGGGTGCCAGTGACGATAACCAGCCGAGTGCCGCAGCAGCAATCGCCACCCCCAACGCTGAAACCCAGCGCACACTCATACCGCGCGCGACCAGCCTGCCCGCCACCGCCGCCGTGACCGACAGCGTGAGCACCAGCGGCGCGGTGACCAGGCCGGATTGCGATGCGCTCATGCCCATGCGGCTCTGGAACAGCAGCGGCGCATAGGAGAGCGCTGCGTACATGGCCAGTGCCACGCCGAACATGGCCAGCAGCGCCAGCGTGAAGGTAGCGTGTCGGAACAGGTGCAGGGCGATGATGGGCCGCACGGCGCGGCGCTCCACGCGCACGAACAACACGCCAAAGACCAGTGCGGCCAACAGGGCGGCCAGCATGCGCGTGTCGCCAAACGCCACGCCTTCGCCCGCCCAGCTCAGCGCGGCAAGCGCCGGCAGCAGGGCCGCGCTGAGCAATACCGCGCCGGGGATATCGACCGGATCGCGGCTGGCCGCCGGCTTGTGCGGCAGGCGTACAAACAGAATGACGGCAATCGCCAGACAGGCCGGTACGTTGAGCCAGAAAATCCAGCGCCAGCCGAATTGATCGGTGAGCACACCGCCCAGCACCGGCCCCACGGCGCCGGCCAGCCCGTAAACCGCCGACATGATGCCGCTGGCGCGCGCCATCTCGGCTGCCGAGTAGACATCCCCTAGCAGGGCGAAAGCATTGGCGGTGAGCACGCCGGCACCGATGCCCTGCAGGGCGCGAAAGCCGATGAGCTGCGGCATGGACGCCGCGCTGCCCGCGCACAGCGAGCCGATGGCAAAGACCACGACGCCGAACAGCAGCACCGGCCGGCGGCCATGGGTGTCGCCGATGGTGCCTGAGATGGGCACAAACACCGTGGTGGCCACCATGTAGGCCGTGAACACCCAGGCGTAGAGCGCGGTGTTGCCCAGATCGTTGGCTATGCGCGGCAATGCGGTGGAGACGATGGTCTGGTCCACGGCGGCGAGAAATACCGCCACCATCACCGCTATCACCAGACCGCGATGGGGATTGTGCGCGGGTTCGCTCATGCGCCCAGCCCGGCCAGCACGCTGTCGAGGCGATGGCGGCGTGCAGCCTCCGCCCAGCCGCTGATGGTGCTGCGGTACTGCTCGTACAAGGTAGGATCCTTGTCCTTGTCTATCACCATGGCTGCCACAATCAGCATGGCGCCCACCTGCAGCACACCCAGCGGATAGGCACGCTGGTGGGCATCGGCATCCACGCGTATGCCGTTGGCGGCGAGGGTGTTGCGATGCAGGTCGATCAATGCCTGCTCGTGTGCGGCGGCGTCTTCGGGGGCGAGACACATCAGCGCGAGGTAGGCGAGATCTTCCGCCCAGCTGCCGATGTGGGTGGATTGCCAGTCGATGGCACAGACGCGCTGCTGGGCATCATCGAAAAACATATTGTTGGTGTTGAGATCGCCATGAACCAGCGTGCGCGGGCCCGCCATGATGTGGTGGCATACCGCCTGCTGGTTTGCGACATAACGTCCGAGCAACGTGACGATGTCGGCGTCGACCAGCTCCGCCATCACCTTGCGCGCCTTGCCCCAGGCCATGCTGCACATCGGCCCCATGGTAGTCTGCACGGTTTCCAGCGTGGTGCGGAAACCGGATTGAAGCAGCGCCGGCGTTTCCCACCATTGCGCGTGGTGTTCGGCGAGCGCCACTGCAACACGCAGCGCATCGTCCATGCCGAGCTTGGTGTAGGCCGGTACACCGCGCCACTCGGCGAGATCATCAAAAATCAGAAAGCCGGCGCGCGTCAGCGGCTGCTGGCCGGCGTACCAGCATTTCGGCCGCAACAAACCGCGCTCGGGATGTGGTAATTGATACGTACAAATTTCGCGTTCAAACACACCGAAGCAGCTGTTGAAGATGCGGTTTTTCATTTCGGTGGTGGTCGTTTTCAGCACCAATGTGCGCGGGGCTGCAACAGCATCGCTGTAATCCAGTGCCAGACGATAAACCGCCGACATCTGGCCGATTTCACCGAAACGCTGCAACGAAAAACGCGTGACGTGTTGATCGTTGTTCAGTGCCTGCTGTTTGCGCAAAACATCGGTGAGCCATTCGGCGCTGATGCGTTCGTGACGATGACCCCACGGGCGCTCGCCTGCCCGAGCCGGACGTTTGGCTACTGTGCGCATCAAGGTCGATTCTGCCAGCAACTGCGCAGCAGTCCACGGCACATGCGCGGCGATGGAAGCGAGAAAACGGGTACGGCTCATGGCAACTCCATAAAGATTAACGACGGTATTCTAACGCAAGCACAACTCCACCCGGTTGCGTGGGACTTCTCAAGAACCAACCCCCTCGGCGCTACGCGCCACTCCCCCTTGGCAGGGGAGAGTTTGTTTGTGCCGCGCATCTCACTCCCCTCCTTTTCAAGGAGGGGTGCCCCGCAGGGGCGGGGTGGTTTGGGGCGGGGTTGTTTCTGCCAGCCAACCAAAATGTCGCTGAATTTCCATCAACACTGCCTCCGTCTCCAGAAACACCCACTGGTTTTCAAAGCGCAAAACTTTTATTTCGAAGCACGCAATAAACAAATCCCGTTCACGGTCATATTCCCTTGCGTCAATGGAATCATGCGCGGCGCCATCCAGCTCAACAGCCAGACGTTCGGCAGGACAATAAAAATCGAGAATATAGGGTCCAACACTGTGTTGCCGTCTGAATTTTCGCCCTTGCAGTTGCGACTGTTTCAGGTGCAGCCACAATTTGGCCTCTGCCGGCGTGAGACCGTTGCGCAGCGATTTTCGAAAGAAACGCAAAGCGGGAATGTTGTTGATTTTTTGCATGGCACGCCATCCCTGGGTGTCGAGGTTGGGATTGTAACCCCCTCGGCGCTACGCGCCACTCCCCCTTGGCAGGGGGAGAGTTTGGCCGTGCCACATCTCCAACTCCCCTCCTTTTCAAGGAGGGGTACCCCGCAGGGGTGGGGTGGTCTGGGGCGGGGTGGTTTGGGCGAGGAGGTTTACTTCCTCAGCACCAGCGTACACAAGCGACGCGTCAGCAGGTTGTATTCACGCTCCGGCCCGCGCATCAGTTTCATGTCGGGATAACGGCGCACCACGGCGAGAGTGGTGACTTGCGCGATCAGCTTGGCAATCGCGTGACCGAGGCAATAATGTGCACCGAGTCCGAATGTGAGTGCTTTCTCGAGATTGTCACGCAGGGGGTTGAACGTTTCCGGCTCGGGAAATACCGACGGATCGTAATTGCCCATGGCCATCATGATCTGCACGATGTCGCCTTTTTCGATTTTCTGGCCCAGCAATTCGAAATCTTCCGTGGCAAAACGGTAGAAACCGCGATTGCCGAAATTGTTCCAGCGAAACGTCTCGTCGATCAGTTGCTGCACCTTGTCTTCGTTGTCGAGCAGCCAGCGTCCCCACTGTGGATTCATGGTCAAACCGTAAAAAATATTGAGCATGTAATCGAAAGTGGTATCCACGCCGGCAGCGAGCAGCGCGCCCATCAGCCCGAGCGCTTCGTTCTCGGTAATGCGTTCGCCGTCTTCCATGTGGTTGACCAGTGTCGACATGAACGAATCGTCGGGATGCTTGCGTTTCTCGGCGAACAGCTCGCGCAACTGGTGAATGCCGCGTTCGGCAGCGGCGATGTCCATGTCGACATTGGTATTGAATGACGCAATGATCGCGTGACCCAGCGCGCCGAAATCGTCGCGCATCGCATCCGGGATGCGGAAGTAGACCGCCATGGCGTTGATCGGGATTTCACGGCACAGTTTCACCAGATCCAGTTCGCCGCCGCGATCGAGTTTGTCGAGTTGCGTTTGTACCAGCTGCTCGATGGCCGGTTGCGCTTCGAAGACATAGCGCGGCGAAAACGCCGGTGATACCAGTTTGCGTACGCGCATGTGTTCCTTCGCCGGCAACGCCATCAGCAGGCTGTCAAGCAGGCCGTCGAGTTCGCTGTGCGGTTTGCTCTGTGGCGCGAAACGCCAGGCGCGGAACGAGTGCGTGAATCTGTCGTCTTTCAGCAGCTGCACCATTGATTCGTAGTTGCCGGACACATGCCAGCCCAGTGTGTGTGGCGACCAGAAAATCGGTTTCTCGTCGCGCATGCGGCGATAGACAGGATAGGGATTGTTGAAAAACACCGGGCTGCGCGGATTGTAGTCCTTGAACAGCGGGCGCGTGAGCAGGCAGCGCAGCATGTGGCCGCCGATGCGCAATTTCTGTGACAGATTGAGCTTCATGATCCGTTAGGCGTGTGTGACTGAGGCGGCGATTCTAGCATTCGCAGCGTGACTCACCGTTCAGACAAAACGAGGAGCTGCGGCAAACCACGCTTTTGCCTGCGGCGCCTGCAAGGCGTGATCGACAAGCGGCCGCACATAACCCGGCAGTGCTTCATCCAGCTTGAACAGGTTGTGCAGGGTTTTCGGTGGCAGTGCTTGCAGCGAGGGCAGCCAGTGTTTGACGTACAGGGCATCGGCATCAAATTTTTGCTGCTGTGTCCACGGATTGAAAATGCGGAAGTACGGTTGCGCATCGCAACCTGTGGATGCGGCCCACTGCCAGTTGCCGTTGTTGATGCAGGGGTCGTAATCGATCAGTTGTCCGGCAAAATGCCGTTCGCCCAGCTGCCAGTTGCAGTGCAGGTCTTTTACCAGAAACGAAGCGACGATCATGCGCACACGGTTGTGCATGTAACCGCTGTGGCGCAGTTCGCGCATGCCGGCATCGACGATGGGAAAGCCGGTGCAGCCCTCGCGCCATGCCGCCAGCCACTCGGCACGATTGGGCCAGTGTATGGCATCGTATTGCGAATGGAAGCAGCCGCGAAATACGCGCGGAAAATACAGGCCGATCGAGAAGAAAAAATCGCGCCAGTACAACTGGCGCAGCAAGGCATGCTCCGGCCCCAGCGTCTGCGCAATAGCCCACCAGACTTCTCGCACCGAGAGGAGACCGAAACGCAGCGCCGACGACAATCGGCTTGTGCCCGGCACGGCAGGCAGATCGCGTGTGCCGGTGTAATCGTGTAGCACGCCAAGCTGGCGCAGTGCAGATTTCGCCTGTGCTGCCGGCGAAGTTTCAGAAGTAATGCGCAAACGGGCTGCGTGCAGGGCACTGTCGAAATCGCCGTGTTCGTCGCCGAGTGTAAAAAGTTTTTTCGCATCCGGTTTTACCGGCTTTGCTACCGGCAATAAAAACGCGCGGCGAAAGAACGGCGTGAAAACCGTGTAGGGCGAACCATCGGCCTTGCAGGTCTGTTCCGGCGCGTGCAAGCTGATGTCGTCGATTACGTGACATGCCATGCCGAGCTTGGCAGCTTGCGCCTGCAGGCGCGCATCGCGCTTGATGGCATAAGGCCCCGCATCGCGATGAAAAAAGACCGCTTGTGCCCCACATGATTTTTGCAGCGCGGTTAATGCCTTTGCCGGTTCATCAAAGAGCACGTGCAAACGTGAACCGTGTTTTCGCAAGTCGGCATCCAGATCGCGCAAGGCGCACAGCATGTATTGCACGCGCGGCAAATCGCCGCGCAATTGTTTGAGAAGTGTCTTGTCGAGAATAAAACAAGGCAATACACGTTGTGACTGTTTCAGTGCCGCGTGCAGGGCGCGATTATCGTGCAGGCGCAGATCGCGGTGGAACAGATGGATGCTGCCGGTATAGGACATGGGATCAATACAGCCAGTCAAAATACTGCGGGCCGACATTGCCATCAGGCCGCAGGAAATCCGGAGACAACTGGAAATACAAGGTGCCCAGAATGCCGTGCGAAATGGCCAATGGAATAATGGAGCGGTGACGCAAATACAGCCAGCTCCAGATACTGCCGGTAAACAATGTCATCAACATCAATTGCTGGTTGGGATAATGCAGCAGGGCAAAAACACAGGCGGTGAGAATGGCACATAGCGGGTAGTGGCGCTGCTGCTCATGCATCAGGCGTGCAAGCGTCGCTGCAAGCATAGGCCCCATGAAAAACTGTTGAACCAGACCCCAAAACGGGTAGAGCAGAAATCCTCCCCACAATGCTTGCCAGGAGATCGGCGATGTCTTGGCGCCAAACAGGAAAGAGGCGCTCCACAGACAGACAATGATGACGGACATCAGAAAAGTCTCGCGCCACATCTGTACAGACGGAAGATGCAAGCCGAGAATTTCGCGTGTGTCGCCATCTTGCTGGCGCAGCAAATGCACGCAGGTGATGGCAAAGGCGGGCAGCGCGAGCAACAACATCCACAACTGGTCATAACAGGCAATCCACCACATGCACGCCAGCAACAGCAGCACGCCGGTCAATTCCGTTATCACGATGCTGCCACGAAGCGGACGCCGTTTATGCATCAACTTCATCAATATCAGAAGAAAAACCGATACACCCAGTGACAAGGCGTAAACCGGGTTGCGCAAACCGGACAACGCATCTCCGCCAGTCTTTGCGCTGAAGTCTTGCCAATTTACATTGCGCAACAACGATGCATTGCCGGGAAATACAATGGCATCGGGCGCCACGCGTTTGATTTCTGCATAGCGTGCGCGCGCTGTTTGTTGCCATAACCAACTGTTTTCATTGACCAGCAACAACTCGCCGGCAGTATTGCCGGCAACCAGTTGCTGCAGATGGTTCGGCCATGGAACGCCGCCCGTCTCGGCAACTTGCGCCTGCGACAGGTTTTCCAGTGTGATGGCTTTGCCATGCTGTTGCAGCGGCGCGCGTGCAGACAGTTCGATGCGTTGTATGCGCATGTGAATACCTGCGCGATCTGCCGGATCCACACGCAACAAACTGACCGCGCGGGTGACACCGCCCCACTGAGCCGGCGCACCGCTCGGGATTGCACGCCAGCGCAATTGATCCAGCGACAACCGCAGCGTTTGCCTGCCGGCAGCCACAGGCACTTTTTCAGATCCGTATATTTCCGTCAGCGAATCCGACGCATAAAAATACAGCTGCATCCGCGTTGCTTCACTGCTGTCGAGTTCCATCAACAGTTCACTGTAGCGCGCGGCGATATTGCCGCGATGCAGGTTGAGTGCGAAATACGGGCCTGTGCCCGTAGTAAATGCAAGTTCGTCAGCGTCATACTGCAAGTCTTGCAAGTCATGCATGGCGCCGTGAGGCGTGTCATTGCCTGCCAGCCAGCGCCAACGGGTGTTGCTCACAATCTGCTGTAACTCTGTCAGGGCATGCTGCGTCATCTGCCGGTGAAATTCGCGGCTGGACAATGCATGGAGTGCTGCTGCCAGCAGGAGCAGTAACAGCACAGCTGGCAGCAAAGCGTAAAGACGGCGAAAGGCGTTAACGGTAATCATGGACAGTGACATCTCGATCAATATGCCATTCTCCGCCATCGGGTACGGATCGCAAACTCTGTGATGGGCAAGCTGCGCAAGGCTGGCGCGTGCATTGACAGGCTTTGCTTGCGGCTCTTAGCATGCCGCCCCTCTTTATATATCTGCCGGAAGCCCGCGCCATGACCGTTTCGCTCAACACCCGCATCACTGACCTGCTCGGCTGCCAGTACCCGATTATCCAGACGGCCATGGGCTGGGTAGCCGATCCGCGTCTGGTCGCCGGCACCTGCAATGCCGGCGGCTTCGGTTTCCTGGCCGGCGCGACCATTCCGCCCGAGCAGATGGAAGCGGCGATCCTCAAGACCAAAGAGCTGACCAGCAAGCCCTTTGGCGTGAACTTCCACATGTACCAGCCGAATGCGCCGCAAATCGTCGATATGGTGGTGAAGTACGGCGTGCGCGCAGTGTCCTACTCGCGTTCGCCCGGCAAGGAGATGGTAAAAAAGCTGAAAGACGCGGGGGTGATCTGCATGCCCACCATCGGCCTGCCCAAGCACGCGGCGAAAGCCATCGAGATGGGTGCGGATGCGGTGACCATCCAGGGCGGCGAAGGCGGCGGCCACACTGGCGCCGTGCCCACGACTCTACTGGTGCCACAAGTTATTGATGCCGTCGCCGGCAAGGTGCCGGTGTTGGCGGCGGGCGGTTTCAAGGACGGCCGCGGTCTGGTGGCAGCCATGGCCTGGGGTGCTGATGGCATCGCCATGGGCACGCGCTTCTTGCTCACCCAGGAGAGCCCGGTGCCGGAAGCCACCAAGCAGCGCTACCTGGCCTGCAAGAATCCGGCAGAGATTATTGTCTCCACCGCGCTCGACGGCATGCCGCAGCGCATGATCCTCAATGAATTCCTCGCCGGCATTGAAAAAGCCACGCCTGTCCGCAAATTGCTGCTGGCCGCGCAGAACGGGCTGAAGTATCGCGCGCTGACCGGCGCCAGCTTCCTGTCATTGTTCCAGTCGGCGATTGCCATGGCGAAGGAAGACGACATGACGCTGTCGCAGGCGATGTTCTCGGCGAATGCGCCGATGATCATCCAGAAAGCCATGGTGGAAGGCCGCCACGCCGAGGGCGTGCTGCCCTCCGGTCAGGTGGCCGGCACGATTGATGATCTGCCGACTTGTGCAGAACTTATCAACCGCATCGTGGCCGAAGCCGAGGCGCGCCTGACCTTCCTTGCCGGCAAGGTCAGTTGACCGTTTGGGTTGCCCCTGTTCCGGCAATCGGGTTAAGCTCCGCCCGGAATGAAGAATTGGCAACACGAGATAAAGGCTGAATGTTCAGAAAATGGTGGCAAACAGGCATGCGTGGCGCACCTGCGAAAGCGGTGGCGGAGCATTGCCCTGACCGCCGCCTGCTGCTGAAAGCCATGGCCGGTGGCGCCGCACTGTTGGCCGCACCTGGCATTGGCCACGCCAATATCGCCCCGCTCAAGAACCAGCGTGCGCTGGCTTTCGCCCATACCCACACCGGCGAGCAGCTTTCCGTGGTGTACAAGGCCGGTGATGTCTATGTGCCGCAAGCCATGGCCAGGATTGCCTATCTGATGCGCGATTTCCGCAGTGGCGATGTGCACCCGATGGATCCGCAGTTGCTGGATACCCTCTGGCAGGTACAGCACAACCTGAAAACCAGCAAGCCGTTTGAAATCATTTCCGCCTACCGTTCACCGGCCACCAACAACAAGCTGCGCAGCCGTTCCGCACACACAGGTGTAGCCAAGGACAGCCAGCACCTTTATGGCAAGGCCATCGACATCCGCCTGCCCGGCGTGGCACTGGCCGATGTGCGCGATGCGGCGCTGGAGTTGAAAAAAGGCGGTGTGGGCTACTACCGCGATTCCGATTTCGTGCATCTGGATACCGGGCGCGTCAGGCGCTGGTAAACTTCTAGTGCGTAAACTTCAACGCAAGGCATCCGCCAGCGTTTTATCCCTGCCATAAACATCCGGCAGGAACATGGCATCACCCTCGTCGTTCACCGCTGCTGTCAGATAGACAATCCACACCGGAATGCGTTGCTTCAAGGCGAGATGTTTCTCGGAACCGGTATCGATTTGCGCATTGATGCGCGCTTCATCCCACTCGCCGGTAGTTGCCAGTGCATAGAGTGCCATGCCCATCGGATTGGACAGGCGTATGCAGCCATGGCTGAAATCGCGGCGCGCGCGCGCGAAGAATTTCTTGCTCGGTGTGTCGTGCATGTAGATGGCGTCATTATTTGGAAACATGAATTTCAATCTGCCGAGAGCGTTTTTTTCGCCGGGGCGCTGGCGGATGCGGTAGTCGCCCAGCACAATACCGTTGCGTTGGTCGCGGGTTACAGCGCCGTTGTGTACGCTGCCATCACGGCCCACCAGCTCCATATCTTCACCTACAAGATAGCCTGCGTTTTTATCGATCTTGGGAAGAAGCTCTTTTACGGCAATACTGCGCGGCACATTCCAGTACGGGCTGAAAATGACATGGCTCATGTCAGCAGAAAAAATGGGCGTCTGCGTTTTTCTGGCATCGCCGGTGACAACGGCCATCGACAGCGTTGGGTTGCCCGGTGCGTATGCCCATAAGGTGAATTGCGGAATGTTGACGAGAATATACGGCTCTGCAGTATTGATGCCCAGCCAGCGCAAGCGCTCCATGGCCAGCTCGATTTGCTCGACGCGTGTCGCGAGCGGCGTTTGCAAGGCGGCGAGTGTCTGTGCGCCGAGCACGCCGTCAGCCAGCAAGCCGTGGCGTGCCTGAAAATGTTTGACGCCTTCGACGAGCGTGCCGTCATAAATGGTTCGATCAGCCGGCCATTGTCCGGACTGCATATCACCCAAGATGACCAGCCAGTTGGCCAGCGCGGTAGTGCCTGTCCAGGTTTGTCCGCTTTCCAGTTTTTTCGCGGGGAGCGCAGGCAGTGAAACCGTTTCAGGATTTGCTGCAGCCAGTTGACGATAGTGCGCCAGCAATTCGTGCAATTGCTGATATTGCGGCAGGGCAGGTTGCAGTGACGCCGTTGCTTGCATCATGTCGTCTGCCTGTAAAAACCTTGCAATGCGATCAGGCAGCACGTTGCGTTGCTCTGACAGGTCATAGCCGTAATCCAGTACAGAGGGATCGATCCGTCCTAATAGCATGTCATGAGCGTAATGTGCCATGGCATTGCTGATGGCTACATCCGTGGCAGCAAGTTGCACATCGTTGGCGTTGGCAGGGATATCCAGTGCCGGGCTCAGATAATCGCTGGCGCGCAAGCCGTCGCGATCGGCCGCATGCAATACAGCGAGAGCTGCCATGCCGCGTGCGGAAAGCCTGTCGTTTTCCAACCACAGTGGTTGGTAGCCATGCTCGCGATATACGGTCTGCACAGGCGCAGACACTGGCGATGCGGATAAATGTTCGAGCGTGCTTTGCAGATCTGCAGGCAGCGTGGCGGATACGCGCTGGGAGATAGAAAACAACACGAGTAAAACAGCGACAAGGCGCAACACAAAAACCATCCCTTGACTATCGGGACCTGCGTGCAGCCCTGTGCCGCTGCAATGCCGATAGCACTGACAGTATAGGCGCAAAGGCTTGACCGCGCATGGCGCGCGATCAAGCGGGACGGTGCATTATTCCGGTTCGTACAGGTCGATGATGTCGCGCACCAGGCCACTGCGCACGATGTCGGCACGCTCGAACTCGTGCACACAGACATTGCGCAAGCCGGCAAGGCGCTCGATGGCATCGGCCAGCCCGTTGGGGCCGCGAATATCGCTTTGTCTCACATCGCCGTTCACCACCACCTTGCAGTTCTCGCCGATGCGCGTCAGGAACATTTTCATCTGCGCGACCGAGGTGTTCTGTGCTTCGTCGAGAATGACAAAGTTCTTGCTGGCAAAAGTTTTGCCGCGCATGAAAGCGAGTGGTGCGGCCACGATGCGGCCGTGGCGAATGCAGTAATCGACCGTGCCGGCGCCGAGGCGTTCGTTGAGAATGTCGCGGAAGGCTTCAATATAGACAGCAAACTTTTCATTGACGGCACCGGGCAGAAAGCCCAGCTGTTCACCGGCTTCAACGGCAGGTCGCGTGAGGATGATGCGCTCGATTTGACCGGATTCCAGTGCCTCTGCCGCCAGTGCAGCTGCACAGTAACTCTTGCCGGTGCCGGCGGGGCCGATACCGAAAGTGAGGCAGTGATTGCGGATGGCGGAAATGTAACGTTGTTGGGAGGGTGTGCGTGCCATCAATGGCAGGAGAGTGCGCTGGGCGGCGTAGGCAGTGTCGAGGTGTTGCTGGTTGGGGTTGATTTCAACGACGTCGGCACTTCGTCGGTTCTTTCGGGAGTTTTTTCGGTAATGCGTGTCTTCGGTGAGTTTTTGTGAATGTGCTTGTCGTCTGTTCTGAGACTTTTTCGCCATAAATAACGATACCCCCACGGTTTCAGTTAAAAATGCCTGCAAAGATTCGATGGTCGATAATGTGATTCCCGGTGTTGATGAATAATCGCGCTGTGCGCATTCCCCCCTCGCGCTACTAAACTCCTGCTGTGGAATTCTGTCAACAGAAATATTGTGCGTTGTGGAAGATTTCATCCGCTGTGTGCTTTTACATTTTCCCGTAACAAATTTGCCAGTGCTTTTATGGCCGGTCCGGCCTCGTCGCGATCCGCAAATGCCATGTACAGACTGACATCACGCGTGTAACTGCCACCACTTTCCAGCGGCAATACTTTGAGGGTGTGTCCTGCCAATTCGCGTTCGATGCGCGCACGCGGCAGTGTGGCAAAGCCGAGGCCGGCGGTAAGTGCCGCGATGGAGGTGCTGATGTGGCTCACGGTCCAGCGCTGTTCGGCGCCCAGCCAGCCCGCGTCCACTTTCTGTTTCAAACCGGAATCGCGGATGACAATTTGTCTATGCGCGGCGAGATCGCGTTCGCTCAATGGCCGGCCGAGCTGATGCAGTGCGTGCTCAGGATGTGCCACCGTCACAAACTCGAAACGCGCCAGCGGCTCGGCCAAAAATCCCGGTGGTACCCGTGATGTCAGTACCAGATCGGCTTCATGCCGCAACAGGGCTTCGCTGCCACCAGACAACACCGTTTCAATCAATTCGATACGTGTGTCGGGATAGTCAGTTGAAAATTGTGACAGCGCGCCAAACAGCCACTCCAGCGGAAAAAGAATATCCACGGCGAGGCGGATTAACGGCTCATGCCCGCGCCCCAGATTGCCGGCCAGCCTTTGCAGGGAAGCAGACTCCTCCAGCAGGTGACGCGCGCGGCGCAGCAGGGTTTCGCCTTCGGGCGTGAGCACCGCACGCCGACCTTGTGTGGTGAGCAGGGCAATTCCGAGCGCGGCCTGCAGCCGTTGCACGCCGTAACTGACTGCCGATTGGCTTTTGCCTAGCGCCTCGGCACCGGCCGCGAAACCGCCATGGTCGACCACGGCGGCCAACATGCGCCACTGTTCCAGGGTGTGGGTATCATCCATCGCGATAATCAATCGAAATTTTCGATCATATTGTCCAGAAACAACCTGTTTATCAAGAAAATAATGGGCATATGATGACTCCATCGCAGCAGACATTGCGGCAAGGAGTTCAACATGACAGACAGACAGATCCTGCAAATTCTCAACAGCCGCGCCAGCAGCGATGGCGACGGTGTACGGATCCAGCGCACACTGGGCCAGCATCGCCATGATCTCGATCCCTTTCTGATGCTGGACGAAATCCGCTCCGACAACAGCGCTGACTACATCGGTGGTTTTCCCCCGCATCCACATCGCGGCATTGAAACCTTGACCTATATGCTGGCCGGTGGCTTTGTACATGAAGACAACCTCGGCCACCGTGCGGCATTGGCCAATGGGGGAGCACAGTGGATGTCCACCGGGCGCGGCATCATCCACTCTGAAATGCCGTTGATGAATGACGGCCTGCTGCACGGATTCCAGCTCTGGATCAACTTGCCGGCGGCACAAAAAATGAAAACCCCGGAGTACCGTCAGGCCGAAGGCAGCGATATCCCGGCGCTTGCTTTGGCAGAAGGCGGTGTTGCACGCGTGTTTGGCGGCAGCTGGATCCTGGAAGGGCAAACGATTACCAGCCCGATCCCGGCGATGAGCGCCAATGCCCGCGCGCTGGATTTGCATCTGCCCGCCAATCGCAGTCTCACGCTGACATTGCCCGCCGCGGATACTTTGCTGGCTTATGTATACGAAGGCCGGCTGGCCAGCACGCCGGCGGTACAGCGCGGCCAACTGGTGCGTTTGGGCGGCGGCGAACAGGCGACACTCACGGCGAGCGAAATCGGTGTGCGTCTTTTGTTGCTTGCGGGCACGCCACTCGGTGAGCCCATCGTGCAACACGGTCCGTTCGTGATGAACACGGAAGAGGAAATTCGTCAGGCCATCGACGATTACCGCAACGGTCGCTTTTCTCAATTTGAGTAATACCAACCCTTTATCGAAGAGGAAAACATTATGAATATTTCTGCCATTTTGAAGACAGACAACGCGTTAGCACCGCTGATTTTGCGTGTGGGTACAGGGCTGACATTGATGCCGCACGGTGCGCAAAAATTATTTGGCTGGTTTGGTGGTTATGGTCTTGCAGGCACAGGACAGTGGATGGATTCCATCGGCTTGCATCCGGGTATGTTGATGGCGGTTTTGTCTGGCTCTGCGGAATTTTTTGGCGGCCTTGCGCTGGTACTGGGATTGTTGACGCGTCCTGCAGCTGCGCTGACAGCCTTTACGATGCTGGTGGCCATTTTCACTGTTCACATCGGCAACGGTTTCTTTATGGCCAACAACGGCTTTGAATACGGATTCGTGTTGCTGGTGGCATCACTGTCGCTACTGGTTTCGGGTGGCGGACGTTTTGCATTCGATGCCAAAATCGTACATTGAGATTTTCGAGGTAACCGCATGAACATGCAGGCATTACAGTTCGATCGCACCGGTTCACTGGATGCGCTGCAGTTGCGCCATGTGGAAGTTCCCCGGCCGGCTGCAGATGAAGTGCTCATTAAAATTGAGGCAGCAGGTATCAATCCCAGTGATGTCAAAAACATACTGGGGCGATTTCCATACACAAGCTTACCGCGCATTCCCGGCCGTGATTTTGCCGGTACCGTCATCGAAGGGCCGGCGATGTGGAAGGGCAAATCGGTGTGGGGCAGCGGCAAAGGCGTCGGCTTCACGCGCGATGGCTCGCATGCCCGATACCTCACGTTTCCCGTTGCCGGTTTGTCATTGAAGCCGGATACATTGTCTTTTGTGCAGGCAGCGAGTGTTGGCGTGCCCTATATCACTGCGCTGGAAGCTATGGAACGCAGCGCCGTCAAAAACGGCACCAATCTTCTTGTCATCGGTGCTGCAGGTGCTGTGGGTCACGCAGCAATGGCGATAGCAGCACTGCGCGGCGCCAGAATTCTTGCCGCTGTGCGCAAACCGCAACAGCAGGTAACGTTGCAACAGCAAGGCATCAATACGGTTTTAATCGAAGAAAACAAGCGCGTTACAGACAGCGTTGGGCAATATTTTCCTGCTGGAGCAGATGTTGTATTCGACACAACTGGCTTGCAGTTGTCTCTGGCGGTTTCCGCCGTGGCGATACATGGCGCTGTCGTGGTAATTGCGGCACCTGCTACAGGTATGGATTCATTCCCGCTGCTGGATTTTTACCGCAAGGGCGGCAATCTGGTTGGTGTTAATTCACTGCTGCATGAGCTGCCGGCATGCGCGCAGATGCTGGATAAGTTGCGCATATTGTTTGACGAGAGCGGCCTGAAAGTTTCAACGGCGCTTGCTGAATATGCATTGCGTGATGGTTTGCAGGCCTATCGTGCGGTAGAAAAAGGCTGCGCAGAAAAATGTGTGCTGGTCATGAACGACTAATCAGGAAGAGGACGTATTTTTCTTTGCCATGTCGATCCACTCTTTGTGCAGTTCCCGGTAGTGCCTGCCGCTGTGTTTGGCCGCTGTGACTACTTCATGAAATAATGCGGCGGCATCTTTTTCCCGGCCCTGTTTTTGCAGTAACAAGGCATAGCGACACTTGGCCTCCGGGCCCGGGTAATAACGTGCCAGCACTTCGTATTCATGCAGCGCTTCCTGATATTTGTTTTGTGCATCCATTGCCTTTGCATACAACAAGTGTGCATCGGCATCGCGATAATCCGGATTGTGCTGTTTGAGTCTGTCCAGCGTGTGGATAACATCGGCAAAATTGCCACTTCCGTATTGCGCACGCGCCAGGCCGTGCAGCAAAACGGCATCGTGTTCATAGAGGCCTTTCAGGCATTTTTCATACAGTGATTGCGCTTCGTCAAATCGCTGTTTGTCCAGGCATTCTTCAGCCAGTCGGCGCGAGTTCTCAACAGTATCGGCCACGGCGTACTGATTGGCCGCCTGTTTCAGTGTGCGATCCGGATTGATCACGCTGTCCACCTTGCGGATGGCTTTGCGCCCGCTGCGCGTACCCAGCAATTCCGGCAGCAGTTCCACAATCAGGTAAGCCACGGCGCCGGCGAAGGGCAACATCACCACGATCCAGATCCAGGTGGTATTGCGTCCGGTTTTGACGATATGCAGGACAAACGCTACCTGCAGGATAAGAGAAAGGGCGAACAGTGGCATGGCTATTTTCCCAACAGTGAGGCTGCCAGCACCCGCCAGATTTGCGCGTGCCAATGGCTATCCAGTTTACTGGCCAGCAGATCACAGGAACAAGCGTGCCTGTGGCGCGGGCAAAAATCCTTGGCTCGGCCAGCGCGCCCGTGTATAAAGACGCCACATCCTGGCTGTACGCATCCGATGGAAGAAGAACTGACAACAACCCTGCAGCGCCTGCGTGATGAGCATCGTTCACTTGATGGCGAGATCTCGTCGCTGCAGGAATTGCCTTACTGCGACCAGCTGTTGCTGCAGCGCATGAAGAAGCGAAAATTGTGGCTGAAAGATGCCATTGTGCGCATCGAGAGCAAACTCATTCCCGACCTCGACGCCTGAGCGTCCCTGTTTCTCATGGTCTCCTCCCTGCTCCCTGAAAAACCGCTGGTGATCTCACCGTCGCTGGCTGCCACCATCGGCCTCGAAGAAGCGGTGTTGCTTGGCGTGCTGCATGAATTGTTCCTGCATCGCGCCCAACAGGGCTGGCTGCGGGTGGATCGGCAGACCCTGCAGCAATTCCTGCCCTTCTGGCCGCCGCAGGATGTGCAGCGCATCAGCGGCAGCCTGTGTGACAAAGGCATCTTGCAGTTGCGCTCGGCGCCGTATCTGAGCAGTCATGTGCTGGATTTCAGCCTGGCCGATGGCGAAACCGCTATCGCGCCGGCTTCCGCAACAACCCAGCCACCGCCATCCATTACCGGTCGCGCCTCACTGATTTCACCCAACTGGCAGCCGGACGCCGAGTTGTTGCGACAGCTGTCGCAACTGGGGGTGGCGCAAGACTTTGTATTGCAGCAGGTGCCGGAGTTTGTGCGCTACTGGCGCGAGCGCGGCGAGGCGCACCACGCCTGGGGCAACCGTTTTCTCAAGCAGGTCTTGCGCAACTGGCGCGAACAGGAACAGCACGGCGCGCGCCTGCGCCAGAACGCTCCGATGACGGCCGGCTGGATACCGGGGCCGGATGCGGTGGAGATTCTCGCCCGCGCCGGCGTCAGCCGCGAGTTCATCGATGACAGCGTGCCCGAGTTTGTACTGTACTGGCGCGAGCGCGGCGAGCAGTCGAGTACCTGGGACAGCAAGTTCCTGCAGCATGTGCGCCGGCAGTGGGCGATTTTCACCGCCAAGCTGGCCAATGATCCGACGCCGCGCCCGATTACCCCTGACTGGCAGCCGTCGGGCGATGTCTATGACATCCTGCACATGGCAGCCATCGACGAGACGTTTGCCCGCGCGCAGTTGAGCGAATTCGTGTTGTACTGGCTGGACAGCAAGCAGGTGCATTCGAGCTGGAACAGCAAGTTCCTGCACCATGTAAAATACCGCTGGGCCAGACGCCACCAGCAGCCTTGGCAGGGGGAGACCGATGGATTCATCGCCACACACACCGATCGCAGCTGGGCCGATGGCCTCTGACTCGCAACACGTAAATTCACAACGCGTAGCCGCCAGTGCTGGCCCGGCCCGTGAAGCGGTGATCGACGCGGTAAACCAGATGTTTGCCGAATTCGCGCTGGTCTATCACAACCAGTACCAGAAGGCGTTTCCCGACAAGGAAAAGCTGATGTACGCCAAGCGTCTGTGGCTCACGCATCTGGCGGCATACACGCCGGAACAGATCCTGGCGGCTGGCCGCCAGGCTACGCGCGAATCCGAATACCTGCCGACCGTGCGCGGCGTGCTCAAATACCTGGAAGCCGAAGCGCTCGGATTACCGGATGCGCGTGACGCCTACCGCGAAGCCTGTCTCGCGCCATCACCGAAAGTAGAGCAGCCATGGTCGCACCCGGCGGTGTATCTGGCCGGGCTGGCCAGCGACTGGTTCTTCCTCGCCAGCACGCCGGAAAAGCAGGCCTATCCTGTGTACGAAAAGCACTACCGCGAACTGGCAGAACGTGTGGCGCGCGGTGAAGAACTGCAGATTCCTGCCGTGCCGGCCCTGCCCGAACATCCGCGCCAGCCGCTCACTGCCGAACAGCGCCACGCCGCCATGCAGGCACTGCGCGAATCGGTCAAATTGTAAAATTCCCATCGGAGCCCGCCCATGAAAACTGTTTCCCGCTGTCTGGTGATTGCTGCACTGAGCCTTGTGCTGGCAGCCTGCGGATCCAAACTGACGCAGGAAAACTTCAGCAAGATCAGCAATGGCATGACACAGGCCGAGGTGATCAAGATTCTCGGTGAACCGCAATCGTCGCAGGGCGGCGGTGCGCTGGGCATTTCAGCGGGCACGGCGGTGTGGAAGGACGACAAACACCAGATCACGGTGATGTTCTTCAATGAAAAAGTCGCGAGCAAGGTATTCGGGGATGTGCAGGTAGCAACACCCTGAACCTCACACCACATTCCGCTTAGGTTGATCTGCGTCTGGGACGAAACAGATCGCCCGACTATGATCTGCTCTTCTGTTGTACGGGGGAGTTGTCCGGGTGTCCTCACAAGCTGAATCCCTGCGAGTCGAAACTGTCGAGGTAGATTTTCTGGTGGTCGGCACCGGTGCCGGTGGCCTGACCGGGGCCATCCGCGCCCACGACCTCGGCCTCGACACCCTGGTGGTGGAAAAGAGCGCCTACTATGGCGGCACTTCGGCGATGTCCGGTGGCAGCATCTGGATTCCCAACAATCACCGCATGCCCGGTGTCGGTGTTCAGGACAGCGAAGAAGAAGCGCTTACTTACCTCAAGAGCATTACCGATGGAGAGGTGGAAGAATCGCGTCTGCGCATGTTCATCCGCAAGGGCGCCGAGATGCTGCGCTACCTTGAAGAGCGCAACGATCTGGTCTGCGATGCCCTGCCCAAATACTGTGACTACTATCCGAATGCGCCCGGTGCCAAACCCGGTGCCCGCACACTTGAGGCCAAACGCTTCCTCACCCTGAAACTGGGCCTGGATCTGCGCCAGCTGCGCCCGCCGCATCCTGCCTGCGTAACTTTCGGCTTGCTGCACATGACGGCCGCCGATGCCTACCACGGTGTGCGCGGCGACTGGCAGATGTATGTGTCGATGCTGAAAAGCGTCTTTCTGTATGTTCTCGGCTTGCCCTTGCGGTTGATCGCCCCGCGCAGCACGCGGGTGACGCTGGGCAATGCGCTGGTGGCGCCCTTGCGTCTGGCGCTGAAAAAGCGCGGCGTGCCGCTGTGGCTCAATAGCCCGGCCCGGCAGCTGCTGGTGGAGGAGGGCCGCGTGGTCGGCGCGCTCATCGAGCGCGATGGCAGGCCCGTCGCCGTGCGTGCCCGCAAGGGCGTGTTGCTGGCCAGTGGTGGCTTCGAGCATGACCCTGTGCTGCGCCAGCGCTATCTGCCCAAACCCACACACACCAACTGGTCGGCTGCCAACAAGCACAACACCGGTGATGCGCTGAAGATGAGCGAAGCGCTCAACCCGGCGCTGGCGTTGATGGATGATGCCTGGTGGACACCGGGCACCACGGTGCCGGGCAGCCCTTACGGCCATGCCCTGGTGTTCGAGAAAAGCATGCCGCACAGCCTGTTCGTCAACAGCCGTGGCGAGCGCTTCACCAATGAAGCGGCGCCGTATATCGACGTGGTCAACGGCATGTATGCCAATCACATCGACGGTGAACGGCAGGCCGTGCCGTGCTGGATGATTTTTGATGCCAGCTACCGCCGCAAGACCGCGATAGCCGGTGCCATTTACCCAGCCACCATGATGCCGGACTCGGTAATCCCCGAGCGCTACTGGAATACGCTGCTTTATAAAGGCGACACGATTTCGGCGCTCGCGCACCAGATCGGCGTCGATGCCCAGAACCTGCAACAGAGCGTGATGCGCTTCAACCGCTTTGCACAGACTGGGGTGGACGAGGATTTCGGGCGCGGCAGCAATGCGTCGGATCGCTACTACTCGGATGCCTCCTGTCGCCCCAATCCCAATCTGGGCGCGCTGGAAACCGGGCCGTTCTACGCCGTGCCGGTGGTGGCGGGCGATATCGGTACCAAGGGCGGCCTGCTCACCAATGCCGATGCGCAGGTGTTGCGTGAAGATGGTTCCGTGATCGAAGGGTTGTACGCCTGCGGCAACTGCTCCGCAGCGGTGATGGGCCGCTCTTACGCCGGCGCCGGCTCGACGCTCGGGCCGGCGATGACGTTTGCTTTTGTGGCGGCGGAGACAGCGGCGGAAACCTGACCCCCCTCCCGCCTTCGGCGTACTCCCCCTTGTCAGGGGGAGAGTTTGCTCCTCCCCTGATAGGGGGGGAGGTGGTTCGCGGCGTGAACCGGAGGGGAGGGCTGTTTACAGCACCAACCGCCCCAGCCACCAGCAGCAAGCCGAGATCAGCGCGCTGGCGGGAATGGTGAAAATCCACGCCCAGACAATCGTGCCGGCAACGCCCCAGCGCACGGCCGAGAGCTTGCGGTTGGCACCGACACCAACAATGGCGCCGGTGATGGTGTGTGTGGTGGAGACGGGAATGCCGAAGGAGGTGGCGGCAAACAGCATGATGGAACCGGCGGTCTGTGCGGCGAAGCCACCCACCGGGCGCAGTTTGGTGATCTTCTGTCCCATGAGTTTGATGATGCGCCAGCCACCGAAGGCGGTGCCGAGACCAATGGCGCCATAGCAGGCCACCACCACCCAGTACGGCACGTGCTCATCCTTGCCGCAGACCCCGGCTGCAATCAGCAGCATCCAGATAATGCCGATGGTTTTCTGGGCGTCGTTGCCGCCGTGACCCAGGGCGTAGGCCGAGGCAGAAATCAGCTGCAGGCGACGTGACCAGGTATCGACCTTGCGTGGCGTGGTGCCGCGGCAGACCCACGAGATCAGCAGCATGATCAAGCCACCCAGCAACATGCCGACCAGGGGCGACACGAAAATGAAGGTGACCGCCTTGGTAATGCCTGCCGAGATCAGTGCATCCGGGCCGGATTTGGCCAGCGCCGCGCCGATCAGCCCGCCGATCAGGGCATGTGAAGAGGATGAAGGGATGCCGTAATACCAGGTGATGATGTTCCAGACGATGGCGCCGATCAGCGCACCGAATACCACGTAATGGTCGACGATGGAGGGATCGATGGTGCCCTTGCCCACCATGGCGGCCACCTTGAGCTGGAACACCCAGATGGCGACGAAGTTGAACACGGTGGCCAGCATCACGGCCTGGTAGGGCTTGAGGACGCGGGTTGAAACCACGGTGGCGATGGCGTTGGCCGCATCGTGGAAGCCGTTCATGAAGTCGAAGGCCAGTGCCAGGGCCACCAGAAAGGCCAGCACGCCGAAAGACATGGTCAGGTGATCCATGGTCAGTACCTGCCGTTCAAGAGTTTTCGAGGACGATGGCTTCCAGGATGGTGGCCACGCGCTTGCAGCAGTCGGTGACCGTTTCCAGCAGTTCGTACATGACCTTGAGCTTGATCAGCTCGCGCACGTCCGGCTCCTCGCGGAACAGTTTGGACATCGCCTCGCGCAATACGCAGTCGGCATCGGATTCCAGGGTGCTGATCTGCTTGCAGATGTCGAGGATGGCCGGGCCATTTTTCATGTTGCTGAGCATGGCCACGGCTTTCTCCACGCACTGTGCCGATGCGCGGATGATTTCGGAGAAACGGATAGCCTCCGGCGTGGCGCGGCGGATATCGTAGGTGTTGATCGTGCCGCCGGCATCCTGAATGGTGTCCAGTACATCGTCGAGATGCTTGATCAATTGATGTATCTCGTCGCGATCCAGCGGGGTTATAAAGGTAGCGTGCAGCAGGGCCAGGGTTTCGTCGGCAATCTTGTCAGCGCGCTCCTCGATGGCATCCAGTGTCGCGGCGTGGGCGGCGGCGGCTTCCGGCGACTGGGCGAGGGCCGCCATCACCGCCACCAGGGCGTCGGCACCCCGTACTATCTCTTTGGTGTGGGCGTTGAACAGATCAAAGAACTTGACTTCGCGTGGCATGAATCGGCCGAACATGGGTCACCTGGCGGGCTGTGTGTCAGAGGCGCGAAGAGTATCCGGAAACGGCGCGGCTGTCATATAACTGTCATAATTCGTTCATAGTCTTGTCACCGCCACTGCCTAAGCTGCGTTCTGTTTCAATCAAACCCTGTATGAACAGTGCTTACCGGAGACATTCCATGAAAAAACTGCTTGCCTTTGCTTCTGTAGCCCTTGCGGCTGCGAGCCTCTCCGCGCCTGCCGCTGCAGCGGGTCGCGATACCATCAACGTGGTTGGCTCCTCAACCGTTTACCCCTTTTCCACTGTGGTGGCTGAGCACTATGGCAAGGCTTCCGGCAAGACACCGAAGGTCGAGTCTACCGGGACCGGTGGCGGCATGAAGCTGTTCTGTGCCGGTGCGGGTATCGACACCCCCGACATCACCAATGCCTCGCGTCGCATCAAGCAGTCCGAGCTGGACAAGTGCATGGAGAACGGTGTCAAGGAGGTGGTCGAGGTCAAGATCGGTTACGACGGCATCGCTTTTGCGAACAGCAAGCAGGCGCCGGTGATGAAACTGACGCGCGAACAGATTTATCTGGCGCTGGCGAAACAGATTCCGGCCAAGAATGGTGACGAGAAGCTGGTCGATAACCCGCACAAATTGTGGAGCGATATTGACAAGTCTTTGCCAGCTACCAAGATCGAAGTGATTGGTCCTCCGCCGACATCCGGCACGCGCGATTCATTTGTTGAGCTGGTGCTCGAAGACTCCTGCAAACAGTATGCATGGCTCGGTAATCTGGAAAAAATCGACAAGGATGATTACTCGAAGAAATGCAAAAGCGTGCGCGAAGACGGCGCTTATATTGAAGCGGGTGAGAACGACAACCTGATAGTACAGAAACTGGTTGCCAACAAGGATGCCTTCGGTATCTTCGGCTTCAGCTTCCTTGAAGAAAATGCCGACAAGGTGCAGGGCTCTGAAGTCGACGGCAAGCTGCCGACCTTTGAAACCATTGCCAGCGGTGAATACAAGGTTTCGCGCCCACTGTTCTTCTATGTGAAGAAAGGCCATATTGGCAGCGTGCCAGGCATTGAGCAGTTCCTGGCTGAATTCACCTCCGAAGCGGCTTGGGGCGAGGAAGGTTATCTGGCCGGCAAGGGCATGATTCCGATGACCACAGATGAGCGCAAGCAGGTTGCCGCTGATGTCAAGGTGCTGAAAGTCCTGCCGGAAAAACTCTGATTTCCGGCGCTATACCAAAGCCAGCGGCAGGTAAAAATCTGCTGCTGGCTTTGTTGTCTGTAACAGCTACCGTTTGAACGCAACATTTCAAGTTGAGCAAGTGAGCATGATGTTTTTGCAGAGAGGGTTTGGCGTATGAACATCGGTACCTTGTTTGCGTGCCTGATGGTGCTGGTGGTGCTGGCTTATGTGGTAGGCCAGCAGCGCGCCCTGCGTATGGGGTTGGCGTTGGGCGGTATTCATCACCTCAATTCGCTGCCTTTCTATTACGGCATGATGGCGGCCATCTGGTGTGGTCTGCCTGCTGTCCTCCTGCTAGGGTTGTGGTTGCTGTTCGGCGACAAGATCAATATTGCCATGCTGATGACGCAAGTGCCCGCCAGTTGGCATGCGCTGTCTGCCGGCGAGCAGGATTTGCTGCTGAACACTGTCAGAAATATTGCGGCAGGCATGTCGACGCAGGATCAACCTGCTGAAATAGTGCAGGCCGCTGCCATCTATCATGATGTTGTCATCCGCCATCAGCGTCTCGTCAGCGCATTGCTGCTGGTGTTGGCCGTGGCGGGTTTTATCGTGAGTGTGCTTCGCATCGCACCGCACGTGCGCACACGCTTGCAGGTGGAGGGCGTGGGGCGGGCATTTCTGCTGGCGAGTGCCTGTATAGCCATTCTCACCACCATCGGCATAGTGTTGTCTGTGCTGTTTGAGTCGCTGCGTTTTTTTCATGCCGTGCCGTGGTGGACATTCCTGTTCGGCCTGGAGTGGAGTCCGCAGATTGCCATGCGCGCAGATCAGGCAGGTTCTTCCGGTGCATTCGGCGCTGTGCCGCTGTTTGCCGGCACGGCACTGATTGCCGTGATTGCCATGTTGGTTGCGGTACCTTGTGGCCTGATGTCTGCCATTTATCTCTCAGAATATGCCGGGCATTCCGTGCGCCGTGTCATGAAACCCTTGCTGGAATTGCTGGCGGGCATTCCCACAGTGGTTTACGGATTCTTTGCTGCATTGACGGTGGCGCCGTTCATTCGTGAACTGGGCGAACACGTCGGACTGGCGGTGGCATCGGAAAGTGCGCTGGCAGCAGGCATTGTCATGGGCGTGATGATCATCCCGTTCATTTCCTCTCTGGCCGATGATGTCATTAATGCCGTGCCGCAGGCGATGCGTGACGGCAGCTATGCGCTGGGCGCCACGCAGGCAGAGACGATTACAAAAGTGATTATTCCTGCAGCATTGCCCGGCATTGTCGGCGGCGTGTTGCTGGCGGTGAGTCGTGCCATCGGCGAAACCATGATCGTGGTGATGGCGGCAGGCATGTCGGCAAAACTCACTGCCAACCCGCTGGAGGCTGTGACAACGGTGACAGTGCAGATTGCAACGCTGTTGGTAGGCGATCAGGAGTTTGACAGCCCGAAAACGCTGGCGGCATTTGCGCTCGGTCTGGTGCTGTTTGTGGTGACGTTGCTGTTCAATGTCATCGCATTGCACATCGTCAAGAAATATCGCGAACAATACGAGTGATCGCTGATGAATGATTCCATGAAGACGTCTGTGGCCGACTACCATGCCACAACCCGCGAACAGGTGTATAAAAGCCTGAAGCGCCGTTATCGCAAGGAAAAAACTTTTCGCGCTCTCGGTTTGCTGTCCGTTATCTTTGGTATTGCCTGCGTGGTGGTATTGTTTGCCGATATTGGCAGCAAGGGCGTGAGCGCGTTTCGACAATCCTGGTTGCATGTAGATGTGACACTGGATGCGGAAAAACTCGGCATTGCTTCCGCCAGTGCGGATGAATTGGCGCACGCCAATGTCGATGCCGTGATCAAGGCGGCATTGCTGGAGCAGTTTCCGGATGTCACCGCGCGTGCCGACAAGAAGGCCTTGTATGAACTGGTGAGCTCTGGTGCTGGGGAACAGGTGCGACAACTGCTGCGAGAGCAGCCGCAACTGCTTGGTCAGAAGCAGCCTGTATGGATCATGCTGGATGATGAAGCTGATACCTATTTCAAACACGAATATGGTGAGGCCATTGTGGGCGAGCAGCGCATGAATGAGAAACAGATTGCCTGGTTGAACACATGGATCAAAGACGGTCGTGTACAATTGCGTTTCAACAATATTTTTTTCCAGAATGGCGATTCGCGTGAACCTGAACAGGCAGGTATCCGCAGTGCACTGGCAGGTTCGGCGCTGACCTTGCTGGTGACATTGTTGTTGTCGTTTCCCATCGGGGTTGCGGCTGCTGTATATCTGGAAGAGTTTGCGCCGAAGAATCGTTTCACGGACTTCATCGAGGTCAATATCAATAACTTGGCTGCGGTGCCGTCCATTATTTTCGGTTTGCTCGGTTTGGCGGTCTTCATTGGCCTTTTCGGTATGCCGCGTTCAGTGCCGCTGGTTGGTGGTCTGGTACTCACATTCATGACGCTGCCGACAATCATCATCTCCAGTCGAGCTGCCATAAAATCCGTGCCGCCTTCCATTCGCGAAGCGGCTCTGGGTATTGGTGCCTCGCACATGCAAACGGTCACGCATCACGTCATACCATTGGCGATGCCGGGCATGCTTACCGGCGCCATTATTGGCATGGCGCGCGCGCTGGGCGAGTCGGCACCGCTGCTGATGATCGGCATGGTTGCATTTATCGTCGATGTGCCACAGGGCTTTACCGATGCTGCCACCGCATTGCCGGTGCAGATTTATTTGTGGGCTGATTCTTCCGAACGTGCATTTGTCGAGCGTACTTCTGCGGCAATCATGGTGCTCCTGGCATTTCTGGTCGTCATGAACGCAGCAGCTGTCTGGCTGCGCAACCGTCTGGAACGGAGGTGGTAATATGAATACTGCAGCAGAATACCTGTCCGAAACGGCACTGGGTGCCCAATCAAAACCGAGCAGCACAGCGATGATGAAAAACAGCGATTACCCGGAAAAGGCCGTCGGCAAACCGTTGACGGATGATCCCAACATCACCTTGCGCGATGTCAATGTTTTTTACGGCGAGAAACAGGCGATTTATAACGTTGAACTGGATATTGCCAAGAATGAAGTGCTGGCGATGATCGGACCTTCCGGTTGCGGCAAATCCACGTTGCTGCGCTGTCTGAACCGCATGAATGACACGATTGTCGGTTGCCGTGTAACGGGAAACATCTGCCTCGAGCAGGAAAATATTTATGGCAAGATGGACGTGGTGCCGTTGCGCGCGCGCGTGGGCATGGTATTCCAGAAGCCCAATCCGTTCCCCAAATCCATTTACGACAACGTGGCTTACGGGCCGCGCATTCACGGACTGGCACACCGCCGCATCGAGTTCGATGAAATTGTCGAAACCAGTTTGCGTCGTGCCGGTTTGTGGGAAGAGGTGAAAGACCGCCTCGACCAACCGGGCACTGGCCTCTCTGGCGGTCAGCAGCAGCGTTTGTGCATTGCGCGCACTATTGCAGTGAATCCGGAAGTCATTCTGATGGACGAGCCTTGTTCAGCACTGGATCCGATCGCTACGGCAAAAATTGAGGAGCTGATTGCCGAGCTTTCCGAAAATTACACGATTGCCATCGTTACGCACTCAATGCAACAGGCGGCGCGCGTGTCGCAGCGCACGGCTTATTTTCACCTCGGACGTCTGATTGAAGTGAATGACACCGAACGTGTATTCACCAATCCCCAGCATAAATTGACAGAAGCCTACATTACTGGCCGTTTCGGCTGACAGGAGATCGCCATGGACACCTTGAATTTCGATCAGCACATCTCCCGCCAGTTCAATTCGGATCTGGAGGCGCTGAAAGCGCATTTGCTACAAATGGGTGGCGTGGTTGAACAACAGCTGCTCGACTGCATCCAGAGTCTGGAAACGGCCGACAGTGATTTGGCACAGCAAGTTTTGACGGCAGAAGTGCAGAGCAATAATTTCGAGATCAGCATCGACGAGGAATGCACGCGCATTCTCGCACGTCGTCAGCCTGCAGCCAGCGATTTGCGCATGGTGTTGGCGGTGGCAAAAATCGTGCGCGATCTGGAGCGCATTGGCGACGAATCGGCAAAAATTGCCAAGATGGCCATTATTCTTTCCGAGCAGGGTGATTCGCCGCGTGGTTACGTCGAGATTCGTCATATCGGCAGCCATGTGCGCAACATGGTGCGCGATTCGCTGACGTCGTTTGCGCGTTACGATGCTGATCTGGCGCTGATGGTGGCGCGGGAAGACAAGGAAGTGGATCAGGAATACGGTTCAGCAATGCGTGAGCTGATCACTTTCATGATGGAAGATCCCCGCACTATTTCGCGCGTGCTGAATGTGCTGTGGGCGCTGCGCTCACTGGAACGTATTGGCGATCACGCCCGCAATATTGCCGAGCAGGTCATTTATCTGGTGAAAGGCAAGGATGCACGTCATCTCAGCCTGCCGGAGATGGAAAAGCTGGTTCAGGAATAAAATGTGAAATACTGGTTGATGAAATCCGAGCCGGATACTTTCGGCATCGAGGATTTGCAGAAGCGTCCGAAACAGACCGAGCCATGGGATGGTGTGCGCAACTATCAGGCACGCAACATGATGCGTGACGAGATGCAGGTGGGTGACAAGGCGTTTTTCTACCACTCCAATTGTGCGGAGCCGGGTATCGTCGGCATTGTGCAAATCGCCAAGGCCGGCTATCCCGATGTCACGGCACAGGATCCCGAGAGCAAATACTTTGATCCGAAAGCGACGGCGGAGAATCCGCGCTGGTTTCGTGTCGATGTGAAATTCGAGCGCCAGTTCGCGAAGACGGTTTCGCTGCAGACATTGAAGCAACAGCCGCAGCTGGAAGGCATGGCAGTGATTGCGCGCGGTAGCCGCCTATCGATCACGCCCGTGACGGTCGCACAGTGGCAGCACATTCTCGCGCTGGCGAATTGACGATCTGCTACAGCGGCAGCAGTGATTCTCCTCGCCACAAGTCTTCGAGCGTTTCGCGCGCACGCACGGTGAAAACCTGTGTGCCATCCACCATGACTTCAGCGGCGCGCGGGCGGCTGTTGTAGTTGGAACTCATCACAAAGCCGTAGGCGCCGCTGCCGTGAATGGCGAGTAGATCATTCGCGTCCAGTGTCAACTCGCGCGCTTTGCCGAGAAAATCACCGGTTTCACAGATCGGTCCGACAATATCGAATACATGCGGTTTGCCGGCGTGCGGTTGCACCGGTTCGATGTGTTGCCAGGCCTGGTATAACGCCGGGCGAATCAGGTCATTCATTGCTGCATCCACCACGGCAAAGTGGTGCGACGGTGTGGATTTCAGCAGATCGACACGCGTCAGCAACACGCCGGCATTGGCGACAATGGAGCGGCCGGGCTCGACAAGAATTTTCAGCTTGCGTTCGCCGAGATGTGCACGCAGGGTTTTCATGTAATCGCCAGGTGTCGGTGCGTGTTCGCCGGGACGGTAAACAACACCCAGTCCGCCGCCAATATCGAGATGTTCCAGCGTAATGTTTTCTGCCGCGAGTTTGTCGATGAGAGCGAGTACGCGCTCCAGTGCGTCGAGAAATGGCGTCAGTTCGGTGAGTTGTGAGCCGATGTGACAGTCGATACCCTTGAGGCTGATGTGCGACAGCTTGCTGGCCTCGCGGTATACATCGAGCGCTTCGATCATGTCGATGCCGAATTTGTTTTCTCTCAGCCCGGTGGAAATGTACGGATGCGTGTTGGCATCCACATCCGGATTCACGCGCAGTGAAACCGGCGCCTTGCGATCCATGCGTGCGGCGACAGCCTGGATGCGATGCAACTCTGCACGCGATTCCACATTGAAGCAGTGGATGCCGACATCCAGCGCGCGCGCAATTTCATCCTCGCGTTTGCCGACGCCGGAAAACACGATGCCATCAGGATTGCCGCCTGCAGCGAGCACGCGCTCCAGCTCGCCGACGGAAACGATGTCAAAACCGGCGCCCAGTCGCGCCAGCACATTGAGCACGGCGAGATTGGAATTGGCCTTGACCGCAAAGCACACGCGGTGGTCGCAACCTGTCAGTGCCTCGGTGTAGGCGTGGTAACTGGCGGTGATGGCCGCGCGACTGTAGACGTAGGTTGGCGTGCCGTGTCGCGTGGCGATGTCCGTCAGCTTCACGCCTTCGGCGCACAGTTCACCCTGATGGTGCGTGAACACCTGCAACTGCATGCTCATCTCAGCGAACCTCGGTGGCCGGCTTCTGGACAGCTGGTTTGGGTGCTGGCGCATCCTGGGGCAGATACAGCGGGCCGGTCTGACCGCAGGCAGTCAGTAGCAGGGCGAACAGGGAGCAGGTCAGCAAACGGTGCATGGTATATATCTTTCAGCGAGAAGAAAGTCGGCAGTATAAAGCGCTGCCCAGTCGCCCACCACCATCTATAATGTTGGCTGTCGTCAACGATGGCTGTCGGGCAGAGGATGTCGCAATGAGTATCAGGATACACGGTGTAGCGTTGTCGCCTTTCGTGCGCAAGGTGCGCGTTGCCCTGCTGGAAAAGCATCTGCCTTACGAGTTGGTTGCCACCAGCTTTCCCTTGCCGGATGAGTTTCGTGAACTGAATCCGCTAAAGCGCATCCCGGTGCTGGAACACAATGGTCACTTCCTGCCGGACTCCGGTGTCATCACGCATTATCTGGAACGTTGTTTTCCCGAACCGCCGCTGGTTCCAGCTGACCCCTGGCTGGCAGCGCGCTGCGAGTGGTTCGAGAAATACGCCGACTACGAACTACGAGGCGCATTGGAGGCAATTTTTCACGAGCGTGTGGTCAACCTGCTGTTCGGGCGACATTGCCGTGAGGAAAAGGTCGCCGAGGCGCTGCAGGCATCCATCGAGCATTTCGAGTATCTGGAGCGCGAGCTGGGCGAGTCGGCGTTCTTTGCCGGGGAGCGCCTGTCGCTGGCAGATGTGGCCATTGCCTGCATGATCATCAATATGGAGCATGGCGGTGAGCATCTGGAGCGCAAACGCTGGCCGAAGCTGCATGCCTGGCTGGAGCGGGTATTGGCTCGCCCGAGTTTTGCTGCCGTGTTGCCGGAAGAGCGCGCCTTTGTGCAGGGTCTGGTTCGCTAGCGTATACCCTTTACGCAGAAAGGCCAGAACGGTCGCCCGTTCTGGCCTTTTGCTTAACAGCCGCACACAGTGTTTGCACTATGCCGCTGTCCCTTCCTGATCTTCCACTTTGTTAGACCTTGGTTTTATTGCCCGTTTGTTTTTGTGGGGCTGACGCATTTATTGCTGTTGTTGCGTGTTTTCTCACTCACTTTCTTGCTGTCACTCTACTCAAGGCGGTTGTTATTGTTCGTCTGTTGTTCTTGTTGTGCACGAGTAATAACGCAAAGCGTGTGCCAGTTGGCGTTTGGCTTGTGAAATCAAACCGTTAAGCGCGTAGTTATGCCAACTGCATCACGTGCGGGACGTCGAGTTGTTACCAAACTACTCGCCTTGTGTTACCGAAAGGCATGCGAGGATGTCTCAGGTAACAGAAGGATGAGCCACTTTGCCCACGCGGTGAACTATGGAACAATGACGACGTAATGGAGAGCTGATTCGTGGTAGACGCCGAAGGTTTTCGCCCCAATGTAGGCATCATGCTGGCAAATGCTCAGGGTGAGTTGCTGTGGGCGCGCCGCGTGGGCGGACTTGATGCCTGGCAGTTTCCACAGGGCGGTATCCAGCATCAGGAAGACCCGGAAGCAGCCTTGTTTCGCGAGTTGCACGAAGAGGTGGGCCTGACGCCCGCGGACGTGCGCATCCTGGGCTGTACCCGCGGCTGGCTGCGCTATCGCCTGCCGCCGCGCCTGGTGCGCAAGAACCAGAGCCCGCTGTGCATCGGTCAGAAGCAGAAGTGGTTCATGCTGCAGATGCTGGGTGCCGAGGACAGCATTCAATTCGATAACGGCACAGAACCCCCGGAATTTGATCATTGGCGCTGGGTCAGTTACTGGTATCCTCTGACGCGAGTGGTGCCGTTCAAGCGTGAGGTATATCGCAGTGCGCTCAAGGAACTTGCTCCCTGCCATCTGGCTCTTACCGCCAGATCGCACAGCCCTGTTTAGGAGAGCCCGATGCTCAGCGCGTTGCGCAAGGTAGTACAGGAGGTCAATGCCGCGGCCAATCTCGAACAGGCCCTGTGGCTGATCGTGCAGCGCGTGCGTGCGGAAATGGCCACGGAAGTGTGTTCCATCTACCTGCTGGACACCGCCAGCCAGCGCTACATCCTCATGGCCACCGAGGGCTTGAATCGCGAATCGGTTGGTCGCGTCAGTCTGGGTCTGGAGGAAGGTCTGGTCGGTCTGGTGGCAAAACGCGAGGAGCCGATCAACCTCGAGGATGCCGAATCTCACCCGCAATACCGCTATTTCCCTGAAACCGGCGAAGAGCGCTTCCGCTCTTTTCTCGGTTGCCCCATCCTGCATCTGGGAAAAGTGCTGGGCGTGCTGGTTGTGCAGCAGGTCGAACAGCGCAAGTTCGGTGAGCCGGAAGAAGCGTTTCTGGTAACGCTGTCGGCGCAGTTGGCGGCAGTCATTGCCCACGCCGAGGCCACGGGTTCGCTGAACCAGGTCGCCCTGCACGGTTACCGGCCGCCGGAGGCGACGTTTCAGGGCGTCTGCGGCGCACAGGGTGTGGCGATTGGCGAAGTCGCCGTCATCTACCCGACGGCAGATCTTCTCGGCGTACAGATTGCCACCAGCGATGACGTCGAGGCCGAATTGGGCTACTTCAACGCAGCACTGTGTCGGGTGCGACGTGAATTGCAGGAATTGTCCGAACAGTTGCAGCACCGCCTGCGCGAAGAGGAGCGCGCACTGTTTGATGTCTATCTCGGCATGCTCACCGACAACGCACTGGGTGGCGAGATCGTCAACCGCATAGTCAGTGAATCGCTGCAGGCGCGCTCGGCATTGGCACAAGTCATTCTCGAACACGTGCGCACCTTCGAGGCGATGGACGACAGCTACCTGCGCGAGCGCGCCACCGATGTGCGCGATCTCGGCTTGCGCGTGCTGGCAGCGCTGGATCAGCAGCACAAGCGCGAGAAGCGCACCGATTATCCGCCGCGCACCATTCTGGTCGGCGAAGAACTGACAGCCTCCATGCTCGGCGAAGTGCCGGAGGATCGGCTGGTCGGCCTGATTTCCGTGCGTGGGTCCGGATCTTCGCATGTGGCGATACTGGCGCGTGCGATGGGTATTCCCACCGTGATGGGCGTGGTGGATCTGCCCTACCAGCAACTCGACCGCCGCGAGATAGTGCTCGATGCCTACCGCGGCCGTGTCTACACCAATCCCTCCGGCGAATTGCGCCACCAGTTCGAAGAAATATGGCGCGAGGAGCAGCAGTTTTCGCGTGAATACCACGCACTGACGCCGCTGCCCTGTGAAACGCTGGACGGCCAACGCCTGCCGCTGTGGGTCAACACCGGTTTGATGACCGATGTGGTGCGCTCGCTGGATCGCGGTGCCGAAGGCGTGGGCCTGTATCGCACGGAAATTTCCTTTTTGCTCAAGGATCGTTTCCCCAGCGAAGAAGAGCAGCGCAATGCCTATCGTGAACAGTTGACGGCTTTCGCGCCCAATCCGGTCACCATGCGCACGCTCGATATCGGTGGCGACAAGTCACTGCCGTATTTTCCGATCACCGAAGACAATCCGTTTCTTGGCTGGCGCGGCATCCGCGTATCACTGGATCATCCGGAAATTTTTCTGGTGCAAGTGCGCGCCATGTTGAAAGCGAGTGAGGATCTCAACAATCTGCGCATCATGCTGCCGATGATTTCCAGTGTGCAGGAACTGGAACAGGCGCTGAAGCTGGTGCAGCGCGCCTGGCGTGAATTGCTGGAAGAGGGCTACAACATCCAGCTGCCGCAAATGGGTGCGATGATTGAAGTGCCGGCAGCGGTTTATCAAGCGCGCGAGCTGGCGAGACGCGTGGATTTTCTGTCCGTGGGCACCAACGATCTCACGCAATACTTGCTGGCGGTGGATCGCAATAATCCGCGCGTTGCCGGCCTGTATCACAGTTTTCATCCCGCTGTGTTGCGTGCGCTGTCGCGCATCGTCGAAGACGTACATGCAGAAGGTAAAACGGTGAGTGTGTGTGGCGAGATGGCGGGCGACCCGAGTGCCGCCGTGCTGCTGATGGCGATGGGCTACGACATGCTGTCGATGAACGCCAATAACCTTCCCAAGGTGAAATCGGTGATTCGTCAGCTGAAGATGCCAGATGCGAATAAATTGCTTGCTGAAGTCATGGCCATGGAAAACACCCGGGCGATAAACAACCATGTGCGGGAATCCTTGACGGCGCTGGGCGTGAATCCGCGCCTGCTGCACAGCAAGACAGACAGCGATTGAAATTCACCGGGGGGTGTTTTTCATGTCACACATTGACCAACGCATCCACAGCGCCAGCGAAAAGAAAAGCAGGTTGGGCAGACCGCGCAAAACGATATAGGTCATGCGCAGGTGTTTTTCCATGTCTACGAAATAACTGATGTCTTTGTGGACGCCCAGGGTGATGGTAAAAAACAACAGGCCGATCCCGGAAAGCCAGACCAAGGCAGCCGGCCAGCAAAAACGCTGCGGATCCACGAGAAAGACCGCAGTTGCCATGATGGGCAGCAGCAGATGTATCTGGTAATTCCACCAGGAGTTTGGCATGCACATGACGAGCATGGCAACCAGAATGGAAAAGTCCAGCGTCATGCGTAGATGGTCTTGCTCTTTGTCTGGGGCATCACGCAGCGCCGGCAGCATGGCGATGACTAACAACACTGCGAGCAATGCGCTGTTGACCAGTTTGGCCCTGTCCGGTGTCAGCAGATCAAAGTAAAGGCTGTAGCTGATCAGTGATGTGTTGGAGTAGAAAAAAAGGCTTGGTTTTTCTTTCAAAAGCAAAGGTGCAATGTGCTTGTAGAATATGACATGCTCGTCAATGCCCAGTACTGAAATGGAAACGATGCTGGCTGCTGCCGCTGCAAAGATCATTCCTGCAAATGCAGTCCAGCGCCGGGTTACCAAAAAGTAGATTACAGCTATTCCTGGATACACTTTGAGCATGACCGCAAATCCGGTAAAAAATCCGGCGAGAAAATTTCGGTTGCGTGATAGACAGAACAATGAAACTGCGAGAAGAAAAAGCAGTGTCGGCTCCAGTTGCAGGGCAGTGAGGTTGTCTTCCAGCGAAGGCACAAAAAGCATGCAGGCAACTATCAGTGGCAGCAAAGAGCGCCAGTGCGGATTGATGCGAGCACTGAGAATGCACAGAAAAGCTGTTCCAAGATGGCAAAATATTTGCTCGAGCGCCAAGAGGAATATCAACAAGTTTTCTGGTGCCCCCAGTTTCTGGGCGCCTATCAGCAGCGCGATGGGCAATGGCGGATAACCCATCGTGCCTGAGGATGGGCCATACAAGCTGAGGTCGCGGTTATAGACAATGCCTGTCTCAAAAAACATCTTTGTGTAGTGCAGCCAGCCCTGGAAATCAAAAATGCCGATCATGTCCTTGAGCAGGTAAATGCGTGTCACGAAGACGCCACAGGCGATGCCCGCGAGAGAGAACCAGAAGACAAACCAGGGGAATTCAGCAGATGAGCGAGGTGGGATTTGCAGCGCTAAGCGGCAGGAGCTCAAGGCGTTTGACATTGTGAGTCACGGTTTGTTGTTTCGTTGTCGGGCCTGCATTATGCAACGACGTGCTGTTTTAATGAATGTCATTATCAACACTGCGATGAACTTTTGCATGGCATTGGCTTGTTTGACATGATGCACACATGAATGCAGGAGACTTCCTTTGCAGAACGTATTGATTACACGTGTGTGGATTGCCATGGTCTGCGCTATGCCGGGTCTGGTTTCAGCCTGCGGGTTAACGGAAATGCCGGTGCATCTGCAACGGCCGGAATTGCGCAGCAGCATTGAGTCGTATGCCGTGTCCGACTATCGTAACCAGTTGTTGCGTTATGTGAGCGGTGACTACGCCCGCATCGCCGACGATCTCCTGCGTGGAAGCGGCAGTTATCTGGATGCCTTGCATGTGCTGATGGGCTCTGTCGATACGCAGTGCACGGCACAGTATCGCGACTTGCTGCTGGCCCATACCGGTGCGCGTGAATTTGCGCTGGCCCTCTGGCAGTTCCGCACACGGGCTGATGGCGTGTCCACCGAGGTTCCATGAGGTATCGGAGATGATCGCCGTAAAGGAAGCCTGGCGGGTCGGTCTGCTGGGCCGCAAGCATTGGCCCCACAACCTGGTGGCCGGTGTCATTGTCGGCGTGGTGGCCTTGCCGCTGGCGCTGGCCTTTGCCATAGCCTCCGGTGCCAAGCCTGAGCAGGGGTTGTATACAGCGATCATTGCCGGGTTGGCGGTTTCGCTGTTTGGCGGCAGCCGCCTGCAAATTGCCGGTCCTACCGGCGCCTTCGTTGTCATCCTTGCTGCGATAACCGCCGAACACGGCATCGCCGGCCTGCAACTGGCGACGCTGATGGCCGGTGCCATCCTCGTCGTGCTGGGTGTCAGTCGCATGGGGGTGGTGATTCGTTATATCCCTGCGCCGGTAATTACCGGCTTCACCGCCGGTATCGGCGTCATTATCTGGGTGGGGCAATGGGCAGCGTTTCTGGGTTTGCCAACCGCCAGTGGCAAGCATTTCCATGAAAAACTGCTGCAGTTGATTGTGCATTTGCCGCAGCTGCATCTCGCCACTACGGTACTGGCCGTGCTCAGTCTGTTGATCGTGCTGTACGCGTCACGCCTGCCACCGTTGCGGCGCGTGCCCGGCCCTCTGGTGGCGCTGGTGGTGGTGACGCTGCTGCAGGCCGTCTTCCACTTCGAGGGGGTGGCGACTATCGGCTCGGCATTTGGCGGTATCCCGCAAGGCCTGCCGCAGTTTCAGCTGCCGGAAATCAGTCTGGCGCGCATCATCGAGCTTACCGGCCCGGCCTTTGCAATCGCCATGCTCGGCGCTATCGAATCGCTGTTGTCGGCGGTGGTGGCTGATGGCATGGCCGGCACCAAACACGATTCCAATCAGGAACTGATCGGCCAGGGCATCGCCAACATCCTGGCACCGCTGTTTGGCGGTTTTGCGGCCACGGGTGCCATCGCGCGCACCGCCACCAATGTGCGCAACGGCGCCACCAGTCCATTGGCGGGTGTCATACATTCGCTGACTCTAGTGCTAATTATCTTGTTGCTGGCGCCGCTCGCTGCCGCCATTCCGTTGTGCACACTCGCGGCTATATTGTTCGTGGTTGCCTGGAACATGAGTGAGGCAAAACATTTTGTGCATATGGTCAAACATGCACCGCAAGCGGATGTCGCGATTCTGCTGATCACGTTCACGCTCACGGTGTTCACCGATCTGGTGGTGGCGGTGAATATCGGCGTGATGCTGGCGACGCTGGTATTTCTCGGCAAGATGGCGGGCAGCGTCGAGGTGCGTTTACACGATGCAGATGAATTGCAAACGCAGCTGCAGCAACAGTCACTGCCAGCCGAGGTGATGGTCTACAGCATCGACGGGCCCTTCTTTTTTGCTGCAGTGGATACCTTCGAGCAAGTGCTGGCAAAAATACAACGTGATCCGCGCATGCTGATCATCCGTCTCGGGCGCGTGCCATTCATGGACGCTACCGGCTTGCAGGCGATTGAAGAAATGATTGCGGATCTGCACAAACGTCATGTGCAAGTGCTGCTCTGTGAAGCCAGCGCGCGCGTGCAACAGAAACTGCAGCACGCCGAACTGTTGACGCCACAAGGTTACGCCCGGCATTTTGCCGATCTGGCCAGTGCCGTCAGTTTCTGCCGCGCAGCAATCGCCGACGAGCCGCTTACAAAATAAAGCGGCTCAAGTCTTCATCCTGCGACAGTGCGCCGAGATGTGTTTCCACATAGGCGGCATCAATCACCACGTGCGCCTGCTCGGCAGCCATGTCGCCTGCGGCAAAGGAAATTTCTTCCAGCAAACGCTCCATCACCGTGTGCAGACGGCGCGCACCGATATTTTCGGTTTTGTCATTCACCTGCCAGGCGATTTCCGCGAGGCGGCGTATGCCGTCTTTGGCAAACGAAATGGTCAGGCCTTCGGTTTTGAGTAGCGCCTGATACTGTTCAGTGAGTGACGCACTCGGCTCCTGCAGGATGCGCTCGAAATCATCCGGCGTCAGTGCTTCCAGTTCCACACGAATTGGCAGGCGGCCCTGCAATTCCGGAATCAGGTCGGACGGTTTAGCGAGATGGAATGCGCCCGAGGCGATAAACAGGATGTGATCGGTCTTGATCATGCCGTACTTGGTGGTCACTGTGCAGCCTTCGATCAGCGGCAACAGGTCGCGCTGCACGCCTTCGCGCGAGACATCGGCGCCACTGGTTTCGCCGCGCCGGCAGACCTTGTCGATTTCGTCGATGAAGACAATGCCGTTCTGTTCGGCGGCCGTCACTGCCTGTGTCTTGATTTCCTCGTCATTGATCAGTCTTGCGGCTTCTTCATCCTGCAGTTGTTTCATCGCGGCCTTGACGGTCATCTTGCGCACGCGTTTCTTGTCATGCGACATATTGGAAAACATCTGCTGCAACTGGCTGGTCATTTCTTCCATGCCGGGAGGCGCCATGATCTCCACGCCAACGTGCGCTGCGGCGACTTCAATTTCAATTTCCTTGTCATTGAGTTCACCTTCACGCAATTTCTTGCGAAACAACTGGCGCGTGCTGTTTTCTTTCTCTGTGGCATCCATGTCGCGCGCCGGCGGCAGCAGGGCATCGAGCACGCGGTCTTCAGCGGCATCCTGCGCGCGCAGCTGCACTTTTTCCATGGCGCGTTCGCGATGCAGTTTGATGGAGATTTCGATCAGATCGCGCACGATGGATTCCACGTCGCGGCCGACATAACCCACTTCGGTAAATTTCGTTGCTTCAACTTTTATAAAAGGCGCATCGGCGAGTTTGGCCAGGCGGCGTGCGATTTCGGTTTTGCCGACGCCGGTGGGGCCTATCATCAGAATGTTTTTCGGCGTGATTTCGGTGCGCAGGCTTTCATCGAGTTGCATGCGGCGCCAGCGGTTGCGCAGGGCAATAGCCACGGCGCGTTTGGCGTCGTGCTGGCCGATGATGTGTTTGTCGAGTTCACTGACGATCTCGCGCGGCGTCATGCCGGATGATTCTTTGACATAAGACATCAGTTGCACTCCAGTTCTTCAATCGTGCGGCTGTGATTGGTGTAGATACAGATGTCGGCAGCGATGGCGAGACTTTTCTCGACTATCTCGCGTGCCGACAATTCGGTGTTGTGCAGCAGGGCGGTGGCGGCAGATTGCGCAAAGGAGCCGCCGGAGCCGATGGCGAGCAAATCGTCTTCCTGCTCGATCACATCGCCATTGCCGGTGATGATCAGCGAGCTGGTTTTGTCGGCGACAATCAGCAGCGCTTCCAGACGGCGGAGCGCGCGATCAGTGCGCCAGTCCTTGGCGAGCTCCACTGCCGAGCGCACCAGATGGCCCTGGTATTTTTCCAGCTTGGCTTCAAAGCGCTCAAACAGCGTGAAGGCATCGGCTGTGCCACCGGCAAAGCCGGCTAGTACCTTGTCGTGATACAAGCGGCGCACTTTGCGCGCATTGCCTTTCATGATGGTATTGCCGAGCGAGACCTGGCCGTCGCCGCCGATGACAACGTGGCCGTAACGGCGCACGGAGAGAATGGTGGTTCCGCGATATTGTTCCAAGAGGCACCTGTAGGTTCAGTGAGCATCACGAATCTATGGGCGATTGTGGCGATTTCAAGACATCGCAGTATTGCCCTCTCCCGCTTGCGGGAGAGGGTGGCGCATAGCGCCGGGTGAGGGTGTGATGGCTGCCGCCCAATGCAGTGCAGGGCAATTTGTTAGAATCTGTGACCTGATTCGTCTTAATTACATTGTCTGCCAATGACTTCTATCTTTACTCCGCCCCTGCGTTCTGCCCAAGGTTCCCGCCAACGCTGGAGCGGCCTGCACGGCGCTGCCACCGGCCTGGCGCTGGCGTCTGCGCAATCCCGTTATACCGGTGTGATGCTGGTGGTGACGGAAGATGCCGCCGGTGCACGACAGTTGCAGGCCGAGATGCAGTTCTTCGGCGGCGAGCAGCTGAAGGTGTTGAATTTCCCGGCGTGGGAAACCCTGCCTTACGATAATTTTTCACCGCACCAGGATATTGTTTCCGAACGGCTGGCCGCGCTGGCACAATTGTTGAGTGGCGAGCCGTGCACGCTGGTATTGCCAGTGGCGAGTTTGATGAATCGCCTGCCGCCGCGCGAGTTTATTGCCGGGCAAGTTTTCGATCTGAAAACCGGCGAGCGGTTTGATGCGCATGCCACGCGCAAGCGTTTGGAGAGTTGCGGTTATCGCTGTGTGGATACGGTGAGTGAGCACGGCGAATTCGCGCTGCGCGGCGCGGTGATGGATATTTTTCCCGCCGGCAGTGAAGTGCCGTACCGTATTGACCTGTTCGACGATGAAATCGAATCGCTGCGTAGTTTTGATGCCGAGACGCAGCGTACCATCGAAAAAGTTGCTTCGATACGCCTGTTGCCGGCGCGCGAATTCCTGTTGACCAAGTCCGGCATCAATACATTTCTCGATCGCTGGCACGATCGGTTTACGCACAGCGACCCGAAAAAATCATCCCTGTATCAGGATATCGCTGCAGGCATTCCTGCGCCGGGAGCAGAATATTTTTTGCCGCTGTTTTTCGAGCAGTGTGCACAGCTGCTGGATTATCTGCCTGACGATTGCCTGATTGCGCAAGTCGGCGATGTATTCGGCGCAGCAGAAAGATACCAGCTGGAAATCCGTGCTCGCTATGAAAACCTGCATCTGGAACAGTATCGCCCGCTGCTGAAGCCGCACGAGGCGTTTGTACCCACCGAAGAGTTGTTCGCGCAACTCAAGAAACAGGCCGTGATCGAATGCTGTGCCGACGGTACGGAACATGCTGTGGCACTTGGCAGTGTGCCGGTGCCGGATCTGGCACTGCATGCACGCGAAGTGCAGCCGCTGTCGGCCCTGCAAAATTTCCTGAAAGAACATGCCGGTTGTCGCTTGCTGCTGTGTGCAGAATCTGCTGGTCGCGCTGAAGCCCTGCACAATCTGTTCGCACAAAACCAGCTGGCATTGACGAATGTCGGAAATTGGCAGGCGTTTGTCGATGGCGAGGCTGCCTTGGCCCTGACGCAGGCGGCATTGGATCGCAGTTTGTTTTTGCCGCAGGAAAACTTGTTGCTGCTCAGCGAAAGCCAACTTTTCGGGCAGCAGGTGTTGCAGAAGCGCCGCCGCAAGCAACAGGTGGACGCAGCAGACAATGCAATCAAACATCTCAGTGAATTGTCACTCGGTGCACCAGTGGTGCATATCGAGCACGGTGTCGGTCGTTATCAGGGGTTGATTGCGCTGGATATTGGCGGCAGCAGTGGCGAATTCCTGCATCTGCGTTACGCAGGCGATGCGAGTTTGTATGTGCCGGTCACCTCGCTGCATCTGATCAGCCGTTACGGCGGAGCCGATGCCGATCTCGCGCCGTGGCACAGGCTTGGTTCCGAGCAGTGGCAAAAAGCGCGCGCCAAGGCGGCGCAGCAGATTGAGGATGTGGCAGCACATTTGCTGGAAATCCATGCGCGCCGCGCGGCGCGCAGCCGTGAAGCTTTTGCCATTGCCGATATTGAAATGCAACAGTTCGCGGCAGAGTTTCCGTTTGAAGAAACGCCGGATCAACAAACCGCTATTGCTGCCGTCATTGGCGACATGTTGGCCGGCAAACCGATGGACAGGTTGGTGTGCGGTGACGTCGGTTTCGGCAAAACCGAAGTGGCGATGCGCGCAGCTTTTCTCGCTGCGCTCAATCAGCGGCAAGTGGCCGTGCTGGTGCCAACCACGCTGTTGGCACAACAGCACGGCGAAAATTTCCGCGACCGCTTTGCGCAGTGGCCGGTGCGCATCGAAACCATTTCCCGTTTTCGCACGGCAAAAGAACAGGATGCGGTGCTGGAAAAAGTGGCAGCCGGACAGATCGATATCATCATCGGCACGCATCGCCTGTTGCAGGACGATGTGAAATTCAAGAACCTCGGGCTGTTGATTATCGACGAAGAACACCGCTTCGGCGTCAAGCAGAAAGAACGCATGAAAGCCATGCGCGCGCAGGTAGATATTCTCACCATGACGGCAACGCCGATTCCGCGCACGCTGAACATGTCGATGGCGGGTATGCGCGATCTGTCGATTATCGCCACGCCGCCAGCCAAGCGCCTGGCGATCAAAACTTTCTCGCGTGTTTACGATGATGCCACGGTAAAGGAGGCAATACTGCGCGAGCTGTTGCGCGGCGGGCAGGTGTACTTCTTGCACAATGATGTCGCGACCATCGAGAAGTGTGCGCAAGGCATCAGCGAACTGGTGCCGGAAGCGCGTGTGGTGATCGGCCACGGCCAGATGCGCGAACGCGATCTGGAACAGGTGATGTCCGATTTCTATCACCAGCGCTTCAATGTGCTGGTGTGCACCACGATAATTGAAACAGGCATCGATGTGCCGAATGCCAACACGATTATTATCGAGCGTGCAGATAAATTCGGCCTGGCGCAGTTGCACCAGTTGCGCGGTCGTGTCGGGCGCTCACATCACCAGGCCTATGCATATCTGTTGACCCCGGATGTGCGCAATATCACCCCGGATGCAGAAAAACGTCTGGAAGCCATCTGCCATGCCGACACACTCGGTGCCGGTTATCTGCTCGCCAATCACGATCTGGAAATTCGCGGCGCGGGTGAATTGCTCGGCGAGCAGCAGAGTGGGCAGATCGAAAGCATCGGTTTCAATTTGTATATGGAGATGCTGGAGCGTGCAGTCAAAAACCTGAAGGAAGGCAAAGTGGCTGGTGCCAATATCACCGGCCAGCAGAACAATGAAATCAATTTGCGCATCCCGGCGCTGATCCCTGAAGATTATTTGCCTGATGCCGCGACGCGGCTAGTGTTGTATCGCCGCATTGCCTGCGCCGCGGATGACGACAGCCTGCGCGATTTGCAGGTGGAAATGATCGACCGCTTCGGCCTGCTGCCGGACGCAGTGAAAAACCTGTTCCGCCAGACCAGCTTGCGCTTGCAGATGGTAAAGCTCGGCATCGAGAAACTGGAAGGCCACGCCGGCGGCTTGCGCGTGGAATTCGGTTCGCAGACGCAAGTGGATCCGTTCGAGTTGGTGAAACTGATCCAGAAATACCCGACACGTTACAAGCTCGAAGAAGGCAAGCGACTGGTGATCAAGGATGATCTGGAAGATGCAGAGTTACGTTTCGAGGCAGTACAGGTGTTGCTGCAGAGGCTGGTCGGGTGATGTCGCCTTAAAGAATGGCAACACATAAACATGTGCAGGCCCTTTTCAGTAAAATGCCATTTTGGATGGTGAGCACACCCGAATGATGCAGCGTGACAAGGACAGCAGAACGGCATATGTCGCCATTTGCGGGATTGCCTGTCTTTTCGTGCTGTCCCTTTATGTATGGCAGGGAAAAGCAGGGTTAAACCTATGGGATGAGGGATTCTTGTGGTACGGCGCCCAGCGGACGCTGGCAGGCGAGATCCCCAAACTGGATTTCAAGGCATATGATCCGGGCCGCTACTACTGGTGCGCGGCAATCATGTCGCTATTGGCGGATGACGGCATCACTGCATTGCGTACAGCACTGGCTGTTTTTCAGGCGCTCGGTTTGTCGGTGGCGCTTATTCTGATCGCGCAGACACAGAAAAAAACAGACTTCGGCTTTCTCGCCTTTGCTGCAGTCATCCTACTGGCCTGGATGATACCCAGGCACAAGATATTCGATGAGGTGATTTCCATCTTTTCGATTGCAGCACTTTCATTCCTGATAAGACGTCCCTGCGCGGCACGATTTCTGATGGCTGGAGTATGGGCGGGCATCGCAGCGGTCTTTGGTCGCAACCATGGGCTCTATTTCGTGTTGGGTTTTGTCATTGCCATGGTTTGGCTGCATTTCGGACAACAACTGCCGGGCAGACGTTTCAGGCTTGCTGCGGCATTTCTGCTTGGGTTGTCCATAGGGTATTCGCCGCTCATGGCAATGTTGCAGTGGGTAGAAGGATTTCGCGAAGCTTTTCATGAAAATCTTGCGCATCAGATGAACAGGAGCAGCACAAATCTCGCTATTGCTGTGCCGTGGCCTTGGGCGGCGGATGTTGCCCGTCTTTCCGTGCTGCAGGCAATTCGCGAGTGGCTGGTCGGTTTGTTCTTTGTTGCGATACCGTTGTCAGCGGCTGTGTGCGCGGGTTGGCTGGCGTTGTCAGTACGGCGACGGGATTTACCCCCGCTGCTTGTTGCGTCTGTCTGTTTCATGTTTCCGTATGCCCACGTTGCTTTTTCCCGTGCCGATATTGCGCATCTCGCGCAAGGTATCTTTCCTGTCTTGATGGCGGCAATGGTTTTGTTGTCACGGGTGCAACGGCCTGCGGTCAAATGGCTGTCGGTGCTGCTATTGCTAATCACAAGCCTGTGCGTGGTGCATGTGGTGCACCCGGGTTGGCAGTGTCGACGTGCGGATGCCTGCGTTCCTGTACATGTCAGTGGCCGCGTTATTCAGGTTGATCGTTCAACGGCAAAGGATATTGCGCTGATCCGCCAGTTGGTCAGCCAATACGCAAAAGAAGGGCGTAGTTTCGTAGTGGCGCCATTCTGGCCTGGCGCTTATGCGCTCATGAGCGTGCGCGCTCCTGTGTGGGAAAATTTTGCCCTTTGGCCACAATCACCGGCATTCGAGCAGAAAGAAATTGCCAGGCTGAAGCAGGCAGAGCCGGGTTTTGTGTTGATTTACGATCTTGCGCTGGATGGTAAGGAGGAAAGGCGCTTTGCGAGAACACATCCGTTGACCAATCGGTATGTTCAGGAAAATTTTTATCAGGTGCAGCACAATGAAAATCCGGCATATCACATATACGTCGCAAAAGACATGAAGCCATGAAAAAAGTTGCGATACTGCAGTCAAACTATATCCCATGGAAAGGTTACTTCGACCTGATTGCTGCGGTTGATGAATTCATTTTTTACGACGACATGCAATACACAAAAAATGACTGGAGAAATCGCAACAGGATTAAAACACCGCAAGGCATACAGTGGCTGACCATTCCCACAGGCCAGGGAATCAGCCGACGAATTCGTGATGTGACTTTGGGCGATGGCCGCTGGCAGCTGAAACACTGGAAGACACTGGAGGCCAATTACGGACGTGCAACTCACTTTCAGGAAATTGCCGGCTGGCTAGCGCCGCTGTATCTTGATCAAAAGCACGACAACCTGTCGGCATTCAATAGACTGCTGGTCGGCGCCGTTTGTCGATACCTGAATATTGGAACAAGGCTTTCTGTCTCCTGGGACTATGTGCTGCCCTCTGGAAAAACCGAGCGCTTGGTGGATCTTTGTGTGCAGGCCGGCGCAAGCGAGTATGTGTCTGGCCCCGCAGCGAGGGATTATTTACAGTCTGCACAGTTTGCGGAGAAGGGAATGGCCGTGACGTGGTTCAGTTATGCAGGGTATTCGGAATACCCTCAGCTTTGGGGTGATTTCGAACACAGTGTCAGCATTCTTGACTTGTTGTTTAATTGTGGGGTCGATTCTGGAAAGTTCATGCAATGCGGAAGTAATCGGGGCGGAATGTGATAAAGCCTTTCTTCATTACCGGCTATTTGCGGTCAGGAACGACGCTACTGGAAAAGTTCTGGCACAACCATCCGCAGGTTGTTGTTGCTTCACAACCTTTTCCATTTCTGTTTTATGCAGTCAAGGAGGCTTTCTATCATCAAATCGGCGTGACTGTGCCGCAATACCCTCTGGGAGATTTGTTCGACGACAACACGTATAGCCGAGAGCAATTTTTGGCATTTGCCAGACAGCACCGGTTGACAGAAGGCGCAGTTAACGCAGTCATGACGCGAATGAAAGGCTACAGTGGGCAGATGATGCCAGCATTGCTGGACTTGCCGCCAATCGGCGGTAGCCTGATCGATATTTTTTCACACTACGCCCAGCAGTACCCACACATGCTTGGCAGACACACTGCCTTGTATGCCGGCAGCAAGGAAGTATTTTGCGAAGAGTTCATTCCCTGTTTTTTGCAGGCAGGCATACCGGTCTTTCTGATCATACGCGATCCCAGATCGGTGGTAGCCTCCATCCATGGAGGGAGTGGATCGATGTATGCAAGCAGAACACTTTCTGTATTGCAGATTGCACGGAGCTGGCGCAAGTCGGTGGCATATGCCATTGCGCATCTTGATAACCCGCTGTTTCATTTGCTGAGATACGAGCAATTGGGGCATGATGCAGTCGCAGTGCTGCAGCCGTTGGCAAGAGCGCTGAAGCTGGATCTGTTTCCGGATTCCGTAATCGCGGGCGAATTGTATTCACAGGATGGCAGCAAGTGGTTCGGCAATTCCTCGTTCGAGCAATCGACGCACATGGCATCAGGGTATGAAGGTGTGCTGGATCGGCAGACAGTGGCATTCCTTGACGCTGTATGTGGTCCTGAAATGGCGTGGCTGGACATGGCGGCCACGCCGGCTGATCCAGAGCGGAGCATCAATGCGTTTCGTGATCCTTTTCAACCCGGGTGCCCGCAGCTGTCGGAGCACGAAGTTCATGCCGAGCTTGCCAGGTTGCAGAAACTTGCAGATGGCACATATGCCAGTCTCGACAGGGCGGAAGAAGAAATCTGGTTCTTGCTTCAGAATGTACAGGGCACTTTGAGCCATGCCGTGCAGGGAGAACAGAAGTATCATGAATAAGCCTGTCTACAGCGTCGTCATTCCTGTCTATAACAGCACGGCAACATTGCCAGAGTTGGTGAACCGATTACAGGCGGTATTTACTGGCATGGGGGAATCCCACGAAGTCATTTTCGTGGATGATGGCTCGCCGAATCCCGACACATGGCCAATGCTGGGAACCTTGTCGTCGGAGCATACGCATGTGCGTAGCATTCGGCTCGCACGGAATTTCGGCAAGGCCGGTGCCGTCATGTGTGGCTTGCGCCATGCCGAAGGGCAGTGGATTGTCACAATGGATGATGATCTTCAGCAAGCTCCGGAGGATATCCCGCAGCTGGCTGAAAGGCGCGAGCATGATGTGGTGATTGGTGCATTCGCCAATACCAGATGCCATTCTCCGTTGCAGCGTCTTACCAGCTGGATTAAAAACTGTTTTGATGCGGGAATACTCGGCAGACCGAAAGGTGTTCGCATGTCGCCTTTCAAGCTGATCCGGTCTCGGGTGGTACAACACATGCTGGCAATCGAGACGCCACATCCTTTTATCCCTGCCCTCATGCTTCATGCGACGAGAGACATGGTGCAGGTTGACGTTACCCATCATCCTCGTGCACACGGAAAATCGGCGTTCAGTCTCAGACGAAGATTGAGGCAGTTTGCGAATCTGGTTTTTGGCAATTCTTCTCTGGTGCTGCAGGCGGTTGCTGTGCTGGGAGTGCTGATTGCGTGTTTCAGTTTTCTGTATGGAGCATGGCTGGTCTATTCCTATCTGGTGTTTGGTCGGCCAGTGCCAGGCTGGACATCAATCATGTTGATCATACTCACCCAGGGCGGCATAGTTATATTTTCCATTGGTGTCATTGGTGAGTACCTGATTCGTATTATCGAGGGTGTGGAGAAACGCCCTCCTTATCTGATACGCGAGAAGACGGAGTAATGCCGGCATGTTATTGCTTGAGGGTTGTTTGCCCGGTATGAGTGCATGCAACCATGAACAGTGAAAACTTCAGTCCCGTCTTCCTGCTTTGTTCGGAGCGCTCCGGCAGCAATCTCATAACAAGAATGATGGACAGTCACCCGGATATCTGCGGGCCATCGCCGTCGCACATCATTCGTACATTGGCGCTTAATATCACGCGGTTTGGCAAAGTGTCGTCATCGGACAGTGACTGGCATTCTCTTCTCGACATCGCCGTGAGCATCATGCGTAGCCAGTTGGGTCTGTGGCAGAGTCGGTGGGATGTTCCTGCATTGCAGCAAATAGTCCAGGAGCGGTCAGTCAGGGGAATTGTGTCAGCGATATATCAGAGAGAGGTTGAACTGCACGGCAAGAAACTCTGTTTTATAAAGGAAAACAGGGCGTATCTGTTTTTGCCCTTTCTGCTGGCGGCATTTCCACGAGCCCGCTATGTGTGGCTTGTGCGTGATCCGCGTGACATGGCACTCTCATGGAAAAAATCGCCTAATCATCCTGGAGATGTTCGGCAAGCGGCTTCGGTATGGCAGGAGGACCAGTCCCAATTTCGCCTGATTCATGGTTATCTGGCTTTCAGTCAGGTTTTGCATTACTTGCGTTATGAAGATCTTGTCGAGTCGCCTGAGCGAGAGCTTTCAAAACTTTGTGCCTTTCTTCAAATCGATTATTCCTGTTCGATGCTGACGTTTCACAGTAAACACGAGACGCGCGCCAATGCGGAACGAGTGGCAAATTGGCAAAACCTGTCGAAACCTGTCATGACGGCGAATATCAACAAGTTTCATGCGGCGTTGCTAGCAGAGGAAATTTGCTACATAGAGAGCAAATGTGCAGCGGAAATGCAGGTGCACGGTTATAGCCCAACGCAATCCCCCGCTTTGCCTGAAGTCGCATTTGCAGCACTGAAAAGCAGGCTGGGTGAAGAAAGTCTCTCCTTGCAGGACAAAGATATGTCTGAAGAGGAGGCTCGCACCCGCATTTCAAGAATGCAGGTGATTGAAGCCATCAATGCGCTTCCTGTGCGGATTTTCACGTGAGAGTAGCTCGCTTTTTTGCGGGTTTTCTGTTGTTGGCGATTCTGGTGGCGAACGCCGATTTTTCCAGCATTTCTGATTTGCTCCAGCAGCTGCGTTGGTTTGAGGCCGGTTGCGGATTCGCGATCTTCTTGGCGACAGGTTTGCTGGATATGTGGCGCTTGCGATTGGCAAGTTATCATGCGCGCACGATAGATCTTTGGCAGTTCGTGCGGATACACTTTGAAAGTTACATTTTGGCGCAGGTGTTGCCGGGACAGGTGGGAATGGATGTCTATCGTGTTGGTATGATAGGGAAAGCTGGTGGCGGGTACCTGCAGTCAACTGCCATTCTGCTTTTGTTGCGAGCTTTCAGCATGTTCACCATGTTTTTTATCTTGATCGCCGCGCTACTGCTATTTCCGGAGAGGAATTATCTGCGCGGCAGTGAGCTTGATGTTGGCAATATTCCTGTCTGGGAAATTCCGGTATTGTTGCTGGTTTTTCTTTTGGGTATTTGGTTCATTATCAGGATGATGCGTGGTGGTATGTCGCAGAGGCTGCATGCGCGTGTTCAGAGTGTGATTCTGGCGTGCAAGGAAGTGCCTGCTGTTCGGCTGGTGCTGCTGGTTCTGATTTCGCTAGTGATCATTGCGACGCGAGTTGCTTCATTTTATTTTACGCTGCGAGCAATGGGTGCGGAGATAGGGTTTATCTATACCATTACCGTTGCATTGGCGGCGAGTTTTGCGTGGTTGTTGCCAATCAGCCCCGGGGGTATAGGCATACGGGAAGGAATTATTGTGGCATTGCTTGCTCGTGCCGGTATCGGTTTTGAGCAGGCGCTTCTGATAGCATTGCTTAATCGCATTTATTTTACTTTGCTTGGGGGATTCGGCGGTTTATTGCTGTTGTTACCCAAAAATCATTCTGCGCGTGATTGTCAATAATATGGCTATTTCAATTATCTATGAACAGTGAATATCAGAACATCAGATTCAACTCTCCGCACATGACGGGCAAGGAGTTGTATTACATCGCCAAAGCCCATTTCAACGGGAGGTTGTCCGGTGACGGGCCTTTTACCAAGCTTTGCCATACGTGGCTGGAACAGCATGTGGGGTGCAACAAGGCACTGTTAACCCATTCCTGCACTGCTGCATTGGAGATGGCGGCTCTGCTGCTCGATATCCAGCCGGGCGATGAAATCATTATGCCCTCCTATACATTTGTATCAACGGCAAATGCATTTGTGTTGCGGGGAGGCGTTCCGGTATTTGTCGATATACGCGCTGACACACTCAATATGGATGAGAAGCTGATTGAAGCTGCGATTACGGAACGCACAAGAGCGTTAGTGCCTGTGCACTACGCAGGTGTCGCATGTGAAATGGATGCGATTATGGATGTCGCGAAAAAACATGATCTGCGTGTGGTAGAAGATGCTGCTCAAGGGATGATGGCATGCTACAAGGGCAGACAATTGGGGAGTATCGGCGATCTCGGTGCCTACAGTTTTCACGAGACCAAGAACGTCATATCCGGCGAAGGCGGTGCCTTGTTGGTCAATGATGCCGATCTAGGTGTAAGAGCGGAGATTATTCGAGAGAAAGGTACGAACCGCAGCAAGTTTTACCGTGGGGAGGTTGATAAATATACATGGCAGGAAATGGGTTCTTCTTTCCTGCCGGGAGAGTTGACTGCGGCATTTCTGTGGGCACAGTTTGAAGAGGCGGAACGAATAACAGAAAAACGCCTTGATAGCTGGAAGCGGTATCACGAGATGCTGGCGCCTCTGGAGGCGGAAGGTATTATTCGCAGGCCGATTGTGCCGATCGAGTGTCAACATAATGCACATATGTACTATGTCTTGTTGCCTGCGGGCTGTGATCGCCAGGCTCTGCTGGAAAGACTCCGGTATCATGGCATATTTTCCGTGTTTCATTACGTGCCACTGCATTCTTCACCGGCTGGTCTGCGATATGGCAGGGCGCATGGTGCATTGCCGATTACGCTGCAAACGGCTGAGCGACTGCTGCGACTTCCGCTATGGGTGAATATTTCTGCCGTGCAACAGGCGCGCGTTATCGAAGTTCTTGAGAGAGAATTGCGTGCCGAAAAAATTATTGGTTGAGAATTTTTGCCGCCTCTTTTGCAAAATACGTCAACACTGCATCCGCTCCCGCACGCTTGAATGCCAGCAGTGATTCCAGGATCACCGCTTCGCGATTGAGCCAGCCCTTTTCAAATGCGGCGACATGCATTGCGTATTCACCGCTGACTTGATAGACAAAGGTGGGCGCCTGTAACTCATCTTTCACGCGACGCACGATATCGAGATACGGCATGCCGGGTTTCACCATGATGATGTCGGCACCTTCGTTCAGGTCGAGCGCGCATTCGTGCAGTGCTTCATCGCTGTTGGCAGGGTCCATCTGGTAGCTGTATTTGTTGCCCTTGCCGAGATTGCCGGCCGAGCCCACCGCATCGCGAAACGGGCCGTAGTAACTGGACGCGTATTTTGCCGAGTAGGCGAGAATGGCAGTGTTCACATGATTGGCGCTTTCCAGCGCCATGCGAATTTCGCCGATGCGGCCATCCATCATGTCGGAAGGCGCGACGATATTGGCGCCGGCGTTCGCATGTGACAGTGCCTGTTTGACCAACGCTTCAATCGTCGCATCGTTCAATACATAACCATTTTTGTCGATCAGCCCGTCCTGTCCGTGCGTGGTGAACGGGTCGAGTGCGACATCGGTAATCACGCCCAGTTCCGGTACGGCATTTTTCAGGGCTTTCACCGCGCGTTGCGCGAGACCGTCGGCATTCCACGCTTCGCGTGCGTCCAGTGATTTTGCAGTTTTCGGCGTGACAGGGAACAGTGCAACGGCGGGGATGCCGAGTTTGTGTAGCAGCTTCGCTTCTTTCACCAGCAAATCAATCGACAGACGTTCAATACCGGGCATGGAGGCAATTGCTTCGCGCTGGTTCTTGCCTTCCAGCACAAACATCGGGTAGATCAGATCCTTCACGCTCAATGCGGATTCACGCACCAGATCGCGTGCAAAAGTATTGGCGCGCAAACGACGCATACGGGTATGGGGATACATGGCGCGTGTGTATTGAAATGTCATGAATGTTGCCTCGTTGGGCGCGATAAACCGCGCCCCTACAGGGTGATAAAAACGTTTTGTGCTGCGTCAACAGTTGCTGCAATGTCGCTATCCGTATGTGCGCTGGACAAAAAAGCAGCCTCATAACTGGCCGGTGCGAGATACACTCCCTCGTTGAGCATGCCGTGGAAAAAGCGGTTGAAGCGCTGCGTGTCGCAGGCCATCACCTGCTGGTAATTGGTGATGGATTTTTCTTCGGTAAAGAACAGTCCCCACATGCTGCCGACGTGGTTGCTGGTCATCGGCACGCCGGTTTTTTCTGCGGCATCGCGCAGGCCTTTCATCAGCAAATCGGTTTTGGCAAACAGCGGTTCGTAAAAGCCGGGTTGTGAAATGATGTCGAGTGTGGCGAGACCTGCCGCCATCGCCACCGGATTTCCCGAGAGCGTGCCCGCTTGATACACGGGGCCCAGCGGTGCAATTTTTTCCATGATGGCGCGTTTGCCGCCAAAAGCGCCGACCGGCATGCCGCCGCCGATCACTTTGCCGAGACAGGTGAGATCGGCTTCGATGCCGTAATAGCCCTGTGCGCCTTGCAGGCCCAATCGAAAACCTGTCATCACTTCGTCAATGATAAAAACGCTGCCGAATTTTGTGCACTGTTCGCGTATTGTTTCGAGAAATCCCGGTACGGGTGGAATGCAGTTCATGTTGCCGGCAACAGGTTCCACAATCACGCAAGCGATCTGTTCGCCGTATTGGGCAAACGCGTCTTTCACACTCTGTGCATCGTTGTAGCTCAAGGTGAGTGTGTGATCGGCGAGTGCGGCGGGTACGCCGGGTGAGCTGGGAACGCCCAAGGTCAGCGCGCCGCTGCCCGCTTTCACCAGCAGTGAATCGGAGTGGCCGTGATAGCAACCCTCAAATTTGATGATCTTGTCGCGATTGGTGTAACCGCGTGCGAGGCGGATCGCGCTCATGGTCGCTTCGGTGCCGGAGCTCACCATGCGCACCAGATCCATATTGGGCATGATGCTGCAGATTTTTTCCGCCAGCGTGATTTCAATTTCCGTCGGCGCGCCGAAGCTCAGACCTTTCTGCATTTTTTCGGCAACGGCAGTGAGCACTTGCGGATGTGCATGGCCGGCGATCATCGGTCCCCAGCTCAGGACATAATCAATGTAACGCTTGCCGTCGGCATCCCAAAGATACGCACCTTGTGCGCGCTCGATGAACACTGGTGAGCCGCCCACCGCGCGAAATGCACGCACTGGAGAATTCACGCCGCCGGGAATGACGCGGGCGGCCTGGGCAAACAGTTCTTCGGAGCGGCTCATTCGCTTTCCTCAATAAAAATTCTGGCTCAATGCATGTTCTGGAACAGCGCAGTGTAAGCGCGTGCGCGCGCATTGATGTCGGTAGCGCCAAACAGATCGCCGACCACGGCCAGCATGTCGGCGCCGGCCTGTACCACTGCGGGCGCATTATCCAGCGTAATACCGCCTATCGCCACCACTGGAATGGCAAGCGATGTTTTTGCCGCTGTCAGTACGGACAAGTCGGCGGGCGGTGCAGAGTGTTTGGTCGTCGAGGGAAAGAAGCGGCCGAAGGCGACGTAATCGGCGCCACCGGCCTGTGCTGCGCGCGCCAGATCGAGTGAATTGTGGCAGGTGATGCCGATGATGGCTTGCGGACCGAGCAGCGCGCGGGCTTCGGCGAGAGAGGTGTCTTCCTGTCCCAGATGCACGCCGTGTGCGCCGATGGATTTCGCCAAAGCCACATCATCGTTGATGAATAGTTTTGCGTTGTAGCGATTGCAGAGAGCGAGCAGTGCGCAGGCTTCCTGCTGGCGCTCGGATGCACTGCGTTGCTTGCTGCGGTATTGAATCAGCCGGCAGCCGCCGGCAAGTGCCGCTTCAATGGCGATTGCCAGTTGATCCTGGAGTGAGTCGTCAGTGATGGCATATAAGCCGCACAGCATTGCCGGGCAGGATTTCATTCCGACGGTGCGAGATTAGTATTCTCGGTGCCGCCATCCACTTGCAAGTCTTTTCCTGTGACCCAGCGCGCGGCGGGCGAGGCGAGATAGAGCGCGGCAAGCGCGATATCCTGCGGCTTGCCGAGTTGCTGCAGCGGCGTCAGCTTGCGCATTTTTTCGCGATTGTCGGCATCGATAAACGTTTCCAGTGCTTCAGTCATGATCGAGCCCGGGCTGATGACGTTGACGCGCACATCCGGTGCGAGTTCGGCCGCCATCATTTTGGTCATGTGTATCAGTGCGGCTTTCACTGTGCCGTAAGACGTGAACAGCGGCTGTATCAAGCGACCGGCGGCCGAGGCGATATTGATGATATTGCCTTTGCTGGTGCGCAAATGTGGCAGCGCATATTGCGACAACAGAAATGCGCTGGTGACGTTGAAATCAAGCCCGCGCCGGAAGGAAGTGGCAGAAATTTTTTCCATCGGTTTGGGCATGGTGCCACCGGCATTGTTGACCAGGATATCTATCCTGCCGAAGTGGGCGATGGTTTTATCCACGAGTTGCTGCAGTTGCTCATCGACCAGCACGTCACAGTTGACGCCAATGGCATCGACGCCGAATTGTTTGGCTGCAGCAACAACGGCATCGAGATCGCTTTGCGTGCGCGCCGCAAACACGACATGGGCGCCGGCTTCAGCAAAGGTGAGGCCGATGGCTTTGCCTATACCCTTACCGCCGCCGGTAACGATGGCGACTTTACCTTTCAGTGAAAAATGTTCTGCAATCATGAAACGTACTCCCTCTCCCGCTTGCGGGAGAGGGCCGGGGTGAGGGCGCTCGCCGCAAACAGCGTGCGATGCGATTGTGGTTTACAACACCATTTCCGCGAACTGACGAATGCGTTGCATGTCGGTGTTCGGGTCGTCGGTGCGGCTGATCATGATGGTGGTCACTTGTGACTTCTTCCAGTCCTGCAGGCGTTCCTTGATGCGGTCCACCGGGCCGGACAATGAAATTTCGTCGGCCAGCGCATCGGGTACTGCAGCAAACGCACCCATGTGATCGCCGGCGAGATATTTGTCCTGCACTTCCTGCACGTCGAAGCCCATGCGTTCCATCAGGTTCTTGTGGAAGTTTTCGTCTTTCGCGCCCATGCCGCCGACGTACAGTGCCAGCATCATCTTGGTGGGGAACAGCGCATCCTGCAGATTGTCGTTGACGTTGACCTGCACCATCGCCGCAATTTCAAAATTGTCCGGCTTGTTTTTCAGTGACTCGTCGAAAATATTCATGCGATACGGCGACACGAAGATCGGGAACCAGCCGTCGGCGATCTGCGTAGCCAGCTCGATGTTTTTCGGGCCTTCAGCACCCATGAATACGGGGATGTGCGGGCGCAGCGGGTGGGTGATCGACTTCAGCGGTTTGCCGAGACCCAGTGAGTTGGGGCCTTGATACGGCAGCTGGTACTGGTTGCCCTGGAATTGCAGCGGGTGTTCGCGCTTGATGACCTGGCGAAAGATGTTCATCCATTCCTTGGTGCGCTCCAGCGGTTTCTTGAAACCCTGGCCGTACCAACCTTCAACTACTTGGGGGCCAGAGACGCCGATACCGAGCTGGAAGCGGCCGTTGGACAGATGATCCATGGTCAACGCGGTCATGGCGGCACAGGTCGGCGTGCGCGCGGAAATCTGCATTACCGAGGTGCCGAGCTTGATCTTGCTGGTGTGTGAACCGAGCCAGGCCAGCGGTGACACGCAGTCAGAGCCGTAGGCTTCGGCCGTCCAGATCGAGTCATAGCCGAGGTTTTCCGCCTCTTTGGCGATCTCGATGGAAGGGTAAGGGTTGCGGTTCCAGTAGCCGAGGTGAAGACCAAGTTTCATTGTGTTGACCCTGTTGAAATGAAAATATTATGCCGCGCAGATTTCAGCACGGTCATGCTGCCTTGGCAAATCGGGGATTGCCGTCAGTATGTGCTGGAATCGATGTCCGGCAATCTTGATGTCAAGGCGCATCCCTGCGCGGGGCAGATATTATTTGGCTGGAGCTGGAGCTGGAGCTGGAGCTGGAGCTGGAGCGGGTTGCTGGGGTTTGGCAGGCATTTGTCTGTGGCGCATGGCTTCCATCTGCGCTTTGCGCTGTTTGCGCATGTCGGCGACTTTGGTTTTCTGTTCCGGCGAAAGGCCGGAGTAGAAATCGTTAAACTTTTTGCCGTAGTCCGCATACTGTTTGCGCGTGTCGTCGCCGATTTTTTCTGCAGCGGCATTGGCGCTCTTGTCTGTGTAAGTACCGCTGATCACCATGTCTTCCATGGAGTCGTTGGCTTCCATGAATGCCTGCATACGCAGCTGCTGCAATTTGCGCCACTCGGCCATTTTCTGTTTTTGTTCTTCGGAAAGATTCAGGGCATCCCCATTTTTTTGCGCTTGACCCATTTGCGGTTTGCCAGGCGTTGGCGCTTGTGCAGCAGGTGCTGGAGTTGCTGCTGGCTGTGCGGAGGGGGCTTTTTCTGCCAGCAGAACATTTGAGGCAATGCAGGCGCCAAGGCCGATGGCGATGGCCAGTTGTTTTAGTTGTGACATTAGAGCTCTCCTGAGGATTGGATGGTCGGTGTGTGTAGCTGGGCAATTGTGACGCTTTCGAAGGTTTGGTGCTATTGCCGCTGATAGGTTCCTGCAATCAATAGTCGTTACTGCTTCCCGGTGCGCGCGCCAGATTGTCGAAGCGCGTGAAGCGACCCTGGAAGGCGAGGCGGCAGGTGCCGATAGGGCCGTTGCGCTGCTTGCCGAGGATGATTTCCGCCGTGCCCTTGTCGGGGCTGTCTTCGTTGTATACCTCGTCGCGGTAGATGAACAGAATTACGTCGGCATCCTGCTCGATGGCGCCGGATTCGCGTAAGTCGGAATTGATAGGGCGCTTGTTGGGGCGGTTTTCCAGCGAGCGGTTGAGCTGCGACAGCGCCATCACCGGGCAGTTGAATTCACGCGCGATACCTTTCAGCGTGCGCGAGATCTCCGAGATCTCGGCGGTGCGGCCCTCGCTGCTGCCGGCTACACGCATAAGCTGCAGGTAATCGACCATGATCATGGCGATGTCGCCGTGTTCGCGTTGCAGGCGGCGCACGCGGGCGCGCATCTCGGCTGGCGACAGGCCGGGAGTGTCGTCGATGAACAGCGGCCGGTCTTTCAGCTTTTTCACCGCGATGGTGAGTTTGTCCCACTCGTCCTGATCCAGTTTGCCGTTGCGCACATGGGTCTGGTCGATGCGCCCGACAGAAGACAACAGACGCAACATGATGGATTCAGCCGGCATCTCCAGCGAAAACACCACCACCGGTTTGTTCTGGTGCAGCAGGGCGTGCTCCACCGCGTTCATTGCGAAAGTGGTTTTACCCATGGATGGACGCGCGGCGACGATGATCAGGTCGGATTTCTGCCAGCCGGAAGTTTTTTCGTCGAGTTCGTAATAGCCGGTGGAGAGGCCGGTGATGGAGCTGTCGGACTGTGACAGCTCGTCGATGCGCTGCAAGGCTCCCTGCAGGATCGGGTTGATGGCGATGAGGCCGCTGTCGGCCGGGCGCTGCTCGGCGATGTCGGCAAACAGCTGTTCGGCTTCCGCCAGCAGCTCGTCGCTGCTGCGGCCGTCGGGTGTATAGCCTTTGTCGGCGACTTCCTGTGCAGTGCGGATCAACTGGCGCAGTGTAGAGCGCTCGCGCACGATCTGCGCGTAGGTGAGCAGGTTACTGGTGCCGGGCGTATGGCGGGCGAGTTCGGCCAGGTGCGCGATGCCGCCTACACGTTCCAGATCGCCGTCGGCTTCCAGCGCTTCCGAGACAGTGATGATGTCGATGGCTCTGGCAGCTTCCGACAGTCGGCCCATGGCCGAAAAAATCAGGCGGTTGTCCGGGTTATAGAAGTCGCGCGGCTGCACCACCTCCAGCACTTGGTCGAAGATCTGGTGGTCGAGCAGCAAACCGCCCAGCACTGCCTGCTCCGCTTCCAGCGAATGCGGCGGCAGGCGCAGACCGGTGAAGTCCGCGCGCGCGACGTTAGTGTCGGTGGCCGTGCTCAATGCGAATCCCCCAGAATCCTGATTTTCAAAATCCCGTCTTTAAAACAAAAACAGGCACTCGAAAGTGCCTGTCTTTATACCGCAATCGCAAGATCCGATCACTCGGCGATAACGATAACCTTGACGGCCTGCATCACATCGCTGTGCAGCTGGATGTCGATGTCGAATTCACCGACTTCGCGGATGGCGCCAGCAGGCATGCGCACTTCGGCCTTGGTGGTCGCGTGACCGGCCTTGGTGAGCGCCTCGGCGATATCGCGCGTGCCGATGGAGCCGAACAGCTTGCCTTCGTCACCGGCGTTGGCAGCGATGGTTACGGTAACCGCAGCCAGCACTTCCGCGCGTTTCTGCGCTTCGGCCAGTTTGGCGGCAGCGGCAGCTTCCAGCTCGGCGCGACGGGCGCTGAACTCGGCGATGTTGGCTTCAGTGGCCGGAACCGCCTTGCCGAAAGGAATGAGGAAGTTGCGGGCAAAGCCCGGCTTCACGTTGACTTGAGTGCCTACGTTGCCGAGGCGACCCACTTTATCCAGAAGAATAACTTGCATGGCCTGCCCCCTTATTTGAAGTGCTGATCGGTGTAAGGCAGCAGGGCCAGGAAGCGCGCGCGCTTGATGGCTGCTGACAACTGGCGCTGGTATTTGGCGCTGGTACCGGTGATGCGGCTAGGAACGATCTTGCCGGTTTCGGTGATGTAGCCTTTCAGGGTGTCCAGATCCTTGTAATCGATCTCGACAGTCTTCTCGGCGGTGAAACGGCAGAACTTGCGGCGACGGAATTGCTGTTGTTGACGTGACATGATCAGTCTCCTTATTCAGCGTCGTCGCTGCTGTCTTCGTCAGCAGCATCGTCTTGGGTGGCTTCGGCGCGCGGTGCGCGTGCAGGTTGCTCGGCCTTGCGGCGGCGGTCTTCGTTTTCGGCCTTCATGATGGAAGACTCTTCGGTGACCGGCTCATCGCGACGCATGACCATGTTGCGCAGCACGGCGTCGTTGTAGCGGAAGTTGGTGGTCAGCTCATCCAGTGCCTGTTGGCCGCACTCGATGTTCATAAGGATGTAGTGGGCTTTATGGATATCTTCGATCGGGTAAGCCAGTTGGCGGCGGCCCCAGTCTTCGAGGCGGTGGATCTTGCCGCCGCTGTTTTCAATAGCGCCCTTGTAGCGCTCGACCATGCCCGGCACCTGCTCGGACTGGTCTGGGTGTACCAGAAAAACGACTTCGTAATGTCTCATGGAGGACTCCTTACGGGTTAAGCCTCCCGCGAGGCCGGCAGTGCCGGGAGCGGTGAGGCAAGGAGTTTGTCTGGACGAACGTGCCGGCCGGACAAACGGGGCGGCAATTCTAGGGCAAGCCAGGCCCCATTACAAGCAAGCAGGGGCTGGCACGATACGCCGCCAACGGCGGACGCTCACGCCGGTGGGTAGCCATATAAAAGCAGAAGAACGCTGATTTTCCAGTCCGCTCCGGCTATCATCGCCGCTTTCTTTCAAGAAGCCGCAAGGCGAGCCGGACAGGACATGATTGGCAATATCCTCAAGAAAATCTTTGGCAGCAAGAACGAGCGCGAACTGAAGCGCCTGGGCAAGGTGGTGGCGCAAATCAACGCGCTGGAGCCGCAGTGGCAGGCACTCAGTGACGAACAGTTGCAGGCCAAGACCGTCGAGTTCCGCGAGCGCCTGCAAAAAGGTGAAACGCTGGAGCAGTTGTTGCCGGAGGCCTTTGCCAGTGTACGTGAAGCGGCCCGGCGTACGCTCGGCCTGCGCCACTTCGACGTGCAGCTGATCGGTGGCATGGTGTTGAACGCCGGCAAGATTGCCGAGATGCGCACCGGTGAAGGCAAAACCCTGGTGGCAACATTGCCAGTGTATCTCAATGCGCTGCCTGGCCAAGGTGTGCATGTAGTGACCGTGAATGATTATCTCGCCACACGCGACGCCAACTGGATGCGCCCGGTGTATGAAAAACTGGGCATGAGCGTAGGTGTGATCCGCTCGCAACAGGCGCAGGAAGAAAAACGCGCGGCATATGCGGCCGATATTACCTACGGCACCAATAACGAATACGGTTTTGATTATCTGCGCGACAACATGGCACTGCGTCTGGAAGACAAGGCCCAGCGCGGCATGGCGTTTGCGATTGTCGATGAAGTGGATTCCATCCTGATCGACGAAGCGCGCACGCCGCTGATCATTTCCGGCGCTGCTGAAAACAGTTCCGCGCTGTACAAGCGCATCAACGCCTTGATGCCGCGTCTGAAGCCACAGACAGAAGACGTGCCCGGTCACTACACGCTGGATGAAAAACAGCGTCAGGCGGAATTGACGGAAGAGGGCCATCAACTGATCGAGCAATTGTTGATCAAGGATGGTTTGCTGGATGCCAATGACAGCTTGTATGCCGTTACCAACTTGAGCCTGTTGCATCACATTCACGCGGCGCTGCGTGCGCACACCTTGTTTCACCGCGATGTTGAATACATCGTTCAGGAAGGTCAGGTCATCCTGATTGACGAGCACACCGGACGCACCATGCCCGGTCGCCGCTTGTCGGAAGGTTTGCACCAGGCGTTGGAAGCGAAAGAAGGTGTTGCGATCCAGAGTGAAAGCCAGACGCTGGCTTCGACAACTTTCCAGAACTATTTCCGTATTTATAAAAAACTGGCCGGCATGACAGGTACTGCCGATACCGAAGCGCCGGAATTCATGCAGATCTACGGCCTCGACGTGGTGGTGATCCCCACCAATCGCCCGCTGGCGCGTCAGGATCTGAATGACGTCGTGTACATGAGCAAGGATGAAAAATACGAAGCCATCATTGAAGACGTCAAAAAATACACGGCACAACAAGCGCCCGTGCTGGTGGGTACGGCTTCCGTGGAAACATCGGAAGAAATGTCGCGCCGACTGAAACAGGCTGGCATTGAACACCGCGTACTCAACGCCAAGTTTCACGCACAGGAAGCGGAAATTATTGCGCAGGCAGGGCGGCCGGGTACGGTAACGATTGCCACCAACATGGCCGGCCGCGGTACAGACATCGTGCTGGGCGGCAAGTGGGAAGCGGAAGTCGCTGCCTTGCAAAATCCGACGCAGCAACAGATTGATTCTATAAAAGCGGAATGGCAGAAACGTCACGATATCGTTCTCGCCGCAGGTGGCCTGCACATTCTTGGCACCGAGCGCCACGAATCGCGCCGTATCGACAACCAGCTGCGCGGTCGGGCCGGTCGTCAGGGTGATCCGGGTTTGTCGCGTTTCTATCTGTCGCTGGAAGATGACCTGATGCGCATCTTTGCCTCGGATCGCGTGAAAAGCATCATGCAGGCACTGGGCATGCAACGCGGCGAAGCCATCGAGCACAGCATGGTGACCAACTCCATCGAAAAAGCGCAGCGCAAGGTGGAAGGCCGCAACTTTGATATCCGCAAACAATTGCTGGAATACGACAACGTCGCCAACGACCAGCGTCAGGTGATCTATCAGCAGCGCAACGATATTCTCGAAGCCGAAGATATTGCCGATGCCATCAATGCTATTCGCGAAGATGTGGTCACGGAACTGGTGTCGCAGTATGTCGCGCCGGAAAGCTTTATCGAGCAGTGGGATTTGCCCGGTCTGGAGCAGGCGCTGGAAACCGAGTTTGGTCTCAAGCTGCCGTTGAAAGACTGGCTGCAGGCGGATATCAATTTGTCGGAAGAAAACCTGCGTGAGCGCATTCAGGCAGCGGCAACAGACCTGTATGTGAAGAAATGTGCCGGTGTGGAAGTGATCATGCGCCAGGTAGAAAAGCAGATCATGTTGCAGGTGCTCGACAATCTGTGGAAAGAGCATCTGGCGAGCATGGATCACCTGCGTCAGGGCATCAACCTGCGCGCGTATGCGCAGAAAAATCCCAAGCAGGAATTCAAGCGCGAGTCCTTCGAGTTGTTCCGCATGTTGCTGGACAACATCAAGGCGGAAGTGATTCGCATCCTGTTCCGCATCCAGATTGCATCACGTGAAGAAATCGAGGCGATGGAAGAGCAGCGCCGCAAGCAGCAGGAAAACATGCAGCTAAAGCACGAAGACGTGTCTGCGCTGCATGGCGATGAAGAACAGGACGCTGCTGCACAACCGCAGCAGGCTGCGCCGTTTGTGCGCGAAAATGAAAAAGTGGGACGCAACGAGCCGTGTCCCTGTGGTTCCGGCAAGAAATACAAACAGTGTCACGGCCGTCTGGTCTGATGCATGATCGGGTGTGATGCGCAGTTTTGGTTTGATTCATGGGGTGATGTAAAGCATGGCAGTTGGCAGCGGTGAGATTGGTGAATTGTTTCCGGTAGCCGGTGTGCGCATCGGCATCGCCGAAGCGGGCATACGCAAAGTCAACCGCAAGGATATGGTGGTTTTTGAACTTGCTGAAAAAACGACGGTTGCAGCAACATTTACCACCAATGCTTTCTGTGCAGCACCTGTGCATGTGGCTAAAAAAAATCTGAAGGCCTCTGCATGCCGCTACTGGTTGATTAATACCGGTTGTGCCAATGCCGGAACCGGCGAACAGGGCATGCGCGATGCCGAGCAAAGCTGCGCAGCACTTGCAGCATTGGCGGGTGTTGATGCTGCGGTGGTGTTGCCATTTTCTACCGGCGTGATCGGCGAGTTGCTGCCGATGGAGCGTTTGACGGCGGGCATGCCAGCAGCACTGGCAGATCTTGCTGCAAACAACTGGTTGCGCGCAGCGCAGGGCATCATGACCACTGATACGCGCCCGAAGGCTGTGTCGAAACAAATCAGCATCGGCGGCAAACGTGTGACCATTACCGGCATCAGCAAAGGTGCGGGCATGATCAAACCCAACATGGCCACCATGCTGGCTTTTGTGGCCACGGATGCACAGGTGGCGCAGACCGATTTGCAGGTCCTGCTAGACGCGGTCGTCAACAAATCCTTCAATCGTATTACGGTGGACGGCGATACCTCGACCAACGACGCCTGCATGCTGGCGGCTAGCGGCCAGTCTGCGTGTGTGTTGTCGCCCGCAAGTAGCGACTGGACGGTTTTCGCTGATGCCGTGCAGGATATTTTCGTGCAGTTGGCGCAAGCCATCGTGCGCGACGGTGAAGGTGCCACCAAATTCATCAGTGTGGAAATCAACGGCGGCAACAGCAGCGATGAATGTCTGCGCGCCGCGTATGCGATTGCTGAATCGCCGCTGGTCAAGACTGCGTTGTTTGCGTCAGATCCGAACTGGGGCCGCATACTGGCTGCGATTGGCCGCAGCGGCATAGCGAATCTCGACACACAGAAAATTCATATCTATCTCAATGGCGTGCAGATTGTTGATGCGGGTGGTCGCGCAGCAGCTTACACCGAAGAGCAGGGTCAACAGGCGATGGCGCCGGAAGAAATCGTGATTCGCGTGGAGTTGCATCGCGGCACATGCAGTGAAACGGTGTGGACCTGCGACTTCTCGCACGAATACGTTTCCATCAATGCGGATTACCGCAGCTGAGTAGCTGTGCATAAACCGGCCATGAAAATCGTGCACGTTGCCGTTGCCGTCATCGAAAATGCGGCAGGCGAGATACTGATCGCCAAGCGGCCGGATCATGTGCACATGGGCGGTTATTGGGAATTTCCCGGTGGCAAGGTTGAAGCCGGTGAAGCCTTGTTGCAGGCACTGCAGCGCGAAATTCTGGAAGAATTGTCGCTCACTGTACTTTCGGCAGAACCTCTGTTGAAAATTCCGTTCCAGTATCCGGACAAGCATGTGTTGCTGGATGTATGGCGGGTGACGGATTTCTCCGGAAATGCGCAGGGTTGCGAGGGGCAGCAAATTCTCTGGGTGAAACGCAATGCGCTCAGCACCTTTTCATTTCCACCGGCCAATCGCCACATTCTCACGGCATTAAGTCTTGGTGAGCGCATGCTGATTACCGGTAGTTTTGCGACAGAAGAAGAATGCCTTGCGCGCACAAGTAATGCGATTCTGCAGTATGGTGTGAGTGCGGTGCAGATGCGCGCGCATCACCTTTCAGAGCGGGAATTTTGCAGTCTTGCAGAAAAAATGCAGATACTATGTGGCCAGCTTGCCGTGAAACTGCTATTGAACATGCCCCCGGAGCAATGGGGTAATAGCGGTGATGGATTGCATCTGACGTCACACCAATTGCGCCTACTGCAAACGCGGCCTATCGCAGAAGATGTATTGCTCGGTGCTTCCTGCCATAACCGCGAAGAACTGGAACTTGCTCAGCGTATGGGTGTCGATTACGTGCTGCTGTCGCCGGTGTTGCCAACGACCAGTCATCCACAACATGTGCCGCTGGGTTGGGAGGTATTTGCAGAATTGGCCGGGCAGAATTCCGTGCCGGTCTTTGCTTTGGGCGGCGTGCGGCAACAGGATCTGTCTGTGGCCAGAAAAAATGGCGCGGCAGGCATAGCGGGTATTTCTGTCTGGTGGTAAAAAAACACATCTACGGGAGTTGAATATGTTTCTGAAACCCTCTAATCGTTGGCAGGCCTTCGGTATTCACATTGCTATCAGCTTGCTGCTGTTTCTCGTTCTGGCGGCGGTTATTTATTTTCTCTGGTATCCCGGATTCCTGTTTCGCTATGACGGCGGTCTGGAAGGTATGAAACTGATTGCAGGCGTCGACTTCTTTATCGGTCCTTTGCTTACGCTTTGCGTTTATAAACTGGGCAAGAAAAGCTTGAGATTTGATCTGGTCTGTATTGCGCTTTTGCAACTTGCCTGTCTCACGGGCGGAATGTGGACCGTTTGGAAAACCCGGCCGATCGCCGTGGTATATGCTGGTGGAACATTTGCCACAACCAATTGGCATGGCTATGAAGCACAAGGTATGCGACCAGATAGAATTGAAATATTGCAGACTGCGCATTGGCCTGTTTGGTTGGCGGTCAACCAACCAGAGGGTGCTGAATCGGCAATTGCGGCGGTATGGGCGATGATGGGTACTGGCATGGAATACAACGCAGAAAATTATGTGCCCCTTGCGCAAAATCTGGACAAGCTAGGTAAGACAGGACTTGCCAGCGGTGCGATCAAGGATGCCAAGGACAGCGCAGCGCTTCATGCGTTAGAGAGTAACAGTCCCGAGATAAAATTTTATCCGATGAATACCAGTCTTTATGCGGGCTATCTGGCGGTGAATAGCAAGACGGGAGCGGTGCTGGAATTCTTTGAGCAGAAGTAATGAATACTTTCAGCCAGTTGCTGCGGCCAGTTGCAGATAGTTTTGGTGCAGCTGCTTCACCTTGCCGTGCAAGGCGGCAAGGTCGGCGTCATTGATAATGACATCATCTGCTTTTGCCAGTCGTTGCTCTCTGGACGCTTGCGTCGCCATAATGGCTTTCACCTGCTCTGCAGAATTTGCGTCCCGTGACATCGTTCGTGCAAGCTGGATATCTTCTGGCACATCGACAACCAATACCCGTTGGCAAATCGCCGTTTGACCAGATTCCACTAGCAGGGGTGAAACCAGAATGGCATAAGGGCTGTTCGCATTTTGCAGCTGTGCCCACATTTCCTCAAAGATCAAAGGGTGCAGAAGTGCTTCCAACCATTTGCGCGCAGCCTCATCTGAAAAAACGTGTTGCCGCAAATGGGCGCGATCAAGATTGCCATTTTGGTCCAGTACTTCAGCGCCAAAATGTTCGACAATCTGTTTCAAGGCGGGCTTGCCTTTTTCAACCACGGTGCGTGCGCAGACATCGGCATCAACCACCTTGATTCCGAGTTCGGCAAAATGATCGGAGACTGCAGTCTTGCCGCTGCCAATGCCCCCGGTGAGCCCGACAATAAAAGTCATGGTTGCAGGCCGGAGAAATTCACATACCAACGGGCAATTTCGCCGCCCCACAACAATTCGATCCAGCCGGCGGCGGCGAGATAGGGGCCGAAAGGAATGGGAATCTGGCGGTCGCGGCCGCGCAACACAATCATGAAAATGCCGACAACTGCGCCGACACAGGAAGACAACAGAATGATGGCAGGCAGTGCCTGCCATCCCATCCACGCGCCCAATGCCGCCAGCAGTTTGAAGTCGCCGTAGCCCATGCCCTCTTTACCGGTGAGCAGTTTGAAGCACCAGTAGACCAGCCACAGCATCAGGTAACCGGCCATGGCACCAAGCACAGCATCGCGCAATGGCACAAAAACATTGCCCAGGGCCAGCGCCAACCCTGCCCAGAGCAGGGGCAGGGTGATGTCGTCGGGCAGCAGCTGTGTATCGAAGTCGATGACGGCGAGTACCAGCAGTGTCCAGCTCAGACACAGGGCTGCAGCACATTGCCAGGTAAAGCCAAGGTGCCAGGCGACAATCGCACTGAGCAGGCCGCAGCAAAATTCAACCACCGGGTAGCGCAGTGAAATTGACGTCTTGCAGGAAGAGCAGCGCCCGTGCAGGAACAGGTAGCTGATGACAGGAATGTTTTCCCAGGCGCGGATGGCATGCCCGCATTGCGGGCAGCGCGACGGAGGGAATGCCAGGTTGAATACTTCTGCAGGCGCTGCCGGCACGGTATCAAAGAATTCACGGCACTGCTGGCGCCAGCTGTACTCCATCATAAGAGGCAGACGGTAGGCAACCACATTCAGAAAGCTGCCTACAGTAGCACCTAGAACAAATACACAGGCCGCCAGCAGTAACGGGAGTTGCTCCAGTGCGGTTACGGTATCCACTCAGACCACAGAACCCAGCTGGAAGATAGGCATATACATGGCAATCATCAGGCCGCCGACCAAGATGCCCAAAACGGACATAATAAGCGGTTCGAGCAAGGCAGTCAGGTTGTCAACCTTGTTATCCACTTCGGCTTCATAGTGGGTGGCCACTTTTTCGAGCATGGTGTCGAGCGAGCCGGACTCCTCGCCGATGGAGGCCATCTGGATCAACAGTGTCGGGAAAACACCGGTGCTGCGAAAGGCAACGTTGATCTGTGTGCCGCCAGTAACATCGTCGCGCACGCGTTTAACCGCGTCGCGATAAACGGCATTGCCGGCAGCGCCGGCTACAGAATCCAGTGCCTCCACCAGTGGCACACCGGCAGCAAATGTTGTGGCCAGTGTGCGGGCAATACGGGCCACAGTAGCTTCATTAACGATCATACCGACAATGGGTACTTTGAGTGTAATGCGATCAACGGCATCCCGGAATGCGGCACTGCGTTCTTTGGCTTTGGAAAAGCTGAAACCTGCCAGACCTGCTGCACCGGCGATCTTCCACCAGTGCGCCTGCGCAGCAGTGGATAATCCCAATACAAAAAGCGTAAACGCAGGCAATTTGGCGCCGAAAGACTCAAAAGTTGTGGCAAATACAGGCACAACTTTCACCAATAGTATGCCGGTCACAATGATGGCAACAGAAATTACGGCAATTGGATAGGTCAGGGCCTTCTTGATTTTCTTTTTCAGGGCTTCGGTTTTTTCCTTGTAGGTAGCTACGCGCTCGAGCATGGTTTCCAGCGCGCCGGACTGTTCGCCGGATTCGACAAGGCTGCAGAACAACTCATCAAAATATTTGGGGTACTTGCGCAGTGCGCCGCCGAAACTGCCGCCTCCGGAAACTTCATCGCGAATATCCAGCACCATCTTGCGCATGGTTGGGTTTTCTAGACCGTCAGCTACCAAATCGAAAGACTGTACCAAAGGTACACCCGCCTTCATCATGGTGGCCATCTGGCGAGTGAACACGGCGATATCGGCTGGTTGAACGGCTTTGCCGCCACTACCAAACAGCGGTTTCGGCTTTTTCTTGATCTTCGGGTTCATGTGACCCTGTTTGCGCAACTGGGTCTTCACGTCCGCCAAGGTCTTGGCTTTCATTTCGCCCTTGACCACGTTGCCCTTCTTGTCCTTGCTTTCCCACAGGAACATGTCGGGTTCTTTCACCTTGGGCTTCTTGACCGTGGTGGCGTTCTTGTTGGTTCTGGTGGCTGTCGTGGTGGCCATGGCTTAATCCTTGGTGACCCTGTTCACTTCTTCAAGGCTGGTGAGACCCCAGGCTGCCTTGCGCAGGCCGGAGGTGCGGAGATCATAGAAGCCCTCGGCTTTGGCGGCTTCGGCAATCTGGATGGAGTTGCCTTCTTCCATGATGATACGGGAGAGGCGCGGCGTGATCTTGACCACTTCGTAAATGCCCACGCGACCTTTGTAACCCTTGTTGCAGACATCGCAGCCTACCGGCTGGAACAAGGTGATTTCGTTGCGCGGTATACCACAATCCAGCAGACCTTCTTCCTGCATGACATTGTCAGGAATATCGGTTGCCGGCTTCTTGCAGGCAGGGCACAGGCGACGTGCCAGACGCTGGGCAATGATCAGGTTGACGGACGTTGCCAGGTTGAATGCAGGCACGCCCATATTGAGCATACGGGTTAGCGTTTCCGGCGCCGAGTTGGTGTGCAGCGTAGACAACACCATGTGACCGGTTTGTGCGGCCTTGATGGCAATGTTGGCAGTTTCCAGGTCGCGAATCTCGCCCACCATGATAATGTCCGGGTCTTGCCGCAAAAATGCGCGCAGGGCTTCCGAGAATCCGAGACCGACACGGGTGTTGACGTTGACCTGATTGATACCTTCGAGGTTGATTTCCACCGGGTCTTCTGCCGTGGAAATGTTACGCTCGGCGGTATTGAGAATATTGAGACCGGTGTACAGCGATACTGTTTTGCCAGAACCGGTTGGGCCTGTCACCAGAATCATGCCCTGCGGCTGGTGCAGGGCTTTCATGTACATCTCTTTCTGGTAGTCCTCGTAACCCAGCGCGTCGATACCCATCTGGGCGCTGGACGGGTCGAGGATACGCAGTACTACCTTTTCTCCCCATAGTGTGGGCAAGGTGTTGACACGGAAGTCGATGGCCTTGGTCTTGGACAGCTTCATTTTTATACGGCCGTCCTGCGGTACCCGGCGTTCGGAAATATCCATCTTGGACATAACTTTCAAGCGGGCAGAGAGTTTTGGCCCCAGTGCCAACGGCGGGCGCGTGACTTCAAACAGGATGCCATCGGTACGGAAACGCACGCGATAGGATTTCTCGTAGGGTTCGAAGTGAATATCGGAGGCGCCACCTTTTATGGCATCCAGCAGCACCTTGTTGACGAAGCGCACAATCGGCGCGTCATCCACGCCTTCCGTGCCACTATCGCCTCTCGGGCCATCTTCGTCCACGGATTCGACATCCAGATCGAAGTCGTCGTCCAGACCTTCAAAAGCCTTGCCAGCATCTTCTTCGGTGTCGTTGAGAAACTTCTCCAGCGCTTTGCTGAGTTGATCCTGTTGAACCAGCACTGCATCGGTATTGAGACCGGTCTGGAACTTGATGTCATCCAGCGCGCGCAGGTCAGCAGGATCCGCCATACCCAGAAACAGGCGGTTGCCGCGTTTGAACAGCGGCAATACCTGATGTTTGTCGAGCAGATCGCGTTTGACGATATCCTTGGGAATTTGTACCGGGTTATGACAGCTGATGTCATACAGTGGCACGCCGAACTCTTCCATGGCAGACAGCGCAATAGGCTGGGCCTTGACCACATTGTTATCGACCAGCCATTTGGTCAATGGCTGCTTGGCCTTGCGGGCCTCCAGCATGGCGTTCTGCGCCTGCTCCATGCTGAGCAGGCCGTCATTGACCAGCCTCCGGGCGAGGCCGCTTACAGGCGTTGTACTCATCTACTGGTTGTGCTCATCTGTTTGGGGGGGTGCTCACGTAAACGGAACTCTACCAAGCCAGTGCCGGAGTGTATCGGCAAAGTTTTGCCTGCGCAATAAAGCTTTAATAACAATGCGCTAGCGATCACATTTCATATTTGGCATGAAGTGAATGGTGAGTTTGCGGGCTGACAAAAATGGTCAGTTTGCGTCATTTCGAGTTGCGGGGAGCCCGGGGGCTACATTGTGTATTTAGGCAGGTTAATGCTGGGTCTGCATTAAAAATCATCATCTTACAGGCGCCCGCCAGTATTGGCATGGCAATTGTATTAAGATTGGCCAGAGGCAGCAGCTCACCTGTCAGGCAGTTGCCAAGCTTCCACCCGCAAGGGTCTGTTCATATCCATTCTCGAGGAGAGAAAACATGAAAAAGCAACTGCAACAGGGCTTCACCCTGATTGAATTGATGATCGTGGTTGCGATCATCGGTATTCTGGCTGCCGTAGCACTGCCGGCTTACTCTGACTACACAAAACGCGCCAAGATGTCTGAAGTAATTCTGGCGGCTTCTGCTTGCCGCACCACCATCACGGAAGTGTACCAGTCCACCACCACGGGCTCTCTGCCAAGCGCAAACAGCTGGGGCTGTGAAATCAGTTCTACTTTGAGCAACCAGACCAAATATGTCCAAACCTTGGATACAGATGATGTAGGTATCATCTCTGTGCAGGCACAAGGCTTCGCGGATACAGCTATTGATGATTTGTATGTGGAGCTGGCGCCAATGGATAATGCGGGTTCAGTGCTGACTGGCGCGCCAGGCGAGAACGTCGCGGGCTGGAAATGTGGTGGCAGCGAAGGTTCGCCTGGTACTACTATTCCTGTGAAATTTCTGCCCGGTTCTTGCCGCGGTAACTATTGATATATCACAGCGGCCTAATCTGAATGAAAAATTAGCATTCAGATTAGTGCCTGAAAACGCGCCTTCAGGGCGCGTTTTTTTTTGACACAAAAGCAGACGCGATTGCAATGACCATGAAAAAAATTCAGGAAAAGCTTTTATCACTACCGGTGCTGTGTTTGTTGCTGTTGGCCATGAGTCTGACTGTGACGTGGTTTGCTCCCAAAGACGACAACTCGGATGCGTGGTCCTACCATTATTACTCTGGCAACATGTTGTTTGACAATCGGCTGGATACGGATTATTTCGGCGCATCCATTCAGGGCTACTTTAATCCTCTTGTGCATGCGCCATTTGCGGCCATGATCAATGCGCGCTGGCCGGATCGTTGGGTTGCAATGGCGATGGCGGGATACTGTTCTCTGGCCTTGATGCTGATGGCTGTATTTTACAGAGTAAGCCTGAATCTGACAGGCTGGACGCTTTTTTCGGCGACGTTATTATCTATCAGTATGTATGTCGTATGGACATGTATGGGCAGTAGCGTCCCGGACTTGTTTATACAAATTCCATTTCTAATTTCTTTGCTGTGCCTGTTCAATTTCAGGAAAACGAAAAGTGCGACGATGGTTTTTTGGGCTGGCGCGTTTTTTGGCGTGTTTTTAGGCCTGAAACTAAGTGCGATTATTTATATTCCTGGTTATGCGGTCTTGCTGTGTTATTGGCTGTGGCTGCGTGAGATTAGATGGACGGTATTTGTTGTCGTGGCGCTTGGCTGTATTCTCGGGTTTTTGTTGTGTTATGGCTGGTGGGGCTTGGAGCTCTACAAGCATCTGGGCAATCCATTTTTTCCATTCTTCAACGATTGGTTTAAGTCCCCGCATTTTTCGGCAGAGGCGGTATATAACAAACGGTTCATATCATGGAATCTGGCGGAGCAGTTGTTGCTGCCATTCAAGGCCGCAGGATCTGAGGTGCTTACCTATATTGAGATGAGAGAGCCGGATATACGATTGGCGGTATTTGTCGTGGCAGTACTGGCGCTTGCGGTCTTTAGTGCGTTTCAGGGAAGAAAGGACAGATTGGAATATTTTGAAAAAGATTTCCTGATTTTTTTGTTTATCAGCTTGTATACATGGGTGCTTATTTCAGGCAATGGCCGCTATGGCATCACAATTTTTTTGATGGTTGGCGCAGGGATTTTTATTGCATGCAGGGCAATATTACCACTAAAGATTTATAGATCTCTGATGTTGCTTGTCATTATATTCCAGATTTTTGTTATGTATAGCGTTCGGCTTGGCGACAAATCTGTTGTTTTTCGTTTCAATCGTTCGCCCTGGAATCCGGGGGCGGAGTGGTTTGATATAGACTTCAAGAAGACGCTCGGATCTGGTGGACAGTTGGTTATGACTGGTATGCGTAACAGCATTTCTGTGCTGGTAAAAGATATTGGCCCTGACTCATCTGTGATTAATGTGTATGGTGGCTATGCCCTCGAAAATAGCGAATATATCCAGTCAAAAATAACGCAGTATGATGGGCGTATTGTTTCTGTCATTAAGGCGCGCAAGGATTTATTGGATAACAGAGAGTGGATTGAAAAGACGCATTTTGAACAGTTTGGCCGATTCGGCTTGAAGGTGGCCGACACTTCGCGCTGTGTTTTTGAGGCACCGCGAGGCAAGCAAGAGGCCACCACAAGTGGTTTTTTTGTGTGTCCGATGGAAAAGGACGTGTCTGCCATTGGTCGATATGAAGAAATAACACGCGATGCAAGAAAGTATTATGAAAAAATTGAGAAAATATGCCCGGAATTATTTTCACCTAAAAAATATGCCATTACGGTGCTGGAAAGTTCAAAAGAAAAGTACTACTCAAATTCGGAAATTGATACGTATATGAAAAATACTGAAGAAGTATTTGCTAAAAAAATATGGTCAATGATGATTTACAGGTTGGGGCCGATGTCTGAAATGGACGCTATTTCCCCAAAAGACTGGTCAGAGAAATACTGCGACCCGCTCTTAAAATCAAGAGCGGTATCAAGGGAATGACTATTGGCGATGATCAGGATTTTCTATTGCTCTTTTGCGGCATAAAACAGCCTCATGCCGTCATCGTACGAGGGGAGGTTTTGCAGGTTGAAGTACTCGGCTCTTTCTTTTGAAAAAGCCTCCGGAAACCCATAGGCAACAATCATTCCTGCAATTCGCAGGTTCTGTTCTTTTAGCATCGTTAGTGATGCGCGAACTTTAGGGGCTTCCAGTGGAAGATTGTCTTTGTCCATCAGGCACTTTCTCTGCGCGTAGTAGCACAGTGATGGATTCCAGTCGCTGCCATAGACAAGAATCACGTCATTTTCTCGAGATTTCTCTTGTATTGTCCGCAATAGATTGGGGTCAAATCCCTTGTTCCATTGCTGCGCCAGCAGATACTTTGTCTGGTAGCTATCAAATAATACAAACAGCATGATTGGTACTGTAAGAAAATAAATGTAGGGGTAGGCAGGCCGGAAGCGCATTTCTATAAGTGAGATAACCCAGAAACCATACAAGACAGAAAGCAGTATGCTGTTGGCGTAGGCGTAATAATTGTGCACAAAATAAAGGTTGGTAAATACTATGGGAGCGAAAAAGAAGCAGCCTGCGCACACTATAATTTCTTGCCGCCGGTGCTTATTAAAAAAAAGCGTCAAGGGTAGAATCAGGGTGATGATAGGAAGCTTGCCTATAGCCCCGAAAGGAAAATATACAAGATTGGCATAGTTCAGTATGTGCTCATGCCAGACACTGGGGTCTACCCTTTGCTTTAGGGTTCCAAAATTCCACAGCTTAAGAGCTTCAGATGTTAGCGCTTCATTCGCAAAAAAATTCTCGGACTTGATTGCATCGGTGTGAGATGTCCATGCCAACACTGCTATAGGGGCAACAAGCATGGGGGCAATATAGGTTATGATAGCGCGAGGTTTAGCTTGAGAAAAAAATGGCGACCTTTGCCACGCGAAAATAAAAAGCATTAGGTAAAGTGGTAAATGAGCAATCAGTGTTGTTGCCTTGGTGAGGCCGGCGACTGTCGACAACAATGCGGCAATTAGAGAAAGAAGTCTGTTTCTAAGCAGGATGGCCTCGACAAAAAAAAGAAGGCCGCAAGCAGTGAAAAAAAGTGCAGTTGACTCAATCAGGAACGTTCGGGACCAGAATATATAGACGGGATTGACAAGGATAAACGATATAACCAGAAGTCTCTGGCTGGTCGATTTAATAAGATGACCCAACAGGATGAATACAGGGACAAGTGTGGCGTAGAAAAACATCAGGTTGACGGCCCTTCCTGTCTGCTCTATGGGTGAGCCTAAGACTTTAACTAATGCGGCAACCGTTAGTTGGTATGTAGGAAATTCAAATGGAATGGCCCATGGTGGTCCCATCACAGGCGTAATGTAGTCCAGCCAAGCCCCCCCTTTGAGTATGTAGTAAACGGACATGGCCGTCTGGGTTTGGCGGAAACCGTGCATGTCAAGCAGGGTGTTGAACCAGCCATGTGAGGCGCTATAGCCATGTGTCGCAAGGCATATCAAGAAAACAACGAAGATATAGTGGGCGGGATTGAGCGAATCGATAAATGCCGGGGAAATATTTCGGAAGAAAATTCCATTTGAAGTGCCTTTGGTGGCCATGCAGAGCCTCTGCTGATAAGTCTGACAGTTGAATTATGCAGATATGCTATTATGCCATCGAAGCAATGCGCAAATGTAATCACAGGATTTTGCATTAAAATTCCAGCATGGTTCTGGCGGGCAAAATTTCTAAGAGGTATGGTCTTCTTATGCGGGGCGAGACAGATACACAAGCCAAGGCATACTCGAACAGGCTTAAAAAAATTCAAAATGCCTGGTGGAAAAGACTTTTCAATGTCCAGGCACCGTATGCGTGGAATGTTAGACGCCTTGCAAAGGGCAGCACACTGGAAATTGGTTGCGGCATTGGCAGAAATCTCGCGCATCTGCACGGACGTGCTATTGGCGTTGACCATAATGCTGATGCTGTGCTACACGCAAGGCGCTTAGGCTATAGGGCTTTTTTGCCAGAAGAGTTTTTGGTGGCGGCTGATAGTGAGTCTCTGCTATTTGACAATCTTCTGCTGTCGCATGTTGTAGAACACATGAGATTTGAAGATGCGTGCGATTTGGTTAATGCCTACCTTAGATTTCTTAAGCCGGGCGGGAGAGTAATAATCATCGTACCGCAAGAAGCTGGATACAAGAGCGATCATACGCATGTAACCTACTTTGACCATGCGACAATTTTTCGGCTTGCCTGCGTCGTTGGTTTACGCGAAATTGGTTTTTCTTCATTCCCTTTTCCTGGCTGGGCGGGAGGTTTTTTTCTGTATAACGAATTTGTTTCAATATTGAAGTATGAAAAAAATATTGAGAATTCATGCAGGCGGCACAGTTTTTGTGTCGCCGCTTATGGAGAGTCAGAATATCTTGAGTCATGTCTTAATTCGATTGCTGCCCAGTCTCTTCAGAGCCGTTTGCTGCTTTGCACGGCAACCCCAAGCGGATTCCTTGAGTCCATGGCGCATAAATATGGATTTGAATATTGTGTAAGGAGTGGGCATCCCGGCATTGGTGCGGACTGGAACTTTGCCTATCAGTGCGCGGAAACGCCATTATTAACGATTGCGCATCAGGATGATATTTACCATCCCGAATACACAGAATATTGCCTTCGAGCCTTTGAGCAGCACGGCGACATTTTGATGCTATTTACCGATTATGCGCAGTTGATTAATGGCCAATCGTACCGCTGGAGGCCGGTGGTGTTAATTAAGCGTTTGCTAGTGTTTCCTTTTTGGTGGGCGCCCAACGTGCAATCTGCCTGGATTCGCCGTTTGGTTCTTATGTTGGGCAACCCTGTAAGTTGCCCAAGTGTTGTGTTGAACAAAGCCTTGCTGACATCAGAGTTTCGCTTTGATGAAGGGATGAAGACCAATCTGGATTGGGATGCATGGCTGCGGTTGTCTTCTATGCCTGGTTCTTTTTTTAGGGTCTCCAAAACTTTGTTGAAGCATAGAATACATGCAGGCTCTGCGACTACTAAGACCATACAAGACAAAGACAGAATGACTGAGGATATGCTGATCTTCGAGCGAATCTGGGGCCGGAGTTTTGCAAAGGTTATCATGTGGGTTTACCGATTGTCGCACTGGATAAACAATGTCGGCCTGTCCAGTGCGCGAGACTAAGGCTATCCCATAAAACGTGATCTGTTTCCTCCAATGATGGCCAGCAAGAATCCACCAAATATATTTTGCATGCCGATCACTAGTAGTGTTGTCCCTACAATTTGCAGCGATATCATATCAATACGCTGAAAATGAATACTTACCCAGTAAGCCGCTATTGAGCTTAAAATGATTAAGCCGCAAACAGTAATTATGGCGCCAGTAATCAGGAACGTTTCCAGTGTCAGTTTGTGAATGAGATTGTTGGCGGCTTTTCTTTTTCTGTAGCCGTCATTGACGCCATAAATATGAGAGGCGAGAGCGAAAATACAGCATTGCTGACCCAGTATGATGAAGCTGCTTGCCAGGATTGCCCAGCTATTACCAAAGAATGGTGTAACAGTATCGGGGAAAATCACTGCCAGCATTGACATGGCCAATATGATGGCTCCCGCCAGTCCTGCGATGATGCCAGGCCCAAGAAATAACCACAGCGGACTGAGTAAAAAAAGAAAGATCAGGTGGCGCCAGCCATCCCTCCATGGTCGCAGGTGTGGCGGGCGACTGCGAAGATCTGGCGATAGTGTCGCAGGGACTTCTTCCATGCGTTTTTCAAGCAGGGTAGCCTTGACGACCATCTCGCTCGCGAACTCCATGCCGGTGCTGCGTAGCTTCAGATCAAAAAAACATGTTTTGGTTAGCGCGCGCAAGCCGCAATGCGCGTCACTGATGCCGGCCCTGAAAAAAAGGTTAAGGATGCCGGTGAGGATGGGGTTGCCTATATAGCGATTTTTCCAGGGCATGGCGCCCGGTTTGATTTCGCCGCGGAAGCGTGAGCCCATGCAGATATCTGCCCCTGCTGCCAGCTTCTCGACCATGGGAATACTTTGTCTGAAGTCGTATGAGCCGTCAGCATCGCCCATAACCAGAAACCGACCCTTGGCAGCATTGAAGCCGCCGATGAGTGCGGCGCCATAGCCTCTTTCTGGAACATTCACGACTCGTGCCCCGAAAGATTCGGCAATTTGCTGACTGCCATCTGAGCTGCCGTTATCAGCAACAACAATTTCACCGGTGAAGCCCTTCTGCTGCGCTAATGCCAATGCTTCGATGGCTATAGGAAGACAGAGTGGTAGCGACTCGGATTCATTCAAGCAGGGGAGAACAATGCTGATATCGAGGGTTTGGGGGGGCGAAGTAGTCTCAGCAGTCATGGAGCTTGCCTTATGGATAGTTCCGCATTATTGCTTTGCTGTGAAGGTACTGCAACATTCCAATGCAGGCCACATAGACACCTCCCCCCCCAATCCCGTACAATGCCCCCTCAGGTAGCAGCCTGAGAGCGAGAGGCCCCGGTGGCACAATAGACGAATTCAGGAAAGCGGGATGGGCGCAAGCCCAGCCCGCTTTTTTTCAACCTGATCTCGGCTGCAAATCAATATTTTTCAATGAGTTACCTAGCAATAGGGGTGGCTTGTTGTGCCTAAAATACGGGCCTGACACCCAAAGGGGAATACGCTTGATCGGCAATACCAGAAAACCCGCCCTGCTCGCCCTCGCTGATGGCAGCGTCTTTCGCGGCACCAGCATTGGTGCGGAAGGCATTTCCACCGGTGAGGTGGTGTTCAACACCGCATTGACCGGTTATCAGGAAATCCTGACCGACCCTTCCTACGCCGAGCAAATCGTCACCTTGACCTATCCCCACATCGGCAATGTCGGCTGCAACCCGGAAGATGAAGAGTCCGGTCGTGTCTGGTGTCGGGGCCTGGTGATTCGCGATCTGCCGCTGATCGCCAGCAACTTCCGCTCCACCGAGGACCTGGCTTCTTACCTGAAGCGCCACAACATTGTTGGCCTTGCTGATATCGACACCCGTCGCCTCACCCGCGTGCTGCGCGAGAAAGGCGCCCAGAACGGCTGCCTGATGGCCGGCGATCACATTGATGAGGCCAAAGCCCTGGAGCTGGCGCGTGCTTGGCCTGGCCTCAAGGGCATGGATCTCGCGAAGGAAGTAACCACTGACAAACCATACGCTTTCGACGAAGGTGCCTGGCGTCTGAGCGCCGGTTTCAGTGGCAAGATCGCGTCACAATACAAAGTGGTGGCCTATGACTACGGCGTGAAGCGCAACATCCTGCGCATGCTGGTCGAGCGCGGCTGTGAGCTGACCGTGGTGCCGGCCAAAACCCCGGCTGCTGAAGTGTTGGCCATGAATCCGGACGGCGTGTTCCTCTCCAACGGCCCCGGTGACCCGGAGCCCTGCGATTACGCCATCGCCGCTATTAAAGGCATTCTCGCCGCCAAGGTGCCGGTTTTCGGCATCTGCCTCGGCCACCAGTTGCTGGCGCTGGCTTCAGGCGCCAAGACGCTGAAGATGAAATTCGGCCACCACGGCGCCAACCACCCGGTGCAGGATCTGGACAGCAAGCAGGTGATGATCACCAGCCAGAACC
>CAZDWC010000003.1:165713-343287 GCA_964509075.1 uncultured Pseudomonadales bacterium | reverse complement strand
TTCCGCTCCAGATTGGCGCGGTGGCAGAGTGGTCATGTAGCGGACTGCAACTCCGTGTACGCCGGTTCGATTCCGACCCGCGCCTCCATCCCTTGAGCCAGATACCTGCTGTATCCGGCTTAATGCCCGAGTGGTGAAATCGGTAGACACAAGGGACTTAAAATCCCTCGGGGGCAACCCCGTGCCGGTTCAAGTCCGGCCTCGGGCACCATTTAAATCAACAAATTACACAGCGCGCCCCAACCCCATCCCCTTAATGTCGGCCAATGCTGTCTACATTGTGTCTACAAAGCCCCGCTTCACAAAAATTCAGACCACAACTGCCGCAGATTGTCACAATGTGTCTACGCTCAGCAGTCAGGCTGGCGCAACAACAGCCAAGTGATTCGCAGTCAGCAGGCCCGATTTGGCCAGCGGATTGTATTTCACCGCATCGGCCAGATGGTCTGGCGCGAGGTGGGCATACTTCATCGTCATGGCAATAACTTCATGGCCCAGAATTTTCTGCAGGGTCAACAGGTCACCGCCCGACATGATGAAATGCGATGCAAACGTGTGCCGCAGAATGTGGGTTCGCTGGCCTTTCATCAGTATCAGGCCCGACCTATCCAACCCCTCCTTGAATGCATCGTAAGAAGGTCCGAACAATGGGCCGAAGCTGTCGCGGCCATCAAAAATCTGATTTGAAAGAGCGGCAGAGATTGGAACAGTGCGTGACCGGTTGTTTTTGGTGTCCACAAACGTGACACGATTCTGCTTCACATGCTCGCCGCGCAGTGATGAAGCCTCGCCCCATCTGGCACCAGTAGCCAGGCATATTCTGGCAATGATGCCGACATCCCGGTTGCGTCCGCGATCCAGCGCATCGAGCAGCGCCCGGATTTCATCGTGCTCCAGATAACTCATTTCACGCGGGCGGAATGACGCCTGCCTGAATCCCTTCATCGGGCTTTCGGTTGCCCACTCTTTTTGCCGGATCAATTCCTTGAATGCCGCCGAAATATAGCGGTGGTAATGGTTGATTGTGTTCACAGTCAGTGGCGGTTCTGCAGCAAGCTTGCCTTTCCGCCACTGCACAAAATCATTGCTGGAAAAATTGATCGCCAACGGATCACCGACTTCATCCGCAAATTTCAGCAGTTTTCCAAGCCTGCCCTTTCCGTCCCGCAGCATCACGCCATAGCCGTCATACCATGCTTGGAATAATTGGCTTAGTCGTCTGGTGTCCTTGGGTTTGGGCTTCCACTCTTCGCCACGGTTGGCCTTTGCCCTGATTTCAGCTTCCCATGCTTTCGCATCACCATGCTTGTCAAAGGTTTTGCGCACCCTCTTCCCCGTGCGCCCTTCCGGCCACACATCAGACCGGAACCGTCCGTTTTCCAGTTTTTTGATGGACATTATTTGCCCTCGCGCGGAATAGCCTCTTCCATGAAATACCCATCCGGAACCATGCCGGATTCAATGCGCAAGGCGATGAATTTCATCAAGGCTTCCTGCTTTTGCTTCAGTGCCGCAATGTCAATTTCACCCTCATAGGTCAGCCACGCGGTAAAGCTGGGGAAGTGTCGACACACCTTGGCGTAGTCATCTTCATTCAACTGCGCACGGTTTAATTCGATGCTTTTCAGGTGAGATTCGTCAATACCAACAATGTCGGCAAACTCTTTGCGTTTAAGGCCGGTCAGTTCGCGCAATCCCTTCAGGCGCTGGCTAGCTGTCGTTTTCATAGATCCCCTTCCGTTATGTGGCGTGTAAAAACAGCCATCCCGTGGCCATTTCCTGCCCAATATACAACTATTTTTTACAGTGACAACGCAAAAAACCACGAATCGTGAAATATTTTCACTTTTCGGGTAAATATCCCTTGACTGCGTGAATTATCGTGCCCTATTGTGCGCGACACGTGAAGTTTGTTCACTTTGCGTGACTTTATTTCACTTTGTCGCCGGGGGACACCATGAATAAAAATGCACACAGCCAAGCCAATATGCAAGCAAACCCTACCAGCCCGCAGGACATCGCAGACAAGATCCTGCAGCTGATGCGCGCGCTGGGCATGCCCGAATGCACCAAGGAACGGTACTGCCAGGGCACTGGGGTAGACCCCGGCGTGCTGCAGGGATGGATCAACAAGAAACTGATCCCGACCGTAAAACGCGGTCGCCACATCATGATCAACCTGTCGGCCATAACGGCCCAAAACCTTCAGGACATCGCCAAATCGCAATCTGCGCAGTAATCGCAGGGAGCGAACCATGGAAGTCAAAACCATCATCCTCGATGCGCTGGAGCGTGACGGCCAACTGAGCCTGAAGCCAAGCCCAGACAAAAAATTCCTGCAAGGCGGCACCTGCCCTGATTGCCACAAACGCGGCGTGTGGGTTCCCGTCGAGAATCCGTGGATTCTGGCCTGTAACCACCAGAACAAGTGCGGTTACACCGAGAGCACGCGAGACCGATACAGCTATTTGCTGGAAAACCTGAGCGAGCGCTACAAGCCCAGCGATGAAAACCCGCAAGCCACGGCAGACGCCTACCTGCGAGAACGGCGCGGATTCGACATCGCCAAACTGAAGGGCTGCTACAAGCAGGGCCAGATGCAACTGCCGGAAGGTGGATATGCGCAAACCGTGCGTTTCTACATGCCGGAAAGCAGTGATTTCTGGGAACGGGTGATTGATGAATCGGCTGTCCAACAGCTGAAAAAACACGGCAAAGATAAAGCGCGCATCGTATTCAGTTACAGCGGAAAACACTGGCAACCACCCGGCCAGCAGTATGAAAACGGCGACACCGTTGCGATCACCGAGGGCATTTTTCACACCATCGCCATGTCGCAGGCCGGATTCAAAAGCGTGGCGGCATTTTCCACCAGCAACCTACCACGCGAGTTAATCGAAAGCCTGAAGGATATGGATATCACATGGCGCCTGGCATTTGATGGCGACAAGGCAGGCCGCGCCGCCAACCTGAAATACGCGGCAGAACTGAAAAAACTGGGCGTGAAATATGAAGTGGCACTGGCGCCTGCCGGTCGTGATTGGGATGAACTGTTCCGCGACAACAAACTGAATGATGAATTGCTGGAAGACTGCCTGCATCGCGGCAGCCTGTTGATTGCCGAAAACATCGAGCAGAAATTCTACATACACCACAGGCGCTACAAATCCACCAGCACCGTGCTGGAATTTGAAAACGCGTGGTATCAGTGCGAAATTGACACAGCCCTGCTCAACAAAAAACTGGATCACCAAGGCGCAAAGCTGCAGGATGAAGAAGGTTTCAAAACATTTTCTTCGACATCGAACTGCTACCCCATCAGCAATTGCATTGCAGAATTTCTCTACGGGCAAACAGACAAGATCAGCGGCGAGATTTCCTACTTCTTCAGGATCACGTTCAACAATGGCGCAAAGGAAAGGCTCATTGCAATGGATGGGTCATGCATTGCCAACGGCGACAACTTTGGCAGAGCGCTGATAAAGAATGCGACTGGCGCCATTTGGGACGGAACCGCAAAGCACTTTCGCATCATTCGCGAGCGCTGGTTCAAGCGCGCACCCATTGACGTTGAAACCGTGCCATTCATTGGTTTTGACAAAGATATTGATGTCTACGTGTTTCCCGGATTCGCCTTCAGTAAGGGCCGGGAGATACACATTAACAAACAGCAATATTTTACTGTCGGAAAACGGCGATTCAAAAGCAGTTTCCACGGAATAAACATTGCCAAAGTCGATAAATTCGACAACAGCTGGTTTGACCCCTTCATTTTTACATTCGGTTCAAACGGGCTTTTTTCGCTGTCTTTCTGGTTGGGTTCTGCATTTGCCGAACAGATCCGCGCGGTTCACAAAAGCTTCCCTTTCCTTGAACTCACAGGTGAAGCTGGCGCCGGTAAAACCTTGCTGATCGAATTTCTCTGGGTGCTGTTCGGCCGAAGCGAATATGAAGGCTTTGACCCAAGCCGTGAAACACCATCCGGCCGCGCACGGAAATTGAACCAGATATCCAACATGCCGGTGGTGTTCATCGAGAGTGACCGCAGTGGTGATGATCGTGGCGCACGCAAGGGCAGCTTTGACTACTCCGAATTAAAGCCCATGTACAACGGGCGCAGCACGCGCGGCATGGGCGCCAAGACGCTGGGCAATGAAACGGTAGACCTCCCCTTTCGCGGCGCCATCGTTATGGCGCAAAACGCCCCGGTAGATGCAGAGGAGGCGGTATTGCAGCGCATTACGCAGTGTCACTTCACCACCACCCACTTCACCGCAGAGGGTCGCAAATACAGCGAGACGCTCTTCAAAAAAGCCACCACTGAACAATACGCAGGCTTTCTTACTGCAATACTGAAGCGAGAAACTGAGATTTTAAAGCTGTTTTTCGACAAATACGCAGAGTATGAACAGCACTTCATTGCTACTGGTTTCGCCAGCGGCGAACTCACCAACTATCGGTTGATACACAACCACGCACAAATCGCTGCTCTTTGTGCCTGCCTGCAACTGCTGTTCCCCAGCTTCACCGAAAAACGCCTGAAGCAAATGGAAGAGTTCATCTACAAGCGCGCCGTTTCACGTCAAAACGCACTGCATGCAGACCATATGCATGTGCGCAAGTTCTGGGAAATCTACGACCTGCTCAATTCCGAAAAAGATGAACTGGATCCATACCCGGAACCACGCATGAATCACAGCCCAAACACACAAGAAATCGCCATTTCCATGCCGCACTTTGAAATGGTTGCAAACAAACACAGAGCCGACCTTCCGGCCAGTACCAGTGAACTGCAAAAGCTGCTACCGGCATGCCGTTCGCACAAGTTCCTTGGCACACGCAAGGTGCGCAGCACCATTATGAAAAAGATGGTGCATTGCTGGGTGTTCGAGTCAAAAACGCCGGAGAAAAAATCATGAAGGCAGAAATGCAGCAGATTGTTGGCGACTTGAAGCGCGTCAACTTTTCATCATTCGCCGAACCGGAAGAGCGCTGGAATAACCAGCGCCAACATTCACTGGCGCGCCACATGCTCACCTTTATGCCGGAAACCCTGCATGAAGAATTTCTGCGCCGTGGCCGCCCACTCGGCGGCAGCTGGTTCAACGAGATGCGCGAGTATTTATTCATCAATCGCTTGGTGTTGCGCGCACGCAAGTTTGCCAAACTCTACCCGGATCAAAAGCCGTTTGAACCATTCCTGCACTGGTGGCAATGCGGCATCGAGCAGCTGGGCCAGCAGTTTTTCACCGTCAGCAACAGTGTGCAAAGCAAGAACTACTGGAACGCCAGCAACATTTGGGAATTGTGCCCGAAAGAAAGCCGCGCACTCAATGCGCACGCCGTGTGGCTGGAGACGCCAGAGCAGCGCACCTTGCTGTGTTTCATGCTCGCACTCTACAGCCCGCTGCGCGCCAAGGAATTAAGTGAGCAGCTGGATGTGGACATGCGCGAAATTCGCCACCTGCACCCCGACACGCGCCGCCTGATTTTCAACCTGATGGCCACATTCCATTCGTTTTGATCCACCCCGTGCGCTGCTTCACGGGGCGGCAGCGCGCGGTTTCTTAACTGCCCCGCAAGGAGATACACCATGTGTTCACGAATGCTTCTCGGCATCAAAAAAGCCACCTTCCAGGGCAAACACCTGCACACCATCAGCGTCGATGCGCGCTGCATGCCACAGCCTGAAGAGGTAACAGCGGATCCGGTCACTGACAAGAAAGTGATCATGTTCAAAAACAGTGACAAATCCGGCGTGATTGTTTTCGTCGATGACATCGAGACGATGGAATTCACCAACGTGGTTCCTGAATCGGCACTGATCGTCGAGTACGTGGAGCCTGATCAGGCACCAGATACCGCCGGACAACAAACCACCGACACCGCCGAAGCCGCCTGACAACCCGGCCCGGCCATGCGCCGGGCCTCTTTTGAGGAATTCCCCATGGCAAAGAAACCCACCGCCGCACCGATCGCAGAAAAACCCGCCGTGCAATTTGTATTCGTCACGCAGACCGATGCCACCTCGGCCATCGGTTGGCCCACATCCATCACCGGCGTAGTCGGCTTGGCCGTCGCCCCGCGTGAAATCCAGCTGCAGTTTGCCGGCATTACCGGCGGCCGCGTGCTGGTAGACATCGTGGACACAGACGCCGTGCTGGCCGAGGCCAAGGCCAACAACCTGAACACACCGATGGCGAAATCACGCACCGATCTGAAGACGCTATGGGCACAGGCACAACAGGATCACGGCAAGCGCGTATCGGAACACATGGCGGCACTGGCAGCCTCGCGAGCCAAGCCCGCTACCGATGACAGCCAAGCATCTACCGAAAGCGACAACAGCGCACCAGCAGCCACTGGCGGCGCGGAATAAGGCCAGCCGACATGGATGTGGCCACTCTCAAAACCGCACTACTCGCGGCGGCGTATGTGGCCATCTTCCTGCTGGTGATCCTCCCCATCAAACCCAAGGAGTGAGCATCATGAATTTGCACATCATCACCCAGGTAGGCATCGCCACTTTCGGCCTCGCCGCCATTCTGCTGGTTTACGCCAACAACCCACGGCTCGCGCGCTGGGCGCCAGTGTTCGGGCTGTTGTCACAACCGTTCTGGATCGTTAGCGCATGGCAAGCGGAACAGTGGGCCATCATCGGGCTGGCCGTGTTCTATGTGTACGGCTGGGCCAAGGGCATCAAGAAACACTGGCTGGATTTTCCAACGGCTGAAGTGGCGCTCTACGGCCGGGAAAAACTGTGGTGAGCGCCATGCAGATCATCGGGCAAGACGACACCGCCGGCCACTTCATCCCTCTCGATGACCCCATCCCCGTACGGCAAGACGGCAACCTGTTGCTCGATGCCGACAACTTCCCCTGGGCACAGCAAGACGACAGCGGCGAGTGGGTGAGCATTTCACTGGCGCGAATTGGCATCAAATCAAAATTGAAGGTGCAGCCGTGAACGCGATTGATCTATTTTCAGGGTTGGGCGGCTGGTCTACCGGGGCTCGCATGGTCGGCATCAATGTTCTGTGGTCAGCAAATCACTGGCAAGATGCGGTGTACTGGCACAACCAGAATCACCCAGCGGCTATTCACGTTTGCCAAGACCTACACCAAGCCAACTGGGCGAATGTTCCAGAACATGATCTACTGTTGGCCTCGCCCTGTTGCCAAGGCCATAGCAGAGCTCGCGGCAAAGCACATGGCAACCCGCAGCATGATGCCAGTCGCTCTACAGCGTGGGCCGTTGTTTCCGCGCTGGAGTTTCACAGGCCGCACACGGCGATAGTCGAAAACGTCCCTGAATTCTTGGACTGGGAACTCTACCCGGCGTGGTCTGCTGCCATGCAAGCGCTCGGCTACCAGCTCGCACCGCATGTTGTGGACTGTGCCGACCTTGGCGTGCCACAAAACCGCGTGCGCCTGTTTATGGTGGCCACCCGCAGCCGAACGCCGCTGTACCTGCGCCTTCCACAATACCAGCACGTGCCAGCACTTTCGTTTGTAGATTTCACTGCAGGTAAATGGTCACCAATCGAGCGCAAAGGCCGAGCAGCGGCCACGCTGCGACGCGCCAGCAATGGCAAAGCCAGGTACGGCGAACGCTTCCTCATGCCGTACTACGGCTCAGGATCTGGCCTCACCGGCCGCGCACTGGACAGACCCATCGGCACCATTACCACTCGCGACCGCTGGGCCGTGGTGGACGGCCAACGAATGCGCATGCTCACTGCCGACGAAAACCTGGCCGCTATGTCATTCCCGGGAGACACGCGCCGTCCTGACAGCCACAGATTAACAGTGCATATGGCCGGCAATGCCGTTCCGCCTCTCGCAGCAGCGAGGATTATTGAAGCAGTAATGGCCGCTATATGATCGGACCGTGGCCAAGGATGGTCACTCGCGCTTGTGCATGGCTGATTTCACATCCTGCCATGCCAGCCATATATACAGGCCAGTCAAAGCCAGATCGCCTAACAGTTTGAGTATTTGAAGTTGTTCAATCATGGGTGCCGCCTCCGTATCAAGGGCGGTTCCCATTGTTATGTCACGACTCGGGAATGTATGCCTGCGACCGAGTGGCTGCTATGGTTTTTCAGGCAGCGATTTAACCTGCGACAAAAACAGTTGCACCGCCTTGTGGGCATGGCTATATGCTGCAGCCTGCTGCAACCCAGTGGAATCGACATGCCACGGCTTTTGATGGTGGTCTGGAATATATTGGATGAAAGCATCGGGCCGCTTGTAAATTTTCCCGCTTTTGAATGTCCTGAATACACCAACCGCATTTTCCGCAACCTGTACCAGTCTCGGCGAAATCGGCAATTCAGCCAGCGCGCCCTCTACCAATGTCAAAATATCGGACGGAAGCATGGCATCCAGCCTTGCGGCGGCAACACGCAACACCTGCCCGTGTTCGGCATCAAAGTCTTTATGCGCGCGATCAACCTCGCTTGCTAACTCAATCTGGTGCACGAAAAATGATTTCACGGTGTCGGTAGCTAGGCATAATGCATCTACCTTTTCACTGCTGACCTTGCGTGGCTGTATCCGGCGACGGCGCCCAGGCTGGCTGCCGCCCCAGTAAATCACTTCGATAATTTCACCAGATGCCTGCGCCTGCCTTAGCGCATCAACGACAGAAATGGATAACATCGTGCGTTTTCCCGGCAATTTATTGAAATCAGTAATGTGTTGACATATGCCTGTTTGCAAAAGCAGAGAATGGCAATCACTCTGTTTTTTGGGGTATCAATTTCCTCACTGAAGAAAGGTAACCGATAATAACATCCAGCCGATCAGCACTTAGCCGATTTTCTGATATTTCCCTTTCAAAAATGCGCTCCATTGCCGTAATCACATCAACAAATTCACCGCGCTTAAGCGCATCAGACAGTCTCGCTGTTCTATTTTTATAAATGTCAGACCTTACCTGTGAGAAATAATCATCTGCACGCTCCAAAGCCATAATAATCGTTCTATTAAAACTAGAAGTTAGCATATTGAAAATAGTATAAATAAGCTTCAACATCGGATATCCAGCCAAAGAAATAACCGTCCACGATATCGGCCTATTAAAGTCAAAACCAGAAATAGATATTGCCCTTTCAATCTCGAAAACCCTTTCCATCCCATGCGCATCGGATGTAAAAAAAACAACAAACACTTTCCAATTAATACTTACAGTAAAAATTAAAAATGTGCCAAGTATTGGGCTGTTCATTCGCTCATGCATGGCATTTTTCACAGAATCTTTAATTTCATTAATCATTGGAAACCACTCCCAAGAAATCACACAACAGGCTGACAATACTACTTCCTACCGCTGACACCAAGACAGACGCCATTTGTAAGATATATCTTACAAACAATGGAGATATGACTTACAGACAATCCAGCCAAGCCAGTTAATACTGAACACGTTGCAAGGAATTGCGACAAGGATGCCGACTAGGAGTCTGGCGCCTGCGGCTACTGCTTAAGTGGCACGACCCGCCGAAAGGCGGGTTTTTTATTTATCCGGCTTAATAACTTTTGCAATCTTTTCAAACCCATCAAATATGGACGGAATATTTTTTTCTTCCGTATATATATTTGAAAAAACAATGCTCTCAAACTTCTCTAATGTACCCGGGCTCTTATCATTAATGTCCTTGGCGTAATCCGCATAAGCCTGAACAAACTGACACATTGCATTTCTTAGTTCAATTTGTAGCAACTGAGATTTTATTGACCTGAACTCCATCAATGAAATCCTAAAATAATATAACAATATTAATGTAATTGAACCTAAAAACAAATGCGATATATCTACCTGACGGGCACCAGAATAAATACCAAACAGAGCAGGAAAAAACATAAGAGCGCCAAAAAAAATCATCCCAAAAAATGCCGACCTCTTGTCTAGAATTTTACTATCGCGCAGCCTTGAGTATCCTCGATCCAATCCAACAAAATTCAAAGACACCTCCTGCCTCTCAAGTTTATCCTGAATTTCCTTTACCTTCTGAGCGCGCGTTCCAATGTTTTCCATCCATTCTTTCTGCTGGCCCTTTAGCTTTTCAACCAAACTATCAATTTCAGAAATTGACTTTATTGAATCACTTGACAATGCACTCTTAACAATAGCAACAGGCAAATGTGTGACCGCAAAATCAATCTCCCTAATTGCTTCTACCGTTAAAATCTCCCGATGGCTTTTATATGCATCATAAAAATCGGTATACAGACTAGACAACTCGTCATATGAGCCACCGGAAGATATATATGCTTCAGCAATAATTCTATAAAAGTACGAAAAATATTCATCAAGTGGCTTTTCTGTAATATTTACTGAAGAGATCGAAGCCAATTTAACTCCCATCTTTCCAATACTATAACCACATGATTTATCAAAAAAATCAGGACGGCTGTTAATCAAAGAAATAGCCTGAACTATCAGAGCAATCTGCCATCCCCTTGACTGCAGCGCATCGCTAGATTCGGAAAACTGAAGATTGTTTCTTATAGAAACCATTATCAATCTTGTTTCATCTGTAGAAAAAAAACGATTTTCCATAAAATAATATGCCTATATATCAGCAGCGAAAAATAGCAAGTGCTGTCTGCAGCGCGCACAAAACACGCTCATTTATCCTGCAAGCACCCAACCGCAAGAAAGTGACTATATTAATTTGGTGGCGTAAATTCAGAAGCCCCAGTAATTGTTGCATCCCTCACAGTATCACCAACCACTTTCGCCTCAATTTTAAGTGTTACAAGTGATCTGCTCCATTCTGCTTTTTGCAGCTCTTTTTTAATGCTGTCATTCGATGTTTCGTCACGGACTTTTGCAGTAAAGGTTTTCTTGTTTTGGGCATTGATAACCTGCACCCTGAAATTGTCTGAATCTTTTGAATTTACGTTGACAACCTTATAGGCGCCATCAAGTCTACCAACTGCTGATTTCTGTCTTTTGCTTTTTGCCAGTTCTTCACCGGCTTCCGGAGTTATGGCAATGCCGTTGATTTCACCGCCTTCATCGGCATCACTAACGGCATTAAGCATTTCTTTATGCATTTCTGAAACTTTTTCTTCTATAAGCGCCAGTCTAGGGTTTTCACTCATAGCATCTGCAATGATTTGCACGCGCTTTGTTTCTTCTTGTGACATTACCTGTGTTGTTTGCAGGTGCGCAATGATTTCCTCGCTATGAGCCAGTGCAAGCCTTTCTTCTTTTTTGTTGTTAAAGTAGTTTATTGATGTGACTGTTCCGCCAACAATCAGTGCCGTTGACGCGATAGTGATAGCCAAATCTCTAGAAGTCATTTGCGATATTGCCCTGATGATTTCATTGATCTGATCTCCCAGTTCTATCTTAAAAAGACTGCTACCTTGATGTATTTTTATGATGATTGCCAGGCTTTCTCTTTCTGCATTGTTTAGTCTGTGACTGGTATCTGGGCCATATTTTGCCAACAAATAAGCTTGGTTAACAGATTCCTGAATTTTTATCAGTGCATCAAGTGTACTTGGCTTCAGCGCGAGTTCGTTGAATGCACCACCTTCAAGCTTTAGCGTTATCTGCGGCCAGCCATCAAAGCGTATGCCTGCATTTTCAATTTCCTTGTCATTGGCCAGCGCCCGTTGTAACAAAGAAAATGCGTCGTCTTCAGACTTTATAACCAGATCATTGATTTGCTCTGCCATTTGCTCCCCCAGAGATATGCCGGCAATCCAATAAAGTGAACATCACCGACACCTGGTTCATGGCTCTCCATGTTGACGTCCATCTGTCAGCTTCAAGCCTGTGATTGCACCACATTTTGCGGTGTTGTCGCAAACAGGTTTCAAAGGTAGCAAGACAACCAAAATAGCCTACAGCCCTACTGCCACAAGGCTTTCAGCGTTTTAGTGTGAGGTAGCAAACAGGTAGCAATGAGGTAGCAAAAAGTTTCAACGCAAGGTATCACTGCTACCTAATTAAATCCTTTATATTCAATACGTTACAAATCCTGCTACCTTTTGAAACCTCAACGAGGTAGCAAGATTTTGCCTATAAAATCATCAGCTTATGGTCGATTTTTGGCCATGCTACCTTTGAAACCTGCCTGCGACAGACAGGTGGGAAAAAGGTGATTTTTGGGGGGATCAGTGCCGGTATTGGGCCGGCAGGCGGTAAATCAGGCGGCTTGCTGGCGGGCCTGCTCCAACAGCTCCAGCTGCTGCTGACCGGGCAGGTTGCGCAGCACATCCAGCACAATGCTGTTGACGGCCCCGATGGGCGGGTTGATGGTGTGGGAAAACGACAACGACATGACAAAGGTGTGGGCGCAGTGCTTGGCATCGAGGCACTGGCAGTACAGGTGGCTGATGGTCTGGCTGATATTTTCGCGCGATGCGATGCGCGCTTTGCTGCCGCATTTTGAACACATGACCCGCATAAATCCCCCCAGATTTTTGCCCGCGCATCAGCACAACAACGCATGACGGATTCTAGCAAAAAACGCCATTGCGATACAGCAAAAAACACCGAGAAAATCAACATTTTCACGCAGTTTTTCAATCAATATTTTCCATGTCTGTCGGGTTTAAAAATTCGATTTTGTGGCGACTATTCAGCACATTGTTGAGCGATGAATACACCTGCTGACGCGGGATGGTTTCATTCTCCAGATACACACGGGAAATCTTGGCGATGTCACCAAAACCGCCAGTGTTCTCCGGCATCACGCCGGCCAGCGCCGGCTGGATCCGCCACATGGCCAGCGTGTCATTGCGGCTGATGCTCTTCACACGCTCGATTTCATCCTTGGTGGTAATGTCCCCTACCGGAATGATCTGCACCGATTTTTCTGTGCCGCCCGGAATATGCACAAACATGCTGCGGAAGTTACCGGCGCCCTTGCTCTGCATGATCGCCTCTTCCATTTTTTCTTTGTCTTTGCCCTTCAGTGTCGGGTCATTGGTGAAAAATACATACCCCATGTGTGCGCCGTTGCGGTAATACTTGCGGCGGAACAGCGTTGCATCCTCGCCCAGCAACACCGACTGCAGCCCGCCAAGATAATGCGGCAAGCCGTAGATGGATTGCTCCGGGTCGTATTCCAGCAGGTGCAATACCTCACCCGGCTCAAACGGCACCAGCCGGGTACCCACCAGCATGCCGTAGCGGTCAGGCTCTTTCATCTTGCGCATGTACACGGCTGGCAAATGGCGCAGGCCGATGTCTTCACCAAAAATATTGCAGATGCGCTGGAAATAGCAGTTGGCAAATTTTTCAAAATCAATCACCGCCCTCCCCAGCTCTTCGCGCGAAAGCAGCGGCGTCTCCACGTAGTATTTCTGCACCTGATTGCGGATAAATCCCGGAATCGCACCGTGGTGCGGATTGGCGCGGAACGTGCGCGCCAGCCCGCGCAGTGACACAGGCGGTTCATAGTAGGCCAGCGGGCCGCTGCCCATGCAGAACGTGCCCAGGTAATCAGTCAGCTGGTTCTGCAGCACCGGCTCCGGATCACCAAAGGCAAACGCGGTGGCAGAATTGGCGCGTGATTTTGCTGTCGAGGTTTTGCGCTGTTTTTTATCCATGCTTTTATCAACCATGATTGACGGCCCAAGTGGAAGTTGTTGAACTGTTGCTGTTGAGCGGTTCATGCGAGAGCGCATGCATGATGGCGAACGCCACATCGGCGTGGCCGTTTTTCTCGGTGCGGTCGGCCACGTAGGTCACCAGCCCGCCCGGCGTGGTGGCGCGGCGAATGCACAGAAACGCCTGCGCCACATCACTGTGGCTGGCGTCGTACTCGAAACGCTTGCTTTCAAAAATGTCCTTGGCCTTCAGCACCAGCCCGTTTTTGGCTTCGATGGTGTAGTGGATGGAGGTAACGCGCGGGAAGAAATCCACCACCAGATCGCGCACCACCAGACCAATGCCGGTGACATCCATGCCGATGTGCTCCACGTTGTACTTGTCGCACAGCTCGCGCAGGCGGGCAGCCTGGTACTGGATGGACTGCCCGACGAATCGGCGTTTTTCCAGCAGGCGGAACTTGCCACCGGGTATCAGCGGCGGCGCAACCACTACCACAGCCGCGTTGTCTGTGGTGCGGCTGGGGTCGTATCCGATCCACACCGGGTAGTTGCCAAAGGGCCGCTCGGCGTTGATGTCGAAATCGCGCCAGTCGCTGGCATCAACCATGCCTTTGGTCAGATCCGAAAGCGCAAACACACTGTGCGTGCCGTCGATAAACTTGCACATCAGCAGGTTGTCGAATTCTTCCGGGCTATATTCCAGGCGCAACTGATCGAGGTCGAACAGGTCGCAGCCGCTCGCGACCGCATCCAGAATGGTGACAATCTGGCGCCACATGCCATCGGCACCCAGAACCCCGGCCTGCAGCTGATCCTCGGTTAAATTGAAATCCGCCTTTTTCTTGGCAGTGCGGCCATCATTGAATTTTTCGCCGCTCCACAGCGGATACGCGCCGTGCTGTTTTGTGGATGGTGTTGAAAAGTACGTTTTCCGGTACTTTTTCTGCATAGCCATGCCACTGGACAGCGCCTGCAGCTTTTTCCAGTTCTGCGTCCAGAACACTTCATCGTAATAAACGTGGCCATGGTAGCCCATCGCTGTGCTGCTATTGGTACTGAGAAAGTGCAACTCTGCGCCGTTTGATAGCACTATCGGGTTGCCTGTCAGCTCAATACCGAACCATGCCTTGGCAAAGCCTATGATGTAGGCGCGGAAAATTTCAGCCTGTGCGCGGCTGGCTGATATGAAAATCTGGTTATCGCCAGTCAGCACCGCGTCTTCAAACGCTTCCGCCGAAAAGTAATAGGTGGCGCCGATCTGGCGAGATTTCAAAATAAAGCGTATGCGAGCCGTCAGTGGGTTTTGCTTGGCTGCGCGCCACCCCAGCTGATACCCGAAAAGGTTCTGCACAAAAGCCTTGTCGAAATCCTCGGCAGTCAGTGCGGAAATGTCATTTTTTACAGGCTTTTCTTTCTTGCGCTTCTTTTTGCCGGGTTCAGCATCCGCCAGTGCGCTTCCAGCAGGCTGCGCATAAATCTTGCGCAGGCGGCCAATGTTGGTGACAAGGCACTCCAGCTCAGCAAGATCCCCGTTATCTTTTTTGTCTTTGCTGGCCAGCACTACCATGCGGCGTTCCAGCGCTTGTATCGGCGTTTCATGTTCGAGTAGATCGCGCCAGCCGTTGTCTTCAATCCATTTGTAAACTGTGCGCACCGTGCCGATATTTAATTCACGCGCAATTTCCTGCGGCTTGACGTGGCGCAGAAACATGGATTTTGCAGCATCAATTTTTTCTCGCGGATAAATCATCAGCAGCATCAAGTAACAGATGGCTGCTATGATATTGCCGCCACTCGCTGTTTTTTTTGCTGTTTATTCCTGAGAAATTTTATAAAACCGATATAGGAACCAATAAAAACAAATCCATTTGAGGGCGAAAAAAATCACGCATATCGTTGCGACAACTGTTCACTGTCACCAACGTTGCGGGTTATTTGATGGCCAAGACAATATCAGACTGGTTCAAGGTTGCCACCGCTGGCCGCACAGCTGACGGGCGTGTAATCAAGGATCAATGGTTGCTGGATATTGCCGAAACCTACGATGCCGCCAAGCAATACTGCGCCATGATCTGGCCAGAACATTATCGCTGGGCCAATGCCGGCCTTGTTGCTGATGTGAAGGCTGAAAAAGATGACATGGGCCGGCTGTCACTGTATTGCAAGCTGGAACCCAACCAGCTGCTGCTGGATTACAACGCCTCCGGTCAAAAACTGTTTACCAGCATCGAGGTGCTGGAAAACTTCGCCAAAACTGGCAAAGCCTATCTGGGCGGCCTCGGCATCACCGATCAACCTGGCAGCCTCGGCACAGATCGCCTCTCCTTTTCCCGCAAGGAGACGGAACACGGCGACGCGCATTTTTCAGATTTCATTGAAGCCACTGCAATCACATTTGCAGCGGATGAGCCATCGTTTTTGCAACGCATGGTCAACAAGCTTTCCTTTAAAACCGAAACCACTGCGAGTGATGACGACATGAAACCAGAGCAATTCGAGGCGCTGCAGAAATCCATTGATGCACAGACTGCAAGCAATCTGGCATTGGCGGAAAAGTTCACTGATCTGGAAGCCAAGATTTCCCCCGCTCCTGCTGCAACTGCAGGTGATGAAGACAAAGGCGGCGAAAGCAGCACTGCGGATGACTCTGGCGCAGACAAGTTCACTGCGGAACTGGAAAAACTTCGCACTGCAAACACGGAACTGCTGGCCAAGGTTACCGAAGTGGAAAAACAGTTTTCCGATCTGCGCGAAAAGCCAGCAGGCGGCACGACTGTGCCCGGCAATACCGGCGAAGGCAAAAAGTTTCTTTAAGCACTGCTGCGCACGAAAGGCGGGCAACGAAACATCCACCACCAGATTTTTAAACGGGAGCCACCCATGAAAGAAGCAACACAAATTCAGTTCACTGCACTGGCAATGGCAATGGCAGCCACTTATGGTGTGGCGGATGTTTCCAAAGCGTTCACCGTCAATCCGTCACTGGAGCAGACACTGGTTGCCGCGATTCAGGAAAGCACTGAATTCTTGAGCAAAATCAACATGCCGATGGTGCAACAGCAAACGGGTGAAGTGCTGGGCCTTGGCGTCACCGGCAGCGTCACTGGCCGCACGGATACCAGTAGCGGCGGCGAACGCACCACCAAGTCGGCACACGGCCTGTCTCCGAATCCGTATTCCTGCCTGAAAACCGAGGCAGATATCCACATCACCTATCAGCAGATGGATGCCTGGGCGCGATTCCCCAACTTTGCCGAGTTGGTGCAGCAGGCCGTCATGATCCGCATGGCGCTGGATATGCTGAAAATCGGTTTCAACGGCACCAGCGCTGCCGCCACCACCGTTGCTGCCGACCTGTCTGATGTCAATATCGGCTGGCTGAAAAATCTGAAAGACAACAAATCCAGCAACTACCTGCTGCAAGGCGGCACTGCTGGCCAAATCAAAGTTGGTGCAAGCGGCGATTACAAAAATCTGGATAACATGGTGCGCGATGTGCGCAACATGATTGATACCGAGTATGCATCATCCGGCGATCTGGTTGCCATCATTGGCCGTGATTTGGTTGCCAATGACCAAGGCAAGATGTACGCCGCACAGGGTGCAACGCCTACCGAAAAAGAGCGCCTGCAGAACCAACAGGTGATTGCGACCTACGGTGGTCTGCCATCTCTGGTTGTGCCTGAATTCCCGGCCAAAGGCTTGCTGATCACGTCGCTCGACAACCTGTCCATCTACACGCAGGAAGGCAGCATCCGCCGCGCGATGATCGACAACCCGAAAAAAGATCGCGTGGAGCATTACAACAGCCGCAATGAAGCCTATGTGATCGAACACCTGGGCAAAGCTGCAGCGATTGAAGCGGCCAACGTGGTTTTCGTCAACTAATACCTTGGTGAGAGCGTGTGCCCCGGTGGTTGTTTATCCAACCGATGTACCGGGGTTTTTTAAAAACTGACGCACAGGTGAAACGATGGAAAGCCCCGCACTTCGACACAAAAACCGGATTCTGGAAGAGGCTGCAAAAGCTGCTGCCATTGCCGCAAATGCAGCCGCCAGCGTGGCTGCTGCTGTTGTTACGGCACCGGCCGGACAAGCTGCGCGCCACATGCTCGACGTGATGCTGGCGGCGCTGGCAACTGCACAGTCTGAATTGAAAAACATGAACAGCCTGGCAGAGCGCTACGCCGCCAAAAAAGGCCGTTACCTGCCGCAGTTCGAACAATTCATTGCCGACTATCTCGCCGCCGGTGAGGTGTACGCCAACCCCGTGCTGGTGTGGTTCACCTTGTGGCTGTTTGATATTCGAGACATGGAACGCGCCCTGCACTTTGCAGATATCTGCATTGCGCAGCATCAGGAAATGCCGGAACAGTTCAGCCGCGACATGCAGACCTTTGCTGCTGATGAAGTGCTGGAGTGGGCGGAAACCTGCCATGTACAACAGCAATCTGCATCGCCCTATTTCGATCAGGTGCTCACGCGGGTGCTGTCCGGCGAGTGGGTGGTACATGAAAAAATTCAGGCGCGGTTCGCAAAGCTTGCCGGTGAAATGGCGGAAGCCAGTGGCAACCTGCAGGGAGCCATTGAATTCTGGAAATCCGTGCAGCGCATTCTCGGTGGTGATGGTGGCGTAAAAACACGCATTGCAACCGCCGAAAAAGCATTGGCCCGCGCCAGCGAAGGCTCCCCCGAGTGATAAACACCCACGGCCTGTTGCACCTGGCATGCCAGACATGCAGCTGCGCCGCTGGGTGCGTTATCCCCTACCACTCCACCCATGAGGTTTGCACGTGAGCTTCTCCGGCCGCACGGCGGAATTTGATGCGCAAGAAATCCCGAACGATGATTTTTATGTCACGTTCAAGGTCGGTGATTTCAATGCCAGTGCGCGCATTGATACCAGCATCAATATAGATCTGGTTATTCTGGCCCTGCGCACAGCAGTTGCCGAAACCAATGCCGATCTGGTTGCACAGAAACGGCAGTGGGAAGCGCTGGATTTTTCCAGCCTTGAACAAATACCCAATGGCATCCCGCTCTATTTGCGCACCGTGTTCTGCCGAGCCAAGGCCACGCTGCTGAAAGAATACGCAACACTCACACGCAAGAAAGAGGCAGAAAACACCTCGCGCGAAAGTGACGAAACCGAGGGCTTTTATATTCAGGAAGCCGAAAAAGCCCTGCGCCTGCTGTGTGGCGATAGCAGCAGCCATGTCTGCAAGTTGCTATAGGGGCTCCGCATGGAAAAGCTGACTGCACTGCACCAACACCTGATTGCCCAGAACCTGTTTGACGAAAACATGATGGACAGCTGGGCAGAAAAGGTTTCGCCCATTCCCGGTGGCCATACCCTTACTGTTGGCCTTGCCGACATGCAGGGCATGCAGCTGTGCGTCCTGCAATATGACGCCATCTTTGTCATTGAAAACTACAAGGGCAGCGCAAATCTGATGATTGCGCAGGTGCTGTCTTGGCTGATTGAAAACGATGACACACGCGAGCAATACAGCATTGGCGATGCGGAATTTGATGTGGCGCCACTGGGTAGCGCCTGCTTCGATATTGAAATCCGCGTGCCGTTTCGCGAAACACTGAATCTTGTTCGCGATGAAGAGAACGGCACCATCATGATTGATGGTAACCGCTGGCGCGTTGAAGAGCCGCAAATCTACTTTGCCGAATCTGCAACCGTGCGGCCTAGAGATAGCAATGGCGGTGAATCGTGATTACATCGCAACTGATTGGTGAAGAGCGCGCACGCCGCCGCCTGCAGCTGCTGGCACTGCCACCGGCCCAGCGCCGCCGCAAGTTGATGGAACTCGGCGGCATGGCACGCGACGCCGCAAAAAAACGCATCAATGATCAAGCCAATATCGACGGCAGCCGCTATGCGCCACGCAGGCGCAAAGTTCGAGCACGCCAGAAAATGCTGCGCGGTCTCAAACAAGGCCTGACGCTGATCACCAGCAGTGACAGCGTGACCATTACCTATAAAAACGGCCTTACCGGGCGCATCGCACGCGCCCAGCAGGAAGGCCTCGACGAAACCATGACGGCCGCAAAAATGGCGCGCCGTAACCCATCCAGTGATACCAAGCCAGCCACACGCATACAGGCGCGTGCACTGCTGGCAGAGGGCTTCATGGTGCGCGGGCCGGGCCACTATGAAAAACACGCCTTTGGCCGACTGTACGTGAAGGGTGTGCGCACCAAGGCAAAAGTTGGCTGGATTATCGCCAACATGACCATGCAGCAGGCAGGCGCAATTTTGCGCAGCATGCGTGGCCGTGGCCCGTCTAGCTGGCTGTTGCCTGGCACTGCGCGCAGTTTCCTTGGCGCAAGCATTCGCGACATCGACAACATGATTGAAACCGTTTTTTCAAACCCGAAAACCGCATAACCGCGAGGTGCAGCCATGTCCTATGGAAAAGTAAGCATTGATGAACAAAACCTCTTCCAGGGCGATCTGCCGACGGTTGAAAAACGCATCCTGTACATTGGCAATGCGCCGCTGCACCAGAATACATGGCAGTACATCAACCAGAACACCGATCTGGATGCAGTATTTGGCTCCGCGACAAGCAACCTGAAAACGCAGCTGCTGGCAGCCAAAGCAAATGGCGGCGAACAGTGGAATGCCTATGCCATTTCAAAAGCGGCCGGCACGTCATGGGCGGAAGCGTTCGGCCCAGCCGTCGCCGCGCTGGGTACACCGCTTGATTTCGAGGGTTTAGCCGTTTGCGAACCACTCACAACATCTGGGGAAATTGAAGACCTTGCCCTTGGCCTGATCTGGTATCTCGCACCAGCAGGAATTTTTCCATTCGTGTTGTGCGCAGTGCCCGGCATTGATGCGGCAACACAGGAATGGTCTGACTACAAGGCTGCAATGCAGGCATTGGTTGGCAGTATTGCCAAAGACATTATCGTGGCGGTACCCATGCTGCACGGTAATAACATCGGCGTGCTGGGCGGCCGTTTGTGCCGACGCGATGTCAGTGTGGCAGATTCGCCCATGCGCACCGCAACTGGCTCTGTGGTCGGCCTTGGTACAGCGCCCGTTGATAAAAACGGCATCGTGATTGGCGCCTTCGATCTCAATGATCTGGCCGAAATTCGCCTCTCTGTTCCGCAAATGTATATCAACTATGAGGGCACCTACTGGAGCGATGCATCCACGCTCGCGGCTTCCGGCAGTGACTTTGCTGTACTCGAAAACCTGCGTGTGGTGCGCAAGGCGCAACGTGCAGTGCGGCGTCTGCAGATTTCGCGCGTAGCAGATCGCAAGTTGAACAACACGCCGGCATCCATTGCCAGTAACAAGAATTATTTCATGCGCCCACTGCGTGAAATGTCCAAGGGCTTCACCTTTGGCGGCATTACCTTTCCCGGCGACATCAAGCCACCAGCTGACGATGCCATTGAAATCGTATGGACGACGCGCACGCAGGTGGATATCTGGCTCAAGGTTACACCGTATGAATCGCCCAAGGATTTGCGCGCCCACATTGTGCTGGATCTGAGCACCGGCAGCGTGACCATCATCTGATAGCTATTACGTGAGGTAATTGAATATGAGCAGACGAATTTCCGGTGCAAGCTTCGACATTATGATTGGCGACTTTCTTGTGCATGTCGAAAACATGACCTGCACGGTGAATGATGGCGGCGGTGTAGCACAAACCGGCGGTGTGCCCGATGGTTATACCGATGGTGAGTTTTCTGCCGATGGTGAAATCGAACTCGATACCAACAATTTCATGATCTTGAATCAGGCAGCAAAAGCCGCTGGCAGCTGGCAGCAACTTGAACCTTTCGATATTTCAACAGTGGCCGATGTCAACGATGACAAAGGCCTGCGCGTTGATATTTTCGGCAGCAAGCTGCGCATTGCCGATCTGCTCAAAATCGACCCGAAGAGCAAAGACAAGCACACGCACAAACTGAAGTATGACGTGACAAGCCCCAGCTTCATCAACATCAACGGCGTGCCGATCATTGATCCAAGGCGCATTGAAAAACTGTCTTGATGACCGGCTGAAATCAGCACATGGCTGATGATGCAGACCGTGCCGGCGAGCTGATTGACGCTCGCATGGCGCACGCTCTGGCAGCGCGCACAGACCGCAGCGCGCTGCCAAGCCTGAGTGAATGCGCGTGTGGTGAACCCATACCCGCAGAACGCCAGGCACTGGGCGGGATAACGCGGTGTGTGGAGTGTGAGCGCGATGATGAACAACGCCGCAGGCATTTTCGCTAATGTTGGACAGTTGCTGCGCGCCATGACGGCGCGCGGTTTTGTTTATAACAAACGCGACTTTGAATTGAATCTGGTTGGCATTCGTCGCATCACCAGCGCCAACACCTTTGACGACATGCTGGCCGTATTTTTCTGGGCCAATAATCGCGAATTTCTGTTTCTGTTTCCGATGACAACAGATCCGGGCTTTGTTTGTCGGCAAAACCCTGTGCATACGGCGGGCTGTGCCGTGCTGGTACCGGGGCAGTATGCCAATGCCTGGCAAATTGGCTTGCACCGCAACCAGTACCCGGCACTGGTGCAATGTGCGCCTGTAACCGTGTGGCGCGACAACAATCGCGACACCGTACTGGATGAAACTAGCCCGCTCGATACCGGTATTTTCGGCATCAACATCCACCGGGCCAACGCTGAGCACGAAAGCCAGCAGGTAGACAGCTGGAGCGCAGGCTGCCAGGTGCTGGCCAACCCGCAGGATTTTGGTGTGCTGATGGCATTGGCGGAAAAGCACCGCGCGCTGTACGGCAACCATTTCACTTACGCACTGTTGCCAGAGTGGTGGTTGTGATGGGCTGGTTAGACAAAATAACTGAGGTCGCTACCGGTGGCCTCGCCAAGCAAGTCACCGATCTGGTGAAAACATATTTTCCGCCAGACATGCCGCCGGAAAAATTGCGCGAATTCGAGTTGCAGGCGCAGCAAATTGAATCCGATCGCCAGCATCAGGCCGAACTTGCCGCCATCGAGCAGGATCGCATTTTCAGCGACCGCATCCGCGATATGGAAGGCACCGCCAGTGACCTGAAAGCCGTGCCAATTTTCGGCCCGTTGGTGTTGTTCCTGCGCGGCCTGCAGAGACCAGTGTGGGGCTTTGCCACTTTGTGGATGGATTGGTATGTGTTTTGTGGCGATTGGACATTATCTGCCAGCAACGAAAAAGCACTGCAAATTATCAACCTGCTGGTGCTAGGTTTTCTTTTCGGCGAGCGCGCCATCATGAATTTGATGCCGCTGATCAACCAGTTCATGGCGATTCGCCAACAGCAGCTGCCATCGGGAGGGAAGCCATGACGCCGACATGGCAGCTTGTCTTCATTCTGACGAATTTTGTGCTGGCTGGCGTGCTGGGCTGGCAAGTTTTCCTGTTTAAGTCCTGGCAAGCCAACAAAGAAGCCATTGCCACCTTGCGTCTGCATGTGGCTGAAAACTACGTGCGCAAAGATGACATGCAGGAAAGCTTTACCCGGCTGGAAAACAAGCTGGATAAGCTGTTTGAAGAATTACACAAACGCACAGCAAGCCGTGCACACCATCAATCCTGAAGAGGAACACATCATGAACAAGCGCGAAATCACAATGGAAATCAATGACCGCGATGTGACGTTTACTGTCGATCTGGCGTCACACAACACCTATGTCAATAGCATGAATCCTGTCAACAAGGTGCAGCCATCACACAACTTCCTGATGACCTGCTGCGCGGAAGAGCACAAGCCATTCCTGAAGGAGTTGATTACCGGAGAAGGCGGCGGATTTATTGCAATTCAGGTGGCCTCTGAGCTGGCTTCCGAATACACGCCGCAGGTCAATATCAAAGTAAAAAAGCCATCGAGCACGCCGACAGCATCGACGGCAACGGCCTGATGGAGCTTGCCGTGTTGGCAAAACGCTGGTTCCCGCATGCAACAGAAATCACCGACGAACTACTGGGTGAGGTAATTTTTCTGGAGCGCCGCGAAACTGAAAAGCTGCAAGTTGCCGTGAACAACGGTATTGCAATGGCATTTGGTGATACCTGAAATGAACGCACTGGAGCGCCTGCAATTTGTTATTGGCCTGACCGACAAGGTGAGCACGCCGCTGGACAAGATTGAACAGCGGTTTTCTTCCTTGTCTTCGCGCACCAATAGCGGCCTGATGAACATGGGGCGCGGCATGACGGGCATGCTGGCCACCGGCGCATCCATCTACACCACGCTGATGCCAGGCGTTGATGTGCTACACGCTATGGGCGAAGTCAAAAGCCTTGGCGTTGTGCAAGGCGAAATGGATATGCTGGAAAAATCAGCCATGCGTTTTTCTGCGCATTACAACGAAAGCGCTGCAGATTTCATCCGCTCCAGTTACGACATCCAGAGCGCCATTTCCGGGCTGACCAATGGAGAACTGGCCAAGTTCACTACCGCATCCGGCACATTGGCCAAGGCCACCAAATCCGATACAGGCGTGATCACGTCTTACGTGGGCACCATGTTTGGCATCTTTCAGGAAGAAGCCAACAAGATGGGCAAAGGCCAGTGGGTGGAAATGCTCGCCGGCCAGACGGCCACCGCTGTGCAGATGTTCAAAACCACCGGGCCGAAAATGGCTGATGCATTTTCCGCTGTTGGCGCCTCTGCCACAGCAATGGGTGCGCCCATGCAGGAACAGATGGCGATTCTCGGTTCATTGCAGGCCACCATGGAGGGCGGTGAAGCCGGCACAAAATACCGGGCGTTTTTGAAAGGCATCGGCAATGCCCAGAAAGAGCTGGGCCTGCAGTTCACTGATGCCCAGGGCCACATGCTGCCCATGGTCGATATTCTGGAGCGCATCAAGGGCAAGTTCGGCGACATTGACACCGTTGCCGAGGGCGACAAACTGCAGAAAGCATTTGGCAGCGATGAAGCCGTGGCCATGGTGAAGCTGCTGATGAAAGACACCAGCGGCCTGGCTCAGAACATTCAAAAGCTGGGTAATGCCAATGGCATGCAGACAGCCACACAAATGGCTGAAGCCATGCTGGAGCCGTTCGACAGAATGAGCGGCAGCGCACGCGCATTGCACACTACGTTTTCACTGATGCTCACGCGCGCACTGGAGCCATTTTTTAACCGTATGGCCTCCGGATTCGACACGCTGAATCGCTGGGCTGAAATGTTCCCGCACCTTACCAGCCTCGCGGGAAAACTGGCGCTGGTAGTGATGGGGCTTGCGGCCGGTGTTTCCATTCTCACCGTGATGTGGGGCATGGCGCAGGTGGCCAGTGTTGGCCTTGGGTTTGGTGCTCTTCTGCTCAGTGGCATTTGGAAAGTGTTGACGTTCCAAATCAATCTCAACACTGCCGCACTGTGGTTGTTGAGCGCAGGCATGAAAACACAAATGGCAATCAGCGCGGCGTGGGGTGCTGCCACCAAATTCTGTACGGCGCTGACAATGGGATGGTCTGGCGCTGTGCGCATTTTGAATCTCGCGCTGTTTGCCAATCCTATCGGCCTGGTGATTTTGGGAATCGTCGCACTCGGTGCTGCCATTGCCGTGATGATCTGGAAGTGGGACGCCATCACTGCCGCTTTCAAAAATACCGAGTGGGGCCAAGCCGTTATCGGTTGGTGTACTGATCTTGTTGGCTGGATTGGCACACTGGGTGAAAAGTGGGATGCACTCACCGAAAAATTCAGCAATTTCCATCCGCTGCAATCCATCGGGAATTTTCTAGGCGTGACACCGGCCGCTGCCGGCGCAGTGGATGCGGCGGGCATCACATCGTCGCCCTTCCCTACTATTGCCGCACCGGTATCGGCAGGCAGCGTGACTGCACCTGTCGCCAGCCCGGTTACGCCTGTTGCCTCGCGCATTCCCGGCGGCGCCGGAAAGCAACTGGCGGCAGCTATCACCCAGAACAACAACAGCGGCCTGCGCATTGGTGAAATGAACATCACCACCAGTGACCCAATGACACCAGACAGAATCGCGCACCTTGCGCAATTCCATGCGTGAGGTGATGCGTGCTGCAACGACTCGGTGATGTGGACCTACTGATTGAAAACGATGATCTGGTGCTGGACAGCATCGGCATCCCGCAGCTGGTAACCGGCCGCGCCTGTATTTCGCAGGACATCAAAAACATGATTCGCGAAAAAGGCTATCTGGTGCAGATGGTGGGCGAGCGCGACAAAAGCAAGCGCGCCGTGATTCTTGCCAACATCGAACAGGAAGTGGAGGCCGACTTGCGCATCAAGCCCGGCACTGCGCGCGTGACCGAGCTGACACCAGAAACCTTTGTGATTGCCGCCGAAACGCTGGTTTACGGCCTGATTGAATTCTTTGTGTAGGTGCGTGCATGGCTGACTATGAAAAGCAAATGACCGAGCTGGTGGAGAGCGCCGGCATACCCACCACGGAAGCTGCGATTGCGCAGGCGTTTGATGCAGAACTGGACGGCGCAGGCCTGACCATCAACAACGCCAGCCCCTATTCGCCGTTCTGGACAGTGGTATCACGTTTTTTCATTGTGCCCGTGCTGTGGCTGTTGCGCGAAGTATTGATCAAAACCGTCATGCCGCAGTTTTTCCTGCGGCTGGCGACAGGGCCGTGGCTGGCACTGTGGGCATGGGCCTACAACGTGGAAAAAAAGCTGGCGACCAAGGCGCGCGGCTTTATCACGTTCAACCGTGTGTTTTCCGTGGGGCCGTACCCGATACCCAAGGGCACCATTATTCAATCACCAGCCATTAACGGGCACGTGTACCAGCTGCAGACGCTGGCCGATGCCGTAATTGCCGATGGCAGCACCAGCGCGCATGTGTTGTGCGAGGCGCTGGAAACCGGCAGCAACTACAACCTGGCTGATGGCTACTACACGCTGCAGCACACGCCGCTGCCGGATATTGCCAGTGTGACCAATGCGCCGGGATGGCTGCAGCGCCCCGGTACCGATGATGAAGAGGATGACGAACTGCGCGAACGTGTACGCGTGCAATTCAACACGCTGGGCCACTACCACACCGATGCTGTTTACAAAACCATCATGGCGCAGTTTCCGGGCGTAAAAGTGGAAAACATTTATTTTGTGCACGATGCACCGCGCGGGCCGGGTACCGCAAATGCATTCATCCTGTTTGATCAGGCAGCGCCAGCGGCGGACTACATTGCCGACATTAACAACCACATCACTGGCCAGAACAACCACGGCCACGGCGATGATTTGCAAGTGTTCAACATGCCCACCACGCCAGTGGCGGTAACGCTGCACTGGTGGCCGCTGGATACGCTGGATGCAAGCGAAGTGGCTGCACTGGATGCGCAGATTGACTTGTTTGTGCGCGCGGCCTTCCGCGAAAACGGTGACTACCAACCCACACTGGTATCGCCCAACTCTGTATTTTCTTTTTCGCGTCTTGGCGGTGAATTGCACCGCCAGTTTGCAGGCATCAAAACACTGGATTTCACCAACACGGATATCACCAGCCTGGTATCGGTGCCGGTGATTTCCGCTCTGACCGTGACGGCGCACACCTGATGCTGCCCGACATAAAAAACAAGTTCTGGCTGGCCGGCCCTGAAAATAGCCGCCTGCGCGTGCTGGCACAGACATGGTGGCGACTTGTGGAAACGTGGCTGATGTGGCCGCTCACTCAGTTTGATGCGGAAACCTGCGTGCGCCCGGTGCTGGATCTGATGGCGTGGCAGCGCGACATCACGCGCGGCAAAAACGAACCACTGCGCCTGTACCGCCTGCGCGTGAAATACGCCTGCGTGAATGCACAGGATGCCGGCAGCACAGCGGGATTTGTGCGCATATTCCAGCGCCTCGAATTGGGCGCTGTTGTGATCAGGGAACGCAACGCTGGCATGGATTGGGACATTGTGCTGCTGGAGTTGAATGATTCGCAGGTGGCCAGCAATCACGACCTGCTGGATTTCATCATCCGCCAGTACGGCCGCACCTGCCGGCGCTACCAGTTTCAAGTAGTAACACCGATGAAGTTTTCGCTGTATTTGACCGAATTCAACAACGACTGGCGCACATACGTTGCGCAGTAATTGAGAGGTAAACCATGGGCGCAGCCATTATCACCAATGCCGGCAAAAGCTATCTGGCCGCGAAACAAGCCGCAGGCCTGCCTGCTGTGTTCAACACGTTTGTGTTTGCACTCATTCCCGGACTTGTCACCAGCAGCACACCACCTGGCACGGAAGCACTGCCGGCAGCCGGTAACATCAAATATACCTGCCCGGTGTTGCGCGCGGGTTATGTTACGCCAGACCAATGCGTGTACAGCGTGCTGGTTGACAGCAGTGTGGGCGATTGGTCTTTCAACTGGATCGGGCTGAAAGCCGATGACGGCACGCTGGCCGCTGTGGTGTACGTGCCGGAAACCACCAAGGAAAAATACGATTCACTGCTGGGCCATATTGGCAACAACCTGACGCGCAATATGTTGCTGCAATACGACAACCTGCAGACCATCACAGCAATCACGGTCAACGCCGCAACGTGGCAGATTGATTTCACGCAGCGCCTCGATGCATCGGATGCCATGCAGGAAACTCTGGCAAAAGCACTGGTAGGCAATGGCGCGTTGTTTCTGGGTAATGCGCTCAAGATCGAAAACGCCAGTGGTTTTAAAATGCGCGCTGGCCGCGCAATCATCGGCGGGCACATTGTCGAGATCACGACGGATGTTGACGCCAGCGCTGCCGGCGCAGCAGCCAGCAAGCATATCTGGGTGGATATCTGGCGCAGTGGTGACGTGAACGGCGTGGTGGTGCATGCCGGTATTGTCGCGGACATTGCGACCGCCACGCACAACAACTACACCGACGGCAATGGTATTGCGCACACAGTGGTGAAAATTGCCAGTATTTCAGCGGGCGGCGTGGTGACGGATTTGCGCGGTACCAATGGTGTGCTGTTCACATCTAATGCAGCATTTGATGAATTTGCCAAGATCAATCACGTGCACACACCGGCGCAGGTTGGGCTTGGCAATCTGCCCAATGCCAAAAGTGATGTGGCAGCCGACAACAGCAATATTCTGGCGACAATCAAATGCGTGTTTGATGCTGTGAATAGCGCTATTTCTGGCGCGGCCAGCAACCTTGCCGCACACATTGCCAACGTCAGCAACCCTCATGCGACGACAAAAGCACAAGTAGGGCTTGGCAATTTGCCAAATGCAATCAGCGACACGCCGGCCAACAACAGCGGCGTGCTGGCCAGTGTGAAAGCGGTGTGGGATCACTTACAAAGCGCTGCCGCGCACACGAGCGCGCAGGTGGGTCTCGGCAACTTACCAAATGCAAAAAGCGATAGCCTGACAACCAACAACTCAAACATACTGGCCACCGCAAAGGCCATTTTTGACACTGTGGCGCTGATTGCGTTTACAAAAAAACATGCCCCAGCTGAGCAGCCCATGCCTGCGGCTGGCGCCTCTGTGACACTGAACCACAATCTTGGGGTGGAGCCATTCAATTGCCAGGTGTTTTTGCGTTGCGTAACAGCCGATCTCGGAATATCTGTCGGCAAGCTGCTGCTGATTTCCACCACCGGCGGCGGACAAGAAAACTGGGATGGCGGTTTTGGTGGTGTCACGGTCACTTGTGACAACGCCGGCGTGACCGTGCTGGTTTCCGCTGATGGGTATTGGATTCCATACGGAGGGGGCCGCGCAGCGCTCACTCCAGCAAAATGGACGGTTGTAGCAAAGGTTTCCGCCTGATGAGCGTATGGCAGGCAGCCAATCTGCAATTTCCCGCCAGCATGGCCTCTGTTGGCGATGCGCTGGACGATGTGATCAACGGCGCCGGTGCAGATGCATCGAGCCTGCACACGCGCTTGGGTACGTTGACCGGCACCACGTTCACACCGGGAGCACTGGCCAGCAGCGCGGCAGCTGCCGGCAGTGCTCGCACCGATTTTGACGCGTACATGAACGGCGGCGGCACATTCTGTTGCGTGCACCCATTCATGCCAGGCGTGCGCGAACCGGGCACCAGCGGGTTTTATCTCAGCTTCCCGAATGCCATCAAACGGCTTGCGGAAAAATTACTGGATCCACACGACAGCAAGCGACCATCCAGCGCCGGCACGCAGGCGGTTGTCGCGCTGGCCGTGTCTGACAGCACGCTGGCCGGCTTTCGCAATCAACTGCATGGATTCAATGCCGTATTTCCTGTGCCGCCGATGGTGATGGCCCAGCGCCGCGCTGAAAGCCTGCTGCAGCAGGAACAGACGCGCTACCACATCCAGCGAGCGCCGCAGGCACCGGGCTTTGATGTGCTGCCGTGGGCAACATTGCCTGCGGTGCGTGCCGTAAAAAACAGCGTGGGCAGCCGTTTGGCGATGGCCGAGAGCTACAACGCAGAGAACGTAAGCCCCACCGATGAACTGGCCAGCCTGCTGACAGAAAAAGCCGCACATGCAACGGCGCAGGTGGCCGCCTACACAGCGCTGCAAGCGCAATTCTACGGCAGCCCGTGCCGCGCCCTGTACCTAACAGCTCCAACGCCCCAAACGTTGCACAGCGGGCTACTGGAAGCCGGCAACGCGCCCGGTTTCGATCACGCCATGACGGCCGCACTGCTTTTTGTTGGCGCACCAGCCGATTTGGTTTTCTTGCGGGAGTTGTTCGGCTTATGAGCATGACCAAATTAATGCTGGGATCTTTTCGCGTGCCAGGCTACGGCCTTACGGTGGCCAACAGTTTTCAGATCGCCAGCGAGGATTTGAGCGGCACCAGCAGCAGCACCGCCACGGCCGAGAATGGCATCAAACCCAAGGAATTCTCGGTGTCTACCACCATCCGATTCACGGAAGCTGATGACTTGAATGCCCTCACGCGCACAGCCGAGAGCGTGGACGGCAAGGGCCAGCGCACGATCTACACGGCATCACACGCATTGCTGACGGCCATGGGCGTGCGGCAGGTGCGATTCACCAGCACATTCAGCGCCGTGCCCGATAGCAGCGGCCTGCAGGCATGGAATGTGTCATTCACGTTGCGCGAGTACAACAGCGCAGCAGAACGCATGGAAGCGCGCACAGCCGCATCCAGCGCCAACGCGCAAAAAGGCGCAGGCAGTGGAATTGCGCCAGGCGCGCTAGCCGATGGTAGTTCTGCAGCAGTAACCGGGAACAACACAGGCGGCACGGATGGCACGCAAGGGCTGACCGACACTGAAAAAGTGCTGCAGAAAATGGATGCCTGGCTGGGTGGGCAGAAATGAAGATTTCAAAAAAACTCACCATTGCCGGCAATGAATACCGGATTGCGCAGGACACTGTGCGCTTGTCGATTTATGCGCCAGGCGTTGCTGAATTCGTGATTGAAGCGCCACAGCCGGTGAAAGGCCTTGCGGTGTTCTGGCTCGGCAATACGCTGACCGAAAACCCTGATGCACCGGCCACGCTGCAGCAGTTTTTCATGGGCTATGTGGCGCGCAGTGTGACGGCCGGCCCCAACAAGCAATCTGTGCTGGTACGCGAACTGGTGAACGTGCTGGAAGCGCCGCTGCCTTTGTCTCTGCGCCACGTTAATGCGCGCGATGTGCTGGGCCATATTTCTGCAGAAACCGGGCTGGCATTTGAAATGCCGGCGGAAGCGTACAGCGCACGCCGCGTGGCTTATTTCTACAACATGGCCAGCGGTTTTCACGCACTGGATTCCATCGGCAAGGTGTTTGCGATCCCTGATTACATCTGGCAGCAAAACGGTGACGGCAGCGTGTATGCCGGCTCACACGCACATAGCCATTGGGTGACATGCCCGGTGGAATTGCCGCACGGTTTCTTTTCAGGCGCTACCAGCAGCAACCGGTACACATGTGCAGCGATTCCCTCGATGCGGCCCGGCGCTGTGATGAACAGCATGCGTGTGGTTGATGTGCTGCTGACTGGCAACACCATGACGCTGACCTGCGAGGGCTGACCGGTGCGAGAAACCATCAAGCGACTTGTTCTGCAGCTTTTTCCTGAGCTGTCTGGCGGATATCACCTCCCGCGTTATGCCGAGGTGCTGGCGGTTGCGGATGCGCCTGCTGCCGGTGACCTTGCTGATGATTTTCGCCCGCGCTACGCGGTGGATTTGCAGGTGCTCAATGAACATGGCGCGGCGGATCCGGCAGTGCCGGTGTTGTACGCGGTGCCGTTGCCGGTAGCTGTGTGCGGCGGTGCAGAAATGGGCCAGTTTGGATTTCCACAGCGCGGCACCGTGGTGATGTTGCAGTTTGTGTACGGCTCGCCGAACAAACCCGCCATCACCGCCATCTACCCGCACGGCGGTGCCATGCCAGCCTGCGCCAATGGCGAGTTGGTGACACAGCAGCGCTCAGGTGTGCAGCAGCGCATTGACGCCGAAGGCAACATGCTGCGCCAGACCGATGGCCGCGTGCGTGACGAATGCCAGGACTACGTGCGCGAGGCTTTCAGCAGCACGGTGAGTTTGCATCAGGAAACTGTGACAGTTGAAGGCAACAGCACGCGTACCGTGAAAGGTGCTTGGCTCAACAAAGTGCTGGGCGCGTTCCGTCTCGCGGTTGGCGGCAGCCTGAATCTCTCCAGCGCTGACAACATGGCATTGACTACAGCCAGCGACATGAACGTGAACGTGGCACGAAATCTTGCGCAAGCCGTGCAAAACGCCACCCGCCTGAAATCCGGAGACAGCCTGCATCTGGAATCGCCGGCCAATTACATCGGCAACAGTAGCCACAACCTGTTTGCTGAGGTGTCTGCACTGGCTCAGGCCATTATCGCGCTGGCCAATGCGTTTGCTGCGCACACACACCTTTACAGCCCCGGCTCGGGATCACCGACGCCAACGGCCGCGCCTAACAATGCCAGCACTGGCACAAGCGTCAGCACAAGCGCCAGTGCAGCCAAAGGTCATGTTGATGCGATGACCGAATAGATTATTTGCTTTTATCTCGCGGGAATAGCAAAACGCATCAGATATTTCGATGCAGCATGCAGGCGACCGTTAGGTGATAAAAACCCACAAAAATCACAACACGACACTAAGTCAACTAAATATCAATCCTTTTAACAACGCTATACCCATTTTTTTCACCAAAATCACTTAATATCTTATCAAGATCCTGATTTCTATACACTTCATCAGCCGCAGCCTTCCTTTTGTTCCTAAATATAAAAATAAATCCAGAAGCACCAAACCACGACAAGCCATGGCTCGCAAAAAACATTATCTTTGCATTATCTTTAAAATGATCACCAGCTTTATCTCCACCATTCAAAACCATAACAAACGCAGTGTCGTACTCTGAAAAAATTCTACTAAAAATACCATTGTTCTTAAGCGTTAACATTTCAGAAAAAAGACTTATAACGCCATCTTTAAAAGCGCCATTTACGTCAAACTCAAGCTTCCTGATATTATCCTCATAACCAAGAACCTTCTTATTAATCTCGGCCATTGCAGATTCCTTTTCTTCTTTTAGCCTTGCAAAATCGGCATCAGCACTTACTCTATATGAAGAAAAATCATCATCAATTTTTGCTTTATCAATAGCCGTCTTATCAACATCAGCTGAAAGAGAGCGCATCTCACCCCTTAGGCCAGCATTTTCCTTATCTAGGACAGATATTCTTTTCAGATATCCATCTCTAATTTCATCAACCTCAGATTCAGAAAAATACAGATGATTTTCCCTTATCATCTTTTTAAATCTCTCGTTCCAAAATCGCGCATAATCCCATGCTATAGATACAGCAAAATTAACGCATACCCATATACCAAAAACAATTAACGCGTGAAGCATCGGTATAAAGACCATATGCCTAATGTTATCAACGCGAATAGCAATATACTCGCTTTTCTGCATTGGATTCATCAGGCTGTCAGTTAACGCCGCGACGATATCGTGGTTATGAATTACCCATGCCGCCACAAAGTAAAGAAAAAATGGAGACATTGTTCTTTTCGAGAACTCTGGCAGCCATGCGTTTTTTTCAATTTCCATTTTTAATAACCCCAGCCTCAATTAGCATCAACCTCCACGCACTATATGGAATTGCTGTGTGATTACTACTGTCTGGCGGGCTTTGCCATTTTCTAACTGTACGTGCCGCCACGCCTAATAAGCTGGCTACCTGCTCACCTGTTAGGCCGATCATTTTTACCAAGGTGCGCACATCCTGCCAGGTGGGTGCCTGGTAATTGGGATCAGCAAACGGCAGCAGTGTTTTTGGCGGCAGCGTGTTGGGTGCCTGGTAATACGTTGGGGCTGTTTCTGTCATAGCAGCGATTCCTTTAGGGTTAATGGGCGGCAGGGGTGCGGGCTATAAAAGCCCGCGCTCCGCCATGCTGGTAGTGCCGGTATGGCTGACCACGATGTGATCCAGCACGCGCACATCAATCAGCGCCAACGCATCGCGCAGGCGCAGCGTGATGCGTTCATCGGCTTGGCTTGGGTTGTGATTGCCTGATGGGTGGTTGTGAGCAAAGATCACAGCGGCGCCGTTGTGTGCCAGCACGCTTTTGACCACTTCGCGCGGGTACACGCTGGCGGAATCAATCGTGCCAAAAAACAAGGTTTCAAATGCCAGCATCTGGTGCTGCGTGTCCAGCACCATCATGCCGAATACTTCACGATCAAAAGCGGCAAGTGAAAGCTGCGCGAACTGGCGAGCAGCTTCAGGGCTGCTGATTGCTGCGCCTGATTTCAATTCGCGCGCCAGAATGGCAACAGCTTTTTCTACAATGATTTTTTCTTGCTTGGTCATCGGTGGCTTCCCCGGTTTTGTCCTGCGGTTATCGCTAGACGTTGGGGATATATTAGGACTATTAGTCCTATCCGTCAACACTGCATGCGCAAAAAATCGGAAAAACTGCAGATCAATCAGCGCCAAAAAACGAAATATTGCACAAAACTTTTGTTCTGACCGCCAGCACGCTAACCATGGCCAGCAGGCGGTCTTCCATCAAATGATCGCCCATGCCTGTGTCAGACATATATGCCGAAAAATGGCGCTCAGCCAACGTTACCAGGCATTCAATATCTCCATGCCTTGCATTGAAATCATCACCTTGCTGCATTTTTGCTGCTCCTTTCCTTTGCCGGCCATCATGTGCCGGCCGCGAATAATGCTGCATGGAAATTAGGAACGGCAAACCCATTCAAAACCGTGCGTTTGACAAAGAAAAACTACTTTGATAGCTGATCAACAAGCGCGGCAATCAATATGCGCTGTTCCGGTGTAAGTTTTTTTATTTTTGCTGCGATAGCAACAACATCATCAGTTCCGGCATCTTTACCGAACACAAGAAAATCAAGACTTTCATTAAGATTCTGAGCAATGCGCGCGAGTAAAACCAGTGAGCACGGCTTGCCATTGCAAATATTTCTCAGCGTTTCTTTCGGCATTTCTATATGCCGCGCAAACGCTGATCGACTTAAAAATCCATTGATTCTGATACTGCGGGCAATCCGTTGACCGATGATTTTGAAGTCAATCATGGGTTCAACTTGGCCTGCGTTAGGCCTTTTGTTGTTGGAGTTGGCCATCACAAGGCCGGGATTAAATAAGCAAATGCCGGCAGCTGGTGCCGCGCGTGCATTTACTGCGTGAAATACAGTGCTTGACCGTAACAGCAAAGCCAAAGCGCCATGCCGGAAACCTTCCGTTTGTGACGTGGTACACCCAGCATGCGGGCGCTGCTTGGCGCTGTCGTCCCGCTTTGGATGCAGTGGGTGCTGCCGATACACAGACAGAAATTATAAAGCACGACATGAGAATCCCGGCCTGTGGCAAGCCCGTAGCGCCACGATGGATCCAATGCCCTCAGGTACCCAGATACCGCAATGCACAGGCTGTTTCCATCGCGCCAGGCGCCGCCGCAGCCTCAAAAAAAGCACTCCTCCCCGCCCGCCGCTCTCGTGCACCTTGGGGCTTCCGGGAAGCCGATCAGTGAACCGAGAATCCACAAGGACCCCTTGTTTTCCGGCGCCTTCATGCGGCAACAGACCTCGATGCATCCGGGCAATAATGGAAGCGGATTGATATGCTATGAATCAAGCGAGATCGCAGACCGAAGGCTTTCTTTATTTCATTCAATGCGTTGCGAGTTTTTTCGGCATTCGTGCCACGGACAGATGGCTTCAGCAAGGGACTGAAAACTTCTTGCGTTAGAAGTGTCTACGGGTCTACAAGGTGTCTACAAAAGCAGTTGATCAATGTAGCTGACTGTTGAGCATGCACAAAAATAGCTCTTTTGATTCAAGAAGTAAGTTAAAAAATGTTGAATAGAGTGTGTCGAAATACAAAACTTAAAATCCCTCGGGGGCAACCCCGTGCCGGTTCAAGTCCGGCCTCGGGCACCATTCAAATCTCCGGCATAGCACTGCCTATTTCCACGCTTTTCAAACCTGTTTCCTGATCTGTGCTTGTGTTAAGGTCGCGCCACTGAAACCTCGGGGGCCGCATGAATCCTATTGATTTTGTCTTGCATATCAACGATCACCTTGCGCAGCTGGTGGAGCTGTATGGCGTGTGGGTCTACGCCATCCTCTTTATCATTGTCTTTGCCGAAACCGGTCTGGTGGTAACCCCCTTCCTTCCCGGCGACTCCCTGTTGTTTGCCACTGGCGCCATTGCCGCATCCACTGGCAAGCTCGACCCCTGGCTGTGTGGCGCCATCATTGCCCTCGCCGCCTTCTGTGGTGACAACGTCAATTACTGGGCCGGCCGCATCATCGGCCCGCGCGTGTTCCGCTTTGAAGACTCGGTTTTCTTTAACAAGAAACATCTGGAGAGAACCGAACAATTCTACAACCGCTACGGTTCGCGCGCCGTAATCATGGCGCGCTTTGTGCCCATCGTGCGCACATTTGCCCCATTTGTGGCAGGTGTCGGCAAGATGCCCTACCCGCGCTATATCCTGTTCAGCTGCATCGGTTCAGCACTGTGGGTACCCATCTGCCTGGGTGCCGGCGTCTACTTCGGCAACATCCCCTGGGTGCAGAAACATTTTGAAATGGTGGTACTGGCGGTGATTGCCATCTCGCTGCTGCCCATCGCCATCGAGGTGCTCAAACACAAGCTGGGCGGAGACAAGACCGCAGCATGAACATACATGAAGACGTGAAGCAGTGGCCACTGGCGTCACGTCTGGATGCGCTGGCAAGCTGGTACACCAGTGACACCGGCCAGCGCATCTGGCAACGAGAGAAGCAATTGCTGGATCATCACCTGCCGCAACTGTTTGGCTATCACCTGATGTCGCTCGGTGTCTGCCCGACACTGGATCTGGCCGCTGCCAGCCCCATCCACCACCGTTTTGCCATCTGCCCGACAGCTCGCACACCACAGGTCACCGCCTGTGCCGAATTGCATGCGCTGCCCATTGAAAGCGAAGCCGTGGATGTCGCTGTACTGCATCACAGCCTGGATTACAGCGAAGACCCGCATCAGCTGCTGCGTGAAACCGCAAGAGTGCTGATTCCCTATGGCCATGTACTGATCTTTGGTTTCCAGCGCTGGAGTGCGCTCGGCATGCAACAGTGGCTCACCAGCCGCCTGCGCAATGATCCGGTAGCCAGCCATGCATTCATGGGTGTGCTGCGCCTGCACGACTGGCTGAAACTGCTCGACTTCGAAATCATCAAATCGCGCCACACAGTATTCGTACCCCCTCAACTCGGCGAAACGGCCAACCGCAGTCTGCAATGGTTTGAAAGACTGTGCTGGGGCGCGCAACCGCCATGGGGATCGATTTATTTTGTACTGGCGCGCAAAACCGTCGCCGGCGTCCGCCCTATCCATTCCCCATGGGAAAAACTGGCTTTGCGCAACCCGTTGGCTGCATTGGCTCCGCGTCCACTGGCACCGTCGCGTCAACCACGTGATACCTTGCACTGAATCCAACCACCATGAAAATCGTCGAAATATTTACTGACGGCGCCTGCCGTGGCAATCCCGGTCCCGGCGGCTGGGGCGCGGTACTGCGCTACGGCCAGCACGAACGCGAACTGTACGGCGCGGAAACCGATACCACCAACAACCGCATGGAGTTGATGGCCGCCATCATGGCGCTGGAAACACTGAAAGAAGCATGCAGTGTTGAATTGACCACTGACTCACAATATGTTCGTCAAGGTGTCACTAGCTGGATGCACAACTGGAAAAAAAACGGCTGGCGCACCAGCGATAAAAAACCGGTCAAGAATCAGGATTTATGGCAACGACTGGATAACGCCACTGCGCATCACCAGATCAACTGGCATTGGGTCAAGGGCCACAGCGGCCACGCTGAAAATGAACGCTGTGATCAACTGGCCAACCGCGCCATTGATGAATTGCCACGCACACACTGAAAACCGGAAGCCGATCATCCATGCGCAAGATTATTCTCGACACCGAAACCACAGGCCTTGACCCGGCACAAGGTCATCGCATCATCGAAATTGGTTGTGTGGAAATGATCGGCCGCAAACTGACCGGCCGCCACTATCACCAGTACATCAACCCCGAACGCGAAATCGATGCCGGCGCCATTGCCGTGCACGGTATCACCAATGAATTTCTCGCCGATAAACCGGTGTTCGCACAAATCATGGAAGAGTTCCTGGCATTTGTTTCCGGCGCCGAGCTCGTCATCCATAACGCACCGTTCGATACCGGTTTCATCAATGCCGAAGTGACACGTGTACGCAACACTGCGTTTGCCATCAAGGAAATATGCGCCATAACAGACACACTGGTCATGGCACGCGAACGTCATCCCGGCCAGAAAAACAATCTCGACGCGCTGTGCAAACGCTACGACGTTGACAACGGCCATCGCGAATTGCACGGCGCACTGCTCGATGCGGAAATCCTGGCCGATGTCTATCTCGCCATGACAGGCGGACAGGTCAGCCTGGCATTGGGCGCGCAATCCGGCACGGACGGCGGCAACAATCGCAGCAACCGCGACATTGAGCGCCGCCCGGTTTCACCACAACTGGCCGCCGCATTGCAATTATTGCCCGCAAGCACGGAAGAGCTCACTGCGCACGAAGAGCGACTGGCAGCCATTCGCAAAAAAGCCGGCAGCTGCCTGTGGGATGCCGGTGCTATTTCTTGATCATGGAATCCAGGATCTTACTGACCTTGTCACCGTAAGGCGGCAACATACCCACCAGTTGCATCATGTTGATGCGCGCTTGCGTGTAGACCGCACGCGCATGACTGAACGTTTTGAAGCCTTCCACGCCATGGTAATTGCCCATGCCACTGGCGCCGATGCCGCCAAACGGCAGATCCTCACAGCTGATATGCTGGATAACATCATTGACGGTAACCCCGCCGGAAATGGTGCGCGACAACACACGTTCCTGCTCGCGCTTGTCATCGCTGAACAGATACAAGGCCAAGGGGCGCGGGCGAGCGTTGATGTAATCAATCGCGTCATCAATATGCTGGTAGCTCTTCATCGGCAACAACGGCCCGAAAATTTCTTCCTGCATGATTTTCATTGACGACTTGGGTTCGATCACCAGGGTCGGCGGCATTTTGTATACACCCTCGCGCTGCATGGCGAAACTTTCCTTCGCCGGATTGATGACGCGAATCTCCCCTTCCTGTTCACGCGCATCCTCGAGATAGGATTGCAAGCGCGCATGATGCCGTGCATTGATCACCGATGTGTAATCCGGATTGTCGCGCATGGTCGGAAACAGTTCCGCGAACGCACGCTCCAGTTCAGCAATCAATTCATTCAATGATTGATGATGTACAAGAATATAATCCGGCGACAGACACACCTGCCCCATGTTGAGCGACTTGCCGATCGCAATCGCCTTCGCCGCTTTTTTCAGATCAGCATTGCGCCCGACCACCACCGGTGACTTGCCGCCGAGTTCCAGCGTCACCGGTACCAGATTGTCTGCCGCCGCATGCAGAATGTGCTTGCCAACACTGGTCGCACCGGTAAACAACAGATGATCAAATGGCAGCGCGGCAAACGCAGCACCTACATCCTGCTCCCCGGTTATCGCCACCAGTTCTTCCGGATCAAAATACTGCGCAATCAGTTTTTGCAGCAAGGCAGACGTGTGCGGCGTGAACTCGGACAATTTCAGCATGCAACGATTGCCGGCACCGAAAATGGCACCCAGCGGACTCATGGGCACCCACACCGGAAAATTCCAGGTCGCGATAGCACCGACAATTCCTTTCGGCTGGTAATGCACGCGTGCTTTGGCTCCGAGAATATTCAGCGGCGGATCAACCTTGCGCTTTTCCGGCTGCATCCAGCGACGCACATGTTTCTTCGCATATTTGAGCGAACCCAGCGAACCGAAAATATCCGCCATGCGCGCCTGATGCAAAGAGCGATGACCGAAATCGGCCGATGTGGCTTCACAGAGGATTTGCTGGTTGTCCACCAACAGGCTGATCACACGATCAATTCGATTAATGCGCGTTTCTGCACTGACCACCTGCTCACGCTCGAAGGCACGTCGCTGGCGATCCAGCATCACAGACAATTTTTCCACCTGTGTTGTATTCATCTATCTATCCTCAAATTCAGGGCAATACTGTTTCCGCCAACAACACCGGGCCATTATCTGAAAACGTAACTGCAGACACCTTTTCAGCAGACTGAGCATTAGCAGGCAGGAAAGCCGTCCACAAGACAGGCTTTCCTGATTGACACAACGGAAGAAGGACACGGTAAATCGCTCGCCAGCTATCATCTGGCAATTTTCGCGCAACTGTGCCACTACCCATAACTACACCATTGGCATCCAGCACAGCAACACGCCCATCGCTGCCACACTGATCCGTATAGCCTCGCCACCGGTAGCCCCCACCAGGCAATGCCTCGACATTCGCGGACACATTCTGCGAAAAACCTTGCGCCAATTTTTCAGGCACATCCAGCTTATTTCCCAATTGCCCAAAGAAAGGTGTGGCATAAACGGCACGGCGATAATTGCGCAAAAAATCCCTGTAGCGCAACATCTGTTCGTTATCGGTTTTCCAGAATGCACCCACTCTGGCCTGATGCACCACGTCTACATGCGTCAATCCGACAGCCAGTGCAATATTGGGAGTAACGTATTGATCGTATTCATCACTGAACTGATGGAGAAGCCGAGCGTGTCCGGGCAAGACAACAATCAGTGTCAGGATTACCAGCACAAATGATCCTGCAACACGAGCCAGGCCAGACCACACCTGCATCCGGCAAACCCACAGCATTGCGACAAGCATGAGGAAAGGCATTATTGTCGTGCGGAAACGCGGACTGAAAGCCAGATCAAAGGCGACAATGCGACCAATGGCTGTTGAAAATGCCATGCCGAATGCAAAAGCGGCATAACCTATTGCCAACCAGAATAAAACGCCCTCAAAGACCAGATGCCCACCTTTCAGGCGTCTCTCCCAAAACACATAGCCACAAAACAGCAAGGCAATTGACGCAAGAACAACAGCGGCGGACTTATGCAATTCCGCAAGAGGTGCCCCCATATAAAGCAAACTGAAATGCAGCAGAGCCTGAAGAACACTTAAAAATCCTGTAACTGATCCCTCGCCACTGATCAAGACAGACCACAGATGCGAGACATCTTTGGCAACCGGCAGCATGCGGATGTAACAAAAACCAGCGATAACAACACCCGATAAAATCGCGAATGTGAAAAGCCGGCGAACACGCAAACCCGACAGCAATACCAGCATACAGGCAAGCAGCGCCGGCAAGGTGAAATTGGAAAAGACCAACAGGACAGCAACCACAATGGCCGACACTACCCGCCAGGCACTTGCCGCTGCACCATCACGGGCAGCCGTCACAACCAGATGGATCAGCAACAGACTTAGAAAAAGCGACAGCGTCCATTGAATATTGAAGCTGTAGGCGAGGTTATTCATGTGCTGGGCAGATCCCAATGCCATGAACACAAGAAATACACACAACCCACGTGAATGGGCATCCAGCGTTTTTTCCTGCCAAACAGCGCGCAAGATAATCACGCCACTACCCAACAACAGCAACCAGGCTGTGGCAAGCATCATGTAATTACGGAAATCATCAAGCTGCCATTCCAGCAGAAACAGCAACCGCGGCACAACCAGACAATGCGCGCCAGCAGTAATTTGCCACAACAATGGCCATGACCACGGCCCCTCGATCGCCGCCTGCAAAAACGGCATTGCATCTGTCCAGTAATCAAAACCGGGACCTGCGCGCAGAAAACGCACACTGCCGGCCAATGCAGATATGAAAACCACTCCCGCAGCCAACATTGCAAAAAACAGATTCACTGTAAGCCACGAGCGAATTTTCAAAGTTGCTGCCCCTGCGCAGTGCAAAGATTCCAGGTTGCCGCCACCAGGCCTTTGGCGGGCTGAAAATGTTAACAGAAGCATGCTATTGAGTGGCGCTTGCCCGTATTGCGCCCCCCAACAATTTGCCTGCCCAGCCACGCTCTCCTATCATGGCCGCCTTTCCTGAAGCAGTCCCGGAGTGCAGACATGAGTAACACCCAACACCACCGTTTGATCATCCTGGGGTCAGGCCCTGCCGGCTACACCGCCGCCATTTACGCCGCCCGCGCCAACCTAAAACCGGTGGTCATCACCGGCATGCAACAAGGCGGCCAGCTCACCACCACCACCGAAGTCGACAATTGGCCCGGTGACGCCCACGGCCTGCAAGGGCCGGATCTGATGGTGCGCATGCAACAGCACGCCGAACGTTTCGAGACACAGATCGTCTTTGATCACATCCACGAATGCGATCTCAGCCAACGCCCCTTCAAACTGGTCGGCAATGACACTTACAGCTGTGATGCCCTGATCATCGCCACCGGCGCTTCGGCACAGTATCTGGGCCTGCCCTCGGAAGAAGCCTTTCAGGGCCGCGGTGTTTCTGCCTGTGCCACCTGCGATGGCTTTTTCTATCGCGGCCAACAAGTGGCTGTCATCGGCGGCGGCAACACCGCCGTGGAAGAAGCGCTGTACCTGTCGAATATCGCCAGCCATGTGACGCTGATTCATCGCCGCGATTCACTGAAGTCGGAAAAAATCCTGCAGGATCACATTCACGAAAAAGCGAAAAACGGCAATATCACCCTGCTGTGGAATCACACACTGGATGAAGTGCTGGGCGATGACAGCGGCGTGACCGGACTGCGCGTTAAAAGTACAAAAGATGGCAGCACACAGAACCTGGATGTGAGCGGCGTGTTCATCGCCATCGGCCACAAACCGAATACCGATTTGTTCAGCGGCCAACTGGAGATGAACAACGGCTACCTGAAAATCAAAAGCGGACTGGAAGGCAATGCCACACAGACCAGCATCGAAGGTGTGTTTGCTGCCGGCGATGTAGCGGATCACGTCTACCGACAGGCAATCACGTCAGCCGGTTCCGGCTGTATGGCGGCGCTGGATGCGGAAAAATATCTGGATGCGTTGAAAAAATAATCGGCACTGCTGATGAAACGCTTGTTGTGGCTGGAGCTTGAGGATCCGTTTCCACCCACTTCGCAGGCATTTGCTGATCCCAACGGCCTGCTGTGCGCCGGCGCAGATCTCTCGCCGGCTCGCCTTCTCGATGCGTACACACACGGTATTTTTCCATGGTACAGCCCGGGCGAACCCATTTTGTGGTGGAGTCCGGCGCCGCGCTGCGTGATCTATCCCGAGCAGTTTCATGTTTCGCGCAGCCTGCAAAAACGTTTACGGAAAACTGATTACAGCATTCGCATCAACACGGCATTTGCCGAAGTCATGCAAGCCTGTGCCTCTGCCGGTACACGCGCGGAAAAAGGCAGCTGGATTACACAAGCCATGCTCGATGCCTATTGTGAGATGCACGCACTGGGCTGGGCGCACTCGCTGGAAGTCTGGCGCGATAAGGAACTGGTCGGCGGCGTGTATGGGCTGGCGATTGGCAAGGTTTTTTTTGGCGAGTCGATGTTCAGTCGCGAAACAGATGCCTCGAAAATTGCCCTGTTCCATTTATGCCAGGCCTTGCGAAAACTGGATTTTAATCTGCTCGACTGCCAGGTCGAAAATCCGCACCTGCTGTCTCTCGGCGCCTGCAATATTTCACGCCCGGTTTTCCAGCAAGCGCTGCAGACACACTGCGTGCCGGCGACACCATTATCAACCACGGACTTGCAGCAGGCATTGGAGGCATGCACGGCATGAGCAGCACACAACTGATGCTTTTTGTGACGCAGCCACATCCATGCAGCTATCTTGAAAATCAGGAAGCGACAACGGCTTTTGTCGATCCGCAACAAACGATTGACCAACAGCTGTTCACGCGGCTGGCAGAAATGGGATTTCGCCGCAGTGGCGCACACGTTTATCGCCCGCATTGCGCACAATGCCACAGCTGTATTCCCGCACGGCTGCCGGTGCAGGCGTTCAAGCCCAACCGCAACCAGCTGCGCTGCCTGAAACGCAATGAAGACCTGCATATCAAACAAATGCACTCGATTGATACCGACGAGTGTTATGCACTCTATGAGCGCTACATCAATACGCGGCACGGCGATGGCGACATGTACCCGGCTTCGCGCGAGCAGTATCAACAATTCCTGTGCGCGCAGTGGCCCGGCAGCTTTTATCTCTGTTATTACAGCGGGGACAGATTACTCGCCGTTTCCGTCTGCGATCGTTTCAGTAATGGCTATTCAGCTGTCTACACGTTTTTTGAACCCGAGGCGCAGTCGCGTAGTCTTGGCGTCTACGCCGTGCTCAACCAGATTGCGCGCGCACAACTGGAAGGGCTAGATTACCTGTATCTCGGGTACTGGATAAAAGACTGCGCCAAGATGCGCTACAAGATCAGCTATCGCCCGATTGAGCTGCTGCTCAACGGGCAATGGCAATTATTGAAATAGTGCCGAAAGAAAAAGGCAGCCGATCAAACGGCTGCCAGCTCCACCGCCTCGTTCACATCCACCGATACCAGACGCGACGCACCCGGCTCGTGCATGGTGACACCCATCAACTGGTTGGCCGCTTCCATCGTCACCTTGTTGTGCGTGATAAAGATGAACTGCACTTTCTCGCTCATCTCCACCACCATTTTCGAATAGCGACCGACGTTGGCATCATCCAACGGCGCGTCCACCTCGTCGAGAATACAGAACGGTGCCGGATTGAGACGGAAGATGGAGAACACCAGCGCAATCGCCGTCATCGCTTTTTCACCGCCCGACAGCAAGTGGATGGTGCTGTTGCGCTTGCCCGGTGGGCGCGCCATGATCGACACGCCGGTATCCAGCAAATCTTCGCCCGTCATTTCCAGATAGGCATGACCGCCGCCGAACACTTTCGGGAACAATTCCTGGAAGCCGGAATTGATGGCATCAAAGGTTTCCTTGAAGCGTGTACGCGTTTCACGATCAATTTTGCGAATGGCGTTTTCGAGCGTCTGCAGCGCTTCCTGCAAATCATCGTTCTGTGCATCAAGATAGGTTTTGCGTTCGGCCTGCGTTTTGTATTCGTCGATAGCCGCGAGGTTGATCGGCCCCAGACGCACAATGCGCACCGACACCTGCTCCAGATCCGACACCCAGCGATCTTCGCTGGCGTCTTCCGGCAAATTTTCCAGCAGCTTTTCGCGATCGAATTGCGATTCTTCCAGTTGTTCGTCCAGCGTTTTGCGGCGTACCTGCGCTTCCTGTGCCGCGATACGCTCGTGTTCCAGCCGCGAGCGCGCCGCTTGGGTATTGCGATCTGCGGATGAACGGCGCTGCTCGATCTCGCGCAGATCGTGTTCCACTTCATCGCGCACGATACGCGCATTTTTCAGCTCGTCTTCAATTTGCAGACGCTGCTGCAGTTTTTCTTCCAGCTGTAGTTTCAGTTCTTCCAGCGGATCACCGCTGACATCGAGATTTTCCTGCAACTGGCTGCGACGCTCGGTCAACGCTGTCACCTGTTGACGCAGACGCTCGATGGATTGCGTCATGGCGTCCAGCTGGGTGCGCAGGGATTGTTCGCGCATGGCCAATTCATGTGAGCGGTTGCGCTGGTGCTGGGTTTTCTGTCGTGCATCGTCCAGCAGCTGGCGATTGCGGTCGCGCACGGTGAGCAGTTCTTCGCGCTTCTGGGTATCGCGCTCCATGCCTTCAATCGCTTCTTCCAGAATGGCGCGCGCTTCCGCCTGCCCTTCTTTTTCCAGTGACAGCTGGTCCTGAATTTCGGCAATTTCTTTCACCAGGGCGTCACGCCGCGCCAGCATCTGCTCGACGCGCGCTTCACGCGCCGACAACTGCGCACGGGTTTCGCTGTGTTTGCGCGTGAAGTCAGCCAGATCGCGACGACTGCTTTCCTGCACCGTTTCCTGTTCGCTCAATTGCGCACGCGTGGCCTGCAAGCGCTCATCCAGTGTTGCCACACGACTTTCGGTTTCTTCCAGCTGCTGCGCCAGTTGTTCCAGTTCCTGCTTGCGCGCCAGCACACCGCTGTTGACATCGGCATCGCGCGCCACACGCAGCCAGTTGGCACCCAGCCAGATACCTTCGCGCGTAATGACGGACTCACCCGCCGCCAATTGCGCACGCAGTGACAACGCCGCTTCCAGTGACTCTGCGCAGTAAATGCCGGCCAACAGATTTCGCGCCGCATTGGCACCGCTGACCTGATCGGCGAGTGCATGGGCTTTATTCGCATTCACCGTCAGTGTGTTATTGGAAAGCAGGGTCAAAACACCTTTCTGCAAACCGGCAGCCTGTTGTGCCAATGCATCCAGTTGATCAACACACACGGCTTGCAGATAGGAACCGAGCACGGTTTCCACCGCAGTTTCCCAGCCGCTGTTCACACGCAATTTTTCAGCGAGGCGCTGATTGCCTGCCAGACCTTGCGCCGCGAGCCATTCGCCCACCGCATCATTCTTGCTGCCGAGCGCCGCTTGCTGCAGAGCTTCCAGCGAAGCCTGACGACCGCGCAATGTCTGCATCTGCGAGCGCGCTTCATCCAGCTGTTGCACCAGACCACTGTTGTCATCGCGCAGGCGCGCAATCTGTGCAATCACTGCATCCAATTGCGTTTGCTTTTCGTCTGCCTGTGCATCGAGTTCCGCCAGCTGCTCACGCAGCAACAGGATTTCCTGTTCTTCGGGGCCGTCGATCAGGCCGCGTTTTTCCTGCTCCAGACGTTCAATGCGTTCATTCAAACGCGCCAGTGATTTTTCAAAATGCTGCAGGCGCGACTGCTGCACTTCTGCCTGTTGTCGCGGTGCGTTGGAGCTCTGGTTGAAATCATCCCACTCTTGCTGCCAGCGCTGCATGGCCTGCTCGGCTTCGGCGAGTTTGTCGCCCATTTCCAGCTCGGCTTCACGACCCATTTCCAGCTCGGGTGCGAGCTCATCCAGCTCCTCGCGCCACAGGCTCATTTTTTCTTCGTCCTGTGCCAGCAGACGTGTGGATTCAATCAGGCTGCTGTCGGTCTGTGCCAGATCCTCACGCAGGCTGCGCGCGCGCTCCTGCGTAAACTGGATGGATTGCTCCACACGCGCCACATCGGCGCCGGTGGCGTAGTAACGCCCCTGCACTTCGTTGAACTTGTCGGTCTGTTCGGTGTAATCGGCGCGCAATTTCTCGATGCGAGTGTCGATGGACACCTGCTCGGTGACCAGTGCCTCCACCTGCACTTCCAGTTCGCGGATCAGATGCTCGCGCTGGCCCAGTTCGCCGTCGAGTTTTTTCCAGCGCAACACGGCCAGCTGGGCTTTCAGCAAACGCTCTTCTTCTTTATAGGTGGCAAATTTTTCGGCGGCTGCCGCCTGGCGCTGCAAGTGCGACAACTGCCGCTCCAGCTCTTCACGAATGTCCGTCAAACGCTCAAGGTTTTCACGGGTGCGCTTCATGCGGCTCTCGGTATCCTTGCGCCGCTCCTTGTATTTGGAAATACCCGCAGCCTCTTCAATAAATACGCGCAACTCTTCCGGTTTGGCTTCGATCAGGCGCGAGATCATGCCCTGTTCAATAATCGAGTAGCTGCGCGGGCCGAGGCCGGTGCCGAGGAAGATGTCGGTGATGTCTCGACGGCGGCATTTGGTACCATTCAGGAAGTAAAGCGACTGGCCATCACGCGTCACCACGCGCTTGATCGAGATTTCGTTGTAGGCGGCATATTCGCCAATCAGCGTGTGATCGCTGTTGTCAAAAATCAGTTCAACACTGGCCTGGCCCACCGGCTTTCGATTGTTGGAGCCGTTGAAAATAACGTCTGTCATCGCCTCGCCGCGCAGGTTCTTGGCGGAAGACTCACCCATTACCCAGCGCACGGCATCGATAATATTGGACTTGCCGCAACCATTGGGGCCGACGATGGCCGTCAGGTTGCTGGGGAAGGTAGCCGTGGTGGGATCGACGAAGGATTTGAACCCGGCCAGCTTGACGTGTTTGAGCCGCATAGCGATGAAAGCCTTTTAAATGTCTTCCTTAAGATAGTTTCGCAAGTAACTGATATTTATAGTTATTATTCCCGCGATTACCTCAAATCAAACTTAAAGTAATTACTGAAGAGGCGAGCATTCTACACGCTGCTGTCAGCAGCTGCCATCATGCCCGCGAATTCACATCAGAGCCCCAGCCGTAACATTTCCGACATCCCGCTATTGCCAATTTTTCACAATCGACATGTAAAAGGAACGCCAATCGGTGCTGCACCGAGACTGAAACGTCCGGCCCCTCTTTCACGGAGTCCCATCATGAGAAAAGCTGTTTCTGTACATGCCAGCAAGCTGGCAGCGGCCATTGCCCTGGCAACGGCGGGCACCGCTTCTGCCGCCTCCATCAACGTCACCCCCATCGGCAGCTTCGTCAAGGCACCTTTTGCCTTCAACGGACTGGCCTCGGAAATCACGGCCTATTCGCCGGTGAGCAAGAAATTTTTTGTCACCAACAGCAACACCAGCACCGTAGACGTGCTGGCAATGGATGCAGCCAACAACATCACACTCGCCAGCTCGCTGGCAGTCGGCGGTGGTCCGAACAGTGTGGCTGTGCACGGCAACATCGTGGCGGTGGCAGTGGAAGCCAATCCAAAGACCAACGCCGGTTCGGTGAAATTCTACGACGCCACGACTTTTGCGCTGCTCAACACGCTCAGTGTCGGCGCACAGCCGGACATGCTGACATTCTCGGCCGACGGCTCGAAACTGCTGGTGGCCAACGAAGGTGAACCCTCGGATGACTACAGCATCGACCCGGAAGGTTCGGTCAGCATCATCAACATGGCCGATGGCGTGGCCAACCTCAATGCCGGTGATGTCACTGCGGTGACTTTCGGTGGCCTCACCGTGGCCGACATCGACAGCTCCACCCGCATCTACGGCCCCGGCGCGAGCATCGCGCAGGATCTGGAACCGGAATACATCACGGTGGATCCGGACAGCAGCAAGGCCTATGTCACTCTGCAGGAAAACAATGCGTTGCTGATCATTGATCTGGCGACTGCGCAGATCCTCGACGTGGTCGGCTTCGGTTACAAGGATCACAGTTTGCCAGGCAACGGCATCGACGCCAGCGACCGCGACCCGAACGGCGCGCCGGTCATCAACATCACGCCGCGCAAAGTATTTGGCATGTACCAGCCGGATGCCATTGCCAGCTACCAGGTCGATGGCCAGACCTATCTGCTCACCGCCAACGAAGGCGATGCACGCGGCTGGACAGGTTTTAACGAAGAAGCGCGCGTGAGCACGCTGGATCTGGACAACACCGTGTTTCCGGATGAAGCCGCACTGAAAAACAACGCCTCACTCGGTCGCCTCACCGTTACCAACAAGACCGGCGACACCAACGGCGATGGCGACTTCGATGCGCTGTATGTATTCGGTACGCGTTCTTTCTCCATCTGGAACAGCAGCGGCGCGCAGGTGTATGACTCGGGCGATGACATCGAACAGACGGTTGCCGCGCTCGATCCGACGCACTTCAACTTCAATCACGATGACAACAGCACACTGGAAAGCCGCAGCGATAACAAAGGCCCGGAGCCGGAATCGGCCACTGTGGCGAAAATCGGCGGCAGAACGTTTGCGTTCATCGGCCTGGAAAGGCAATCGTCCATTATGGTGTTTGATGTGAGCGTGCCGGAAGCGCCGGTGTTCGAGCAGTACATCAGCAATCGCAATTTTGCGGTGGCAGCAAACTCCGGCAGCGCAGGCGATCTCGGCCCGGAAGGTGTGTTGTACGTGCCGGCCTCGCAAAGCCCTAACGGCAATCACCTGCTGGTGGTGAGCAATGAAGTCAGTGGTAGCACGAGCTTCTATAACATCGACGTGTCGATTACCGGGCCGAACAGCACATCATCATCGTACGTAGTGCCCAGCGTGGATCACGTCAACATGTCGTCCATCCTCACGGTCGGTGACATGGCTGATAATGGCTATCGCATGGTCGGCATTCCCGATGGCATGGGCGCTTTCGACAACGGCAACGGCACCTTCACCTTGCTAATGAACCACGAACTGGGCAACACGCAGGGGATTGTACGTGCGCACGGCGCAGCAGGTTCCTTTGTGTCGAAGTGGATCATCAACAAGAGTGATCTGTCAGTGGCGGCTGGTTCGGATCTGATCCAGACCGTGCAGCTGTGGAATGGCGCGGGCTATACAGCGAATACTTACGCCATCAACCGTCTGTGTTCCGCCGATCTGCCGCAGCTCTCTGCGTTCTACAACGCGCAGACCGGCAAGGGCTATAACGATCACATTTTCATGAACGGCGAAGAGGCAGGCACAGAAGGCAAGGGATTCGCTCACCTGATGGACGGCACCAGCTACGAATTGCCACACCTTGGCAATTTCAGCTATGAAAATGCGGTAGCCCATCCTGCCACGGGTGACAGCACTGTGGTGGCATTGACGGATGACAGCGGCAATGGCCAGGTCTATGTCTACGTTGGCAGCAAGACCGACACCGGCTTGCCGGTCGACAAAGCCGGTCTCACCAACGGCGTGCTGTACGGCGTGAAACTGACGGGCATTGATGTGGAATCGGATACCACCACGGCAGGCAGCGTCGGTGCATTCACGCTCTATTCGCTAGGCGATGTTTCGGGCCTGACCGGCGCGCAACTGGAAACCGCGAGCGGCAGCAACGTGACGAAGTTCCAGCGCCCGGAAGACGGCCAGTGGGATCCTGCGCATCCGAATGATTTCTACTTTCTCACCACGGCGAGCTTCACCGGCAAATCACGCCTGTGGAAATTGCATTTCAGCGATCCGGCCAACCCTGCGCTGGGTGGCACGGCGACGATGTTGCTGGATGGCAACGAAGGGCCGAAGATGATGGACAACATGACCATCGACAAGCAGGGCCGCATCCTGATCCAGGAAGACCCGGGCAATCAGGCGCACACGGCAAAAATCTGGTCGTATGACACTAGCAATGACAGCGTGACAGAAATTGCCGCGCACGATCCAGCGAGTTTTGTGGTGGGTGGTGCCAGCTACCTCGGCACACAGGATGAAGAGTCGTCAGGTGTCATCGACATGAGCGACATCCTCGGCAACAACTGGTTCCTGTTCAACGTGCAGGCGCATTACAACATTGCCGGTGAACTGGTGCAGGGTGGCCAGCTGCTCGCCATGCAATTATTTGATCGCGACACCGACGGCGACAGCTGGCGCGATGCAGCCGACAACTGTGCGCAGTACAATCCAGATCAACTGGACAGCGATCTGGATGCACTGGCCAATGCCTGCGACAGCGATGACGACAACGACGGTACGACCGATAGCGCCGACGCCTTCCCGTTGGATGCGGCTGAATCGCTGGACACAGATCACGACAGCATTGGCAACAATGCCGATCCTGATGACGATGGCGACAACGTGCCGGATGCCGTCGATCTCAATCCGCTCGACAACAGCATCACCGCTGAAGTTATCCTGCCGCTGGGCAGCCTGTTCAAGGGCAGCAGCATCAAGGAAGACAGCAGTACGCAGTAATACAGACAAACCAATAAAAAAGCCCGGCACTGCCGGGCTTTTTTATTATCGACTGCAGCGCCTGCATTCACGCCAGAACTGTATCAAACTGATCTGCATAGGCCTGCAAACCAAAAATGCCGCCCGTGTGCACAAACACGACATCATCGGCATCATCAAAACGCCCCTGCTGTATTTCACTCAACATGCCGTAAAAAGCCTTGCCGGTATAGACAGGATCCAGTATCACCCCTTCCATACGCGCCACATCGGCAATCAACGCCAGCAACTCATCACTGGCTTTGCCGTAACCGGCACCGACATAGCCATCAATAACATTCAGCGGCCAGTCTGCCAATGAAAACGGCAACGTGTATTTTTTCTTCCAGGCCTTGAGATCATCGCGGATCTTGCGCAGGAAATAATCTTCATCATCACAGACATTGATGCCCCAAACCGTGGCACCCAGCTCGTGCAAGGCATTGCCTGCAACAAGACCAGCCTGCGTGCCACCTGAGCCACTGGCACAAACAATATGCGGCTGCTGGATACCATACTTGGCAAAATCAGCCTGCAACTCTTCGCAAGCATTGATATAACCCCACACGCCGACAGCATCGGAACCACCAGTGGTAATCCAGTAAGGTTTTTGCCCCTGCTGTTCAAGACGATCATGCGCATCGCGATAAAGTGTCTTGAAGTTTTTGCTGTAATAAGGTGCCGCGTGCAACTCGATATCGGCACCACACAAACGGTCGATCAGCACATTGCCGCACAGCGTTTGTATATCCGCCTGCGTACCGCGCAAAATCAAATGCACCTTTAGGCCGAGCTGCGCACCGAGCACGGCAGTAGCGCGACAATGATTGGATTGCACACCGCCACAAGTGATGACGGTGTCAGCACCCTGCGCCAGCGCATCGGCAAACAGGAACTCCAGTTTGCGCACCTTGTTGCCGGAAATGGCGCAACCGGTGAGATCATCACGCTTGACCCAGATGCGTTGCCCGGTACCGAGGCGCTCGCTCAGGCGGTCCAGCGGCTGCAGGGGTGTCGGCAGACAGGCCAGCGACAGTTTGTCGGGATAACGCCAGCCCGCCATGCGCAATCAGATCGCCTTGATGGTGCCTTTCGGCAGCACGGCATGCACAGCCTGACGCTGGAATTTCAATTCGATATTGTCTCCGGTGTTCAATACCAGATAGTCGCCTTCCACACGCACAATGCGCCCGAGCATGCCGCAAGTGAGCACGACTTCATCGCCCTTGTTGATGCTGTTCATCAAGGCTTCCTGTTCTTTCTGGCGTTTGCGCTGAGGACGAATAATCAGGAAATACATGAAGACGAACATGCCGCCCATCATCAGCACCATGGACATGCCGCTCTGCTGACCGGCGGCGGGTGATGCTGTCTGTGCAACGGCGTCGGAAATAAAAAAACCCATGACTAACCTCAACTTCTCAATGGAATGGAAACCGTGAATAAAAAAACGGAACAGATGAACTAGATGTCCTTCAGCTCGCCTTGCAATAATTTCAACACATCATCGTGATGGGATTTGGTGGCAACCTTGTCCATGATGAAACGCAACTTGCCGTCGCGACCGATGATGAAGGTAGTGCGCAAAATGCCCATCGACTCGCGCCCCATGAATTTTTTCAAGCCCCACACACCGTACTTCTCGGCAACGGCATGATCCGGGTCGGACAGCAAATCGAAATTGAGCGCATCGCGCTCGCGGAACTTGAGCAGGGATTTGGGCTGGTCCGGGCTGACACCCAGCGCCACCACATCCAGCTTGGCCAGTGCCTTCTGGCTATCGCGCAAGCCGCAGGCCTGCACGGTGCAGCCCGGCGTCATGGCGCGCGGATAGAAATACAGCACCACGCGCTTGCCCTTGCATTCCTTGAGGGAAATCGACTTGCCATCCTGATTGAGCAAGGTAAAAGCCGGGGCCAGATTGCCGAGCTTGGGAAAAGCCATGTTGCCGCCTCAGGGAAAGGATGCGGCATTGTATGTGAAGGTGGGGTCAGACCCAAGGGCCTGACTTGTCGGCACCAGCAACTGTTATGATGCGTTCATCATGTCTTTTCTGGTTTACACACAAATGGCCCGCATCCTGATTTTTGATTCCGGCGTCGGTGGACTGACCATCCTGCGGGCATTGCAAGCCAATGCCACCCTGGCAGCCGGCCAGCACCAATGGCTGTTCTGCTCGGACAATGCCTTTTTCCCCTACGGCATCAAGAAAGACGATGAACTGGTCGACCGTGTCTGTCATGTGCTGGCCGCTGTGCAAAACCAGTATCAGCCGGATATCGCCGTACTCGCCTGCAACACAGCCAGCACCGTGGCACTGGAGGCTGCGCGCAAGCAAATGCGCTGCCCGGTGGTGGGCGTGGTACCCGCCATCAAACCTGCCGCACAACTGACGCAATCGCGATGCATGGGCCTGCTTGCCACACCGGCCACCATTTCGCGCCCCTACACTCAGCAATTAATCAATGAATTTGCTGCCGATTGCGACATCGTGCGCGTCGGCAGCAGTGAACTGGTATGGATGGCAGAAGAACAACTACGCACCGGTTTTGTCGACCAGGCGCGCCTGCACCAGATACTTACTCCATTACGCGATGCCATCGCCAATCACCAACTCGATACCGTCGTACTCGCCTGCACGCATTTTCCACTGCTCGGTGAATCACTGCGCGAACAATTGCCGGAAATCAAACACTGGGTGGATTCCGGCGACGCCATTGCCCGCAGGGTCAACTGGTGTCTGGAACAACAGGAAAATACCAGCAACACCGCAGGCAGCGCACCGATTGCACTGTTCACGCGTGTCGATAACAGCGTGCAGCAGTTGGCACGCGCACTGGCCTATTTCGGTTTGCGCGACATCCGCGCACTGGAACTGCCCTTGACCGGCCTCTAGACCGACAACCGGACCTGCAGGGAATGACCGTTTTTTTCCATATCGACAGCACGCTGCAACAACTGCTGCAGGAACAGACACTGGTGCTGACACCCAACCGGCGCATGGCCATGCACATTCGCGCCGCATACGATGAAAAAAAATCATCTGCCAATACGATATGGCCAGTGCCGCGCTTGTATGCCATCGACGATTGGCTGTACACACAATGGCAAGCCCTGCAGGATCGCGGTCTGACACGCGCTACTGCCTGTCTCACGCCCTTGCAGGAACAGGCGTTATGGCAAGACATCATCAGCCATGACCAAAATCTACAGGGATTTCTGCTTCCCACTACCTCACTGGCAAAACAGGCTGCGAGCAGTTATCGCTTGCTGCAGCGCTGGCAAATTCCGTTGCAGCGTTTGACAGACATAAAAGTCGGCGAGGAAATACCTTCCGCCGCCGCACTCAAGCGCTGGTCACAAAACTTTCAGAAACGCTGCCGCACGCAAAATTTCACCAGCGCCAGTCATCTTTCAGCGGAACTACAACAGGCATACAGCGAAAGTTTACTGCCACATGAAAACAGCATCACGCTGTGCGGCTTCGAAGATATGCCACCCGCCTACCTGGCTCTTTTGCAAAGTGCCACACACCGGATTGCAAACATCAACCCGATCACTGGCCATGCAAGGCAGCAACAACAGACAACACTGGCTGACAGTGACAGTGAAATTACCGCGTTTGCATTTTGGGCAAAAAACATTCTCCAGACTGCCGACGACAAAAACGCCGTACAGATAGGATTGGTAGTACCGGATCTGTCCAGTCGCCGCCCGCAAATTGAACGCCTGTTGTTGCAAGTACTGGACCCGCAACATGCATTGCCGCAACAGGAAGCGGCCGTGGCACCGATCAACTTTTCTGCCGGCACGTCACTGGCTGACACCCCCGTTATTCTGGCGGCAATGTCATTGCTGGCACTGCTGCACCGGCAATGGCCACTGCAAAACTTGCTGCAAATCCTGCACAGCCCGTTCTGGGGAGACTGGCCCGCAGACATGCACGAGCGCGCGCAGACGGAACACTGTTGGCGCGAGGTGCAACGTTTCACACTGGACTCACATTATGCCTTGCATCGGTTGTCGCCCCACACGCAGACAGCAGCACTGCATGCACGCCTGCAAGGTATCAACCCGCAAATCCTCAACCTGAAAGACAACAAGCTGCCTTCACAGTGGAGTCTTGTCTTCAGCAACAGCTTGCACGCACTGGGCTGGCCGGGAACGCGTCGTCTCAACAGTCTGGAATACCAGCAGGTTGAACACTGGCAACGCTGCCTGCAACAACTGTCCAGCCTGGATATTGTCATCGGCAACTGCTCGTTGGACACGGCATTGCAGTGGCTGCGTGAAGCAGTACAGGCACACAACTTTCAGGCGCAGTCTGCACCTTCACCGATTCAGGTGCTCGGCGTGCTTGAAGCCAGCGGTTTGCATTTCACGCATCTGTGGATCAGCGGCATGCACCGCAATGCCTGGCCGCCCGCCCCGTCTCCCGATCCACTGCTGCCGTTGTGGCTGCAACGCCAGCACAACATGCCACACGCCAGCGGCGAACGTGAATGGCTTTATGCCAGACACTTGTCCGAACATTTTGCGCAGTGCACACAGCAACTGGTCTGTTCCTATGCAAAACATGCTGGCGATTGCGAACAACAACTGAGTGAACTGTGGTCACATCTGCCGACAACCGAGCACACAGTTCCTGTATGCACATTGACACCGGAAACACTGGAACGCCTGGCGATTGACGGTGCGCCACCTGTCAGCAGCGATGAGCAGGTTGCCGGTGGTTTCGGCATTCTGAAAATGCAGATCATCAACCCGTTCAATGCCTTCGCCCGCTATCGCCTCGGCGTCGATACGGCAAAGGAACCGGTGAGCGGCATCAGCGCCATGGAACGCGGCAACCTGCTGCACGCGGTACTGGAAGATTTCTGGCACGATGTAAAAAACCTTCAAGCGCTGCGCAACATGGGCGGCGACACACAACAACAAAAACTGGATCAACAGGCAAACACCCACATCGAAAAACTGATCAGACAGAAACCTGATCTGCAACACGCGCTCTACATTGAAAAGCAACGCCTGCTGCGACTACTGGAACAATGGCTGGAAGAGGAACGCAGGCGCGAGGATTTTGTCGTGGCTGGGATTGAAGAAAAGCTGCCGCTGCAACTCGCCGGGTTGCCCTTGCAATTGCGCATAGACCGCATCGACAAACTCACCAACGGCAAACACTTGCTGATTGATTACAAAACCGGCGCCACGCTGTTAAAACGCACAGACTGGGCAACCGACAGCGCTGAAGAAGCGCCACTTGAACCGCAGTTGCCGCTGTATGCCGCGTTTTACCCCGACAGTTGCGGCATCGCCTGGGCACAGATACATACCAAAAAAGCCGCATGGACTTCACTGGGCACCAGCAGCGATATTCCAGGGCTCAGCACCTCGAAAACGGATTGGCAGCAATCAGAAGCGCAATGGCAACAACAGTTACAACGCTGGCGACGTGCTCTGGAAACTGTCGCTGACCATTTCATGCAAGGCATCACGCCGGTCACCCTGGGCGGATCTCCCGAACGCAGCTGGCAGGCATTGAATCGCATACCGGAAGCAGCAGAGTTGTGGCTGGATGACGGCGAAGGAGACGATGCTGCATGACTGCCGTAGCCGATGCACACATCCGGGAACAGGCGCTGGACGTTACACAATCATTTGTCGTCACCGCGCCAGCCGGCTCCGGCAAGACGGAATTACTGACGCGACGTTTCCTGAAGCTGCTGGCAATCTGCGAACAACCGGAAGCGGTTCTCTGCATTACTTTCACACGCAAGGCGGCGGAGGAGATGCGCACACGTATCGTGCAGGCACTGGAACGCGGTCTCGATCCGGAGCCGGAAGAGAGTGCTGCGCGCGAAAGCTGGCATCTGGCGCAAGGCGCCATCTCCAACATGACGCAACGCCAATGGCAGCTGCTGCAGAATACCAATCGCCTGCAGGTCATGACTATCGACAGCCTGTGCCGCAAACTGGCCCAACACCTGCCGTTTGAAAGCGGGCTGGGTGTACTGCCCGGCACACTGGACAATGCAGATATTCTGTACCAACAAGCCGCACGCAACACACTGGCACAACTGGAAACCGATGCCAACTTGCGGCCGGCTCTCTCGGATTTTCTGTTGCATCTGGATAACAATTTTGCACAAGCCGAAAAACTGATCGCGGAACTGCTGCAGAAGCGTGAACAATGGCTGCCGCATCTGCTGGCTGCACATGGCGAACGCGATGCTCTCGAACACAATATCGAGCTCTTGATTCTACCCACACTGCAAAAGGCGCATGAACAGCTGCGGCCATACACCAAGACACTGCCCGCCTTTGCCCGATTTGCCGCAGACAATATGCGCGACAAACCTGGGCATTTCATCCATGCATTGACAGACATAACCGAGCTCCCCGCCTGCACGACGGCATCCTTGCCACAATGGCAGGCCATCGCCCAGCTGTTGTTGACGGAAAAAAACGAATGGCGGAAATCCGGCGGGATTAACGCCAAACTGGGTTTTCCTACCGACAAGACCAGCCCTGTTGCACAGGAAAAAAAGGCTGGTTTTATCGCACTGGTGGAAACCTTGTCGGAGCATGATGCATTGCGACAACAACTGGCAGTTATTCGCCAGCTACCTGATGCAGAGTATGACGACAAGCGCTGGCTGGCACTGCAACACGCTACTGCTGTGATGATGCGTGCCGTGGCGGAACTCAAGCTCCTGTTTGCCACCAACCAGCAATCCGATTTCACGGAAATCACGTTGGCTGCCTTGCAGGCGCTGGGCGACGATGAAGCCCCCACCGATCTCGCGCTGCGTCTCGATTACCGCATCCAGCATATTCTGGTAGACGAATTCCAGGATACCGCCAAACCACAATACGATCTGCTGAGCAAATTGACACGGGGCTGGCAACCCGATGATGGACGCACACTCTTTTTAGTAGGCGATGCCATGCAATCCTGCTATGGCTTTCGCGAAGCCAATGTCGGTTTATTCATGAAAGCCCGCCAGCAAGGCATCGGCAATATTGCACTCCATGATGTGCAGTTGTCGGTAAATTTTCGCTCGCAACACAAGATCGTGCAGTGGGTAAACGACAGCTTTGCAGCAGCTTTTCCATCACAGGAAGATTTCAACACGGGTGCCACGCGTTACTGCGAAGCCACCGCTTTCAAGCCCGCACTGGAAGATGAAGCCGTTTACTGCCACGGCTTTGTCGGCGATGACGGTAGTGCGCAGGCAGAAAAAATAGCCGAGCTGATTGCATCCATACGCGCACAACATCCAGACGACAGCATTGCCGTGCTCGTGCGTTCACGCACGCCTTTGCAGTCTATTTTGCCGGTGCTGCGCGCACACGGAATCGATTGGCAAGCAACAGACATCGAACCCCTCGCCGGACAAATGCCCGTTCTGGATCTGCTTAGCCTGACGCGCGCCCTGCTCTCACCTGCCGATGAAATGGCATGGATGGCCGTGCTGCGTACACCATGGCTGGGATTGTGCAACGCCGATCTGTTGGCACTGGCGCAACACCGCAAACAACAGGCACAGACGCTGTGGCAAAGCCTTGCACAGTGGCAAACAGTGAAAAACCTGAGCGCCGACAGCCAGAAAATCCTGCAACGCGCCATGCCGACACTACAGCTCTGCATGGCACAGACACATCGCAAATCCCTGCGTACCCACGTACAGGGATGCTGGCAGGCGCTGGGTGGCTTGTTGACACTGCGCTCGGCCAATGAACACGAACAATGCCTGCATTTTCTCGATCTGCTGGAAAAACATGAACGCGGCGGAACAATTACAGACATGCCGCAGTTCGAACGTGCACTGGATAAACTCTACGCCAATGCACCTGCCAGCTCTGGCAATCCGGTGCAGATCATGACCATGCACAAATCAAAAGGCCTGCAATTCGATCATGTGCTGCTGCCGCAGTTGGGCAAACACTCTCGCGGCAATGATACGCCCCTGCTGCTGTGGCACGAATACCTCAGCGAGCTTGATTCAACAAACACCAACACCGGACATGACCAGGTCAACTTGTTGCTCGACATCCTGCCCGAAGCAGGCCGGGACAAATCAGGCACACTCTATGATTACCTCGGCAAACTGAAAAAGCTGAAAGAACAGCATGAAACATTGCGCGTGCTCTATGTCGCTTGTACACGCGCTATAAAACATTTGCATCTGCTTGCTTCAGTGTCGCCGCCAAATAATGACGGCGACGAATACAAACCTCCAGCCAATACCATGCTCGCCGCCATCTGGCCTGCCTTCAGCAACGCGGCAACATCATGGACCGTGTGCGCCAGTACAACAAACGATGATAACGACACGGAAACAGCCGATACGGAAAGCGCCGATATCGTGCTCACGTATTTACAGCGTTTGCCTGCAACATTTTCACTACCGATCACAGGCACCGAGACACTGCTGCACCCATGGCGCGGCCATGAATACGCCAATCACAATGATCCGGGCAACCAGCCTGCTGTTGTCACAGAAGAACAACGCGCCGCACAAGTGAGCGGCATCCTGTTGCATCGCCTGCTGCGCTGTATCGGCGAAGATGGCGTTGTGGCCTGGCCGGACAAACGCATTGAATCCCTGCAGGGCCGCTGGCAGCAACAACTGCAGAGCGAAGGTCTTCTGCCCGTGCAGGCAGCAACACAAAGCGCTCGCCTTGCCGCAGCACTGCAGAACACCCTGAAAGATCCCAGAGGTTTATGGATACTCGATCAGCAACATCAGGGTGCGCACTGTGAATGGGCGCTTGCCGATGGCCAGCAGACGCACATCATCGACCGCTGCTTCATTGACAATGGCGTGCGCTGGATTATCGACTACAAATCGGCAGAGCCTCAGCCAGGCGAATCCACTGACACATTCCTGCGAGATCAACTGGAACAGTATCGCGAACAGCTGCAGCGCTATCAAAACCTTTGCCTGCAGCTGGATGCAATCCCGGTTCAATGCGCACTGTATTTTCCTCTGACCGGCGGCTGGATAAGCTTATGAATGAAAAACCATTGTTTCCTGCGGCAACCGTCATCCTGCTACGCGACGGCGACAACGGCCTGGAAACCCTGATGCTGCAGCGCTCAGCCAATGCCGACTTCATTGCCGGCAGCTGGGTATTTCCCGGCGGCAAAGTGGAAGAGGAAGAACTGCAGCAGCATGACGGCGACGTCTTGCGCGCCGCGCGGGCCAGTGCCGTGCGCGAAACAATGGAAGAAGCTGGCCTCCAACTGCAAGATGATGAGCTATTGTTTTTTTCACGCTGGACGGCGCCGGTTGAAGCCCCTAAACGTTACGACACATGGTTTTTCATTGCCGCAGCGCCCACGGGTGCAGTGCAGGTAGACGGCATGGAAATTGATACTCACCTGTGGGCCACACCTGCCACAGCGTTGCAACGCCAACAAGCCGGCGAACTGCAACTGATGCCTCCCACCTGTGTAAGCCTGGCATGGCTTGCACAGCACAACGACTGCGCAAACGCGCTACTCGCTGCACGTGCACAAACACCCTTTCATTTTGTGCCACGCATTGTGATGATCGAAGGCGGCGCCTGTGCACTCTACGGCGGTGATGCCGGTTATGACAGCCAGGATGCCGCTGTCGAGGGCGCACGCCACCGCTTTGTCATGACAGGCAAGGATTGGCGCTACGAGTGCATGCTGCGCAGCGGATAAATATCAAAACGCGTGGATTCTCCCTCCATCACTAGATCAGGCTTTTGCCCGGCCAGATGCGGCGCATGGCGTGGACGCTTGACCACAACGCGACAGCGCGCCGTCTGCAGGGCCAGCGGCAACAGCGCATCGGCATCTTCATCACCACCCACCAACATATGGAAAGCGGCCATGTCTTTTTTTACCGCTGCGGTTTTGCGTCTCTCCGGAAACATCGGATCCAGATAGATCACATCCGGACGATCCATGTCGCCAATGTTGGTCAGGAATGATTGTGCATCTGTTGATTGCAGTGACATGCGTGCAACAATTGCGGACACACTTTCATCGTTACCGACTGACGCACGCTGCAAGCCATCGGCGAGGAGTGCATGAACCAGCGGCGATCGTTCACACATCTGCACCTGGCAACCGAGCGATGCCAGCACGAATGCATCCCGGCCAAGCCCAGCCGTGCAATCCAGCACACGCGGAATGATGTTGCCAGCTTTCAGCCCGACCGCTTTTGCCACAGGCTGACCGCGACCGCCACCGTGCAGGCGGCGGTGTTGATTGGCACCGCTAACAAAGTCCACCGCGATGCGACTTTTGTTTTGCAGCAACGCAAGGCCACTTTCATCAATACACAGCACAAAGGCATAGGCCTGGCGCTCTGCTGCGTCGGCATCGCATGACAACAGCGGCGCCTGCAATAAATCCGCAAGCGCCCGTGCCTGCGACATAAAAAAAGCCTGCGCTGGCCATACCGCCAGCACATGCTTTTCCGATGCATGTGACATCATGCGATTCAGGTAAAACGTTTGCGTCGTGCGCGTGCAAACGACAGCAGCAGCGCAACCAATATCAACAACGCCGGTACAGCAGCAATATTGATGATCTTGAGGAGCATGCCCAGCTGCTCGACATCACTGTTCAGGCGATGCTGGACATCACGCAGGTTCTTGCGAATACGCAACTTTTCCTGCTGGAATTTTGTCACTTCAGCTTTCTGCTCTGCCGTAAGTTCCAAAGGCGCATCTTCTTCAGTATTTGCTGCAGGTTTGCTGAGCGCAGTGATTTTTTTCTCGGTTTCCGCCAATGCCTGTGTCAGTGCATCCTGTTCTTCACGCAAACGCTCGCTAGCCGCTTTTTCCAGGGCATCCACGCGCGTAAACGGACGCTGGTAGGTGCCACGGCTGCGCAAGCTGACAAGATCGGCACTACCGCCCAGTGCATCAATCATGTTCACGACCATGTCACCGTTGGCCGCAAACGGCGACAGCATGGGCTGCCCGTAAAAATCCTGCATCTCGACCCACATGCGATCCGTCAGCAGATCGGTATCCGCCACCACAATTACCTGTATCGATTTCTGCGAGCTGGTGAGATAAACCGGTGCCGGTTGATCCGCAGCCGGCACTTCAATGGGCTGCCCCGCCACCGGCGCCGGCTTGCCATTGGGAAATGCGGTTTTCACATCGCCAATCACCAACGCGGCAACATGACGGCGCTGATTGTCCGGCTGGAACTGGCGCAGCAACGCGCTGTGATCGCCGAGGGTTGCGTATTGCTCGGCATCCATCAGCTGTGATTTTTCACTGGATGACAATAAAGGAATGAATTGTGTCGTCGCACCCGCTTTCGCAGACAACGCACCCGCAGACTGGATATTCACATTCTCCAGTTCTGCGACCATATTCTGCTCGCGATTGAAAGCCGAGCCTTCCAGACCGAGCACACCGACGTGGGGCAATTCCCGGCCGTATTGTGTCACCGGAATATTGTGCGCATAGGTGAGATCCAGCAGCACTTTCTTCGGATCGTAATCTATACCCCAGGCATCAAACAATTGCTCGAGACTGGAGCTGCGATCGGTAAAACCGGTGCCCATGCGCCCTTCACTTTCATCGGCCTCCGCGACGGGATCAACAAAGGCCAACAACTTGCCGCCGCGCAATACAAACTGGTCAATGGCGAACAGGGTTTTCTCCGGCAGCATGTTCGGATGTATCACCACCAGCAGGTTCAGATCATCATCAATCTTGTCGATGTTCGGATCGAGTTCCCGGCGTATATCGAACAACTCCTGCAGCTGATTGACGATGGCCCAGGCCGGGCGCGGTCGGTTGGTTTTGTAATCGAGACTGCGGAACACCGGCAAACCGGTGATCACGCCGGCCACCACCGGTTGCGGCTGTTGCAGCCGATAAATCATCTGGCTGATGTCGTACTCAAGAAAACTTTCACGCTGCGGATTGAAAAATGCCACCTGCTGTTTCTGCTCGGCACGCTCGCCGGCCAGACCGAGATAGATGGCTTCGCCATTGCCGTTGGGAACGCCTTGCAAACCGGCCGCTGCCGCTTCGTCTTCTTCTTCTGAAAACACTTCGGGTTTGACGATATCCAGTTTCAGTTTGCCGTTGGCGACGCGCTCATACTCCGCCAACAACTCCTGCACGCGCTGCGCGTAATTGCGCAGCACCGGAATATCACGCGTCAGGGCTTCCGAATAATAGAATGTCAGGTGCACAGGCTCTTTCAGATCCCGCAGGATATTGCGCGTGCCTGGTGACAAGGTGTAAAGCTTGTCCTGCGTGAGATCCAGACGCCATTGCGACAATGGCGCCAGCAACATGGTACCCGCGAGCAATACCACGGCCAGCAGCACAAGGCCGATACCGGAAAAAAACCGGCGCGACAGCACGGAGAAACCTTTCTTGTCAGTACTCATCGCGCACCTCACTCTGCTTTTTTCTGTTCAATGACAATGCTGGTGGCCAGCAGCCAGCACAGAATGAACAGCAGATAGAACAACAAATCGCGCACATCGAGCACGCCGCGGGAGATGGCATCGAAATGCGTGAGCAGACTGAGCTGGGCAACACCGTCGACCAGCAGCGGCGGCAACACTGCCTCGATACTGTTGAGCAGTTGCGGCATGCCAAGCAATACGAACAGGAAACAGACTGTCACCGACAGTACGAATGCCACCACCTGGTTACGGCTGACAGCCGACAGGCAACAGCCGATCGCGAGAAAAGCCCCCGCCATCAACCAGCTGCCGAGATACGCGGCGAGTATCACACCGTTATCCGGTTCACCGAGATAATTGACCGTCATCCACAATGGAAATGTCAGCGCCAGTGCCAGCGCGATAAACAACCATGCGGCAAGAAATTTTGCCAATACCACCGTGCGCAGTTGTAACGGCAGCGTGAGCAACAACTCGATGGAGCCACTCTTGCGCTCCTCCGCCCAGATGCGCATGGCAATGGCCGGCACCAGATACAGATAGAGCCACGGATGATAGGCAAAAAAAGGCGTGAGGTCGGCCTGGTTGCGCAGGTAAAAACTGCCCAGCTCAAACGTGGCGAATCCACACAACATCAAAAACACTACCAGAAACACATAGGCCAGCGGCGTGGCAAAGTAGGCAGCGAGTTCACGGCGCGTGACAATCGCCAAAGATGACCAGAAACCAGGCAACATCACACACCTCCTGTCAGCGTGCGGAACACATCGTCAAGTCGGCCACTCGGTGCGCGTTGTTCCAGTGCCGCCGGCGTATCATCCACCAGCAATTTGCCCTTCGCGATAATAATGGCACGCGTACACACAGCGCTGACCTCTTCCAGAATATGGGTAGAGACAATCACCAGTTTGTCCTGTGACAGATTGCGAATCAGTTCGCGCACATGAAATTTCTGGTTTGGATCAAGCCCGTCGGTTGGCTCATCGAGAATCAGCACACGCGGATCATGCAGAATCGCCTGTGCAAGACCCACGCGGCGCCGATAGCCTTTCGACAAGGTATCAATGGTCTGGTGCATGACATCACGCACCGCCGCTTTCTCTGCCGCAGCCGCGACCGCCTGCTTCTTTTGCTGCCCGCGAAAGCCGCGCACGGCGGCGATGAATTCCAGAAACCCTGCTACCGTCATTTCACCGTAACTGGGAGCTCCTTCCGGCAGATAACCGATCATGGCCTTGGCCGGCAGCGGCTGTTGCCACATATCCGTACCGAAAACACGCACGCTGCCGCTGGTAGGCCGCAAAAAACCGGTGAGCATTTTCATGGTGGTGGATTTGCCGGCACCATTGGGTCCGAGAAAACCCAGCACTTCGCCGGGGGCTACGCTGAAGCTCAGATTATCGACAGCCGTGAAGGCACCGAACTGCCGCACAAGGTTTTCAACTTCGATCATGGCGTTCCCGTTCTTGTTGATTCGTTCTGCGAAACTGTTCTGCGAAAACAAAGTGTGCGCTGTGAGCAGCGCGTTTCAGGAAAGTTCCCGCCGCTATTGTTTGAATGCACGGCGGCTACGCACCGGATTGGCATACATCGCCAGCCACCAGTCGCGAAACTCTGCCGGGCAAGCAGCCAATCGCTCGTCGAACAACTGTTTTTCGGTTTGCAGGCTCTCGACTGAAAATGCTTGCGCCTCAGAACCCCATTGGCCCTGTGCGTCGTCACCCAGCGCGGTGGCCGCAAAATAGTTGCTGGGGAACAGCACGTAGTTGCTGACAATCTGACGATCCAGTTCCCGTGCTACTGCTTCAGCAGATTCAAAATCCGCCGTCAGCACATCCCCGAAACTGACATGCACGCGGCCCTTGTTACCGGCAATGCCGGCGGCGATGCTCTGTACATCTTCATGCTCGTCTTTCTGGTAGCTGCCGTGCGTCGCCTTGTGGCAGAGCTCACGCGCCTTGGCGACATCACAGGGATCCCACTCGTAGGAAATCGCCACCGGCACGATGTGCAATTCGCGGATGAAATCGGCAAAGGCCTGATCTTTCGGTTTGCTCATGGCAAACATCTTGATAATGGCTTCTTCCGTGCGATCGCACCCATCCTTGGCTCGCCCTTCGCGCTGGGCAATCCACACCGAAGACTTTTCTTCAGTAATGGAAAAGTGAATATAGGAAGAAAGCTGTTTCAAGGCGGCGTAGATTTTTTTCGGCGCCGTTTCACCGCGTTTGACCAGAAAGCTCTTGTTCAGGCGCATCAAGTCTGACGCGAAAGGCTTGGTCAGTAGATTGTCGCCGATGGCGATACGCACGGTATCCATGCCGTTCTGCCACAGCACCCAGTTCACGAATGCAGGATCCATCGCAATATCGCGGTGATTGCTAACAAACAGATACGCCTGACCCGGCTTCAGAAGATCCAGCCCGGAAACCGTCAGCGCGCTGGTCGTGCTGCCGATCATCTGGCGCATGTATTTTTCCACCACCGCCTGAAAACTGCGCACATCACTGACGTTGCGCGTCTCGCGGCCGAGCCGCCAGCGAATCAGTGGTCTGAGAGCAGAAAGCATCCATGCCGGCCAGCCGGGAAAACGGAAACGGCCCAGGGCGCCAAGAAATTCAGGATCAGCCAGAACGCGGTCGAGCACCGCGCGGGCTTCGTCATCGTTGTAAGGGCGAATATCGTCAAAACGGTTCATGGACAACCAGCAACCCAACTCTACAAAGCCGCGCACGTTACCCGAAAATTGCCATGGATGGGAGCAGCCGTACACCCTGCAGGCTTCTAATTCGCCATTTTTCCGCCGCCGATTCACCCTGCCACTTGCCCCGGCGGCAAATATCTGCCGCCTGACCGGATCGAATAGACAGGAAAACAATACAAATCAATATGTTATCAAGGCTGGCACAAAAATCGCTCTGGCTTGCACAGGTTTCCAATGCAGTGAATCGACGCCATGAGTAACGCCATCAACAACAGCAACCGCGCCATCCTGAAGAACTTCAGCCAGGAACAGCATCTGGAGTTCCTGTTCAGGCTGTCCAGCTCGCTGCAAACCAGCCTGGCTCTGGAGCAACAACTGCAGTTCTTCTTCAACGAGCTTGACAAGCTGATTCACCTCAACGGCCTGGATTACCGCCACGAGCAATACGACATCACCGTGCAGATTGGCGAGACCGCCCGCCACCACTGTCACTACCGCCTGAGCCTGCAGGGCGACTCACTGGGCGAGATCGGCTTCTCGCGCAGCAAGCGCTTCAATGAAAAGGAGCAGCTGCTGCTGGAATCGCTGTTGTCGGTGCTTATCTATCCGGTGCGCAACGCCCTGGCCTTCCACCATGCCGTGCGCTCGGCCACCCAGGATCCGCTGACCCAGATCGGCAACCGCCACAGCTTTGAACAGGACATCCAGCGCGAATTGCTGATCAACAAGCGCAATCACCTGACGCTGTCACTGCTGGTGATCGACATCGACCACTTCAAGAGCATCAACGATTCCCTGGGGCACGCCACCGGCGACCGCGCCCTGGTGCAAGTTTCCAACGCCATTCGCAGTGCCACCCGCGTCAGTGACCGTCTCTACCGTTACGGCGGCGACGAGTTTGTGGTGGTGCTGGACCAGACCGATGAATTCCGTGCCCGACTCGTCGGCGAGCGCATCCGCATGAAAGTCGCCGAGCAGCAGGTTCTGCTGGGGCCGCAACAACTGCCGATGAGTGTCAGTATTGGCGCTGCAACCTTGTTGCCACAAGACAGCCGGGATTCCCTGTTCGAACGCGCCGACCAGGCGCTGTACCGCGCCAAGCAGCGCGGCCGCAACTGCGTCGAGTGCAGCCTGAACAGCGTAGTGCCCGCAACAGCCTCTTGACCGAGGTCAGGCCAGTGCCTTGCAAGGGCTGGAAAGATTGACGCCTATCGCCCACAATGGCGCCAGATTCCGACCGACGCGAAGAGCCTTTTCATGACAGCAAGCCCTGCTCGCCGGCCTATTGCCCGCATTTCCCCCGTTCTGCGACTCGCTGCCACCAGCCTGGTCTTGCTGCTGGCCGCCTGTACCAGCAACCCGCCCCAAAGCGAACCTCGTCAAACCGATAACCAGCATCGCCCGGCACAGCACCGCTTCTTCAGCTTCAGCGGCCACAGCGATGGCCAGCAATGCCTGGCCGAATGGCGTGGCGCACCCGCGCTGCAACCCGATCTCTGGGATCGCATACAGAAAAACTATCGTTTCAAGGACAGCCTGAAAGCCGGCAACAAGAACGAGCGCATCAACACCGAGCGCAACTGGTATGCCAACCATCAGGCCTATCTGGATCGCATGTCAGGCCGTGCCTCACGCTACCTCTATCATGTGGCAGGCGAGCTGGAAAAACGCGACTTGCCGGGCGAGCTGGCTCTGCTGCCGGTGGTGGAGAGCGCCTACAACCCGTTTGCCTACTCGCGCAGCCAGGCTTCCGGGCTGTGGCAGTTCATCCCCAGCACCGCCAAGCACCTAGAAATGGACATGAACTGGTGGTATGACGAGCGGCGTGACATCGTCGGCTCCACCAGTACCGCCCTCGATTACCTGGTATTCCTGCGCGACCATTACGACGGCGACTGGCTGAAAGCACTGGCTGCCTACAATGCCGGCTGGGGCACCATAGATCGCGCCGTCGCCAAGAACAAGGCCAAAGGCTTGCCGACTGACTACTGGAGTCTGGACGTACCAGCCGAAACACAGGCCTATGTCCCCAAACTGCTGGCACTGGCACAGATCAGCCGCAATCCCGATGCCTATGGCGTGCACTGGGCTTATATTCCGGATCTGCCCTACTTTGCCGAAGTGAACATCGACAGCCAGATGGATGTCTCGCGCGCCGCCGACATGGCCGGCATCAGCAGCGATGAACTCTACCTGCTCAATCCCGGCATCAGCCGCTGGGCAACGCCTCCCGGCAAGAGCTATCGCCTGCTGGTTCCCATTGATCAGGCCAATGAACTGCAGGAGCGCGTAGCCAATCTCAGCGCCGAGGATCGCCTGCAATGGACGCGCTACACCGTGCAGCCCGGTGATTCGTTGGGCAAGATTGCCAAGCGCTTCAACACCTCGCCCGACCTGATCCAGAACGTGAACAACAAATCTGCCGGCCAGATTGCTGCCGGCACCGAATTGCTGATGCCGGTGGCGGATCACCGCATGCCCGCGCAGATCACCAACCCACGCGTGCAGGAAATGGAACAGAAAGTAGCCAGCAACCAGAAAATCGTCAGTAGCAGCGGCCGCACCTATGTCGTACAAGCAAAAGACACTCTGTCGATCATTGCCAGAAAACAGAACACCACCGTGGCAGAACTGCAAAAACTGAACAAGCTGGACAAGAACGAGCCGCTGAAACTCGGACAGACACTCGCCCTGCCCGGCACGACAAAAACTGCGGCAACCGCGACACCAGAAAAACCTGGCGAAAAGCAAACTGCAGCCAACAACACGGCTGACAAAAAACTCGCCAGCAAAAAACCGACCTCGCTGGATACCGGCAGCAACAGAACTGCTTACAAGGTGCAAAGTGGCGATACGCTGATGGCCATCGCGCGCAAACACAAACTGAACGTGGATGACATCGCACGCTGGAATGCACTCGACAAGAACCGCTACACACTGCAGCCCGGCCAGATGCTGACACTCTATCTCGGCCAACGCAGCAAGTTCTGAAACGGCACAGGGATTTGCCAACATGAAAACCGATCTGCGCCCCTACTGGGTCAAGAAAAATTATCTGCGCTTCCGCCACTGGTACACGGAATATTTCCTACGGCCTGAATTCGCAACACTCGGCGACTTTCACACTGTCATGAAACCCTGGTACACCGTAGTATCAGGCCCCAATATTCATCTTGGCCACTCGGCAACCATTGTTGCAGAAGCTGACAACCGGGTGCGCATCGGCGTCTGGGGGCGCGAACCCGGTCTCGGCAGCATACGCATTGGCGATGCCGTGATGATTTCACCCGGCGTACGCATCAGCGCCTCCGATGAAATCACTATCGGCCACGGCTGCATGATGGCCAACGGGGTCTACATCACCGACTGCGACTGGCACGGCGTCTATGATCGCGTCAATCGCGACCCGGAACCCAAACCCGTGCACATCGGCAACAACGTGTGGATCGGTGATCGCGCCACCGTACTGAAAGGCGTCACCATTGGCGACAACAGCATCGTCGCCGCCTGCAGTGTCGTCACCAAGGATGTACCTGCCAACGTTGTTGTAGCCGGCAATCCTGCACGCGTAGTACGCGAACTGGATGCCAGCAAGGGATTTCAAACCCGCACGCTGTTCTACGCCAACCCGCAGGCACTGGCCAAACAATTCGACGACATCGACCGCATGGTCCTGACCGGCAATTCATTGTGGCGCTGGCTGCGCCAGTTGATCACGCGCCGATAGCCCGATCTTTTTTCACAAAATCGTCAAACAGATGTAGTCGTGCTGTAAAGCAACAGACCTAGCATGTCCAAAACCTGCACAGGGGTCGTGACATGCCAGATCGCCTGCTACCCGATCGCATTATGGTGCGCACGGTATGGATTTCCGACATACACCTCGGTTACCGCGACTGCAAAGCCGAATTCCTGCTGGATTTTCTCGAGCGGGTCGAATGTGAAACGCTCTATCTGGTCGGCGACATCATAGACATCTGGTCACTGTCGCGCAGCTTCCACTGGCCCCCTGCACACAACCAGGTTCTGCGCACATTGCTGAAAAAAGCGCGTGACGGTGTAAACGTTATCTACATACCAGGCAACCACGACCGCGTATTTCGCGATTACATCGGCGAATCTTTCGGAGCCGTCAGCATTTGCGAGAATCATATCCATGAAATGCTGGATGGCAAAAAACTGCTGGTCATGCATGGCGACGAACTGGACGATGTTATCCGCTTCAGCCGCTTCACTCGCATTGTGGGTGATATCGCCTATGATTTCCTGCTGTTTCTCAACCGCACCGCCAATCATTTGCGCAAACGTTTTGGTTATTCATATTGGTCGCTGGCCGGCTACATAAAGACCCGCATCAACAACGCCGCACAAGCCATCAACTATTTCGAAGAAAGTATACTGCACTGGGCACAACAACAAGGTATGGATGGCGTGGTGTGCGGCCATATCCACCACCCTAACATTCGCATGGAAAATGGATTGCTCTACTGCAACGATGGCGACTGGATCGAGAACTGTACGGCCCTGGTCGAAACCCGGGATGGCAAACTGGAAATACTGCACTGGTCAGATTCGCGCAAACGCATCAAACAGCTGGAAAACAGCACAGCGAGCCCGGAATCTGGCAAAAACATCCAGGCGGCATGAAATACATTACATAACCGGAATAGAAAATCCAGCACGAATCAATGGGCAAACACCGTATCACGCCACAATGTGTTTACCAGTGTATCGCTGTCATGCCAGTCACCTGACAAAATCCATTGCACGAGTGCTGCAGCAACATCCGGGTAATTCATGGGCTTGTTGCTGTTTTCCTGTAACAGCCAGTGCCCAATGCTGGTTGCATCAACATGCTGCATGGTCGAAGCCAGACCCAACCGCTCCAGCGCCAGCACATTGGAAGCCTGCTCCATCTGGTTATGCACCGGCTTGACCAGAATTTTCTTGCCCAGTTGCAAGCATTCACTTGGCAGCTCAAAACCTGCGTTGCACATCACCGATGCTGCCGACTTCAGATCATGCTGGAAGCCCTCCAGCGAAAACGGACGCAAGTGGATATTTCCCTCATCACTGCCGGCATGTTGTGGCGCATAAACATAAAAATCGAAATACGGAAACTGGCGCAGGATCTCGATCAGATGCTGCTGATTCTCGAAAGGCAGGTAAACCAGCACTTTATTGTCCGTGACCGGCGTATCATCGGCCTCGAAGTGAATAATGGGCGGCAATATCGGCTGATTGAAGTGATGCCAATGCAATCCGATATTGACATGCCCCGGCGCAAAATATTTCAGCACCATGCGCGCCAGGGGATCCGCACCCGACACAGGGATATTGTGGTGAAACGCTGGCTGATGACCAAAACAGATCAGGCGTTTGCCACTGAGTCGTGCCGCCCAGGCTGTCACGGGTTCGAAATCATTCACCACCACATCGTAAGCCGAAAGATCCAGTGCCAACACTTCGCGAACGAAACGTATGGGATTGTTCGTCAACAATGTTTTCAGATAGGAGACCCTGCCATCACCGATACTGAAAGTGAGGCCGGATTTCACATCGAAATCGCCGAACACGTCCATGCCAAACAGATCTTCACGTTTACGTCCGCTGAACACATAGCTGACATCGGCATTATGGCGTTTGAAATGTTTCGCCATAGCCCGCGCGCGGGACAAATGACCATTACCCGTACCCTGCACACCATAGAGAATCTTCATCAACGCCTCACACACTCACATGCCAACAGCGAGTGCAATGCTGATACCCAGCGCCGCACCCACCAGAATATCCGTCGGGAAATGCACACCCAGCACCACACGCGACAGCCCCACAAACGCCGCCCACACATACAGCGGCATCACCAACCAGCCGAATTGCAGGCACAGCAACGTAGCAAACAGAAACGCACCACAGGTGTGGCCTGACGGAAAACTGAATTCATCAGAAGCGGTAATGATGCTGGTAAAGCCCGGAATTGCGGCCGGCGGCCGGCGGCGTTTGCAGGTTTTCTTCAGCAGGTAATACAACGGACGTTCAATGGCGAAGGCCAGCATTACCTGCTTGCAGAATGCTCCACCTGCAACTGGCAGCAGCACCCAGTACATGAGTGGCAGCACCGCATACAGGTAACCGTCTGCCGTGCGTGATGCCGCTCGCGCCGAGCGCAGCAACAAACCCTGGTATTGCTGTACCCAGAAAAACAGTCGGACATCGGTATCGTGCAAACCATTTAGCAGTCTCATGGCCTATAAATACGCCAACTGCATGACAGCCACATGATGAGTGGATGACGTTTTTATGTCGCCTGCAGACAACCAAGAAAAGAATGGCTCCCATTCCATATTGATAGCTTGAAGTTTGGTAATAGGCGAACTACACCTTCACTACCTGCTGGTTATTTTCACGATCAGCGCGACGGTTGTAGCAATCATCATCGCCTCACTGGTCACACGCAGCATTCAAAGTCCACTGCAATCCGTTGTAAAACTGATGGAAAAACTTGAAGCAGGTGACCTGCGTGACACACTGGCAATAACCAGCCAGGATGAGTTCGGCACACTGGGCAACAGCACCAACCGCCTCACCGACTCCCTGAGGGAAACGGTCAGGTCACTCACCAATGGCTCACAGGAACTTGCCGCCTGCGCTGAAGAGACAGAAGCGGTATCACGTCACAGCCAGAAAAGCATATCGGAACAGAAATTGCAGACACTAAGCATTGCAACAGCGATTAATGAGATGTCGCAGGCAGTGAGCAATATCGCCAAAAATGCCGCAGAGGCATCAGTTCAGGTACAGAATGCAACAGAAGAAGCCAACAATGGCAAAAAAATTGTTGAGCACAATGCTGAAAAAATCCAGCAGCTGTCTTCACGCATTCAGGAGTCCAGCGCCGTCATTCACCGACTGAATGAATACAGTGACAACATAGGTTCCGTTCTTGAAGTCATACGCAACATAGCCAATCAAACCAACCTGCTGGCACTTAATGCCGCCATTGAAGCGGCTCGCGCCGGCGAGCAAGGCCGCGGCTTTGCCGTGGTAGCGGACGAAGTCAGATCGCTCGCCGTCAAAACCCAGGACTCCACATCCGAAATCCAGAGCATGATAGAAAGACTGCAACAGGGCACACGCGAAGCTGTCAGCGCCATGAACATCAGCAGCCAGGAAGCAAGCAACAGTGTCGAATATGCACTCAGTGCTGGTGTAGCCCTGAACCGCATTACGGAAATGGTTCAGGCGATCAATGCCATGAGTCTGGAAATTGCCAGTGCTGCAGAAGAAGGCAGCACAGTAACTGATACCATCAAGCATTCAGCACAGGCCATCGTCAACGGTTCGGAAATTACCATCCAGTGTGCAAATGACAATTTGCAGGCCAGTAGCGAACTGGCAAGGCTCGCCACACACTTGCGCGCACTGGTTGGAAAATTCCAGACGCAATAACAGATCAACCCATGTAGCGGGATAACTTGCTGGATTTGACCCGCTGCAGATCAACCACCACCAAACCATCAACACAACTGGCAAAGGCAGGATCAATATTGAAATCGACGAAGCGCACACCGTCTTCATCGCACAATTCCGTGTACTGCTTGTAGAGCGTAGGCACTGCCAGCCCCATTTGCTGTAACTGGGCTTTGAGAATACAGAAATCATCATGATAATTCCCGGCATTGAACAGCTTTGCCAATTCCAGCTGTCGCTCGGGTTCAATACGGTATGGCAATCTGGCCTGCATGATTTTTTCGGATGTACCAAAGTACAACTGGTAAAAATAAACGATCATCGCCATGGCATGCGCAGGATAATTCTGGCTTATCGATACCGGCCCGAAAAGATAGCGGATATCCGGCCGCGTTTTCAGATAGGCACCAATTCCGTGCCACAGGTAATCAAGGCTGCGTCTACCCCAGTATTTAGGCTGCACAAAACTGCGACCCAGTTCCAGGCCTTGCGCCAATACAGGCGTCATACCTGCTTCAAAGGCAAACAGTTCGTGTGTATAGAGGTGCGAGACATCCACAGTCTGCAGACCATCTTTGCCGGTCGCGCGCCAGCGGTATGCACCAACCACTTCCATGTCATCATCGTCCCAGAGAACCATGTGTTGGTAGTGCATATCGAAACGGTCAGTATCGCGATGCTTGCCACAGCCCTCGCCCACTGCGCGAAATGAGACTTCACGCAGCCGCGCAATCTCGCGCATCACTGGCGAATCCGGTTGATAGTCATGTAACCAGATCTTCTTGCCATCACGGGTTTCTCCGAGTAACTGCCCGCTGCGAATGGCAGCGCGCAACTGCTGGCGATTTTCCGGCAAGGCGATGGCTGTCTCCGTCTTCAGCAAAGGCTTTTTTCCTTTGCCAATGCGGTAAAGATGTTTGCGAAACAATCGCGCCACGGCTTTGCCAGCCATCGGCAAACCGGAATAGGTGTTGCAATGCACAGGCTCGCCAATGCGCATGCTGATGGTGCGATTCTGTTGTTTGAACATTTCGCGCACCAGCCACAAGGTCGAGAGCGGGCGACACAGTACGGACATACCGTAAAACAGCGGTGAATTCTTGCCATCCACATGCACAGGCACAATGGGCGCCTGTGCCGCCTGCGCCATGCGCAGGAAGCCCGGATTCCATTCACCATCCATGACGCCTTGCGCACCCAGACGTGAGACTTCACCGGCAGGAAAGATGATCAGCGTGCGACCCTGCTGCAAATGCTCATGAATGGCGCGGATACACGCTCTGGAAGTATTGCCCTGCATGTTGTTTACCGGCAGTAACATACTGCCAAGCGGCTCAATTTTCTGCAGCAGTGTATTGGCAACCACTTTTACGTCAGGGCGAATCTCGTGCACCATTTTCAACAGTGCCAAGCCGTCCAGAGAACCAATCGGGTGATTGGCGACAATCACTACCTGCCCTGATGAAGGAATCCGCGCACGCTCATTCATGCGAACCTGATAATCAAAATCAAAATAAGCCAACACCTGTTCCACAAAGTCCATCCCGCGCAAATGCGGGTACTCAGCAGCAAAGGCAACGAAATCCCTTTCGCGCAGAATCAGCCGCAAGACCCGGCTCAGGGTGGTGGAAAACAATGTCGGTTTTTCGGCAAAAAAGGGGAAATGTTCCTGGATAATCTGATCGACACTGAACATGCAAATACCACAATCCTGCCGGAAGACTGCAGTATTGTGCGTTCAGAGCATGACAGGATGGCTACGTTTTGAAGACAGTCTGATGACGATCATTTTCAATCACCAACACCTCAACCCGTTGCAGCTACATAGCCCAGGGTTTCAACCTCACTGTCATCCCACGCAATGTCTCCGCACACTACTCGCAACCCATCTGCCGTGTTAATGGCAATGGACAGCGTGACACACAGACTGCCACCGGCAATCGACAAATACGGCTTACTGGTTTGTATGCGCCCCGGCTCGACAATAGCGCGCTGGAAATAATGCCTGCGCGCCCAGATGGCATTGCGCGCATCTGACAAAGGAGCAAACCGCGGATCTTCTTCTGCCGTCACCAGTCCTGCGGAAAAATTTTGCCCGACTTGTACGCCCTGCTCATCGAGAATATAACAGCGATTGACAGCAGGCAGTGCCAGAAAAGGCTGCAACACATCTGGCAAGCTACCACCAGAACGCACTTTCATGATCGCCTCAAAAAATGCCTGCTGGTATAAACCCAGTTTGCGTTTGCTCACCAGCTCCTCCATGACATTACCCTGACGCAGACGTTCAAACAAATGGCCAATCGCAGAGTGAAACAGGAAGCCGGGCAAATTTCGCTGGGGTTGCGAGAAAAAAAAGCCCTGCACAAAATCCATACCAGCCTGCATGGCCAGCAAGGCCTGGTCTTCTGTTTCAATACCTTCCATCAGAGCCAGACTACCGGCCTCATGAATAAGCGCGACCAGACCCGGCAAAACCCTGCGTACACTGCGGTTGTTGGCCGCTTGCTCGATAACCGTTTTATCAAATTTGACTATGTGCGGCGCAATGCGCCAGATGCGGTCAAAATTGGAATGCCCGACACCGAAATCATCAATCGCGATCAAACAGCCAATATCCCGGTAATAACCTATCGATTCTGCCAGTAAGCCCTCATCGTCAATCTGCCCCTCCAGAATTTCGATGACAATCCTGTGCGGTGGAATCCCGTAACGCTCCAGCAGTTGCCCGAAAAAGGAGCCAAATTTTCTGCCGTACAAAGTCACGAGAGGATTTAGATTAAGGAAAAGCCAGCTGTTGTCGTCGGCCTGCCGCATGAAATTGCGCACGTGCAACATACGGCACAGCCTGTCCAGGAAAATGATTTCCTCAAGACTGTTGGCACTAGAGAACAGCGCCTGAGGCGATATTGGCCCACGCGCTGCCAATGCAGGTCTTGCCAGAGCTTCCGCACCCACCATGCGCTGATGTGCCAGGCTGTAGACTGGTTGAAAATGACTACCAATCTGCAAGTCATTGCAATGGATGACATGGCGATTGCCATCAGGTACCGCAAAAGTTTCCAGATAATCCAGTGTCAACTGCTTTTCAGGATGCGCAAACTGCAGGGAGGTGATCATTGCTGTTTTTACCAACATCGTTATGGTCAGATCCACAGAGCAATTTGCAGACCACAAATATCCGCCTTCCATGACAGCATCATTGCAGGAAAAGTCTTTGCAAGCACCATAGCTGTGCGCCCGGACAAAATATGCACCTTGCTGGCGCATGAAAAACAGCACTACAGCAGTCATCAGGAATGGATACATCCACACTTGCAACAATTCCTTAACAGTCGCCGTCGATAATACAAATCGTTATCTTGGGAGTGACCTCATGAAGGCGTTGAAGCGGTTACTGGAGAACAAATACAGGGAGTTGATGATATCGGTAACACTGTTCGTTTTAATCGACACAGGCATACTGGGGTTAAATTTCTATATCACCACACAGCTTGACAGCGATGCCCACGCAATCAGCATCATCAATCGCCAGAGCACACTGGCAGAACAGATCCTGCAATCCCTGTATTCTGTCTACGTGGACAGCAACTCGGCAGATGCGCCCTACCTGAGAACAACCGACAAACTGACCGAGCCTTTCCAGAAGTTTGACGAAACGCTTGACACCATGATCTATGGTGGCGAACTGATTGGAGCCGGACAAGGCGCAGACAAACTGTTCAGCCACACCGACTACCTGACGATGAACAAGGCATCACTCGACAACATTGAAAGCCTCTGGAAAGAATACCGAAAACTGCTGTCACCAATTGCCAACGCCTATTTCAACGACTCCAGCCGCTCAGACGTCCTGGAGCGCACGCAAAAAGCCCTGGCATTTGCCAACTCACGTCATGTAGAACTGTCTGCGCTCCTGCACGACATGTCGGTTAACATCGAATCCACCACACGCCATAAAGTCCAGACCATACGCAAGGTACAGGCAGCTGGCATTGTATTGGCTATTGCCAACTTTGCATTGATCATCTTCCACTTCATGCGCAAGTTGAAACGCAGCGATGCGGCAGCAGAAAAAGCAGAGCATGAAACCCGGGAAATCCTGGCTTCCGTTTCCGATGGTCTTTTCCTGCTGGACAGACAGCTGATCATTGGCGAACAGCACTCGGCATCACTGACAGAAATTATCCCTGCAGACTCATTGAGAAACCGGCATTTTTCCGATGTGATGCGACCATTTGTAACACCCAAGACGCTCACTACTGCCTGCGAGTACATTGAACTTCTCTTCACCAGCCATGTTGAGGAATCCCTGATCAGGGATCTCAACCCATTGCACGAAGTGGAGATTCATATCGACAACCGAGAGGGAACCTATAGTGTCAAGCACTTGCAATTCTCCTTCAAGCGTACCTGGGAAAATAACCTGATCTCACATGTACTGGTCAGCGTCTCTGACATAACAGAAGCGGTCAACCTCCGTGCAGCACTGAAAAAATCTGAAAACAAAGCCAGGGAAGACATCACCTTGCTGACGGCAATCCTGCATCTGGATCCGGAAATACTTCACGAATTCCTGCAATCCGCACACAAACTGCTGGTAGACATCAATCAGGTTTTCCGCTCACCCGCGCGCAATGAAAACAGCTTGCGTGACAAGCTGGTCAAGGCACAACGTCTCGCACACAAGCTCAAAGGTGACTGCTCTATGGCAGAACTGCAATTCATGCTGGAGCGCGTCCACCGCTTTGAAGAAAAGCTCAAGCAGATTCATGACAAAGACCTTCTATGTGGTGACGATTTCGTCGGCGCAACAGTTGAGCTGAATCGCCTGATGACGGATCTCGGCAACATGCACAAGCTGACCATGCGGCTGATAAAACCTGAATCCGCCAGTAACGACAGCCTGCCTGTTCAAAAAAATGAGTGGCAGGAAAAACTGTTGCGTATGGCCAGCAACATTGCCAGCGATGAAAACAAGCAGGTGCAGTTGATCTGGGAAGGCTGTTCGACCGATGACTTACCGGAGACAGTTCGCCACGCCGTACAAGACATTATTGTGCAGTGCACACGCAATGCCATCTGCCATGGCATTGAGGCAACTGCAGAACGCATCAGTCTTGGCAAACCCGCAGCAGGCAAGGTTGTTATCTCGCTTCAGCAAAGCAAGTCACATATAAATCTGAGCATTCGGGATGATGGTGCCGGCATCAATCTCAAGAGTATCCGCATGAAGGCGATGGAAAACCAGATCATGACTGCCGACAAACTGGAAAATCTGGACGCCGCAAAACTGGTCGCCATGATATTCCAGCCAAACTTTTCCACAGCCCGACCAGCAGGCCTTCATGCCGGCCGAGGCATAGGCCTGAGCCTTGTCCGTGAATTGCTGAATCAGCACAAGGGTTCTGTATCACTAAAAAACAAGATGTCAGAATTCACACAGTTCACATTCAATTTCCCAATGGAACAGACGCTGCGGCAAACCGCCTGAGCAGCACTACAATCTGATAACAGGAAAGCAAGATGAAGCTCATGATCGTCGATGATTCCATGATAATCCGCAACAAGATTGCACGTGAAAATACGCTGACCGGCATCACCAAGATTGTGCGGGCCACTAATGGCCGGGAAGCAGTGCGTATCTGCCATGACATCATGCCGGACATTGTTACCATGGACCTGACCATGCCTGAAATGGATGGCACTGAATGCATCAAGGAATTGGTAAAACTCAAACCGGACATCATCATTCTGGTAATTTCTGCCCTGGCAGACAAATCCACTGCGATTGAAGCCATTCGCAACGGCGCTCGCGGATTTCTGTGCAAGCCTTTTACATCTGCCGAATTGAACCAGTCACTCAATCGCCTGATCGAAAGCGCCGCGCAAGCAAAAAGCAAATCATACATGAGTGCAAAGACATGATGAACGAGCATGAAGTAACGACATTCATTAGCGGCGCCAGACATTATTTCAGTACAGTATCTGACAACGAAGCCATTATCGGCACGCCATATCTTACGCGCCATGACGGCATTCCGCTTTCCGACTACACCGGCATCATCGGTGTTTCAGGTACGCGCAAGGGGTGCGTACTGATTTCTGCGCCACGTATCATGCTGCACCATTTATTGCTGACGCTGGGTGAGAAACAGATAGACGAAGACATGGTGCGCGACAGTATCGGCGAGCTGGCCAACACCATTTCCGGCAACGCACGCACTGAATTTGGTGCCGGGTTCATGATTTCCGTACCAGTTGTCGTGAAAGGCGAACCGGAACAGATCAACATTCCCGGCCACTTGCGGGCATTCAACATTCCCGTGCAATGGCAAAGTTATGCGCTGTCTCTGACGGTATGCCTCGAATAATCCAGACAGGGCAGCAGGATTTCAGCAGCGAGAAAATTGCGGATGCTGTTTATTGCCATGCGAGATACCCATTCCTTGTCATGCGGCAACATCTCTACAGCCAGCGCAGCAATGGCAGCAGCAACGTCACCGCGCTGCAATAGCTGCAACAGACGGAAAATAACGACCGTCGTTTCCAGAACAACCACAACATCATCGCGCCGGCGGTACAGCAACAAACAGGTTTCCTGTGGTTGCAGACCAGTAGACAACACTTCAGACGCCGCGCAGTGCACGGGGTAGCGGAACAACAAAGGCCAGCACAATGGCGAGAACTCCAGCTTCTGCTTTTCGAGCTCGCTGTCCGTATTTGCATCCATCGCCATGGCAGGCAGTTCCTCTTCACTGTTCTGCAAGGCGAGTTGCGCCCATTCAAACTGGGCCAGCTCAACCAGCCACGGCGGATCATCCAACGCCTGCCGTTCATGCAACAGATATTCAACAAACTCGTCAGCCACGGCGGGAAATCGCGGTGTAACGCAGGCATGATGTGCATAGAAATCGCGCACCAGTGCATGCCAGAAATCCGCAGCGCACACCGAACGCAACTGCGGAAACAATGAAGCAAGTAATCCGCTGACATTATTGAAAAACAGTTCCCGATAAACCTGCAGGCGCTCGGCATCAAGGCCTGCAGGCGCAGGATGTTGCTGCGGCGCACGCAAATGATCGGCGAATTGCCGCTGCTGCTCGAACAAGACGGCGCGCTCGTTAACAGGCATGCAAGTTTCCTTGCAACTGACGGATACGCCCTACTTCATCCAGCAACTGCTCAATAGGCGGATAGTCAAAATCACGCTCCAGCAGCGTGGGTACCGTACCTAGCTTTTCATACACGAATGCCAACAAATCCCACACCGGTTCGATAACGGCAGAGCCGTGCGTATCGATCAACAAGGTTTCGGAAACGGTCTTGTGGCCTGCCATATGCAGATAAACCACACGCTGCAAAGGCAGTGCAGCGATAAATTCGTACGCATCGTAGTGATGGTTGATGCTGTTAACGTAGACATTGTTGACGTCCAGCAACAGGTCACAATCCGCTTCCTGCAGCACAGCGCAAACAAAGTCGATTTCACTCAATTGCTGAAACGGCGCTGCATAATAGGAAATGTTTTCAACAGCAATGCGCTGTCCCAGCATGTCCTGCACCTGACTAATACGTGTTGCAACATGCCTGACTGCTTCATCGGTAAACGGCAAGGGCATGAGATCGTAGAGGTGGCCGCCGGCACTGCAATAGCTAAGGTGTTCACTGAAACAGCGAATATTGTGCTCGACGAGAAAGTTTTTAAGCTGGTTTATGTATGCCACATCCAGCACATCAGGCCCGCCCAATGACAAAGACAAGCCGTGCGCAACAAACGGGAAACGCTCGGTGAAACTGCGCAGCTGGCGACGGTAGGCACCGCCAATCCCGATCCAGTTATCGGGCGTCACCTCCATGAAGTTCATCGCTTCACGGCCGACATCCTGCAAAGGCTTCAACAAGCCCCTGCGTAAACCGAGGCCCGCACCTTCAACTTCAATATGCGTGCGGGCCGCTTTAACTCCCATGTGTTTCAGGACTTGGGCGCAGCATCACCTTTGTCATCCTTGCCACCCTTCTCACCACCATCCATTTCGCCGCACTTGCCCTCGCCACACTTGCCTTCGCCGTCTTTTTCTTCATGAGCGTTGGCCAGCACGGTTGCCTGCTGGAAAGGATCGGCATCCGCATGTACAGCCGGGATGACTACAGCACTGGTCAACGCAACCGCAGCCAGCAAACGTGTTTTTTTGTTCATAAAAAGCCCTCAAAAAAATTGCCTGTTTTCCGAAACCAATGACCGGAACAGCTCCGGCCGCAGCACAATCTAGCAGCCTGCAGCGGCATTGACCATGGCTGCGCCCAACAATTCAGTGCGACCGAGTCGCCAGGAAAGACTGTGCCTCGTCCGCGCTGGCCGGGCGCAGCAGACCGTTATCGGCATCGAGCACCACCAGATCGCCATCCTGGAAAACCTGGGTGCCAATATCGGTTTTTACGATGGCAGGCAGGCCGTATTCCCGCGCCACTACTGCCCCGTGTGAAACGGCACTGCCGATGTCGGTGGCCAAACCACCGATCAAACCGAAATACGGTGTCCAGGCGATATCAGTGATGGGAGCGATCAGGATGTCGCCGGCCTGCAGCTTCTCCGCCTCGCTGACCACCAGCGCAATTTTGGCGTAACCGACCACGCGGCCACGGCTGACCGTCCTGCCGCGCACCAGTTTGTCGGCAGGCAATTGCGTGAGATCTGGTTGTACCGGTTGCGGCACGCCGACACTGATATCTGCAAACTGCAATTGCTGCTGCTGATCCAGTGCATGGCGACGTTGCAAGGCATGCGCAACCAGCTCACGTTTACCAGTGCGCAATAACTCACCGAGCTCATTATGAGTGAGAAAGTACACGGCATCGGTATCCGGCAGAATATTTTCTGCAACCATTAGCTGTGCCAGATCACGATAGGCTTGCTTGAATTTCTGTTTCACACCTAGCAGGCAGGATTTCGACAGCTCGCGCCCCTGCACCGTACGCTGTGCCAATCGCACCAGAAAACGCACCACCGCATTCTGTGCACGCATGGCATCGGCATTCGAGGCTGCCGTTCTGGCAGCAACATTGCCCTGCGATAACAAACCGCGCACGGCATTCTGCAAGGTATGAATCAAAGGCATGGGATCACAAGCCCACTCTTTCATGCGCAAATCCATTTCGCTGATCGAGCGATGACCGTGGCGCTGCAAGTAACGCGCAAACTCCCTACCGGCTTCACCAGAATCAGTCGAACGCAAGTAGGCCAGCGCCTGATCCGCTGTCACATCGACAAAACACTCGCTGACATTTTGCTGTTGCAAAAGTTTTTGCTGTATCCGCGTTGCGCCCAATGCAATGTCCGCACTTTCCACGTTGTCAGCACCGGCCAGCAAATCCGCCACCATCAGGTGATGCTCATCGGCCGGCGGCTGCCCTTTGGCGAGAATGCCCAGCAACAAGGGCGTCATCATGCCGGAGCCGGTTGATGACACCAGATGCGAATGATGCGCCTTGTACATTTCATCCATGTGCTCATCAATCATCTGCCACTGCATCAGCGCCGTTTGCTGTGGCCGCAATTGCAGTGTCTGCACTTGCTGCTGCAAACGCTCGCGATGCTTGCCGCCGGAAAACAGCGTGGAAAAATATTTGCGCAAGACCGGCAGGCGCTTCCACAGCGGCGGTTTGACAAAACCTTCATTCAACTCCGGAATCAAACGACCACACACCGCCAGCGCCAGATCGTCGGCATTGGTGCCAAAGGCTTTCAGCGAGGTCCAGGCCATCGTCGACAAGTTCATGAACATGTGGCCGTAAAAATTGGCCATCACATACCATTTGTCATCTTCATGTTCGAGTATGCCGAAATCAATGAACATACGTTGCATGCCCACTTCAAGACCGCGACCGGTGACGGAATGTGTCAACGGACACAAAGCACCGGGCAGCGCCTCTGAAACATTGCAGCGCGTGTAGATATGTTGCGGATCGAGCAACGGCGTATTCAACTCACCGAGATCGGCACCCAGGGTGGTGATCGGCCGTGCCTGCAACCAGCACAACACACCGTTTGCATCGAACGCCCACTCCATATCCAGCGGCTGGCCTGCCTGCTGCTCTGCATACAAGGCGCCCTCCAGCAATTGCCGCAACTGTGACGCTGACAACAAAGACTCACTGCCCAGTAAATCCTGCTCCAGCAAAACGCCTTTGCGGTCGAGCACATAATGATCGGGCGTGGCTTCGCCGCTCACCAGTTTTTCACCGAGCCCGGCAACCGCATCAATGACAATACGCTGGCGCGAATTGCTAACAGGATCTGCGGTAAACAACACACCTGCGGCACTGGCCTGCACCATGTTTTGCACCACAACCGCCATTTCCCCGGCAATGTTTTCGACAGCGGCAGCGTCGGTTTTCTGTTGCTTGTAGGCACTGGCACGCACGTTGGCAATCGACTGCAGACAGTGCTCAATCGCCTGTACCAGCGCCTGTTCGCCCTGTACATTGAGAATGGTTTCATACTGACCGGCGAACGAGGCATCGGCAGAATCCTCGCCAATGGCGGAGGAACGCACGGCAACGGCGCCACCGCCGATATCGCGATAGTGCGCAAACAGATCATCCGGCAAGCGCCCGGGCTGTGCATGCTGGATCACAAAACCGGAAGGCACATGCAAGCCGAGACGAATCAATCGCGCCAATCCTTCAGCCTTGCCGCCAACGGCCTCATTGCTGATCTGTGGCAACGGGATGATGCGGGGAGCGGATGTCATGATGAAGTCCTGTTATGAATGTTGTCGCTTGCTTTTGTAATGGCTGGACGTGTCACACTGTAACATCAGGCCTGCAGCCGGCAGCCTAGAGGATTGGATGATTGCGTGGTCACGACAAGACTGGCAACCACTTGATGCTGATCAAATGAGTGACAGCACCATTAAGCTTCCTTTAAGAACAGCAGTGGATACTGGACAGGTATGACAACACAGGAGCATTGCCATGAGTAATAGCAAAATACTGGTATGGGACATCCCTACCCGATTGTTTCACTGGCTATTGGCCATCAGTTTTGCCGTGGCCTATGTCACTGCCGAAGAAGAAGGCCTGCAGAGCATCCATATTACTGCCGGCTACACCTTGGCGGGTTTGCTCGTATTCCGTCTGTTGTGGGGTTTCATCGGCAGCCGCTATGCACGCTTCAGCGAATTTCTCTATTCACCCGCACAGATTGTCAGCTATATCAAAAACCTGCACACAGCACCTCGCCACTATCTCGGCCACAATCCTCTCGGCAGTGTCGCCGTCTTCCTGTTGCTCGGCCTGGGCGCCCTCACGGCTGCTACCGGCTATTTCCTGTACGAATCAGGTGCCGAATGGCTGGAAGAAACGCACGAACTTGCAGCCAATGGCATGCTGGCGCTGGTGTGCCTGCACATCGCCGGCGTGTTTTTCAGCAGCCGCATCCACGGCGAAAACCTGGCGCGCGCCATGGTCACCGGCATGAAATCCGGTACTGCAACCGACAGTATTTCCAGCAAGCACCTGCTGATAGGCGGGGTGATCCTGCTGGCTGTGGCCGGTTTCTGGGGCTACAGCTGGACACACCCGTTTGCCGCAAAAGATGATGAAGCCGGCGAGATGCACGGAGACGGCGAGCATGAAGATCACGCACAGCAAGAACACGATGAACAGGATCGCGATGATTAGTTGAAACTATATAAGCCGGTGTATTTCCACTAGAATTGCACGGATGCAATCGGCGCAACCGGTAAACCTCATGTCATTTTCAGCAGCGGACAAGCTCTGATGAAAGCTGTCGCCAGGAAGGCAGCTTCGGGGCTGCTGCTGACACTCCTCTCCAGTTTCACTGCACAGGCAGCCGCCTCCACCAGCAACCATATGCCTTCAAACCAGATGGCACTGCTGATCGGCCTATTGCTGCTTGCCAGCGGGCTTGGCGTGTGGGCTTATGTCCAGAGCAGGCGCTCAAACCGCAAACTGAGCGAATGGGAAGATGCCTACCGGAACATTGAGCAACGCCTTGAAGAGCGCACGCAAAAGCTGCGCGGCATCAACAACATGCTCTACGGTGAAATTGCCCAACACGAGATCACCGAAGAAAAACTGCGCAAGACGCAGGATTACCTCAACAGCATCATCAACTCCATGCCCTCGGTGCTGATCAGTGTCACTGCCGATGGGCGCATCACCCATTGGAACACCAGCGCCGAACGCGCCACGGATCTCACCGCTGACGCGGTAGCCGGCAAGCTGTTATGGCAAGCCTACCCGAATTTGCCCATCACCCTGGACATGATCCAGCAGGCCATCAATGACGGCATTCCCAAGATCATGGAAAGCACCAAGCTGGAAGACAATAGTGAAACCTATTACAGCGACATCACGGTTTATCCACTGATCGCACACGACATCAAGGAAGCCGTCATACGCATTGACGATGTCACCATGCGCATCATGATGGAAAACATGATGATCCAGAACGAGAAGATGCTGTCGCTCGGCGAACTGGCCGCCGGCATGGCGCACGAAATCAACAACCCCCTCGGCGCCATCCTGCAAAGTGTGCAGAACATCGAACGCCGACTTTCACCCGATCTGGCAAAAAATATCGAAACAGCAGCGGCACTGCAGGTTGATTTGCAACAGATAAACGCCTACCTGCAACAACGCGAAATCGTCAATTTTCTCAAGACTATCCGCGATGCCGGCGAGCGCTCTGCGCGTATCGTATCCAACATGCTGGGCTTCTCGCGCAGCAGCAACCAGCATCTGCCCGTCGATCTCAATGCACTGGTCAACAACTGCCTTGAGCTGGCCGACAACAATTTTGAAATTCGCATGCAGGATCATCCATCGCGCATCGAGCTGATCCGCCTGCTTGGTGACGACATGCCACCCGTCCCCTGCTCGGCACCGGAAATCCAGCAAGTGGTACTCAATCTGTTGCGCAATGCATCTCAAGCATTGATACAGCATCACACAGAAGATCCGCAGATCGTGGTAACCACAGGCAACGACAATTTTTACGCATGGATACGCATTGCCGACAACGGCCCGGGCATCCCGCCGGAAGTGCGTCGCCACATCTTCGAGCCCTTTTTCACCACCAAGGAAGTCGGCCAGGGCACAGGTCTCGGCCTGTCCATTTCCTACTTCATCATTACTGAACACCACGGCGGCACCATTGATGTCGAATCGCGCCCCAGCGAGGGCGCCAGCTTCACCATTCGCCTGCCGCTCACTGAAATCTGATACAGGAAAAACATGGAAATCTACAAAGAGTTCTCGATTGAAGCTGCACACCGCCTGCCCCACGTGCCGGAAGGCCATAAATGCAGCCGCCTGCACGGCCATTCCTTCCAGATTTCCATTCATGTCGAAGGCCCGGTCGATGCTCACAATGGCTGGGTGATGGATTTTGCCGACATCAAGTCGGCCTTCAAACCGGTCTGGGAACAGCTCGACCACCACTATCTGAACGAAATCCCCGGACTGGAAAACCCCACCAGCGAGAACCTTGCGCGCTGGATCTGGCAAAAACTCAAACCGGGTTTGCCACTGCTGAGCCGGATTGCGGTGAAGGAAACCTGCACCAGCGGCTGCGTCTATTCAGGAGACTAGGCAATACGGGCTTGGAAAACCGGCCCGTCTCGGCTTATCATTCACCCAATCAATAAATCCGGCTTTCTTGTCACCCATGCAAAGCAATCCTGCCCACAAGCATTGCACGCATCGCGGACTTGCCCTGCAGTCCGCCCATGGCTTTTGCCTGCTCCTGCTGCCCTGAGGGGCATCTAACTCGCACGCCCCGCGCGGGGCACCCAAAAGCCGCTTTATCCCCAAACAGAATTCTGGAGCACAACCATGTCTGACGTTCAAAGCCATAAAGATCGTTTAATCATTTTCGACACCACCTTGCGCGACGGCGAGCAAAGCCCCGGCGCTTCCATGACACGCGACGAGAAAATCCGCATCGCGCGCCAGCTGGAAAAACTCGGTGTCGATGTCATCGAAGCCGGCTTTGCCGCCGCCAGCCCCGGCGACTTCGAAGCCATCAAGGCCATTGCCGAAACCGTACAACACTCCACCATCTGCTCGCTGGCGCGCGCCAACGAAAAAGATGTGCGTCGCGCAGGCGAAGCCATCACGCCCGCCAAGTCTGGCCGCATCCATACGTTTATCGCCACCAGCCCCATCCACATGGAAAAGAAACTGCGCATGACACCGGATCAGGTAGTCGAGCAGGCTGTGATGGCAGTGAAACTGGCAGGCGAATACACCACGGACATCGAGTTCTCGGCAGAAGATGCCGTGCGTTCGGAGATCGATTTCCTGGTGCGCATTTTCGATGCCGTGATTCAGGCTGGCGCCAGAACCATCAACGTACCAGACACGGTCGGCTACTCGATTCCTGCGCTCTGGGGCGAACGCTTCAAACAATTGATTGAGCGCGTACCCAATGCCGACAAAGTGGTGTGGTCCACACACTGCCACAACGATCTCGGCATGGCGGTAGCTAATTCACTTGCTGCAGTGATGAATGGTGCACGGCAGGTGGAATGTACCATCAACGGCTTGGGCGAGCGTGCCGGTAATGCCTCACTGGAAGAAGTGGTGATGGCTGTGCGCACACGCCGCGATATTTTCACCGTAGATACGCGCATTGATGCCACACAGATTGTGCCTGCGTCGAAACTGGTTTCCACTATCACCGGTTATCCCGTACAACCTAACAAAGCAATTGTCGGCGCAAATGCGTTCGCGCATGAATCCGGCATTCATCAGGACGGCGTACTCAAGCATCGCGAAACCTACGAGATCATGCGTGCGGAAGATGTCGGCTGGAACGCGAACAAACTGGTACTCGGCAAACTCTCCGGCCGCAACGCTTTCCGCACACGCCTGAAAGATCTCGGCATTGAATTGAGCGACGATGCCTTGAACGATGCCTTTGCACGCTTCAAGGATCTCGCCGACAAGAAATCGGAAATTTTCGACGAGGATTTGCAGGCACTGGTCAGCGACATGGATCCGAGTGAAGTAGAGGAAACCTATCACCTCGATACCATCGAAGTCGTTTCCAAAACCGGCACTCGCCCTCACGCAGCACTCAACCTGAAAGTAAAAGGCGAAGTGATAAAAACCGAAGCCGAAGGCAGTGGCCCTGTGGATGCTGCGTTCAAGGCCATCGAGAAAGTGGCGCAAAGTGGTGCCGATTTATTACTGTACTCCGTGAACGCGATTACCAGCGGCACCGACTCCCAAGGTGAAGTGACAGTGCGCCTGGAACGCACCGGTCGCATCATCAACGGCAATGGCGCAGACACGGATATTGTCGTCGCCTCAGTGAAAGCTTACCTGAACGCGCTGAATTTAATGGCATCCGGTGACCGTCGAATCAATCCGCAAGAAGGCGACGATATCTGACACATGGACGAATTACTGCGCTTGCAATATCTTGACGCCATGGGCGTCACCCAGTACGTGGCGCGCGCGCCACTGCCGGGTGCGCGCCCGTCAGCCATCGTCGAGATTGAGCTACCAACAACCACAAATGCAGCAATGACAGATGTTGCAGCTCTGTTGCCTGAGCGGCAGCCGCAACATAAGCTCCACACAGCTGCGCACAATCCTCCTTCACACCAGCACATACTGGAAACTGCGGCAGCAACGCCGATTACACGAAAAACCGCGCCACCCACTCGCACTGCAACAATCGAAAAATCACAAGATACTTTCCAGTGCCGGATTGCCATCTGGACAGTGGATGATTTGCTGATCCTCGCTGACTGCACACGTCTCGACAATGAAGTGCTGACTTTGTTGCGCAATATCCTGCAGGCGATCGGCCGCAGTACTGAACTGTCGCCCGCACAGCAATTTGTCTGGCCACTGCAACAGCGCAAGGAAAAAAGCCAACACGCGGCACGCGAATATTTTCAGGGACTGCTGGATGCCGGCCCGCTGCAAAACATATCTCTGCGACAGATTCTTGCCTTTGGCGAACACGCGGCAGCCTTGCTGCAAACAGATCCCGCCAGCACCCACCACTACCATGATCGGGCACTGGTTAGCGCCTGCAGCCTGCGTGACATGCTGGAGCAACCGTTACGCAAACGTGAAACATGGAAAACACTGCAAGTGCTATTGCGCACGTGAACATACGTCGCGCGACACTGAAAGATTTTGACGACCTGCTGTTCATCGAAGAACAGGCGCATATCTATCCGTGGCCGGAATCCACACTGCACTGGTGTCTTGAACAACAACACCTGCGCTGCTTTGTTCTGGAAACAGGCAAGGAAATTATCGGCTTTGCCATCTACGAATGCGTACTGGATGAAGCCAGCCTGCTCAATATTGCCATTCACCCGGAACAGCAAGGTCATGGCTCAGGCCGTCATTTGCTGCAGGAAAGTTTGCTGCAACTCGATAAAAACCTGATGCGCGTTTATCTGGAAGTGCGCGTCTCCAACCTCGCAGCACTGTCTCTGTATTTCTCCGAAGGCTTCGTCGAAATTGGCCAACGCCGCAATTACTACCCCGCCACCACCGGCCGCGAAGACGCGCGCGTGTTGCAACTGGATCTGTTCGCCTATCGAAAAAGCAACAAACGCTGACAAAACCCATCGCTGGCAAATTCGCAAAGACATCAGCCGACATGCCCGTGATGTCAGGTGCATTCATCATGGGCACTCAGAGCACAGACCTACTAGAAGCCCAGTTTCGAGCCCGCACCAAACAAGGTCGCCAAACCCAGCAATGCAAAAATAGCGGCTGCCATGGAATGCACCAGCCTCATCGGAATTTTCTCTGCCAGCCTGTCTCCGACAAAGACAGCAGGTACGTCAGCAATCAGCATTCCCAGTGTCGTACCCATAACGACCATCAGCGGATTCGGATAATGGGCTGCCATAGCAATAGTGGCGACCTGGGTTTTATCTCCCATTTCAGCGAGGAAAAAGGTGAGCATTGTCGCCCCGAACACACCGAGTTTGCCTGCAATTTTCGTTTCCTCTTCTTCGATTTTGTCAGGGATCAGCGTCCAGACTGCCATACCGATGAAAGAGATGCCCAGCACCCAGCGTAAAATGTCCGGACTGAGCGCACTGGTAATCCACGCACCTAAAGCGCCAGCCATACCATGGTTGACAACAGTTGCCAGCAGGATGCCCACTATTATCGGCACAGGTTTTTTGAAGCGCGCGGCGAGGATAAACGCGAGAAGCTGGGTCTTGTCACCGATTTCGGCAAGGGCAACGACACCGGTTGAAACGAGAAGGGATTCCATAAAAACTCCTGGCCGGACAACAGACAAATGACCACAAAACACCCCCCGGCCAATACGGGTGAATTGTGGTCAAAGGTCTTGCCAGGTTTGCAAACTGCCTGCGCCATGGCCTATTGACCAAGTGTGTTGACGCAAGCCTCTTCAAACAGAAGAGCGGCTACTCCCCAATGACATCGACATTGTACCAGCCACACTGCCCATTCCAAACTGGTTGGCCATAACAGCCAGCGCCAGGCACGTTCTTTTCCAATGAGCCATGACCAGACACATAGCTACAATCACGCTGCTTGCCACACACCAATTACTGTATATAATCACAAGCTGTATATTAGAACAGAGATTCGCCATGCAAGAGCTCACCGCGCGCCAGCAGGAAATTCTGGACCTGATCCGAAGCCATATTGAAGAGACAGGCTACCCGCCTACCCGCGCCGAAATTGCGACCAGGCTTGGCTTCAAGTCTGCCAATGCTGCTGAAGAGCACCTGAAAGCCTTGGCCCGTAAAGGCGCTATTGAAATGGTAGCCGGCGCTTCTCGCGGCATTCGCCTGCCAGACATGCAGCGCGAGCGCGACAGCGGCATCCCCATTGTTGGCCGGGTTGCCGCGGGCAACCCCATACTCGCCGAGCAACACATTGAGGATTACTGCAATGTGCCTGCGGAATTCTTTCACCCGCGCGTGGATTACTTCCTGCAGGTGCGTGGCGACAGCATGAAGGATGCCGGCATTCTGGATGGTGACTTGCTGGCTGTGCACCGCACACAGGACGCGCGCAACGGCCAGATTGTCGTGGCAAGACTCGATGAGGAAGTGACCGTGAAACGCCTGCAGCGGGAACGCAACGGCTACCAACTCAAGCTATTGCCGGAAAACAGCGACTACACGCCGATAGAAGTGGATCTGCGCGAACAACACTGCGAGATTGAAGGGATCAGCGTCGGCATCATTCGCCGCTGACCACAGCGGCGAAGATACTTATATAACTTCTTCCGGCACAAACAGGCGGTGGCGGATAGCCAGCAGGGTTAACGCCACATCGCTGTCCACCCCCAGCTTCTCGAACATGCGGTAGCGGTAGGTGTTGACGGTTTTCGGGCTGACATTCAAATGATCAGCTATGTCCTGCGCACTGCGACAGCCAACGATCATCAAAGCAACCTGCAATTCACGATCCGACAATTCATCAAAAGGTGAATGGCTACCGCCATTTTTCTTGCGCAAAGGCTTGAGTGCCAACTCCTGGGCAATCTTGCGGCAGACGTACTGATTGCCGCGGCGGACTTCGTTGATGGCCAGCACCAACTCATCAAGATCGCTGTCCTTGGTGAGGAAAGCCATGGCCCCCGCCTCCAGCAGCCTGTCGGGAAAGGGATCATCGGCGCAAGCCGTGAGTGCAATCACCCGGCTTCCCGGAGCCCGCCGAGCCATGCGCACGGTGGCTTCAATGCCGCCAATACCCGGCATGCGCACGTCCATCAACACAATCTCCGGCCCGAGTTCCGCAGCCTTGTCCAGCGCCTCTTCGCCGCTGGCGGCCTCGCCGATGACGATAAAATCCTTGATCCCCGCGAGCATGTGGCGCAAGCCGATACGTACCAGATCGTGATCATCAGCGATCAGAATCGTGACAGGTGAAAACAATGAAGACGACGACATGGACAGAAAACCTCGCTGAAAAACATTCCATGTTTTTGAAAGCAGACGCACTATAACCGACCAATTGCATACAGCAAATAGCAGGCCAGCACAAAAACGTCACCGCCGGATTACCGGCATATATACCGATAATCCTCGTCTGAAATTTGTCGGAACACTGATGTTTCAGGCAACCCAGGATCGCGCATTACGGAACAGGCGCAACCATGGGCCATCTTCCTGCCAGCCGTCCGGCCGCCAAGAATGCTGTACTGCCCGAAACACACGTTCGGGGTGCGGCATCATGATGGTGTGGCGGCCATCGCTGTTGGTCACGGCGGTGATACCGCGCGGCGAGCCGTTGGGGTTGGCCGGGAACTGCTCGGTAACGGAACCACGGTTGTCGATATAGCGCATCGCCACCTGCCCGCTCGCATCAAACGCCGACAGCGCCGCATCATCGACAAACTCGGCACGGCCTTCACCGTGCGCCGTGGTGATCGGCATGCGCGAACCCGCCATGCCCGCCAGCACAATCGAACGAGATTGCTGAACTTCAACCATCACAAAACGCGCTTCAAATTGCTCGCATGTGTTGCGCACAAAACGCGGCCAGTGTTCGGCACCTGGCATCAGCGTCTTCAGATTCGACATCATCTGACAGCCATTGCACACACCCAGACTGAAACTGTCGGCGCGATGAAAGAATGCTTCGAACATGTCGCGCGCACGACTGTTGAACAGAATGGTTTTTGCCCAGCCCTCGCCGGCACCGAGTACATCACCGTAGGAAAAACCGCCACAGGCAGCGAGTCCTTTAAACGTTTGCAGATCAACGCGACCAGCCAGAATGTCACTCATGTGCACATCCACTGCAGCAAAACCGGCGCGATCAAATGCCGCTGCCATTTCCACCTGACCGTTCACGCCTTGCTCGCGCAGTATCGCCACGCGCGGACGCACACCCGTGGCGATCATCGGCGCTACCGTATTTTCATTTTGATCAAATGAAAGCGCTACTGACAAACCCGGATTTTCCTTGTCGAGAACAGTACGCTTTTCCTGTGCAGCACATTCCGGGTTATCGCGCATCGCCTGAATGCGATAGCTGGTTTCCCACCACAGCGCCAACGCCTCTGCACGAGGCATCTGCAATAGCGTTTGCTGTGACCGCGTGAATCGCAAGTGATCATCCGCATTCACAGCGCCGATGCAATGCACGAGGGTTTCCAGCGCAAATTGCTTGACCAACAACTGCCATTTTTCAATATCAGAGGCGGCAATCTGCACTACCGCACCCGGCTCTTCGGCAAACAGCACTGCCAGCGTATCTGCGCCCAATGCATCCAGCGCTACATTCACGCCGCAATGACCGGCAAACGCCATTTCCGCCAGCGTGACAAACAGACCACCGTCGGAACGATCGTGATAGGCGAGCAGAACATTCTGCTCCAGCGCCGCTTGTATCAAGGCGAAAAAATTTGCCAACTGCACAGGGTGATCGAGATCAGGCGCTTCACTGCCCAGCTGACCATACACCTGCGCCAGCGCCGAACTGCCGAGACGGTTCTTGCCATTGCCGAGATCCATCAAAAACAGCGTTGATTCGCCTTTATCGGTGCACACGTTTTTTGAAACCAACTGCGGAGTCACTGTCCGGCGCACATCCAGAACGGGTGCAAACGCGGAAATAATCAGGGACATCGGCGCAGTGACCGATTTGTCTTCGCCGTATTCCTGCCAGCGCGTGCGCATGGACATGGAATCCTTGCCCACCGGCACGGTAATGCCCAGCTGCGGGCACAACTCCATACCCACGGTGCGCACGGCATCAAACAGTTTCTCGTCTTCACCCGGGTGACCTGCCGCACACATCCAGTTGGCCGACAGTTTCACATCGGATAATTTCTCGATGCGCGTTGCCGCTATATTGGTGATCGCTTCGGCAATAGCCAGTCGTGCGGAAGCTGGTGCTGAAATCAAGGCCGCCGGTGTGCGCTCGCCCATCGCCATCGCTTCGCCTGCGTACGTGTCATACGCCACGGTGGTAACCGCACAATCGGCGACCGGCATCTGCCAAGGCCCGACCAACTGGTCGCGGGCGACCATGCCAGTGACGGAGCGATCGCCAATCGTGATCAGAAAGTTCTTGGATGCCACGGTGGGCAACTGCAATACGCGCGCTGCCGCTTCCTGCAAATCAATGCCACTGCCATCAAACGCTTTCTGTGCTACTGCCGTGCGCGCAAAACTGCGCGTCATTTTCGGCGGTTTGCCAAACAGCAGCGACATCGGCAGATCCACCGGCGCATTGCTGAAATGCTCATCGTCCACGCGCAAATGTTTTTCTTCGGTGGCAACACCCACCACTGCATACGGGCAACGCTCACGCGCGCAAATAGCATCAAACTGCGCCAGATCTCCTTCTTTCACGGCGAGCACATAACGTTCCTGCGCTTCGTTGCACCAGATGGCCAACGGACTCATGCCCGGCTCATCGTTCGGCACGGCGCGCAAATCAAAGCGACCGCCCGTACCGCCGTCCTTCACTAACTCTGGCAGTGCGTTAGACAAACCGCCTGCGCCGACATCATGGATGAACTGGATAGGATTGTTCTCACCCAGTTGCCAGCAGCGATCGATCACTTCCTGACAACGGCGCTCCATTTCCGGGTTCTGGCGCTGCACCGAAGCGAAATCGAGATCGGCACTGCTCTGCCCGGAAGCCATCGAGGAAGCCGCGCCACCGCCGAGACCAATCTGCATGGCAGGGCCGCCGAGCACTATCAAACGCGCGCCGGGCGCAAACGGGTATTTCTCGACATGATCCGCACGAATATTGCCGTAGCCACCGGCGATCATGATCGGCTTGTGATAGCCGCGCACTTCCGCGCCGTTCGCGCCTTCGGCCAGCAATTCGAAACTGCGGAAATAACCGCACAGGTTCGGGCGACCGAATTCATTGTTGAAGGCTGCACCGCCCAGCGGGCCTTCGACCATGATGTCGAGCGCGGTGACAATGCGCTCCGGTTTGCCGTAGGGCTTGCCATCGACCACGGCTTCCCACGGTTGTTCGTAACCGGGAATATTGAGATTGGACACACTGAAACCGGTGAGACCGACTTTGGGTTTGGAACCGCGACCCACCGCGCCCTCATCGCGAATTTCACCACCGGCACCAGTGCCAGCACCGGGAAACGGTGCAATAGCGGTGGGATGGTTGTGCGTCTCCACTTTCATCAACAAGTGGATATCTTCTTCGTGCGCAGCGTACTCACCCGTCTGCGGATCGGGATAGAAACGCCCGGCGCGACTACCCACCACCACCGCGGCGTTATCCGAGTAGGCAGACAACACGTTGTCGCCGCCCTGCTCATGCGTGTTGCGTATCATCTTGAACAGCGACTTGTCCTGCTGCGCGCCATCTATCTGCCAGTCGGCATTGAAAATCTTGTGCCGGCAGTGCTCGGAGTTCGCTTGCGCAAACATCATCAATTCGACATCGGTCGGGTTGCGACCGAGCTCGGTGAAACTGCGGTTGAGATAGTCGATCTCGTCTTCTGCCAATGCCAGCCCCAGCGTTGTATTGGCCGCTACCAGCGCCGCACGACCGCCGCCCAGCACGTCCACCGTCGTCAGTGCTGCCGGCTGCTCCTGCACGAACAAGGCACTGGCAGCCTCCAGCGTATCAAGCACCGACTCAGTCATGCGGTCGTGCAACACCGCAGCCACAGCAGCCACCTGGGCTGCACTCAGTTCACCTTCCACGTAATAAGCAATTCCACGCTCCAGACGGTGGATCATTGCCAGGCCACAGTTGTGGGCGATATCCGTCGCCTTGCTGGCCCAGGGTGAAATCGTGCCCGGGCGCGGCACCACCAGGAAGAGACGACCTTGCGGGCCGAATAGCTCATCCTGACGCGGGCCGTACTGCAGCAACTGGTCCAGCACACGTTGCTCATCGGCCGTCAGGTTGTGTTCGGTATCGGCAAAATGCACATAGTTCGCCGTGACAGCCACCACCGGCGCCAAGGCTTGCAGCCGCGCCAACAACTTGTCACTACGGAAAGAAGAAAGAGCAGATGCACCGCGCAGAATCAGCATTACAACCTCGGCAGGACGGTCGGATAACCAACCGGAAACAAGGAAATCAGGAAAGCGCGCATTGTACTGAAACCCCGCCGCACTGGCACTCAAAACCTGCACTCAGACCACTGCCAAGCGCCACCGGGAACCACTGTCGGAAAGGAGAATCTACACTGAAAGAGCAAAACAAAATCCGATGAGTGCGATGTCATGGAAACGCGTATCACCATGTGCACCCTATTCCAGCAGCTGGGCATGCCCAGCGGCACCGAGGATGTCGAAGACTTCTTCGAAAACCACCGCCTGCGTGCTGATGTGCCGCTTCTCGAAGCACCGTTCTGGAACGAGGCGCAGCAGCAGTTCCTGCGGGAAGTACTGGAAACCCAGGAAAATATGAAAAGCCGGTCAATGCCGCATGAGCAAGAAGAACTGCAGGCTCACGGCTCGGCACCACAAGCCGCAGGCAGCAAAGCCGCTGCCTGCTGGATTGAGCTGGTCACCGAACTCTACGCCCGCTTGCGCCATTGAAGCCGAAAGGCCCTCAGATCTCGCCCCTGGCTTTCATCACCAGACGTACCAGTTGTGCCAGTGACCGCGCCTTCATCTTTTCCATGACATTGGCACGGTGGATTTCCACTGTGCGCTGGGAAACGTTCAGATCAATGGCCACCACCTTGTTGGCCTTGCCTTCTACAACCTGCTCCATGACTTCACGCTCACGCTCGGTGAGGGTATCCATGCGACGCAGGATTTCGTTGCGCTGCAGTTTTTCTGCACGTGTCTGGGCATCTTCCTCCAGCACCTCGCGAATGCGGTCGATCAGCTCCTGATCCCGAAAAGGCTTCTGCACAAAATCGGCAGCGCCGGCCTTGATGGCCTTCACCGCCATTGGCACATCACCATGACCGGTAATAAAAATGATCGGCAGGATGGAACCCAACTGAATCAGTTTATCCTGCAATTCCAGACCACTCATGCCCGGCATGCGGATATCCAGCAACAGGCAACCTGCGCGGGAGGGGTTGTAGACGTCGAGAAAAGCCTGTGCCGATGCAAAGGTCTCCGCACGGATGCCGACAGACTTCATCAGGAAAGCCAGCGACTCGCGCACGGCATCATCGTCATCCACAATAAAAACGGTCAGTTCCTGTGTCGCTGCCGGCTGGGCCATAGTTTTTTCCTCGTTGATGTGTCAGCAGTGTAATCAATCAGAGTGGCGGCGCATAATCAACCGGTAAAACCCGCGTGGAATACGTATTCAGAAAAACGGTAAACACTGCACCCGGGGCAAAGCCGTTGTTGGCTGCGGTCAGGCGACCGCCATGCGCACTGATAATCGAGTGACTGATTGAAAGCCCCATGCCCATGCCTGCAGCCTTGGTCGTGAAAAAAGGATCAAACACACGCTGTAGTGCGTCTTCGCTCAAACCCGGGCCATGGTCAACTACCGCAATGCTGAGTTGGCCGTTGTCTTCACGCGCAGTGTGAACATCAACGCGAGCACGAACGCGTGGTGTTTCTTCCATGGCCTCCAGCGCATTGCGAATCAGGTTCAGGATGACCTGCTGCAACTGCACAGGATCCACACGCAATGCAGGCAGCGCCTCTGCCAAGTAAAGAAATACCGGAATCCCGTGCTTGCGCGCATCAACTTCTGCCAGTTTGACGACTTCCGCCACCAACTCGTTGGCATCCACCAGTTCCAGCTCCGAAGAACTTTTCTTGATAAAACCACGCAAGCGCCGGATAACTTCACCAGCCCGAATAGCCTGGGTGGCAATACGCTCCAGCGGTTCGGCCAGCTCTTGCGCATCCTGCAAACCGTTTTCCAGCATACGCGTGCAACCCTGCGCATAAGTAGAAATAGCTGCAAGCGGCTGGTTGATTTCATGCGCAATACCAGCTGCCATTTCACCCATCGTCGACAAGCGTGCCATGTGCGCAAGATGCTCGCGCGCATCCGCCACATCTTTTTCTGCACGTCGCAATTCAATTTCTGCGCGACGACGATCAGTAATATCCAGCAGTGTTGTCAGCACAAAGATGCGTTCGCCCACCCTTACCGACTTGAGCATGACGTCGACATCCAGATCACTGCCGTCCTTGCGCCGGGTGCGCCAGACAAAATATTGCGGCTTGCCCTGACGCGCCAATTCAAAACGGTTTCTTGCCATTTCGGATGATGTATCTCCCTGGGGCTGACGCTCGGGGGTAAAATCGACAATGCGGCGACCTATGATCTCAGACTTGTCGTATCCAAGCAGACGCACGACCTGATCATTGCACTCTTCGATACGATCACTGATGACCATAATGCCTTCGTTGGCACTTTCAAACAGCGTGCGATATTTCGTTTCATTTTCTTCCAGCGTCTGGATCAAGGGCTTGCTGACACGCTGCATCGCCAATGTGCCCAGCACAATAACTCCCAGACTTGCCAGCGCAGCATACAATGCCGTTCGCACAAATGGTCCGCGCACCTCGGCAACATCCACTTTCACCAGCACACCCAGATTCATGCCTTCCACCGGCGCAAAAGCCACCAGCACCGGCACATCACGATAATCTCGCGTAGTCATCATGCCTGCATGACCGTCCAACGCCAGCTTCATGGCCTGTACACTGAAATGATCTTCCGGCAAAACCGGTGGCGTATCACTGGCAAATCGGTAAGGCGAAACAAAATGAATAAAGTGATCGGCACGATAAGCGAATAGCATCTCACCACTGTCGGTCATCACCGGGTTTCGCGCCAACGTCTGGCGAATATGCTCCATTACCAGCTCTGGAGGCTCAGCATTGCCTCGATTCTGTTCAGGCACCAGTTGCATGACTGATTGCAACATACTGGCCTGATGTTCGGCATAGCTCATCATGATGCGTTTGTTCTGCTCTGATGCCGAGACAAACAAAACAAATATTGTTAACCCCAACACCAGCACCGCGACACAGGACATAACCAGCGTCAATAACAATATGCGATAACGATTGCGTCTCCGCATCAGCCAGTCGGAAAAAATCGCCATGCTAGTTTCTGCTTTCCGAAACTGCAGGATTAAAAGCACCACTGAGCGCGCGGCGATAAAAAGCCTCACAATATTCGCGGTACTCTTCCCTGCCTTCCGCAAGATGTGGCGCGATCAGTGACAGAATCTGGAAAACCCCTTCGTGCAGGATATGCGGAGCTTCCTGTTTGCCGCTACGCAACGAGGAATAGGCAATCCAGTACGTCAATGTCATGACAACGTTATTGACCAGAACGTCTGCCGTTGCCGCATCAACCTTCAGCATCCCCGCTTCATTCATACCGACAATCATCGTTTTGGCCGTCTGGCATTTCAGCGCCAACAGGCGACGAAAACGCTTTTGTACATTCTCGTAACGTTGCAACAGATCGGTAATATTCTGATAGATGAAACGATAGTGGTACATCTCCTCAAATACCACATAGAGATAGTACCAACTGTCTTCCAGCTGAATGGCCTTGTTCAGTGGGGCCTGCAGGATTTCGGTTATCGACTCATCAAAGCGGTTGTAAAGCGTCTCGATAATGACTTCTTTACCCTTGAAGTGGTAATACAGGTTGCCAGGACTGATATCCATTTCATTGGCAATATCCACCGTCGTGACGTGCGACTCCCCCTCTTCGTTGAAAAGCAACAAACTGGTCAGCAGGATCCGCTCTCGCGTTTTCACCCGTTATACTCCACAAGGCATTTGGTGTGTGAAGCGGGCACTATCGAAAATAAACAAAAAAAAAGCAAGGTTTCAGGGCTGAAACCTTGCATCAAAGTGGAGCAGACAAACAGGAAGGATTGTCTGTCCAGGGCTAGAACGTTTCGATCATCAAGCAGCAGTTGACGTACGCGGCTTGGCTACTGCAGCTGGCGTCTTGGGTTTTGCGGCCAGACTGTCCAGCAAGGCATCCAGCTTCTCGGACAGCACATCAACTTTCGCTGACAACTCGTCGATTTTGGCTGCATCAGAACTTCCACCTGTCAACGCACCCAGATTCACACTGCCGCGAACCTTGTTAATACGCTCTTCAATTGTGGCGGTAGTCTTGGTTTTGGCTTCGGCCAGCTTGTGGTGGCTCTCGCCATCCAGGCGGCGACCTTTTTCAACCAGCTCATCAAACAATTTGGTGGTTTCCTTGCTGACCTTGCCATACTGGGAAACCGCCTCATCAAAGGCTTTGCCATAGGCGCCCAGACCTGCGAGCCAGATGCTTTTGGCCATATCACTGGCTTTATCGGTCAGTTTGGTATCTTTTGCTTTCTTTGACATGCTTGACTCCTACAGTTTGCAATCAGCTTCTTAACCTGAGGCAACTGCTCCCTCGGCGTTGAAGTTCATATTAGTCAGCAAAACTAGAATAAACATACTAGATGGAATTTTTTTTAACGCGGGCATAACGGGGCCGCTTCCTTGCCACATGCTGGATTATAATCAAAGCATATCCTGCAGGAATCCACCATGTCAGATCATAGCGCATCTACCGAAAACACCCGTAGCAAACGCGGCAAAACCACGAAAACCGAAGGCAAGGAAGGCAGCAAGCTGCAGACGAGTCAACGCCCGATCAAGCTGCTTACCGCGCCGCAAATCATGCTGCATCTGCATAATGAACATAAATACATGACCAAGTTGATGAATGTGCTGCGCGAGCAGACAGACATCATTGACGAAGGCGGAACTCCCGATCTTAACATCATGAATGATGTCGCTCGCTACATGAGCGAGTTTTCCGACATTTCCCATCACCCTCGCGAAGACATCATCTATCGCAAGCTGGCAGCACGGGATGCGAGCAACAAGGAAGAAGTCATCGACCTGCTGATCGAACACGAGTCCACTGCCAAGAAAACCGAATCACTGCTCAGCAGTATCCGCGAGGCACTGCACAATCCCACCCAGGAAAACATCAAAAGCGTGCACTTCCGCTGTGAGGATTACATCTCTACGCTCAATGCACACATGGATCTGGAAGAAAGCCAGATATTTCCGCGCATTCTTGAAGTGCTGTCCGATGCCGACTGGGCAGACATCATCCATGACATCCAGCCGGATAAAGACCCGCTGTTTGGCAAGATTGTCGAGAAGCGCTATCAGGACCTGTTCGAAGCTGTGAGCCGCGAGATGGGGCGGGCCGCAGAGGACTTCACCATGGCAGAGCTGGTTGGCCTGGGCGCGGCCATGGAGAACATCGGCGTCATCGCCACCTACGGCAACAGTCTGGCCTCCATCGTTTCGCGCCGCTTCAAGCAGGCCTACCGCGGCAATGCCATCGCCTATCGCAAACTGTGGCGTGCCCATTCCCGCAGCCCGCGTGACTACATAAGCGTCACGGTTGACTGCATGCTCAACAATTTTGACACCTACACTGAAGCTATGCGCGACATCAGCCGGGTGTTGCGCAAGGCGCGAACACAAATTTCCGAGCCCTATACCTCCCGCCTGCGGATCTATCATGACATGGCGCGAACACAGGACAAGGAGACAAACGAGGCTGAAGTGGCGGACAAAAAAGCGTGATGAACATCACATTTTTAATAGCGAGTAGGCATACACAAAGCTGTCTTTATGGCAAACAGCTTGGACAGACCCCTGATTACTGTCAGAATGGCAATGCCCATACAAGATATGGTGTCAGAGGCTGGCCTACTCCGCTGTCTGTTGTGTTCAATAGCGAAATATCTGTTTCATAGCGCATTCGAGAGACGTAGGGGATATGGCTGACCAATTGCATAAACTGACCCTGATGAGTGCGCTGATGGAATTGCGCGCTCCCATTGAAGCGCTGTCATTACTGCCGACAATGCCTTTGCTGCGCATGGCCCCGCGTGGAGATGGCCAGCCTGTTCTGGTCATTCCAGGCTTTCTGGCTACCGATAACAGTACCTACGTGCTGCGCCGCTATCTCAAGCGCCAGAATTTCAACGTCTATCCTTGGGATATGGGCCGCAATCCCGGCTTGCGCGATGATATCTATCGCAAACTGGAAGAGCGCATCATCGAGCTTTACGGCCAGCACCAGGAAAAGATCAGCCTGGTGGGCTGGAGTCTCGGCGGCATTTATGCCCGCGTACTGGGCCATCGTCTGCCTGAATATGTGCGTCAAGTCGTGACACTGGGCTCACCTTTCAATCTCGCACACCCCAAAAGTACCAGCGAGGTCGATGTTTCCGGCCCCATCCTCAAGATTTATGAACGCCTGAATCCTAATATCGCCACCGATGAACTGCTCAACGGCGAACCTGTATGGGAAACCCCGCCTCCCGTACCGTCAACTTCCATCTACAGCGAAAGCGACGGTATCGCAGCCTGGCGCTACTGCATCGACCCAATCAATCCGCATACGGAAAATGTGCGCATCACGGGCAGCCACACCGGCATGACGCACAACCCCATGATCTACTACACCGTTGCCGAACGTCTCTCGCAACAGGAACACCAGTGGAAGCCGTTCGAAGCGCGCTGGATTCACCGTTTCCTGTTCATGCGTGCAGCCAACGCAGAACAGCCGCCAGCAGCTGCCACAGCAGCATCGGCGGCGGAATAGAAACAGGAATCAGGTGAGATGAGCAGCTATCAGGCAACCGCATTCAAACTGGCGCTGCGCATGCTGAAAAAACGCATGTTCAACAATACGGATCACGTCGCCTTGCGTCGTCTGGTCAATGGCTCGGCCCGTCACCTCCCAAAGCCACCTGCAGATATTGATTTCCGCTCCGAACGCATAGACGGCGTGCCCTGCCTGTGGGTGAAAGCCATGGGGGCAGAACCGGAAAAAATCGTGCTCTACCTGCACGGCGGCGGCTACATCTTCTGTTCGGCACACACTACACACAAGGACATTCTCTGGCGGCTGTCAGTCGCTTCCAAATGCCGCATTGTTGCACCCGACTACCGCCTCGCCCCCGAGCATCCTTACCCGGCAGCGGTAGAGGATGCCGTCAAGGTGTACAAGTGGTTGCTTGAACAAGGCTACAAACCGGAACATATCGTGATTGTGGGCGACTCCGCCGGCGGCGGCCTTACCTACGGCTCGGTACTGAAAATCCGCGATCTCGGCTTGCCACTTCCCGCTGCCACAGTCGGTATGTCACCGTGGACGGATCTGGCCGTAACCGGCGAATCTGTCATCACCAATCTCAAGCGGGACGTACTGATTCCCGGCGACGGCCTGCCAGAGGGCGCCCAGTACTATCTGGCCGGCGCTGATCCACACACTATCTACGCTTCACCTCTCTACGGCGACCCGACAGGCCTGCCACCAACCCTGATTCAGGTCAGCAAGGATGAAGTGCTGCTGGATGACTCACGCCGTCTGGCGGCAAAATACAAGGCCGCCGGCGTCCCTTGTGAGCTGGAACTATGGGATGGCATGCCGCATGTCTGGCAGACGCTGGCGATGTTCATTCCGGAAGGTCGTACGGCAATCAAGCGCATCGGCGACTTCATTCGCAAGCATGTACACGCTCGCGATGTGGTATAGAGCGATACCGCCCGCTTCAGTCCGCAGCTTTCGGCAAAACTTGTAATCCCTAAACCTGGCGCGGTTGAACCAGCATCGTCTGGTTTGCAATCTTTTCTGCGGCAGCTTCATTATTTTCCGCAGTTTTTTCGCGTTCCCTTGCCACAACCGTTTCCGCGCGAATCACGTTTACCACTTTTTCCACCGGCACTGTGCTCGGCTTGATGCGATTGGATCCAGAACGGCGGCGCGCCTTACGCACAGGTGCCGCGTCACTGCCCACAGCCGCAGTCGCCGCAGCAAGTCGGGCTTCCTGTTCCGCCTTCACTGCATCCAACAATTCGACAAATGATTCTTCCAGACACTGCACGTAGAAATCAGGGTCGGCCATTTTCTGGCGATCGGCAGTAAAGGCGATGGTCAGGAAGTCATAAGTACTGGAAATGGTATGAAACAAGGCGGTATTCGGGATTAAAGGCCCCATGCCGAAGGAGTCAATCATCTTGGCACCGCAGAGATACAGCGGCACCGGCGCACCCGGCACGTTGGTGATCACGGTGTTGTTTGCAGGTGGAAACTTGTCCAGCAGGCCTGACTCCACCGCCGTCCGCACGCCCCACGACAACAGTCCGGGATACAGATTATCCAGAGCCTCATTGAGAATGCCCTTGCCTAGGGTATTCGCATAGGCCTTGCCGGCCTGCGCCTCTTTGTGAACTGCACGCAGACGCTCCAGAGGATCGACAATATCGGTACGCAAGGAAATATTGGTGATATTGATGCGATTGCCATTGATGTGGTCGTCATCCTTGCTGCGCACATCAATCGGTACGGCGGCAACCAGCGAGTCATCCGGCAGTTCGTCCTTGGCTTGCAGATAGCGACGCAAGGCACCACTGACAATCGTCATGGCGACATCATTGATTGTCTCATCAACAAACATGGCCTTGATGACCTTGATGTCTACCAGTGGCAACCGGATGCGATCGACCACGCGACGGGGTGAAATCTGCCCGTTGAAGCGGGTTTTGGGTTTGTGCAGCTGTTTGAGTTCCTTGGTGCGCAAAGCCAACTGTATCTGGCTGTAGAGGCCGACAGAACGGCCCAGCATGCGCATCAATCCTGCGCCCTTGTGCAGGTTGTTGCCCAAGGCGCGCAACAACAGGCGTGGCGTATTGAGATCCGGCACGTGTTCGATGAATTTGCTGTCTTCCTGCGCCGACTTGTCGTCCAGCAGGCAATGCGGCTGGGCGCTCAGGGTGTGCAGGTTATTGTAGATAGCCATACCAGTGCGACCATCCATGATGGCGTGATGCACCTTGAGGAATATGGCAAAGGAGCCGGGAGGGATATCTTCAATATTGTCGAGACCATCAATGATGTAGGCCTCCCACAAGGGGCGGTCGCGATTCAATGGCTGGGCATGCAGATTGGCGGCCAGCGAGCACAGTTTCTGCCAGTTGCCGGGCTTGGGCAGCGCAATGTGGCGCACATGGTAGACCATGTCGAAATTGCTGTCCTCGATCCAATAGGGCTGGTCCAGATTGAACGGCACCTGCATGAGTTTGTAGCGCAGGATAGGCACATTGCGCTGCACTTTCCTTTCGAACAGGTCAATGATCTGGCGGAATTCAACACCGCCTTCAACGCTGGAGGGATCGTAGATGGACAGCGACGAGATGTGCATGGGCAAACCATGCAACTCGGCGTGCACAAACATGGCATCGAGACCACTCAATTGTTCCATAACCCAGCCCTATCTGATTCTTGTAATGTGACGGCAGACCCTAGCCCACCTGCCCTGTTCAAAACTGTAGCACGCAAACCCGAGTTCGTGGCAGTACGTCTGGGGACTAGCGGAAGAAGGTACTGCGATCCCCGAGCTTGTCCAGCCAACGCAGCAGCACCCTCTCGCTCACAGCTTCGGCTGCCAGGCCCAGACGCTCGCCAATACTGTGTTTCTCTACCCACTCCACGCGATACAGCGCGGCCTCCTTGTGGCGAGTGAACAGATAATCGTCGCTGGTCTGGATGCCATCAATCAACCCCTTGCCCAAGGCTTGCCGGCCAAACCAGACTTCACCGGTCGCCACCGACGCCATATCCAGCTGTGGCCGATGCTCTCCCACAAAGGATTTGAACAGATCGTGGGTTTCATCGATTTCCTGCTGGAATTTCTGTCGGGCCTTGTCAGTATTTTCGCCAAAAACAGTCAGTGTGCGCTTGTACTCGCCCGCCGTGAGCATTTCATAGTCAACATCGTGTTTCTTCAATAAACGATGCACATTGGGTAGTTGCGCCACAACGCCAATAGAACCCAGTATTGCAAAAGGCGCAGCCAGCAAACGGTTGGCAATGCAGGCCATCATGTAACCGCCACTAGCAGCCACCTTGTCTACACATACGGTCAGCGGAATCGCGCGATCGCGAATGCGTTGCAACTGTGAAGCGGCCAGACCATAGCTGTGCACCATGCCGCCGGAACTTTCCAGTCGCACCACCACTTCATCACGCTCATTAGCCTGCGTCAGAATCGCAGTCACTTGTTCAGCCAACGCCTCGCAGGCGGAGGCGCGGATATCGCCGACAAAATCAACCACAAAAACACGCGATTCAGCACCTGGCTCAGCTCCTGACTTCAGTTGTTGCTTCTGCTGCTTATCCTTGGCTTTCTGCGCTTTCTTTTCCGCTTTGCAATACGCACTGTACTCGGCCTCGCTGAGCACACTGGCCTGAAGTGCATCGGCCATGTCACGGTATTTGTCATTGAGACTGGTGACCTCGATATGACCCTGCTTTTCAAGCTTCTTGAAACGCTGACCAGCGCCCACTACGGTGACAATCAGGAACACCAGACCGCCAATCAAGGTGACGGTTTTGGCAAGGAAAATGCCGTACTCAGCAAGAAACTGCACCGGATACTCCAGAGAAATCGAATAGGAAAAATCGAAAGGCGAGGCGATACCGCCTGCTTTACCAGTGCGCCATTGCTGCTTTTGCAGCATCGTTCAAGGGTTTTGCCGTCAGGTTGCTGCCAGACAATGCGACTTCAAACATGGCGCCATCCGCCATGGGGATGAATCCCGGGCTGACCATCAATGCCTGCACCGATGAAAAACGCTCAGACTTGTCACTGAGAAACCGCCAGACATCGACATATTCACTGACCGACAATGCTTCCGGCACCTGCGTCACCAGCTTGTCCATTTCCATCACCAGATAGCGCCCCTGGATACTGTCAAAGCGATAACCGCTGCGAAAACCCATTGCAGTAAACAGCGGTGTCCACTTCAGCATGCGCACATTCAGCTGCCACTGTTCGCCTTGTAGATTCACGGTTCGCAAATCACCATTCATCTCCTGCATATCAACCTGAAACATATGAGGTTCCTGCTCCCGGAAACTCAATGTCACCAATGTGCGTTCCTGCTCGGCAGTGCGAAAAGTAAAAATATCCTGAACAGAAAAAGCCAGAACCAGAGTAGCTGCCAGTGCCAGCAGACCCACACTGCCACGCAGAAAACCGGTAATCCAGTCGCGACCCGACAACGCCTTGAAAGCGACAAAGAGCGTCAGCAAGGCGACCAATGCAACAACAGCTGCCAGAACCTGATAAACCATGACGATGCTCCTCTCTACCCTGTTTAGTCTGCGAAAATCACTAAAAGATCAATGCACGGCATATCCCAGCGCTTTCACACTTTCTTCCGCCACTTCCAGTATGGAATCATCCTGCTTGTGAACAGCCATGTAGGCCTCAAGAAAATATTCAAGACTCATGACCGCATCAGCAAAGGTCTCCAGCAATTGCTGGATGGCACCACTGGCCTCACCCTTGAGCAGATGCCCTTCGACAAACTGCACGCAAGCTTCCGTCACTTTTGCAGCGCGCGGCATGTTGAGCAGGATGAGCCCACCGCGCACGCTATTGAGACTTTTGCCCAGATTGGCAATGTGGTTCGGATCAAATCCGGATTCGGCATAAGACGCCAATGCGCGCTTGATCAGTGCCAAGCCGGCCTGCGCTTCATCCAGCACAACTTTTTCGGCTTCGGCAAGCTGGCTCTGCGCAATGACCTGCGACTTGTCCAGCGCATTGGTTTCTGCGAGCTTCGCTTGTGAAAGATTCAGGTTCTGCAGCGCAGAAACCGTGCTTTCGATGTAGAGCAAGGTATCCGCCACGTCTACCAGCTCGCCACCATCGGCGGCATGATTCTGTTCCTGCCACTGCTGCAATTTACCCACCTGATCGCGTAAGACCTGTCCGGCAGAGTGCAAACCAACAACCGCAAGAATATCTGCAACCTTGGTCAGGGAGGCAATCATCTCCGCATACATTGAAACAATATCACTGCCACCTTGCGCAGCAACTTCCAGTGCGTTCTTGCTGGCACGCAATTCTTCGCGTATCACTTCTGCAACCGATTGCACCGTAGACAAACCCGGACCGCGCAGGTTATTCAATTCTTCTTCTACTTCAGCTTCTGTGTAACCCAGCGGCATCACGGCAAAGGTGCTGCGCAACTGGCGCACCTTGTCTGACTCTGAACCCGAAACCGTGGCGATATATACCAGCTCGCGCAACAGCATTTCATCAACCGCTGTTGCCAGGAATGCATCCCCCTGCTTGACCAGCTGCTTCAACTGGCGATCCACGGCTGAAAACAACCGCTTGCGCAGCACTGGCAACGCCAGCTTCTGTTCACGAATAGCTGACATCGCCACGGCAGCGGCCCACAGCAATTTGGCAAATGCTGCACCTGCACAAATGGAATCACTGCGTTCAAGCGCGCGTTGCATCAGGCCCAACGAGTAATCGGCATTCTGGCCCTGCAATACGCCCAGCAAGCCAACCTGGTACATGTGACGAAAACGACGTGCAGCATCAACGGAAAACGCAACTGCGCCGGCTGCAGCCGGGCGCTCGGCGGCGGCATTCATCTGCATGAAGCTGCTTTCCGGCAACAATGGCGCCTGATGTGCGGCACGCAACTCGTTGATGAAAGGCACCAGCAACACAGGCAGTGACCGCTCATACTGCTGCGCGTATTCAAAGTAACGCGCCAAAACAAAGGCTGACGAACTCAACGCCGCCAGCAGATCGTCATAAGACTGGTCTGCACCGGTCGGCACGGTTTGCAGTGCCGCCACCATTTCCGCCGCCAGCAAATCGGCACCGCTGAGCTGCACCACGCGCATGACGCCATGAATCTGTTGCAGATGCTCCAGACAGCCCTGCAGCAAATCCTGGCGATCGCGCGCTGTGATGAACTGCTCAAGCTGATTGGTGGCCTGCTGGATAGTTGCCAGGAACTCGGTCTTGACGATATTCAGGGAAGTGAGATTGACTGCACGATGATCAGACACGCTGGAGCCCCGATGAATTGCCGTTGTCGCTGCCCTGCCATGATATGATGCCAAGGCGTTTTTTTCTTAATAATCCGAAGACTAGGCCGATTATCTAGGTCTGGTATGAGGATTTCAAGCACTCAATGTTGAAGCTGTGCGGCCGTGAACATTCTCTTACTGCAAAAAACGGATTTCCTCGATGCCACGCGCTGCCGCCTTGATGGTGAGCGCGCGCGCCACGTTCGCCAGGTGTTGAAAAGCAGCGTCGGCGACAGCCTGCGTATCGGCCTGCTCAATGACAAACTGGGGTATGCAAAAATACTGTCTCTGGATACAGAGTGCTTGCTGCTGGATGTCACACTCGATTCTCCACCACCAGCGCCACTGCCAATAACCCTGCTGCTGGCCCTGCCCCGCCCCAAGATGCTGGGCAGACTGCTGCGTGACGTCACCAGCCTCGGCGTGAAAGACATCCATCTGTTCCAGAGTGACAAGGTGGAAAAAAGTTACTGGCAAACACCATCACTGGCACCTGCCTATGTAGAAAACAAGCTCCATGAAGGCCTGTCGCAGGCGCGTGACACCTTGCTACCAAACATTCACTATCATCGCCGCTTCAACACACTGCTGCACGACGTTTTACCGGAAATACTGCACACACACACCGGCGTCCTGGCCGATCCCTTTTCTCCCGGGGCCGATATAGCCCCCTGTGCGGGCGACCAATTACTGGCGCTGGCCATTGGCCCTGAAGGTGGCTTCAGCGAAATCGAACGTCAGCAATTGCTGACTGCCGGTTGTCAGCCGCTGTGGCTCGGCTCGCGCATACTGCGTGTCGAAACTGCCGTGCACGTGGCCATTGGCCGGCTGAGCAGCAAATTCCGGTTGCCATAGGAGAGCCCTGTGACTGAACTGATACCGCTGGTTGAGCAGATTGATGCCATCCTGCCACAAACGCAGTGCACCAAATGTGGCTACCAGGGCTGTCGTCCCTACGCCGAAGCCATGGCCGCCGGAGACAATATCAACAAATGCCCTCCCGGCGGACAGGCCGGCATCCGGCAGCTGGCCGCTCTGCTGCACCGGCCCGAGATACCACTCGACTCCTCGCACGGCGAGGAATCCGAAGAACTCAAGGTGGCTTTTATCCGGGAAGCCGAGTGTATCGGCTGCACCAAGTGCATACAGGCCTGCCCTGTGGATGCCATCATCGGCGCGGCCAAACTGATGCACACGGTGATCAGCGACATCTGCACCGGCTGCGACCTGTGCGTAGCACCCTGCCCGGTCGATTGCATCGACATGGTGCCCGCCCGCGACCAACATCCGACACCTGAGGTGATACAGACCAAGGCCGTACTGTCGCGACAACGTTTCCAGCAGCGCAACCAACGTCTGGCCAGACTTTCTGCCGCGAAAGACCAGCGTCGGCAGGCGCGTATCGACTGGCATGAAAAAACAGCCGGAATCAGCAAACAGGTGGCCGTGGAGGCCGCCCTGCAGGCTGTGCACGAGAAAACCGCCGCGCGCTCAAACGAGGAACAGCAACAACAGTTACAAAGAGCACTGGCTGCCGCGCGCGAACGCCTAGAACGCGCGGAGGCCAAGGTCAGGGAAGCTGAAAAGAAAGGCTCAAGCCAGCTGGATCAGCTGCGGGCACGCCGTGAAGACATGCGCTTCAAACTGCAGGAAACCGAAAAAAAGCTGGCGCAATTGCGGTCTGGCGCCAGCACCGCCCACGATGCCGTTGCCAGGATTCTGGCGGCACGCAGCCGTAAATCCGATAGTGAGCGACTTGATAACGGCATACAGACCATCGAACACAAACTGGCTGTCGCCAGGCAGCAACTGGCCTCGGCCAACGGCGAAGAGCTGCTTTTGCTGCAGCAGGATATTGAGCGCCTGCAAGGCAAGTATCTGCAGCTGCAACAGGAGCTGTCAGCACTGCTACAGGACGCCCCCCCCAAAAACTGAAGTTTGCGCGGGTTGGCATCTCAGCGTTTGTCGTATGCATCAGCTATCGCACCTGACAGCAAAGCTGATTAGAATGGCGCCCCTGTTTTGGTCTACCCTTTGATTTCTCGGCTTTTTTGTAGGAGCTACTTTCATGGCTTTTGTTGTTGGCGAAAACTGTATCAACTGCAAGCACACCGACTGCGTAGAAGTGTGCCCGGTAGACTGCTTCTATGAAGGCCCGAACTTCCTGGTCATTCATCCTGACGAGTGTATCGACTGCGCACTGTGCGAGCCTGAGTGCCCGGTCAATGCCATCTATTCCGAGGATGAAGTACCCGCCGATCAGGCCGAGTTCATCGAGCTGAATGCCGAATTGTCCAAACAATGGCCAAACATCACCGAGATGAAGCCAGCCCTTCCCGATGCAGAAGAATGGAAGGACAAGCCAGGCAAGCGCGCCCAGCTGCAACGCTGAGCCCTGCGCTCTCGCCAAAAAGCGGCCATTGGCCGCTTTTTTTATTTTCACGTCACCGCACTGCAAACAATGCTAGGATCTATCAGTGCTCGCAGCTGTCACAACAGTACCGGCTTTCCTCTTTCCTCTTGATTGCGCTGTCCCGACATGCAGAAATTTCTCGCCATCTTGCTGACAATTGTCGCCATAAACGCCATCGCAGAGACAGAGCAGCCCCTGCTGCTGCCATCACTCGGCGATAGCCAATCCGGCATTGTGTCGCACCAGCAGGAGCGCGAAATTGGCCAAGCCTGGCTGCGACTTTATCGTTCCCGAGTGCCCCAAGACCGCGACCCGCAGATCTATGATTACCTGCAGCATTTACTGCAAGATCTTGCAGCACAATCGGCACTGGATGACAAACGGCTCAACCTGGTAGTGGTAGCCAACCCGACTATCAACGCCTTTGCCGTTCCCGGCGGTGTAGTCGGTGTGCACAGCGGATTGTTTCTCAACGCTGAAAATGAACAGGAACTGGCTGCCGTACTGGCGCACGAGTTGGCCCACTTGTCGCAACGTCATTTCGTGCGCAGCCTGGAAAAATCGCGCCAGAACAGCATACCGACCATGGCGGGCCTGCTGGCTGGTCTGGCGCTGATGGCCGGAGGCGGTGGCGATGCCGGCGTAGCCGCCATCATGGCGACCCAGGCCGCCAACCTCGAGTCGCAATTGCGCTTCAGCCGTGAAAACGAAGCCGAAGCAGATCGCGTCGGCATGCAGACACTGATTGGCAGCAACATGGATCCGCGCGCCATGCCGGCAATGTTCGAACGCATGCAGCGGGCGTCGCGCTTCATGGGCGAACGCCCACCGGAATTCCTGCTGTCTCACCCGGTAACGGAAAAGCGCATTGCCGATACACGCAACCGCGCCGAACAATATTCCCTGCCACATACCAACAGCGACGACCGCCAATACCAGCTGATGCGAGCCCGCGCGCGCCTGAGTCTGGCCGAAAACCCCTCGGTTGCAGCCCGCAATTTCCAGAGTGAATTGAGCGGCCAGAATACGCACCCAGACGCCAACCGCTACGGACTGGCACTGGCACAACTGGCCTTGCGCCAATTCGACGATGCCCTGAAAACCCTGAAACCCCTGCGTGACAGCGATCCGCAACGACTCACGTACATACTGGCCGAGGCGGAAATCCTGCTCGGACAGAAAGACCCCGCTGCTGCCCAGCGACTGTTGCAGCCTGTCCTGCAGCAGACGCCCGACAACTATCCCGCCACTCTGCTCTATGCCCGTGCGCTGGAAGCGCAGGACCAGTTTCGCCCGGCCATCCGCCAACTGGAACGTTTGCTGGCAGAGCATCAGGACAACCCCGTTGTATGGTTTGAACTGGCAGAAGTGCGCGGTCTCGCCGGCGATGTCGGCGGCGTGCATCTGGCGCGAGCGGAATATTTCATGTTGAACGGCGTACTGGATCAGGCGCGCCAGCAACTGAACTATGCCCTCAAATTGTATGCAAATGACAATATCCAGAGCGCGCGAATAAAACAGCGCCTGCGCGATCTGGCTGACACTGAAGAGCAGATGCTGAAAATCTAGCAGACTTAACGGCGCACCGCAGTGAAATCCAGCATTCGCTGCAGGGGCAACATGGCGCGCTGTGCCAGTGCGATATCCACATCAATCTCATGAGCCTGACGCTCGTCCCGCGGTAACAGCAGCAGGTGTTCGAGTGCCTGCAGATCATTCATCGCCATCCACGGACAATTGGCACAACTGCGGCAGGTAGCGCCACTGCCGCCGGTCGGCGCGATGATCAGCGTTTTGTCCGGCCCGGCAGCCTGCTGCATCTTGTAAAAAATCCCCTGGTCCGTGGCAACGATGAAATGCTGGCGATCCATGTTGCGCACCGCGTTGATCAACTGCGAGGTCGAACCTACGGCATCGGCCAGCTCGATCACCGCCGCCGGTGACTCCGGATGCACCAGCACCGCCGCATCCGGATACACCGCTTTCAGGTCCAGCAGACCGCGAGCCTTGAACTCTTCATGCACAATGCAGCTGCCATTCCACAGCAGCATGTCGGCACCGGTTTTCTGTTGCACATAGCTGCCGAGATGTTTATCCGGCGCCCAGAGAATTTTTTTGCCTTCAGAGTCCAGATGCTCAACGATGTCCACCGCACAACTGGAAGTCACCACCCAATCGGCGCGCGCTTTTACGGCTGCTGATGTGTTGGCATATACCACCACCACACGATCCGGGTGTTGATCACAGAATTCGCCAAATGTATCCGCCGGACAACCGAGATCCAGCGAACAGGTCGCTTCCAGTGTCGGCATCAATACCTGTTTGTGCGGCGTGAGAATCTTGGCAGTTTCGCCCATGAAACGCACGCCGGCCACTACCAGTGTCTGCGCAGCGTGGTCGCGACCAAAACGCGCCATCTCCAGCGAATCGGCCACACAGCCGCCCGTTTCTTCCGCCAGCGCCTGCACAATCGGCGCCGTGTAGTAATGCGCCACCAGCACCGCATTCTGCTCGCGCAACAGGCGCTTGATGTTCAACTTGCTGGCCACCACCTGCTCCGCTGTCATGTCCGGCACCTGAGGATGATCAAGGTAGGCGTGCACCACAGCACGCTCGACGGCGGCAAGGCTGGCTTCGGTTCCGATCAGGGAGCTGGACATGAACAATACCGGACAAAGACTACGGAGCGCAGATTCTAACAAATTTACTGCATGGCAAAATCAACCTGACTACACACCATCAGGTGTCGGGTAAGTTGCGCCCGTAGAAAATCTCATGCATCTCCTTGTCAAGCTTGTTGGTAATACGCTTGATGTCGTTACCCGTCAAATAGTCAGTCGTTGTACCGAATAAATAGTGATTCAAATCGAAGTCATTCAACATCATTTTGGTGTGAAAAATATTTTCCTGATAGACATTGACGTCAATCATCTTGTACAGCGACTCCGTATCATCCGTGAAATAGTTCTGTATAGAAGTGATGTCATGATCAATATAGTGTTTCTTGCCGTTAACGTCACGCGTGAAACCGCGTACACGATAATCGATTGTCACAATATCGGAATCCAGCTGGTGAATCAGATAATTCAGCGCTTTCAGCGGCGAAATAATGCCACAAGTCGAGACTTCAATATCAGCACGAAACGTGCAAATACCTTCATTCGGATGCGTCTCCGGATAGGTATGCACACAGATGTGGCTCTTGTCGAGATGGGCAGCAATGATCTCAACAGGGCCTGGCGATTCCGTGGTATCCACCTCATCCTTCACTGGCTCCTCGGCCACCAGCATGGTCACCGAGGCACCTTGAGGATCATAGTCTTGCCGAGCTATGTTGAGTATGTTCGCACCAATAATCTGACATACCTCCGTGAGAATTTCAGTGAAACGCTCTGCGTTGTACTTCTCGTCTATGTAGCGGATGTACTCAGCTTTCTGTTCTGGCGTCTCCGCATAGCAGATATCGTAAATACAGAAACTCAAAGATTTTGTCAGGTTATTAAAACCCTGGAGTTTGATCTTGCTTGGCATGGCTCCCCCAAAAATAACTGTTGCACCAATCTCAATAAAGCAGCATCACTGCATTTCACTCACATATTCAGTCTGGCTATCAACGCCTGCGTCTGTCAGGCGCACGGCTGTTGCTCGCACGACTCAACATCGGTTTGCGCTGTTCGCGTTTCATTTTTTCCTTGTCTTTCGGTGTCAGGGCCGCAATGGTAGGCACCGGCAAACCTGCTTCCTGATAGAGAATGGCGAGCTCACCCGGCGTCAGCTCCTGCCAGCGACCTTCCGGCAACTTGCCGGCCAGGGAGACAGGCCCGTAGCGCACACGTTTCAAACGAGAAACACGCAAACCTTGCGATTCCCACAAGCGACGCACTTCACGGTTGCGACCCTCCATGATCGTACAACAGTACCAACGATTGATGCTGTCACTGTCATCCTTGTGCATGGGCGCCACATCCGAAAATTTTGCAGGACCATCGTCCAGCTCCACGCCGTCACGCAAGCGTTGCAGCATGTCGTTATCAACTGCGCCCATCACCCGCACCAGATATTCCCGATCAATCTGTGCACTCGGGTGCATGAGTTTGTTGGCGAGCTCACCGTCAGAGGTGATGATCAGCAAACCACTGGTGTTGAGATCCAGACGGCCGACGGCAATCCAGCGACCCTTTTCCAACGGCGGCAGACGGTCAAAAATGGTTGGGCGTTTTTCCGGATCGGAGCGAGTACAGATTTCACCGATCGGTTTGTTGTACAGCAAGACACGCACGCGCGGGCCTTCAAGACGCTGCATGGATACCGGTTTGCCATCGACACAGATCTTGTCTGTCAAAGCTGCGCGGTCACCCAGCGTTGCCTGTTTGCCATTGATGGTTATACGCCCTTCTGCCACCCAGGTTTCCAGTTCACGGCGCGAACCAAAACCAGCGCGCGCCAATAATTTCTGCAATTTTTCTGTAGGTGTAACAGGTGCGGCGACAGGTCGGCGATTTTTACCTGCGGCTGGCAAAGCTGCTTCAGTAGTTGCTGTGCGACTTTTTCGCTCGACACGTTTTTCAGTTTTGACAGGTGCCGATCTACCTGTAGCGGATTTACCCGCCGGTTTTGGGGAAGTGCGTCTCTCTCCGCGAGGAACAGAGGTGTCACCGGAATTCTTGCGCATGGATTATCGCCTGTCAGTGCAGATTGGCTGTATCGACGACATCGCTTTCGCTGATTTCGTCCGGCTGGACTTCGTGTACATGAATATCACCATCATCGGTGACTTCCGGATCAATATCGGCTTCTGTTTCGTGGCCTTCACCAACATCACCGTCTTCGCTCAGTTCACCGCCAGCCTGCTCGGCCAGTTTCGGCGCCAGCACTTCAGCCACCTGCTGATCCTGCTCGAAATCCAGTTCGGCGTTGATCTTGTCGATGTCGCGCAACTCACCGAGCGACGGCAATTCATCAAGACTTTTCAGATTGAAATAATCAAGAAACTGGCGCGTCGTGGCATACAGTGCAGGGCGACCCGGCACATCACGATGACCGACGATGCGCACCCACTGGCGCTCCATCAGGGTTTTGACGATAGTAGTGCTTACCGCCACACCGCGAATCTCTTCAATGTCACCACGCGTGATCGGCTGTCGATAAGCGATCAGCGCCAATGTCTCCAGAATCGCGCGCGAATATTTCACGGGCTTTTCTTCCCACAAGCGCCCTACCCAGTTACCGAGATCCTGACGCACCTGAAACCGCCAACCACTGGCCACTTCTTTCAGTTCGTATCCGTGATCGCGGCAATCCGCCTGAATTTCTTCCAGCGCTGCCTGGATTTCCTCTGCATCGGGCTTTTCAATCTCTTCCGGTTCGTCACCGAGATCACTTTGCTCGGCAAAAATTTCCGCGATGCGTTTGACTGTCATTGGATCATTGCTGGCCAACAGCAAACCTTCGATGATTTTTTTCAGCAGTTTTTTGTCAAATTGACTCATGATAATTTCCGCTTCTTCCTGCCGATGCCATTACACAGACCGTGCTTTTACATGGATCGGGCCATAGGTTTCTGTTTGCAGCAATTCCACCAGCGATTCTTTCACCAGCTCCATGATCGCCAGAAAAGTTACCACGACACCGAGTTTGCCTTCGGTGACGGTAAACAGTGTCACAAACGGCAGAAACTGGCCGCCCTTCAATTGCTCGAGCACTTGTGACATGCGTTCGCGTGTCGACAAACGCTCGCGTTCCACCTGGTGGCTTTCAAACATGTCTGCACGACGCAAGACTTCGCCCAGGGCCAGCAGCAGTTCTTTCATATCGACTGGCGGATCGGCGCGGCGCGATTCACGCTCGGGCGGCGCAGCATGGCCGACATGAATATCGCGGCCTTCACGCGGCAAGGCGTCGATATCTTCCGCCGCCTGCTTGAAGCGCTCGTATTCCTGCAAGCGACGAATCAGTTGCGCGCGCGGATCTTCTTCCTCTTCTTCGGCATCGGAAGAACGCGGCAACAACACACGCGATTTGATTTCCGCCAACATCGCCGCCATCAGCAGATATTCAGCGGCCAACTCAAACTGCATGGCATCCATCAATTCGATGTAATGCATGTACTGCGCAGTGATCTCTGCCACATTGATATCGAGAATATCGAGATTCTGGCGACGGATCAGATACAGCAACAAGTCCAGCGGACCTTCGAAGGCTTCGAGTATGACTTCGAGCGCATCCGGCGGGATATACAAATCCTTGGGCAATTCGGTGATGCTCTTGCCGTAGACAATGGCAAAGGGCATTTCGGCCTGCTCGGGGGCACGGGCCGGCTCTGCTCCGGCAGCAACCGCCACGGCTTCGGCAGGCGCCTCGTTGTCATGGATGACCGTACTATCCGCTGTCACAGCAGTTCTACCCCTTCTGGAAAGGCGGCGATTATAGCGCGAGGGCCGGCTGGCTGTCCCCGCTGTTTGCACTGACGGTTCCGCGACACAGCCATCTCCAGTATGCTGCGCGCCTTCTCCCATCAAGGCGCCGCCGCCGGTTTTCCGGTTGTTCCATGACAGATATGATCCCTCCCTTGCGTGAATTTTCCCTGCTGCTGGACGATGGCCGCAGCCTCGGCGTCGGCGAATTCGGCACACCTGGCGGCACGCCCGTGCTCTGGTTTCACGGTACACCGGGCGCCAGACGGCAGGTACCGCTTGCGACGCGCCAATACGCACGCGACCACAACGTCCGCATCCTCTGCATTGAGCGTCCCGGCGTGGGCCTGTCTACCCCGCACCTGTATGAGAACATCGGCGCCTGGGCTCATGACATGCGTGAACTCTCGGACAAGCTGGAGCTGCCGCGCTTCGGCCTGATCGGTCTGTCCGGCGGTGGACCCTATGTACTCGCCACAGCCAACGCCATGCCCGAGCGTGTCATTGCGGCGGCAGTGTTCGGCGGTGTGGCACCTGCGGTTGGCAACGACGCCCCACCCGGTGGTCACGTGGTCAAGGCCGTGCCGGTGGAGCGCTATATCGCCTGGCTGCGTAAACCACTCGGTAAAACCCTGTCTCGCACCGTGCTGGGCCTGCATCCCTTTGCCGACCGGGTGTTCGATCTGATGTTGCGTTTCGCTCCGGAACAGGAAGCCCGTATGTTGGGCCGCGACGACTTGCGCCGCATGTTTCTCGACGATTTGTTGCGCGGCTCGAAAACCGGCCTGCACGCCATCATCAATGACATCATTCTCTTCGCCCGAGATTGGGGATTTTCACTGAGTGGCATTAAGGTGCCGGTGCATTTCTGGCAGGGCACGGAGGATTTGATTGTGCCTGCCGCCCACGCCGAAGCACTCGCCAACAGTATTCCAGGAGCGGCGTACACCTTGTGTGAAGGCGCCGGGCATCTGGCAGGACTGGATCGCACGCCGGAAGCCTTGGCTTTTATCCTCTCCCAGGCGTAACCATTACATCTCGACGCCTTTCTGTGCACGCACGCCGGCTTTGAAAGCGTGCTTGATTTCCGTCATCTCACTGACGGTATCTGCAACCTCGATCAGTTCCGGCAAGGCACCTCGCCCGGTTATCACCACATGCTGCATCGACGGACGCGCCTGCAGCGCAGGTAAAATATCATCCAGCGTCAGGTACTTCAGACGCAGCACAATATTGAGCTCATCCAGCACAACCAGACCGACACTTTCATCTCGCAGAAATTTTTCCGCCTGCTGCCAGGCTGCATGAGCCTTTTCTATATCACGCGCCTTATCCTGCGTTTCCCAGGTAAAGCCCTCACCCATGACGTGGTACTCCACTTCCGGGAAACGACGAAAAAAACTTTCTTCGCCAGTACTGTGCGCACCCTTGATGAACTGCACAACCCCCACATGCATGCCGTGCCCCAGCGCACGTGCAACCATGCCGAATGCCGAACTGGATTTTCCCTTGCCGTTGCCGGTATGCACGAGAATGATGCCTCGATCCTGATCGGCAGCAGCAATTTTCTCGTCCATCACCGCCTTGCGATGTTGCATCTTGCGCTGGTGACGTTGCTGATCATTGGTATCAGACATTACAAATATCCTGTGGAAATTATTTTGACAATGCAGGCGTGCATTGCACTGACTCGCGCCAGAAGCGGCGATTGTCACAGACTGCCAGCGCAACATCAATGCCATGTCCAGATAGCAACAGCCTCACAGCGCCGCTGTCTGCCGTGTTGAATATCTGCATATCACGATCTCTGTATCGCCGCAGCACCTCAGGTGATGGATGATGAAAACGGTTAAGAAACCCGGAGCTGACAATCACCTGTTTTGCCTGCACCGCATCCAGAAATGCAGTCGATGATGAAGTCTTGCTGCCGTGGTGTGGCGCTACCAGAACATCTGCCTGCAGATCTACACCACGTTGCAGCAACTGCTGCTCGGACATTTTTTCAATATCAGCGGCAAGCAGTACGCGCTTTCCATTGGCTTCAACCATCAAGACACAACCTCGATCATTATCGCTTCCGACATTCTGTTCATCCGGATGCAACACCTGGAAATCCACACTGTCCCAGCGCCAATGCATGCCACTGCGACAAGGCGAGAATTCATGCTGCACATGCAATTGCTCCGGTGTCCCCGACCATAACTGGCGCGGCGGGAACTCCTGTATCAGGCCCGCTGCACCACCGGCATGGTCGCTGTCGGCGTGCGAGAGCATCAACATGTCCACATGATTCACCTGCAAATTGCGCAACGACGGCGCAACAATGTCACGGCCCGTATCAAAACGCTCCGAACGGCGATCACCTGTGTCGTATACCATCGTATGTGAAGTTGTACGTGCAATAATCGACAAACCCTGACCGACATCCAACACTGTAAGCTGGATGTCTCCACGCGCCACCTGGGTCACAGGTAATATTGCCGGCAGGCACAACAGCAGGCACGCAATTCGCAACCACAGCGGCCGCGACAACAAACAGACCAGCGATAGACCTGCCAATGCCGACAGTAAGAAAGGAAGCGGTACACCACCCAACTCAAACCAGGCTTGCTCGCCATATGCCACCGCAGCGCGCAGGGCACGCCAATAAATATCCAGCGACCATGCGGAAGCATGCAAAAAAAATTCACCTGCCACACTGGATACTGGCAACAATAACAAACCGGCAAATGCCAGCGGCAGACTGAGAAAGCTGACCCACGGCACGGCAAGAAAATTGACTGGCAATGACAGCAAGGGCACGCGCCCGTACACATACAACAACAATGGCATCAACAGCACAAACATCAGCCATTGCAGCCGCACGGCTTCCTGCAGCATTCGCAGCCGTGAGGGTTGCCGCTGGCCACCGGTCACATCCCCACCGCCTGACATCAGCAGTACCGCTGTCGCCCAGAACGAAAACCAGAAACTGCTGCTGAGTACTGCCAGCGGATTCCACATCAAAACCAGCAACAACGCCAACAACAAAGCAGTGGACGGCATAAAACGACCATAAAGCAATCGCTGTACGACCGCCACAGCAACCATAATCAATGAACGCTGTGTTGCCACGGAAAATCCGGCAAGCAGTGCATAGCCGACTGCACAGAGCAAGGCAGCAGCATTGCCCCACAAGTCAGCTGGCCACCAACGCGCAGGAATCACCAGTAACCTGCAGAGATGAAAGACCAGAAAATGCGCCAGCATTGCCATGAACACAATGTGCAAACCGGATACCGATAGCAGATGGATCGTGCCGCTGTCACGCAGCAACTGCCATTGCAGTGCATCAATCTCTGCATAACTGCCAATCAACAATGCCAGAAGACTGCTTCTAGCAGCGTCACTGATCGACAATTCATTAACAACATCCGCAACCCGCTGTCGCCACAGCAATATTGGCGATGGATGATAAGGATCACAGGCAAGTACCGCACGCACATAGCCTGTCGCGCGATATCCGCTTTGCAGCAGCCATCCCTGATAGTCATACAAGCCAAAATTTTGCAGGCCACGTGGGCGCCGGAGTTTTACCAGCAGACGGTAATGACAATCAAAACGCGGAGGCTGCGCATCGGCTTGTGCATTCGACACCGTACTGGCAGCAACCTCGGCAGGGTTTTCATGAAACTGTCCATTGTCAAAGTCATACAAACTTAAACGGACTTTTCCTCCCAAATGATCACTGTAAAAATCAAACTGCCAACCGCGCTCACGCGCCTGGGGAAAATCGAGCACATGCCCGGATATTTCCATTTCACGATTTTCCTGCACGGCAGGCAGCCAGGCCGACATTGCCTGCCGCCCACAGTATGCACCCCAACAAACACCCAGCAGCACCCAACCCAATACCGGCACTACCCTAAAGCGCGAGCAACAGAAGCAGCCAACCACTACTGCCAGTAATAGCAAGACGCAAACAGGAGGTAAAACCGGCAATAAAACAGCCGCCAACATGCCGCACGACATTGCAGCGCTGATAACCACCAGTGACAGTGGAAAAGAAAAAAAGGCAATCTTTTTGCAACCGTCCATGGTCGCCCCCTTGTGCTTATCCCCAGCGTCTCACACCTTGGATGCGTTCGATCCTTACAGCGACCTTAAAAACGTGATGTCTGCAGGATTTGCGCCGTCTTTTCCAGATCCATTTCGTTGTCATCAATAAAACGAAAGGTATTCCAGGCGATGCGCACCAGATCACCATTGGCCAGCCGCTGCTCGGCGATACGCTCATCGTTGACAAAAGTGCCGTTGGTACTGCCAAGATCCTTGAGAACAAATTCGCAGTAACCTTCGAAGTACCCGTTTTCACGCGCTTCGATCACCGCATGCTGCGAACTCACTGCCACATCATCCAGCAGGATGTCATTTTTCGGGTGACGACCGATGTGATGCAGCTGTTTGTCCAGCGTAAATTTGTTGCCCACGACACCGTCAATCAGTTGTGCCAGCAATGCCATACCTTCCCCCGTCGTATTTGAATTGGTAATAGGTGCCTACTGTACAGAAGCCGTGCGATCAAACCGTGCAGACAATCACAGAAACGTTGTCGCTGGCACCACGCGCCAGAGCCAGATCAAGCAGGCTGGCGCAGGTATCATCATCCTCTGCAGCTGCCTGCAGCAGAGCTGCTATTTCACTGTGCGACAGCATGTTGGTCAAGCCGTCTGAACACAGCAACAGGCGATCACCGCTTTGCACGTTGATGGAACAACAATCAACCAAAGGATCCACATGTGACCCCAGCGAGCGTGTAAGGTAATTGCGCATGGGGCTGCGTTCGGCTTCTGCAGCCGTCAATGCCCCCTCATCCACCATACGCTGTACCAGTGAATGATCACGTGTAAGCTGAACCAGCTCACCAGCACGAAAATGGTAACAGCGCGAGTCACCAATATGCGCTATGTGCACCTGATCATCACGCAAGCTCAGTGACACCAACGTCGTGCCCATGCCTTTCAATCGTTGATCGGCTTCTGCCTGCAAGCGTATCAGGCGATTGGCCTCAAGCGCGGTGTCAAACAGCCACTGCTGACTTGCCGGGCTTTCACCCAGAACTTGCCAGGCGCGCGCATATTCCTGCACCGCCAGCTGGCTGGCGACTGCGCCACCGGCATGCCCGCCCATACCATCGGCTACCACGGCAAGCAAAAAAGCATGCTCACTATGCAGCTGATAAAAAATACTGTCTTCGTTGCGAGTACGCACACAACCGATATGGCTGACGCCGGCAATGCCACGTTGTGATTTCTGCATCATGCAAACTCTTTGCTGAGGGCGCGCTGCAAGGCATCCGCCATTTCACCCGCCATCGCGTAGCGGTTATCAGGATTTTTCTGCATGGCCTTGGCGGTAATTTTTCTGGCGCTGTCCGGCAAGTCGGGGCGCACTTCATCCACAGGCATGTATTTCCCCTGCACGATCTGGAAAGAAAGATTGGCAAGATTGTCGCCCTTGAATGGCAATTCACCGGTCAGCAACTGGTAAAACGTCACCCCGAGGCTGAAAACATCCGAACGCGCACTGACACCTTCTCCCTTCAATTGTTCAGGCGCCATGTACAAAGGGCTACCAAGAATATCCCCGGTCTTGGTGCGCGTGGCAGAGCCATCCATGATGCGGGCAATACCAAAGTCCGCCACTTTTACTTCATGGGTTTTGGCATCGTAGAGAATGTTGCTGGGCTTGATGTCGCGATGCACGATTCCCTGACTATTGGCATAGTCCACAGCATCTGCGACCTGCGCCATGATCCAGTACACCATCTCTACATCCAGCAACTGCCCCTTGCGCACATGCGCGGCGAGTGACGAACCGCTGACATAATCCATCGCAATATAGGCAAGATCAGCTTCCTCACCCGCGTCGTAGATGGTAACGATATTCGGATGGCGCAGACGCCCGGCTGCCTCGGCCTCGCGGAAAAACCGTTCCTTGACTGCCGGCAACTCACCATGGTCAAACTGATCGTAATGCAGCGTCTTGATTGCAACCTGTCTGGCAATCTTGGGATCAAATCCCAGATATACCACACCCATCGCACCGCGACCCAGTTCACGCTGCACCTGATAACGTCCGAGAAATTGTCGCTGCTTTCTGGCTGGCGCTGCAGACATGCGCACTGTTGCCTGCATCGGCGCGGTGCCAACCAGAGTATCGTCAACATCCAGCGCTGGATCAATGCGCGATGCGCGCGCGGCAGGATGCGCAGTGAAAAGATTGGCAAACCAGGAAAATCTGCCATGTGGCCTTGCATCATTATTTTCACCCGCAGGTGAAAACCGTTGCTGCGGCTGTTTTTCCTGCGCTGCCAACTGCAACGGATAATAACAACGGCGCAGGCACCACAACAGCATCGTCACATAACCCGCCAGCAACCCCAGCATATATTCGGCAGACGGCAACCACAGGCGATGCAGCAACAGAAAAATTTGCTGGGCTACCAACAAAGCAACCAGCAGCAACACAACCAGCGTTGTGCTGAGACGCAAGCTGCAATAAGGCACCAACAGGAAAAATATGGCCAACACCAGCACCAATGCTGCATGCAACAGGGGCAGCCAATCCGGTGATGTAACGTAATATCCGCCGGCGAGACTAATGACACTGTAAAGCAGATCATCTGCAGCAATATTGTTTTCTTCAGCGATCACGACCGTCTTTTCGTGCAACAGACGCCTGACATCCTGCGAGGATAATTGCGCGAGCGAATAATGCTGTAGCGGCAAGGCAATATTGCTTACGGAGTAGCGCGGATAAATCCCGGAGTTGGCTGATGTTCGCAACAGGTGATCGCGCAACTGTATACCGCTGTCCGGCATCCACTCAGGATTATTCAGCCCTCTCTGACGCATGAACAATTCAAGTCGGGCATCGGCCTTTACTTGCGATCCCACCTGCCAGAGCAGAGGGCGCTCAAGGTTATCCGGAAGAGCCAAGCGCTGGAAATTTGCCTGAACCGATGACGCACCATAAACAATCGAGGCTTTAGGCAAGGTGTCTCGCAACAGGTCGCGCCAGCTGCCTGGCGCTTGCAGTAATTGTCGCCAGTCAGGACCTTGCCGATCCGGTTTTTCAACCACCGCCAGAAGATTGCGATCGCTGGCCTGCATTGACACAAATACGCGCATACGCGCAGCGATGCTACCAATGGCCTGCTCGGTTTCAGGTTCTGTGCCGGCTGAAATTTCATGCCAATGTGTGAGCAAAAAGTTCTGCGCAGCATATTCACGCCATAAAGGCGCATCCAGCACCAAAGCCGTGCCATGGGTGAACGCTTGCTGCACCTGCTCCATCACAGACAACAGTGCAGTTGCACTGACCGGATCGTGCATGAAACGCTGCATTTCGGCAGTTGGTACATCAATCCGCACATAGTCACGGGTATCAACGTTTTCGCGCAGCACAATACCGCCGAGGCGAAATAACAGACGATCCACCGCCTGAACCACAGGCAGATTGCCAACCGATCCCGACAACCAAATCACGCAAACCACCAGCAACAGCACCCGCACATCCAGTGCAGCTGCGATACGGCGCAAACCGCGCGACTGTGCGATCTGCAGTGACTTCAAAACCAGTATTCCGGCATCAGGGGGAAGCTGGAGCCTGCGATGCCGCATCGTCACGGCGCGTGATTTTTGCGTTACGCTGCAATTGCTGCTGGAACGCCGAGAACTCGGCATTACCTGCCGACTCCGACAGACGTTGACTCGCAGCCTTGTACTCTGCACTGTCTGTTGCGATATCGACCTCGTCTACAGCCGTAAGACGCACTACCGCCCAATCACCATTATCGAGTTGAACTGCATCAACAACCGCCTGACCGGCAACAGGTTTCGGCAGCTTGAAGACTGCAGGCAACAAAGCCGCTTCATCACCACCAGCAGTACGATTCTTCGCTGCAGCAGAAACCACCCGCAACTTTTCTTCCTGTGCAATCGCCTGCAGAGCACTGCCTTGCTGTGCACGTGCTTTCAAATCCTGTGCTTTCTGTTGCAGGACTGCCGCCGCCTGCTCACGCTTGAGCTTGTCGACAATCGTCGGCTTGACCTCCGCCAACTCACGCACTTTTGGGACTTGATGCTCGACAACACGCAGAACCACGGCACGTCCTGCAGACAATTCAATCACCTGACTGTTCTTGCCGGAATCGATAAGATCTGCAGAAAAAGCAGTTTCAATAACTTTTTGCTGAGCGGCGATACCTGCGCCACCCCGTTTGCCAAAGGCTGCAGATTTCTGCACGGTGAGACCCAGTTCCTGTGCAGGCGAGGTCAAATCACCTGCGCTATAGGTACTCTCACCGAGCTTGTCGAATTTCTCGCTGAAAATACCGTCCACTTTGCCCTGGCGCAGCTGCTTCTCCAGATCAGGCTTGCGCTTTTCGTAAGCGGTCATCTGTGTCTGACGCTCACCCAGCAATTTGATGATGTGATATCCGAATTCGGTTTTGACCGGATCGGAAATATCACCCTCTTTCTGCAATGCTGCCAGAGCCTGTTCAAACTCCGGCACAAACGTTTCGCCGGAAGTGAAACCGACATCCCCACCCTGGGCTGCCGAACCCGTATCGGATGAAAACTCCTTGGCCAGGACGGCGAAATCGGCGCCTTCTTGCAGGCGCTTGCGGATCTTGTCGAGCACCGCCTGCTGTGAACCATCCTCCTTGGCTTCAACCAGGATATGAGCAGCATGTCGCTCGACTACCGGTTTGAATGCAGCAGCTTCTGCATCATAGGCCGCTTTCACTTCAGCCTCGTCCAGGGGAATACTCTTGGCCAGTTCATCCTTGTTCAGCTCCAGATATTCGATGGCAACTTTTTCTTCGCTGAGAAAATCATTGGGATGATTATCGTAATACTGTGATACCGCATCATCATTGACTTGTGTGGTATCAACCAGTTGCTGCAAAGGAAAACGAATGTAATCGAAACTGCGTTTCTGTGCCTGCAAACGCGCTAAAAGCTGGATCTGCGCATCGGTGACAAAAGCGCTTTCTGCAACGCCATTCTGCAAATGCCCCAAGGCAAGTTGCTGCCGCAACTGTTTCTGGTAGGCTGCAGCCGTGATACCGGCATCACGCAGCTTCTCCTTGTAGAATTCGGGATCAAATGTCTTGCCATCGCGAGTGAAAAGCGGATCGCGAACAATACTCTGGTCAACCGTCTGACGGCCAACTTTCATATTCATCTCTGCAATCTGCGACTCCAGTAATTTCCTGCCAATCAAAGACTCCAGTGCCGGATTACGCAACATCTTGTCATTCAGAAAGTTGGCATCGACCTGACCGCCAAGCATTTTCATGTACTGTTGGCGCAAAACCTTGATCGCCTGCGCCACATCCGGCTCATAGATATCTTCGCCATTGACAGTCGCCACTGCATTGGCACCACCACCACCGCTGAACATTCTTTCAACACCCCACAGGGCAAACGCTGCGCAAAAGAAACCCACGATGACAGTGGCAAACACACCCTGCATCTTTTCCCGTATGAACTCCAGCATGTATCCCCCACTGTTAAACGGTTTTTATACTTTTACCAAGCCGCGTATGGTAACAAAAAAGGCGCATCGGGGATGCGCCTTTTGTTGTCGAAACCCGTGAGGTTTCAGATGGCTTGCACTCAGGCTACGGCGTCTTTCAGCGCCTTGCCAGGTTTGAAACCAGGCTGCTTGGCGGCCTTGATTTCAATGGTTTCGCCGGTTTTCGGATTGCGACCGGTGCGGGCTGCGCGCTCTTTGACGACGAAAGTACCGAAACCCACCAAAGTCACCTGATCATTGTTCTTCAGAGCCTGGGTAATGCTTTCAATTACCGCATCCAGCGCACGGCCTGCAGCAGCTTTGGGCAGGTCTGCGGAGGCGGCAATAGCATCAATCAATTCAGTCTTGTTCACGGAAAACCCCTTGGTCTTGTTCCATTGGTGTAACGGTATTCGGTGGGCCTGTTTGGGTGGCACCGGGCTGTTCGCGCAAAATAGCCGTAAAAACAGGGCTGGGCGCATGCGTCTGCGCGAGGGCGGATTTATACTCCCGCATCGACAGGGGGTCAAGCATGAAACGGCAGTTTTAATGCCGTTTCACCCATTTGTCTGGCATCAGTGTGTGCTGATACGACCTGGTTCATCCTTGCTGGTTGTCTTTTCATCTGCCGCCACCCCCAGATACTGTTCATCCGAGAGCGGTTGCGGCATATGCTGCAAGGCAATTTCCAGAACATCATCAATCCATTTAACCGGCTTGATCACCAACTCGTTCTTGATATTGTCCGGAATTTCCTTGAGATCACGCTCGTTTTCCTGCGGGATGATCACGGTGCGTATACCGCCACGGTGTGCCGCCAGCAGTTTTTCCTTGAGGCCGCCAATCGGCAATACCTGACCGCGCAGGGTGATTTCGCCAGTCATCGCAACGTCAGCCCGCACCGGAATATTGGTCAGTACTGAAACCAAGGCTGTGCACATGGCAATACCGGCACTGGGGCCGTCCTTCGGAGTCGCCCCTTCCGGCACATGGATATGCAAATCATGCTTCTCGTGGAAATTGGCGGGTATACCCAGTATCTGCGAGCGACTGCGCACAACGGTCAGGGCCGCCTGAATCGATTCCTGCATCACATCGCCGAGTGAGCCAGTCTTGATAATGGCTCCCTTGCCCTTGATCGCGGCCGACTCGATGGTCAGTAACTCACCACCTACCTGCGTCCAGGCCAGACCTGTCACCTGCCCGACCTTGTTCTCGTCTTCGGCACGGCCGTAACTGAACTTGCGAACACCGGAGAATTCTTCAAGATTATCTGCAGTAATCACTACCTTCGGGTTCTTACCTGATTTGGCATTGCCCTTCACCACCTTTCGGCAAATCTTGGCAATCTCGCGTTCAAGGCCACGCACACCGGCCTCGCGCGTGTAGTAGCGCACGACATCGCGAATAGCTGCTTCCGTCACTTCGCATTCACTGTCGCGCAAACCATTCTGCTTGAACTGCTTCGGCAACAGATAGCGTCTGGCAATATTCAGTTTCTCGTCTTCCGTGTAGCCGGGAATACGGATAATTTCCATGCGATCCAGCAATGGCCCCGGAATATTCATCGAATTGGATGTGCAGATAAACATCACGTTCGACAAGTCGTAATCCACTTCCAGATAGTGATCGTTGAAACTGTGGTTCTGTTCTGGGTCGAGCACTTCCAGCAATGCCGATGCCGGATCACCGCGGTGATCCATGCCCATCTTGTCAATTTCGTCCAGCAGGAAAAGCGGATTGTTGACGCCGGCCTTGGAGAGTTTCTGCAAGAGTTTGCCAGGCATCGAACCGATATAGGTACGCCGGTGGCCGCGAATCTCGGCCTCATCGCGTACACCGCCCAAGGCCATACGCACAAACTTGCGATTCGTGGCTTTGGCGATCGATTCACCCAGTGAAGTTTTGCCCACACCCGGAGGACCCACCAGACACAGCACAGGTCCACGCAGTTTTTTCACGCGTTGCTGCACGGCAAGATATTCGAGAATGCGCTCTTTGACTTCTTCCAGTCCGTAGTGATCGCGATTGAGGATATCTTCCGCGCGTTTCAGGTCATGACGCAGACGCGTAGCCTTGCGCCAGGGCATGGATGTCATCCAGTCAATAAAGCTGCGCACAACGGAAGCTTCAGCCGACATCGGCGACATCATTTTCAATTTACCCAGTTCGTGACGGACTTTCTGTTCCGCCTCTTTGGGCATGCCGGCATCGGCAATTTTCTTCTCGGTTTCGTCGAACTCATTCACGGATTCGGCATTACCCAGCTCTTTCTGGATAGCCTTCATCTGTTCATTGAGATAATACTCTCGCTGACTGCGCTCCATCTGTTTCTTGACGCGTCCACGAATTCGCTTTTCCACCTGGAACAAATCGATTTCCGCTTCCATCACACCGAGCAAATGCTCAAGGCGTACGCGCACCTCTGCCATCTCCAGAATTTCCTGCTTCTGGCCGAGATCAAGTGGCATGTGGGTAGCAATGGTGTCTGTCAGGCGACCGGCATTGTCAATCGCCGCCAGAGACCCCATCACCTCATTCGGAATTTTCTTGCTGAAGCTGACGTACTGCTCGAACTGTTTCATCAAGGTCCGCACCAGCGCCTCACTCTCGGCTGGCGGCAATGGTGTTTCCGCAATCTTTTCAATATTGGCGCGGAAGTGGCTACCCTCGTCCAGCAGCTTGTGCATATGCGCACGCGCGCCGCCTTCGACCAGCACCTTGACCGTGCCATCCGGCAACTTCAGCAATTGCAGAACCGTGGCGATGGTACCGATCTTGTAGATGTCATCGACAGTAGGTTCGTCATCGGATGCATTGCGCTGCGCGACCAGCAGGATTTGCTTGTCGGTCGCCATCGCCTGCTCCAGGGCTCGGATCGACTTTTCCCGCCCGACAAACAGCGGAATGACCATGTGCGGGTAAACAACCACATCACGCAGGGGTAACAACGGCAGTTCAAATGCCTGGCCCATGTAATAACTCCCGAAGACAACTCAAGTCAGTATAGGGAACGCTTTCCGTATAGATTACAGAGAAATGACTCCCGCGTCGCGAATCGGCTCACAAAACACCATTTGCCAATTTCGCTTTACAGGGAGAATGTCAGGCCGGTTGCAGCAAATACAAGGGGCAACCGCAAAAAGAAGGCACCAGCCCTCCAGCAAACAGATCTGCCAGCCAACAAAAAAGGCGGCCAAGGCCGCCTTTTTTGTTGGGAATGTCCATTATTCGTCGGAAGCTGCCTTGCTCATTGGCGGCTGCTCGACACTCTGATAGACCAGCAACGGCTCGGAGTCACCGCGAATAACGGCCTCATCGATCACCACCTTGCGCACGTTCGGCTCGGAGGGCACCTTGTACATGGTTTCCAGCAGCACATTCTCCAGAATGGAGCGCAGACCGCGAGCACCGGTTTTGCGCTCCATGGCTTTCTTGGCTACAGCACGCAGGGCGTCTTCGCGGAAGTCGATCTCGACGTTCTCCATCTCGAACAACTTGGAATACTGCTTGGTCAGCGCATTGCGCGGCTCGGTGAGAATGCAGATCAGAGCCTCTTCATCCAACTCTTCCAATGTCGCGATAATAGGCAGACGACCGACAAATTCCGGAATCAGACCGTAACGCACCAGATCTTCCGGCTCGAGCTCTTTCAGCGACTCGCCGATATTCTTGCTGTTGTCCTTACTTTTGACTTCTGCACTGAAACCGATGCCACCTTTTTCGGAACGATCGCGGATCACCTTATCCAAACCGGCAAAAGCGCCGCCACAGATGAAGAGAATGTTGCGGGTATCCACCTGCAAAAATTCCTGTTGCGGATGCTTGCGGCCACCCTGCGGTGGCACAGAAGCAACGGTACCCTCAATCAGTTTCAGCAGTGCCTGCTGCACACCTTCGCCGGACACATCGCGTGTGATGGACGGGTTATCCGACTTGCGGGAAATCTTGTCGATCTCGTCAATATAGACAATGCCGATCTGAGCCTTGTCGACGTCGTAATCACACTTCTGCAACAACTTCTGGATGATGTTCTCAACATCTTCACCGACATAACCGGCTTCGGTCAGTGTTGTTGCATCCGCAATGGTAAAAGGCACATCCAGCAAGCGCGCCAAGGTTTCCGCCAGCAAGGTTTTACCGCTACCGGTGGGACCAACCATCAGGATGTTGCTTTTGCCGAGTTCGACATCACCGTCCTGTTTCTTGCCACCACTGGCTCGCAGGCGCTTGTAGTGGTTATAAACAGCCACAGCCAGAATTTTCTTGGCCTTTTGCTGACCAATTACGTACTGGTCGAGAATTTCCTTGATTTCCTGCGGGCTGGGCAGCTTGTCCCGGCCGGCTTCGGCAGCATTTTCCTGAATTTCTTCACGGATAATGTCATTGCACAAATCAACGCATTCATCACAAATGAATACCGAGGGGCCAGCAATCAGTTTTTTAACTTCATGCTGGCTCTTGCCGCAAAACGAGCAGTACAACAATTTACTGTCGTCGCCTTGTTTGGCCATAACTTTTCTCCACTACCCTTGCTGGTGATGACGCTTGCATGCTGTTCATATAGAAGCAAGATGCCGTCATCATGGTGATTTTTCAAGCCCGACTGCGGTTACTCGTCCGCATCTTCGGAAAACCTCATGCCTTGGCAGCTTCCCGACGCTCCAGCACATCGTCAATCAGACCGAAAGCCTTTGACTGGCTGGCACTCATGAAATTGTCACGCTCGGTTTCACGGGCAATGGTCTCGATGGACTGGCCCGTATGCGAGGCCATGATTTCATTGAGACGCTGGCGAATCTTGATGATCTCTTCGGCGTGGATCAGGATATCGGTCGCCTGGCCCTGTGCGCCGCCGCTAGGCTGGTGAATCATGGTGCGAGCATTTGGCAAGCAGAAACGCTTGCCTTTGGCACCACCAGCCAACAGGAAGGCTCCCATGCTGCAAGCCTGACCGATACACATGGTGCTGACATCAGGCTTGATGAACTGCATGGTGTCATAGATAGACATACCGGCAGTCACTGAGCCGCCTGGCGAATTTATGTACAGATGAATATCCTTGTCCGGATTCTCGGCCTCGAGAAACAGCAACTGGGCAACCACCAGATTCGCCATATGGTCTTCCACAGGACCAACCAGAAAGATCACCCGCTCCTTGAGCAGACGGGAATAGATATCGAAAGAGCGCTCGCCACGCGCTGTCTGCTCGATAACCATCGGTACCAGTCCGAGATTTTGCGGGCCTTGCTTGAGAATACCGTCAATCATGCTGTCCTGCCTTTAGCGATACGCCTGTTACTGTCAATGGTAATTATGCACCGAATCTGTTGTACCAGTGTAGCGCGAGAATCCGGGAAACCCATCACTCTGCAGCAGATTCCTGTCCATCACGACGAATGACATCCTGATAACCCGCAGCTTTGTCCGTGACTTGGGCGGCATCCAGAAGCAAGTCAATCACCTGCTCTTCCAGAACCATGTTCTCAATACCTGACAGCAGTTGCTTGTTGGCCAGATAATGATTGATGACTTCCTGGGGATTATTGTAAACCGAAGCCATCTCTTCGATTTTTGCACGCACACGAGCTGGATCAATCTTCACATCGCGCTGACGAATAACCTCCGCAAGAATCAAACCTGTGGTCACGCGCTTCTTCGCCTGTTCAGCAAACATTTCATCCGGAAAGATGGAAGCCGCATCAATCTTCTGCGCCATCTCGCCAAATTGCTGGATCATCTGGTTGCGCATGGTATTGATTTCGTTCTTGATCAGCGCATTGGGCACTGTCACGTCATGCAACTTGAGAACTTCCTCGATGACCGCGGATTTCAGTTTGTTAAGCCCGGCACCTTTCATCTCACGAGTCATGTTGTTGCGGACTTCATTGCGGAATGCTTCCAGACCGCCAGTCTCCACACCGAATTGACGGAAGAAATCTTCATTGAGCTCCGGCAACACTTTTTCGGAGACCGAGTGCAATTTGATACGGAACTCGACCGCTTGCCCTTTCAGCTCCTCGCTGTGGTAATCGGCAGGGAAGCTCAGGGCCAGTGTTTTCTCTTCGCCGGCTTTCATGCCGACAATACCGTCTTCAAAACCGGGGATCATCTGGGCAGAACCCAGAACCAGCGTGCTGTTGTCAGCCTTGCCACCGGCAAAAGCTTCACCGCCTTTGAATCCTTCGTAATCAATCACCACCTGATCGCCGGACTGCGCAGCGCGCTCAACCGTCTGGAAGCGAGCCTGCTGTTGGCGCAGGGTTTCCAGCATCTGGTCGATATCGGCTTCCGTTACTTCACCCTGCAGGCGTGTCACCGACATCCGGCTGAAATCACCGAGCGCAATTTCAGGGAATATTTCAAATGTTGCAATGAACTCGAAATCCTTGCCATTGTCTTCGCCGCCTTTGGCCTCAATGGAAGGCATACCGGCTGGCTGCAGGTTTTCCTGCTGGACAGCATCAAAATAGGCACGATTGATCATCTCGCCCAACACGTCCTGGCGCACACTGGTACCAAAACGCTGGCGCACCACCTTCATGGGCACCTTGCCACGGCGAAAACCGTCCAGTCGCACATCGCGCGCCGCGCGCTGCAGGCGTTTGTCGACCTCGGCATCAATTTGATCAGCGGGCAACCCCACTGTCATACGGCGCTCAAGAATGGAGACTGTCTCGACCGAAACTTGCATGACCCATAAACCTCTTCATTAACAACATGTTGATCCAGCGGATCGGTAATCCGGCAATGCCAGTCGGCATGCAGATGGTGCGAAAGGAGAGACTCGAACTCTCATGCCTTGCGGCGCTGGAACCTAAATCCAGTGCGTCTACCAGTTTCGCCACTTTCGCCCGATACAGGCATTGCCGCCAGCGGCAACCCAAAGGGGCAGCATTATGCCACCGCTTCCCGCAGCGGCAAACCCTTATGACCCAAAGCCGGCTACAAAAGCCGGTTTGACTGTCTATTCTTAGGAGGGATCAACGCCCGCCTTTGCTTTGACCGGTCAGTTGCGGCACAATGCCGCCCGCCCCCGAGGGGCAGCGTCACCGTAAGGGGCGTCACAGGAAACGAGGTGAGTGAATGTCGAAAGAAGACTGTATTGAGTTTGAAGGTGAAGTTGTCGACACCCTTCCCAATACAACGTTCAAGGTAAAGCTGGAAAACGGCCATGTTGTCATGGCGCACATTTCCGGCAAGATGCGCAAAAATTACATCCGCATACTGACCGGAGACAAGGTGAAAGTCGAAATGACACCTTATGACCTGTCGAAAGGTCGCATCACCTACCGCGCTCGTTGATTTTTCAACTCTCTTAGTAAGGCTGCACAGGCAAGGCTGCACCCGAGCAGGGCCCGCATCATGCGGGCACAGACTCCTCAAGGTGCAGAGCAATGTCATTATCTTCCACTGTCACATCCACCTGACCGCCCGACTTGGACAGACTGCCAAACAATACGGCTTCGGCAAGCGGCTTTTTCAGTTTCTCGCGGATCAGTCGCGCCATCGGGCGGGCGCCCATGGCACGGTCATAACCATTTTCGGCAAACCATTCGCGCGCTGCCTCATCGACTTCCAGCACCACTTTCTTGTCATCCAGCTGCGCCTGCAATTCGACCAGAAACTTGTCCACCACTGTCTTGATCGTGGATTTTTCCAAAGCCGCAAACTGCACGATAGCATCCAGACGATTGCGGAACTCCGGCGTAAACACGCGCTTGAGTGCTTCCATACCGTCAGTGCTGTGATCCTGCTTGGTGAAGCCAATTGAAGCGCGACTCATGTCACTGGCACCGGCATTGGTCGTCATGATCAGGATGACATTGCGAAAATCGGTCTTGCGACCATTGTTGTCTGTCAATGTGCCGTGATCCATCACCTGCAACAGCAGGTTGTAGACATCGGGGTGCGCTTTCTCGATCTCGTCGAGCAACACCACACTGTGCGGCTGTTTGGTCACCGCTTCGGTGAGCAAACCGCCCTGGTCAAAACCGACATAGCCAGGAGGCGCGCCAATCAAACGCGAAACCGTATGTGCTTCCATGTATTCCGACATATCAAAACGGATCAGCTCCATGCCCATAACCGCTGCCAGTTGCCGGGAAACTTCCGTCTTGCCCACGCCCGTTGGACCGGCGAACAGAAACGATCCAACCGGCTTCCCTGGCGCAGACAAACCTGCACGGGACAACTTGATGGCCGTTGACAGCGTATCAATTGCCTCATCCTGACCGAACACCACCATCTTCAGTTTTTTCTCCAGATCGCGCAGTAATTCCTTGTCTGAAGAAGAAACACTTTTTGGTGGGATACGTGCAATCTTCGCAACAATCGCCTCGATATCCGTCACACCGATCTGACGTTTGCGTTTGCTGGGTACCTGCAACTGTTGATAGGCGCCTGCTTCGTCGATGACATCAATGGCTTTATCGGGCAGGAAGCGATCATTGATGTAACGCGCAGACATTTCAGCAGCCGCCTTCAATGCAGCATCTGTGTAACGCAGCCCGTGATGCTTTTCAAAACACGTCTTCAGTCCACGCAGGATGTGGTATGTATCCTCGACACTGGGTTCACCGACATCCACTTTCTGGAAGCGGCGCGACAATGCACGATCCTTGTCAAAAATACCGCGATATTCTTGAAACGTAGTTGAGCCGATACAGCGCAAATCACCCGATGTTAACAGTGGCTTCAGCAAGTTAGACGCATCCATCACTCCACCAGACGCAGCACCCGCACCGATGATCGTGTGTATTTCATCAATAAAAAGAATCGCCCCCGGACGCTTTTTCAATTCTGCCAGCAGGCCTTTGAAGCGTTTTTCGAAATCACCGCGATATTTGGTGCCCGCCAACAGGGAGCCCAGATCAAGTGAATACACTGTGCAATTTGCAAGGATTTCCGGCACTTGACCATCCACAATCAAACGCGCCAGACCTTCTGCAATCGCTGTTTTACCAACCCCAGACTCCCCCACCAGCAGGGGATTGTTCTTGCGGCGGCGCGTGAGAATCTGCGAAACGCGCTCCACTTCCTGCATGCGACCGACCAAAGGATCGATACGACCCTGCCTTGCCTGCTCATTGAGATTGGTTGCGTAAGACTCGAGTGGATCCTGACCACCGGATTCAGCCGTGTGCTGTTCCTCTTCCTGGTGATGTTCGTGGCTGCCATGTTGTTCGTTGTGGCCAGCCATCTTCGAAATGCCGTGTGTAATAAAGTTGACCACATCAATGCGAGCAACGCTTTGCTGCTTCAGGTAATAGACCGCCTGGCTTTCCTGTTCACTGAAAATGGCAACCAGTACATTGGCACCCGTGACCTCGCGCTTGCCGGAAGACTGCACGTGAAATACCGCACGTTGCAGCACACGCTGAAACCCCAGTGTCGGCTGTGTTTCACGCTCGGCATCGCCTTCAGGAATCAATGGTGTGGTGGAATCCACAAACTCTGCAAGTTGCCTGCGCAAGGCGACAATATCCGCAGCACAAGCCTGCAAGACCTGGGAGGCAGCATCGTTATCAAGCAAGGCCAGCAAAAGGTGCTCGACTGTCATGAATTCATGACGCTTCGAACGTGCACCCTTGAAGGCATGATTGAGTGTAACTTCCAGATCCTTGCTTAACATCGCCCTTACCTCTACCACATCAGCCGGTACTATTCGTCGTTGTCACTGCTGTCCGGTTCAATCTGGCACAACAGCGGATGCTCATTTTCTCGCGAGTACTGATTGATCAGCTCGGCCTTGGTTTCCGCAATGTCACGGGTAAAAACCCCGCAAACTGCACGGCCTTCTGTATGCACTGTCAACATGACGCGGGTAGCCAGCTCGCGATTCATGCTGAAAAAACTCTCCAGCACATGCACAACAAACTCCATCGGCGTGTAGTCATCATTCAGCATGACTACCCGGTACATACGCGGCCTGCTGAGTCGGGGTTTGACCCGCTCGGCCAGTGACGTACCAGTGCCTTCCGGCGCCTGCCAATCATCCTCTTTGCTTAATGTTAGTTGACGGTAGACAGACTTGCCCATTCAAAGAACTCATATCGGAAACAGTATTTATCGCCGCATTCTACACAAATCTGACCGACCGGCAGCGATGCTAATTCCCATCATTCGCCGGAAAGTCCTCTGCCATGAATTCCATCGCAAACACAGGGGCCTTGACTCGAGGGGAGAATCTGTTTAAAAAAGCAGCACAGCGAATTAAACAAGCAGTAAAAACATCGCTGACAATAAGTAGATATGACTGCAATGCAAGTCGAGGGCTACCGGCAAGCGCTGCTAGGGAAGAAGTAAATAAAAGTTGAGGGCTGTAATATGCCAACAGGCACGGTGAAATGGTTTAACAACGCCAAAGGCTACGGTTTTATACTGCCGGACGCTGGCGGAGAAGATTTGTTTGCTCACTACTCGACCATCACCATGGAGGGCTACAAGACCCTCAAGGCGGGTCAACAGGTGAGCTACGAAATCATACAGGGCGCCAAAGGCATGCATGCCACCAACATTGCCGCTGTCGGCAGTACGCGCCCGGCGAGCCAACATACCTCACCGGCAACTGCCGAGTAAAACAGGCTAACCTGGCATAAAGTAAAAAGCCCGCAAAGCGGGCTTTTTGTGTTGCTGGATCAATCACATATTCACATGTGCTTGATCATTTCGTCGCCGAACTGCGAGCATGACATCAGCTTGGCACCGTCCATCAGACGCTCAAAATCATAGGTCACGGTCTTGGCCTGGATAGCACCATCCATACCCTTGATGACCAGATCCGCTGCTTCGCTCCAACCCAGATGGCGCAACATCATTTCAGCCGACAGGATCAGTGAACCTGGGTTCACCTTGTCCTGACCGGCATACTTCGGCGCAGTACCGTGGGTAGCCTCAAACATCGCAATGGTGTCCGACAAGTTGGCGCCGGGGGCGATACCGATACCACCCACCTGTGCGGCCAGCGCATCGGAGATATAGTCGCCATTCAGGTTGAGGGTGGCGATAACGTCATATTCTTCAGGGCGCAACAGGATCTGCTGCAGGAAAGCATCGGCAATCGCGTCCTTGACCACGATGTTCTTGCCTGTTTTCGGGTTCTTGAACTCGCACCACGGACCTTCGCCGATTAGCTTGGCACCGAATTCATTCTGCGCCAGCGCATAGCCCCAGTCGCGGAAGCCGCCTTCGGTAAACTTCATGATGTTGCCCTTGTGCACCAGAGTCACGGAAGGCTTGTCATTGTCGATGGCGTACTGGATGGCTTTGCGCACCAGACGCTCGGTGCCCTCTTTGGAAACCGGCTTCACACCGATACCGCAATTCTGCGGGAAACGGATTTTCTTGACGCCCATTTCCTCGGTGAGGAACTTGATGACCTTGTCGGCTTCGGCAGAACCTGCCTTCCACTCGATACCGGCATAGATATCCTCGGCGTTCTCACGGAAGATCACCATGTCGGTCTTGTGCGGCTCTTTCACCGGGCTGGGCACACCCTTGAACCAGCGCACCGGGCGCAGGCACACATACAAATCCAGCTCCTGGCGCAATGCCACATTCAGCGAACGGAAACCACCGCCCACCGGCGTGGTAAGAGGACCTTTGATAGAAACCACAAACTCCTTGATGGCCTGCAAGGTCTCTTCCGGAAACCAGTTGCCGTCATACAGCTCCGCCGACTTCTCGCCACAGTAGACCTCCATCCAGGCGATCTCTTTCTCGCCGTTGTAGGCCTTTTTCACAGCGGCATCAACAACCTTGCGCATCACCGGCGTGATATCCACACCCGTGCCATCACCTTCGATGAAGGGAATAATCGGTTTGTTCGGTACATTGAGGGAGTAATCAGGGTTGGTGGTGATTTTTTCACCGTGGGCAGGAACTTGCACTTTCTGGTAAGCCATGGCTTTACTCCGTCGCTGTCTATCTGAACAATATCTGTCTCAACCATGACACCCTTGTGGGGCATCAACTGCCCAAAAGTATATACGACTACAGCAAATCGTTTGTAGTTTTTCTACAGAATGCCTGTCAGATTTTTGACGTACACACGGAAAACCCGCCGACATGAGCCGACTGGTTCTGTTCAACAAGCCCTACGGCGTACTGTCGCAGTACACCGATGACAGCGGCCGCCCCACGCTCAAGCACTACTTTCCGGATGACCACATCTACCCCGCCGGCCGCCTCGATTTCGATTCCGAGGGGCTTTTGATGCTCACCGACGATGGCAAACTGCAACAAAAGATCAGCGATCCGCGTTTCAAGCTGCCCAAGACCTACTGGGCACAGGTGGAAGGAGAAATCAGCGATGAGGCACTCGCCGCCCTGCGCCATGGCATCCCCCTGAAAGACGGCCCCACCCGCCCAGCCAAGGCCGAACGCATGAAAGAACCTGCGAACCTCTGGCCACGCGACCCGCCCATACGCTACCGCGCCGCCATCCCCACCAGCTGGCTCGCGCTGACGATCACTGAAGGCCGCAACCGCCAGGTACGGCGCATGACAGCGGCGGTAGGCTTCCCTACTTTGCGGTTGATTCGGGCACGGATTGGCGAGTGGACGATCAGCGGATTACAACCTGGCGAATGGCAGGAAACCGATCCCTCATCACTCAAAACTGCCCAGGCAAAAACCAGCTCCACCGCCCGGCGGCCTGCTGATCGCTCGCCTTCTGCTCCACCCAATGCTCACCCTCGGCGGTGATTTCCTTCTTCCAGAACGGCGCGCGGGTTTTGAGGTAGTCCATGATGAATTCGGCGGCCGCAAAAGCGCCCACTCGGTGGCTGGCGGCAACACCGACAAACACGATCTCCTCACCTGGCAGCAAGCGCCCGACACGGTGAATCACCCGCACAGCAGTTACCGCCCAACGCTGTTGTGCCTCTTCTATTACCGACTGAATAGCCGATTCCGTCATGCCGGGATAGTGTTCCAGCTCCATGGCCACCAGTTCGCCGTGCTCGCCCTGCGGGCGTACCAAGCCCGTGAATGTGACGACCGCACCGGCATTATCAGTAACGGAAAGAAACTGATATTGTTCTTTAATATCAAATGGTTCTGTCTGTACATTAATGTACATACTAACCACCGGTGACCGGCGGATAGAACGCCACTTCATCACCGGCCTTCAGCATCAGGCCTGTATCCTGCACTACGGTTTGATTAACCGCGATAATCAAACGTGAATCTTCCAGCATTTTCAATGCATTGGGATTTTTTTCTCGAATGTGGCTCAGCAAATCGGTCAGTGAGGCCGATGCACAATCCCAGGAATCTGCAGCAGTTCCCAGCCACTCCCGATATTTTGCAAAATAACGTATTTTAATCATGGTGTTACGACGAAAACCTTAACCTAGAAATAGCTCGAATGATGCACAATAAAAACGGTGATTTATCTTTTTAAAACAATACAGTAAAGAAGTATTCTCACTTCATTTCTGCTCGATAATCCCCGCTCTTGCCACCTGTTTTTTCCAGGAGCCGCAAGCCGGTAATTACCATGCCTTTCTCCAATGCTTTACACATGTCGTAGATCGTCAGTGCCGCCACGCTGGCTGCCGTCAACGCTTCCATTTCCACACCGGTCTTGCCGGCCAGTTTGCAAAGGGTTTCGATGCGCAGGCGGCTGTTGGCAGCGTCCGGCTCGAAGCTGACTGTCACGGCTGAAAGCTGCAGCGGGTGACACAAAGGGATCAAGACACTGGTTTGCTTGGCGGCCTGGATACCGGCAATACGCGCCGTGGCCAACACATCGCCTTTGGGCACACCACCGTCAAGGATGGCCGCCAGCGTAGCCGGCTGCATCTGCACCCAAGCCTCGGCCCGCGCCTCGCGCACGGTGACGTCTTTGCTGCTGATGTCCACCATGTGCGCTTCGCCACGGCTGTTCAGGTGTGTCAGCTCACTCATTCATTTCTCTCCAACGATGGCGCACTATACCTTACAGTTCTGCGCCACGCCCTTTCATCGCCCCCAAAAACTACCGAAGCCAGCTAGAATGGCCCGGCGTAGATCAGCAACAAGGGAACCACACAATGACTGAAACACCGCCACGCTGGCTGCAACGGCTCGCCAATTACCGGCTGGCATATCAGCAGCTCGCCAGCGCTGTACAACAGGCAGCGGATCGCCCCTTGAGCGACCTGGAACAGCAGGGCTTGATCCAGGGTTTCGAATACACGCACGAACTCGCTTGGAATGTGATGAAGGATTTTCTTGTCTGGCAAGGCAACAACCGCATCACAGGCTCGCGAGATGCTACACGCGAAGCCTTCCAGCTCGGATTGCTAGGCGATGGTGAGCGCTGGATGGAAATGATCAGCAGCCGTACCCAAACCTCGCATACTTATAACAAAGCCGTGGCCGATGCGGTTGCACTAAGCATCACGCGAGACTATTTCCCGCTCTTCACGCAATTCCTCACGCGCATGAATGAGCTGGCCGCACAGGCGGAGCGCAACGCGTGAACACGCAGCAACTGGCAAGTAGAACAGGCTTGCCGGAACAGGCATTGGAACAGATCTGCGCGGTGTTGGCGCGCGAAACCGACATTAGTCACGCTGTGCTTTACGGCTCAAGAGCACGCGGCACCGCCCAAAACACGTCGGACATCGACATCGCACTCGCCAGCGAGACACTCACCCAAGCCGACAAGGCGCGCATTGAAGCAGCGCTGGATGATCTTTTGCTGCCTTGGAAAATTGATCTGTGCCTACTAAGCAGCGTGACTGATGAACAACTGTTGAAAAATATCCGCCAAGACGGGGTGTCGATTTTTCACAACGCAGCGCAACAGATCGAGTAAGCACTTCACCGGCACACTACGCCGGTAGAAAACAAAAAAAACAGCCGCATCCTGACCTGCATCACGAATACTATAAAGCGGTGGCTGTTTCTGCACCCTGCCGTACCGCTTTCACGATCTGCCTTTAGCCAGGACCGGGTGATATTGCATGTAACCTGATCACTACTGTTTGGCACTTTCCATCACTGCAGATCCTTTGTACACACCCTGCAACGGCCACGGCATTTCATGCACTGCCGGGTTGAGTGGATCAGGATCAATCACGTCCGGTGTACCGTCATTGTCGTCATCCGGATCACGGTTGTCGCCAATACCATCTTGATCGCTATCTTTCCATTCCGCCGGATCATTCGGGAATGTGTCTTCGCTGTCCGGCACGCCGTCACCGTCGCCATCGGTATCAATGGCGCTTGTAGTACTCGTCACTGATGCAGCAGCTGCGTAATTCGCATCGCCAACCTGGCTGTAATTGACAGTACATGCTGCAGTGCTACTGGTCATCGTCACGGTATTACCACTGATAGTGCAACCACCCGCCGTAGTAATCGTTACCGGCAAACCAGAGCTCGCCGTTGCAGCAACACTGAACGTGCTGTTGTACGCCGCACTCGCCGGTGCCGATTGTGTCACGGTAATCGCGTTGCCGGCCTTGGTTGCCGTCGTGCTGCTGGAAACTTGCGCGGCCGCTGCGTAGTTGCTGTTGCCTGCCTGATTGTAATTGACTGTACACGCCGTGGTGCCACTCGTCATCGTCACCGTGCTGCCACTGATGGAACAACCTCCACTCACCGCAACATTCACCGGCGAACCGGAACTTGCTGTCGCGGCAACACTGAACGTACTGTTGTACGCCGCACTCGCCGGTGCCGCTTGCGTCACGGTAATCGCGTTGCCGGCCTTGGTTGCCGTCGTGCTGCTCGTCACCAAACGAGCAGCCGCATAATTCTCATCACCCGCTTGTGTGTAATATACCGTACACGCCAAAGACCCACTGGTCATCGTCACGGTATTGCCACTCAACGAACAACTGCCGCTCACGGCAACACCGACGGGCAAGCCAGAGCTTGCTGTTGCTGCAACGTTAAAAGAAGAACCGTACGCCGCACTCGCCGGCGCAGGCTGTGTGACGGTTATGGTATTGCCTGAGGCCGGCTGCTCGAAAATAGCCAAGCGTAAAATAACGTATCCGCCACCCCGGTTGCCGGAAACAACCAGTTTTCCATCTGCACGCAATATCACTTCACCAGAAGAACCAATACCGCCCGGCAGTTGAATAACCGCAATGCCGTCATTATCAAACGCAGTATCCAGTGTGCCATCACTGTTATAACGCAGCACCGCCAACTGAGGCTGTGCATTCAACTCCACCGATGCCACCACCACAAAGCCGCCGTTCTCGATGGAAACAATACTCTCCACGCCAAGCACACGACCAAACGGAATAGGCGTTACCAATTGGCCGGCTTCAGCAAAACTTGTATCTACCTCGCCATCACTTCCGCGTCGCTGAACAGAAATTTCGTTATAAAATTCATCAGCTCCATCATCCCAATAATAGCCATACGCTGTCAGGAATTGATGATTCGGCAACACCCGAAATGCTTGTGCATAAAGAACATTAAATCCTTGGTCCAACTTACCAGTAGCCAGATCAAACTTTGTCAAAACGTCATCATGGTCCGCAGAAATTGCAAAGCCATCGCCTAGCGCCTGAATATCTTTCGGGGAATAATACGAAGCATTGCCGGAGACCCAGTCAACAGTGTTATCCGGATTCACATGAGTTAAACGCGGACTACCGCCATCTGACCCATACGTATCGGAGCTATGGACCAGCATGCTGCCGTCAGGCAAACCTGCGAGACCATTGACGGGCAAATCGAAGCCCAATGAACTCAAGAACGCGCCATTCATGTCGACACTATAAACGGAGCCAGAGCCAAAAGTATCGTGGCAGCAAGACCAATAACTCCCTGTCCCCACTTGCAACGTGCCATTGCGATATAAAATCGGACCCGCACTTGCGCCTGTTTTAGCGATTGGACTAAACGCAGCATCCACACTGCCTTCATTGGTCAGCCTATAAATCGCGCTGTCATCGCCAATGAATAGCGCCCCGGTTTCCGTTTGCTCCACCATATCGCGCAGCGCACCACTACCCCCGAAGTAACCCGTTCCATTAAATGTCGTATCGAAATAATGGTCACCGGCCAAGGTCGGTCTTGGGTCGTCAACATCCAACAAGCCATCGTCATCGTCATCAAGCTCGGCATTGTCGCCGATGCCATCGTCGTCCGAATCTATCTGCTCACTGGCATTGCGCGGCAGTGCATCGCTCTCATCCAGCACACCATCGTTGTCGTCATCCGTATCACTGGCGTTCGGGATGCCATCGCCGTCGCTGTCTACCGAGGTAATCGATGTCAGCGCGTCTGCCCACACCCACTCATATGCCGCATTACCAGCCTGAAAGTACGTTAAAGTGCAGTAGGACGCGTCACTGATCATGGTCACGCTATTGCCACTGATGCTGCAACCACCGCTGGCAGTGATAGCCACCGGCAAACCGGAGCTGCTGACCGCTGCCACCGTGAAGCTTTCCCCTAATACACCAAGACTTGGTGCTGGCAAAGTGACGCTAATAGTTTGTGACCTTTTCACGTCAACCGGGGTCCCATTCACATCCCGACCCCAACATTTCACACCACCCGCCACCATTGACGCACAATTATGCTCATAGCCGGCCGCTATCGACTGCACGCCGCTGCTCAAACCCGTCACCGCCACTGCCGTCAACCTGCTAGTGTACGTGCCATCACCCAATTGGCCATTAGCGTTATAGCCCCAACACAGAACAGCACCCGCTTGGGTTAATGCGCACGTATGATTACCACCAGCCACTATCGCCACCGCGCCACTGCTCAGCCCACTCACCGCCACAGGAGCTGCTCGATTCGTGGCCGTGCCATCACCCAATTGGCCATTAGCGTTATAGCCCCAACACAGCACCGCGCCCGTTTGGGTTAATGCGCAAGTATTTTGATTACCCAGCGCTATCCCCACCACGCCGCTGCCCAGCCCAGTCACCGCCACCGGACTTAAACGATTAGCGGTCGTGCCATCGCCCAACTGGCCATAATTATTCTGACCCCAGCATCGCACAGCGCCCACTTGGGTTAATGCGCAGGTATGACCACCACTCGCCGCGATCGCCACCACGCCGCTGCTCAAGCCAGTCACAGGCACCGGAGTGAGTCGAGTGGTAGTTGTGCCATCACCCAATTGGCCATATCCGTTATAGCCCCAGCACAGCACAGTACCCGCTTGATTTAGTGCGCAGGTTTGACCACCAGACGCCGCGATCGCCACCACGCCACTGCTCAAGCCACTCACCATCACCGGGGTGAGTCGATTCGTAGTCGTGCCATCACCCAATTGGCCACTAGAATTTGAACCCCAGCACAGCACAGCGCCCGCTTGCGTTAAGGCACAGCTGTGCGCATAACCTGACGCAATCGCCAGCACGCCGCTGTCCAGGCCCGTCACGCCGAATGGCTTCAAACTGGCGGTGCTGGTGGTCGTGCCATCGCCCAACTGGCCAGAATTATTCCCACCCCAGCACTGCACACCGCCTGCTGGTGTTAGGGTGCAGCTATGTGCGTACCCAGCGGCCAGCTCAGGCGGCCCACAGGCATCGCCCTGGCCATCCGCATTGCGGTCTTCCTGGCCGGGGTTGGCACGCAATGGGCAGTTATCCGATACATCTAATACGCCATCGCCATCGTCATCGGTGTCCATACTGTTATCGATACCATCTACATCATTGTCGACAGCGCCGCTGGCATCGAGCGGCATTCCATCCAGATAATCGGCGAAGCCATCATTATCATCATCGGTATCCGATGCATTGGCCACACCATCGCCATCGGTGTCTACCGAGGTAATGGAGGAAAGCTGCACAGCAGCCATATAGTGCTCATCGCCGGATTGACTGTAGGTAAGAGTACAAAACGGTGAGGCGCTGTTCATGGTCACGGTATTGCCACTGACGCTGCAGCCACCGCTGGCGGTGATGGTCACAGGCAAACCCGAACTGCTGACCGCAGCCACCAGAAAACTCTCGCCTAGCACACCAAGACTCGGCGCCGGCGTGGTAACACTTATTGTTTGCGCCCATGTCACACTCACAACAGGTGCCTGCTGATTCGCAGGGTCGCCACCACCCAATTGGCCGTAATAGCTATTGCCCCAGCACCGCATACCACCCGACGTCATCGATACGCAGTTATGGACTGAACCCGCCGCCACCGACATCACACCGCTGCTCAAATTAATCACTACCACGGGGATCAAGCTCTCAGACAGGTCGTCCGATCCCAACTCGCGATTAGCGTTATCGCCCCAGCACAGCACAGCCCCCGCCTGCATTACTGCACAACTGTGCAGAGAGCCCACCGCAATTGATACCACGCCACCGCTCAAACCGCTCACCGCCACTGGGCTTAAACGAGTAGCGGTCGTACCATCCCCCAATTCACCAGCACCGTTATAGCCCCAGCACTGCACAGTACCCGCTTGCGTCAATGCACAGCTGTGGCTGACACCCGCCTCTATTGCCGCCACGCCGCTACTCAGGCCAAGCACCGCTACGGGCGCCAGACGATCAGCCAACGTGCCATCGCCCAATTGACCATAATCATTCCCGCCCCAACACTGCACAGCGCCCGCTTGCGTTAAGGCACAGCTGTGCTGTAGGCCCGCGCTTATCGCCACCACACCACTGTTCAAACCACTCACCGCCACCGGAGCGAGTCGATTGGTAAATCTCGTGCCATCGCCCAATTGGCCATTGTAGTTGTAGCCCCAGCAATAGACCGCACCCACCTGCATGACTGTGCAGGTGTGATAGTCACCCGCCGCGATCGCCACCACGCCACTGCTCAAGCCACTCACCACCACCGGAGTGAGTCGATTGGTAGTCGTGCCGTCGCCTAATTGGCCACTAGAATTTGAACCCCAACACAACACAGCGCCCGCTTGCGTTAAGGCACAACTGTGTTCTTTGCCCGCGGTTATCGCCACCAACACGGCATTGCTCAAACCACTCACTGGCACCGGATTAAAACGGTTGGTGGTCGTGCCATCACCCAATTGGCCCTTATCGTTCCTGCCCCAGCACTCAACAGCTCCCGCTGCGTTTAATGCACAACTGTGATTTTCACCCGCAGCCAGCTTCGGCCCACAGGCATCACCCTGTCCATCGTTATTGCTATCGGTTTGATTGGCGTTTGAATGCAACGGGCAGTTATCGGCTGCATCCAGTATCCCGTCGTTATCGTCATCAATATCCATCAGGTTGCCGATGCCATCCGCATCGTCGTCCCGTGATTCGCTGGCATCGCGCGGCAACGCATCGAGATAATCCGGCACACCATCATTGTCATCATCGGCATCCAGCGCATCCGTCGTGCCATCGCCGTCGCTATCTACGGAGGTTACAGATGAGAGCTGCGGTGCTGCCCTATACTCAAAATTGCCCGCCTGGCTGTAAGTGACAGTACAAACCGGCGAGGTACTGATCATGGTCACACTATTGCCACTGAGACTGCAGCCACCGCTGGCGGTGATGGTGACCGGCAACCCGGAACTGCTGCTTGCCGCTACCGGGAAGCTTTGCCCCAGCACACCAATACTCGGCGCCGGCGTGGTAATACTGATACTCTGTGCAAAACCGGCCATTACTGGCACAGACCGACTGGTATTGGTGCCATCGCCCAATTTGCCACTAGAATTTGAACCCCAGCACAGCACAGCCCCCGCCTGCGTTAATGCGCAGCTGTGATTAGCACCCACCTCTAACGCCACCACGCCGCTGCTCAGCCCACTCACTGCCACTGGAGTAAGTCGAGTGGTAGTCGTGCCATCACCCAATTGGCCATATCCGTTATAGCCCCAACATTGCACAGCCCCCGCTTGGGTTAATGCGCAGGTATTTTGATTACCCAGCGCTATCCCCACCACGCCGCTGCTCAAGCCACTCACAGGCACCGGAGTGAGTCGACTGGTAGTTGTGCCATCACCCAATTGGCCATATACGTTATAGCCCCAGCACTGCACAGCCCCCGCTTGGGTTAATGCGCAGGTTTGATTACCACTCGCCGCGATCGCCACCACGCCGCTGCTCAAGCCACTCACCACCACCGGAGTGAGTCGATCGGTAGTCGTACCATCGCCCAATTGGCCGTTTACGTTATAACCCCAACACAGCACAGCGCCCGCCTGCGTTACCGCACATGTGTGACTATCGCCAGCCGCTATCGCCACCACGCCACTGCTCAGCCCGCTCACTGCAACGGGGACAGATCGATAGGTAGTCGTGCCATCGCCTAATTGGCCATTAGCGTTATAGCCCCAACACAGCACCGCGCCCGTTTGGGTTAATGCGCAAGTATTTTGATTACCCAGCGCTATCCCCACCACGCCGCTGCCCAGCCCAGTCACCGCCACCGGCGTCTGTCTCGAGCTGAAGCCGCCAAAACCAAGTTGGCCAGAGTTGCCATAGCCCCAGCACACTACTGCACCTGCTTGCCCTAATGCGCAGGTATGACCACCACCTGCCGCAATCGCCAGCACACCACTGCTCAAGCCAGTTACCCCCACAGGGCTCGATCTATCCGTGGTTGTGCCATCACCCAATTGACCGTATCCGTTATAGCCCCAGCACTTCACACCACCGGCCGCTGTAATGGCGCAGCTATGGCTACCACCCAGAGCCAGTGCAGGGGGTTCGCACACATCGCCTTGACTGTCAGCATTAGCATCTTCCTGACCGGGATTGGCACGCAAAGGGCAATTATCAGCGACATCCAAAATACCATCCGCATCGTCGTCAACATCCACCATGTCACCAATGCCGTCATGGTCATAATCCTGCCACAAGCTAGCATCAAGAGGCCAAGCATCCGCGTAATCCACAACGCCATCGTTGTCAGTATCATTGTCACAGGCATCGCCTTCACCATCGGCATCCCTGTCCGACTGGGCCGGATTATTTACGGAAGGACAATTATCGATTACAACACCCGACCCACTCTGACAAGCCAAATTGCAGCCACTATTCCAGCTATCCGCCCAACCATCCGAATCGTTATCTACCGACACTGCCGTATTATTGGGGAACACATCCTCCAAATCAGGAACACCATCGCCATCCTGATCCCGCTGCCTTGTCCACCGACCCAAACCATAAGCAGGTTTAGACCCTGCTGCTATCGAGGTAAACGTACCACCCAAATACAAGGTGTTATCCGCAGCCACGGTTAGAGCCTTGGGTTTACCTCCATTTGCCTGCGTACCCAACTGAACCCAATCCCCACCCGTGCTTCTGAACAACAACCCAGCTGAATTTGTAGTGTCATCATGGGCATAAACCACGCTCCCATCCTTCAATATTTTTAATGCCGGCACGGGCACGCGAGTGACCGTAGAGCCGTGTGCACTCCATACTGCTCCATTCCACTGCACAACACCGGAAGGAGAATTGAAATAGCCTGCAGCCAACAAGGTCGATGTACTGGACTTCCACGCCAATGTCAGAACATTCTGCGCAAACCCGGCACCCAGCGCACTCCACGCACTGCCATTCCATTTGGCCACGCGATTGACAGTGATACCCCCAGCTGTCGTGAAAGCACCACCCACATAGATGTCATTGCCTGCACCCGCCACCAACGCAAGACCGACGTTATCCAGGCCACTGCCTAGTGCACCCCAGGCACTGCCGTTCCACTTCGCAATCTTGCTGGCCGCCACACCGCCCGCTGTGGTGAAATTACCTGTCGCATACAAATTGCCACTGTTATCAAAACACAGCGCATTTACGGCGAGCCCCATACCACTGCCCAAGGCACTCCACGCACTGCCATTCCATTTGGCCACGCGATTGACCGTGACACCGCCCGCTGTGGTAAACAAGCCGCCCGCGTAGACATTGCCACTGCCATCCACCGCCAATGCGCTGATCGTGTTATTGGTACCCGTGCCTAACGCACTCCAGCTGCTGCCATTCCAACGCGCAATGTTGCTGGCGGCCACGCCAGACACCGTATCGAACTGCCCTGCCACATACAGATTATTCCCAACCGTGACCATGGCATTCACGCTGCCCACGGCACCGGCCAACGTCACGCCGGGTGGGCTGCCCCCGGCAAAAGCCACCCAGTAGTCATCATCAGCGGCAAAAACATTGAAAGAACACAGCAGCCCACACAGGCTGAGCAGTAATCGCAGACGCAGATGGCTAAACATCCACAAGCTCCAGAATTGTTATTGATTGGTTTTCCTACGGAGTGAACTCTAACACTGCCCCCCCCCCCCCGCTCAACAAGAGCTCATACCCCTTTCATCAACCTCTGCCACGGCGCAACACTTTTATCTCAAAAACTCACACCCAAAATGCAACCTCCGCCCCCTGCCGCACCGCCTTCACAATCTGCCCATAGCCTGCGCAATCGCCAATCGCCTGCACCGGCAAACCTGCCGCAGTAAGTTGATCTGCCAAGGTCATGTCGGCTGTCACATCGCCAGCCACCAGCACACTGTCCACGTCCAGTGAGAAGCGCTCAGCGCTACCTGCTGGCGCATAGTGAATTGCCTGCGCCGCAACCGTGTGCAAATCCAGACCCAACATCACGCGCACTTTAAACTGGTCGAGTTTGTCCATATGTTCGGCGCGACGTTTGCGGCCGACTTCCGGCAGCAGCTTGTCTTCTGTCGCCAGCAGATATACCTGCCGACGGCGCTTGGCAAAAAATTCGGCGAGTTCCACCGCAGGCAAATCGGTACCGATTACTGCCACACGCTTGCCAAACGGCATCCACACATGCCCAGCCACCTGCAACACTTGCGGATGCAAATAACGATTCCACCACTCTCCCACTTTCAGCATTACCGGCGCCAGCAGTGACGGCCAGTGCCGCGCCCAACGCTGCCAGCGCCCGGTGAGCAGCTCGCGCACATCGCGACCAAACCACACGCCGTCTTGCAGCGCGATAGCTTTTGGCACCACCACTTGCGCACCGGTGGCCACGATCACCGCATCCGGCTTCAAGGCACTGATCATGGCGACATCAGCCGTCTTGCCGAGTTGAATATCGATAGGCAGAGCACGCACTGCCTGCTTGAGATAATCGAGAAAAAAGCGATTGTCATCGTGCACAGTTGCCGCCAGCAACAAAGCGCCGCCCAAGCGTTGTTCGCGTTCGATCAGCGTGACGCGATGTCCGCGCAATGCCGCCACGCGCGCCGCCTCCATGCCACCGGGGCCGGCACCAATCACGACGACATGTTTTACCGCAGCGGTTTTTTGCAAAGACAATTCCTCTTCGCGACCGGTGAAGGCGTTTACCGCACAAGCGAGCGTGCCGCGATTCATGGAGTCAATACAGTTCTCGCAGGAAATGCAGCGACGGATAGTGTTGGCAGCATCGCGCTGCGCCTTGTTGGCCCATTCCGGATCGGCCAGCATCGGCCTCCCCATCACGATCATGTCCGCTTGTCCGCCGCCGACAATTTTCTCAGCCTGTTCCGGTGTGTGAATGCGGCCCACAGCAAACACCGGCACCTTGACTACACGCTTAACACTTTCGGCCAGCGCCGCGTTGAAGGCATAACCGGCAGCGGAAGAAGCCACAATTTGCGACACCAGTTTGTCAGTGCCGCCACCGCTGATATGAAATGCACTCGCACCTGCCTCTACGGCCAGCGGCGCGAGCCGCGCGGTGTCGTCAATCTCGCGCCCACCCGGTAAGCGCTCGTAGCCTGCAAGACGCACGGTGATGGGAAAATCCTTGCCCACCTGCGCACGCATCGCTGCCAACACTTCCAGCAACAGACGCGAGCGCGTTGCGAATTTGTGGCCGGCATACGCATCCTTGCGCTTGTTACGAAATGGCGACAGAAAAGAACCGATCAGGTGATAGCTGTGTGCCGCGTGCAATTCCAGCCCGTCGTAACCCGCCGCCTGCACGCGGCGCGCCGCGTGCGCATACTGATTAATGATCGCGGGAATTTCGTCGATATCCAGCTCGCGGCACGCAGTTCCCCATACCGGTGACACCACCGGCGACGGGCCGACTGCAGGTTTACCACTGAAAAACGAGATGATGGATTCCGGGCCCGGATGCGTGATTTGTGGCTGCACTTTGGCGCCATGACGATGAATGCGTTCGATTAATGGCTTATGTGCATCGATATACATGTCATCGCCGAGCGTCAGCGAACGCTGCAGGTAGCGATGCTCCACATCCACCGTACACACTTCCATCGTGATCAGCCCAACACCACCGGCGGCACGCGCTTCCAGATATGCCATCAAACGCTCGGAGGGCGTCTGGTCATCATTGCCGTAATCGGTAGTCATCGGCGCCATGACGACGCGGTTCTTCACCGTCATGCTGCCGATGGTGATGGGCTGGAAAAGGGAGTGATACGCACTCATGTTGTGCCTCGCACAAATATCTGCGCCAGATTATAGGCGTTGTGGCAGTGATACCCTCTGCATATATGCTCGCATTGCCAAGCTGCTGTTGCACTGCTATTCGGGGCAGACACACCACTAGCGCAAGGGAAGTTTCACCTGCACACAAAGCCCGCAGCCATCGCGACCGCTGTGCAACGCAATCGTGCCAGCATGCAAGCGCACGATTTCCTGCGCAATGGCGAGGCCGAGGCCGGAACCCTGCACACCGGATGCGTGACGATCTGCATCGACACGGTAAAAGCGTTCAAACACTTTTTCCCGTTCCGACTCAGGAATGCCGGGGCCGTTGTCGCAGACCTCCAGCAGTACTTGACTGGCTTCACGCGACACACACAACTGCACGCTGCCTCCGGTTTGCGTATAACACACCGCGTTGTGCACAAGGTTGCGCAGCAAAACCTGCAGCAGGGTTGGATCAGACAACAACACGAGCGCATCATCGCCACCTTCCAGACTCAGCTCCTGGTTTTTTTGCAAGGCAAATTCCGCCTCCTGCGCCATCACCTCGCGACACAGCGGCAGCAAATTGACAGGCTGCTGCAAGCCCGCAAAACAGGCTGGCTCCAGACGATTGAACACCAGCAGCTGCTCCACCATGCGCTGCATGTCATCACAACTGCGCAGCACACCGCTGACGAGCGGCAGATCCTCTTGCCTGGCCTGTGATTGCAGATTCGCGAGCTGCAACTTGATGGCGGCCAGCGGCGTCTTGATTTCATGTGCTGCATCGGCACTGAAGCGGCGCTCACGCTCCAGCGAGTGCCGCACCCGCTGCAGCAATGCGTTGATGTTGTCGACCAACGCAGCCACTTCGGCGGGAATATTGTCAAATTGCAAAGACGCTAGATCGTCGGCGCGTCGATGTGTAATGGCATCAGCGATAACCTGCAACGGACGAAAGCCGCGCGACAACACCCAGGACATCAACAGCAATGCCACCACCGTGCCCAGCACTGCGGGCAATACTGCATTGCCGGCAATTTCGCGCACCAGTTCCAGGCGCACATCGTGGCGCTCCGCCACCATGACCCAATCCTGCGTAAGACTGTCATGCAATACAAACACGCGCCAGCGACTGTTGCCATCACGTACTTCATTGTGAAAACCCTGCACGAATGCCGCCAATGGCCGAGCACCGGCGTTTTCAGATGCTGTCAACAAGTGAACGCTGTCCTGCCATATCTGGAATGCGATTCTGGCTTCGTATTTATGCCCTATCCACGAGCCATTTTTTTCCGGCACAGGAATAATCGAACCGGAACCATAAACCGCCGTAGCGGCCAACAGACGCGCATATTGCGCAAGACGCGCGTCAAAAATCTCGTCGATCTCATGCACGCTGTCGCGATAACTGAACCAGGCTGCCATCCCCATGACACTCGTCATGACGACGCACAATGCAAGCAGCAGAAAATGGCGTATCGATTTCATGACGATAACGGCTTGTCGGCAGAGGCATAACCGATGCCGCGCAAGGTGCGGATCAGTTCGGGATAGAATTTCTTGCGCAGGTTGTGGATATACACTTCAACCGTGTTACTGGAAACATCATCATCCCAGCCGTAAAGCGTCTGCTGCAATTTGTCACGGGAAAACACCTTGCCCGGCCGCTCCAGTAACACCTGCAGCAAGGCGAACTCCCGTCGCGACACGTTAACAGCCACACCGCGAAAACTGACACGGTGTGCAGCGACATCCAGCTCGACTTCACCGAAGCGGATAATGCTGCCCTCCTGCTCCGCTTGCCGGCTGCGCCGCAACAGCGAGCGCAGACGCGCCATCAACTCCGCGCGTTCGAACGGCTTGGCCAGAAAATCGTCGGCACCGCTGTCCAGGCCTTCGACCTTGGTATCCGTGCTGTCACGCGCCGTCAGAATCAGCACCGGCGTCTGCAACTTGCGGTTGCGCCAATGCCGCAACAGCGTCAGGCCATCCATACCCGGCAAGCCCAGATCCAGCACAATGGCATCAACCTGTTCCGCGAAGGGCGCCTGCAGTGCATCCCGGCCATCGCGCAACCAGTCCACGGTGTAGTGCTCCTGCCGCAGCGCCGTGACCAGCGCCTCGCCAAGATTCTCGTTGTCCTCTACCAGCAAAATCCGCAAAACACCTTCCTCTCCACCGCCAGTCCAGCCACATTATCTGCAACGCATCTTAATAGTCGCTTAAAACCTGTAGTCACTTACAACCTGTATTCGCTTACAACCTGTATTCGCTTACAACCTGTAGTCGCTTACAACCTGTAGTCGCTTACAACCTCAGGAACAACAGCAGGATCCTGCACAGGATCAACACATTCGGCTAGCATTGCACGTTCTTCACCACAGCGTTACAGGTCTCAACATGCAATGGGCTCCCCACGTTACCGTCGCCACCGTCGTCGAACAAGACGGCAAGTTTCTGCTGGTGCATGAATACGATCAGTTTCGCCAACAAATGGTCTACAACCAGCCAGCCGGCCACTGGGATGAAGGTGAAACACTGCTGGCCGGCGCCTTGCGCGAGACACTGGAAGAAACGGCCTGGCAGGTGGAGATAACCCATTGGCTGGGACTCTACAGCTACCTGGCACCGAGCAATGGCTACATGTACCTGCGCATCGCCTTTGTCGGCACCCCGCTGGCACACCTTGGCACAGCGCTGGACGAGGGCATCGCTGAAGCCGTATGGCTGGATTACGACACTGTGCTGGAAAAACACCGGGCGGGAGAGCTGCGCAGTCCGCTGGTACTCAAGGTGATCGACGATTACCGCAGCGGCAGACGCCTGCCACTGGAAACATTGTACGAACATCCGCTGCGCGAATAGACGCAGTGTGCAAGCTGGCGACTCACCGGTACAATTGCCGCCCACACTCACACGACCAGCGGCCACACCATGCATTACCTGACTGACCCGCAAGCCTGGATGGCTTTCCTGACCCTTACCGCACTCGAGCTGGTGCTGGGTATCGACAACATCATCTTTATTTCAATTCTGGTCGAGAAGCTACCCAAGGAAAAACGCGAGGTCGCGCGCCGCATCGGTCTGTTTCTCGCCATGTTCATGCGCATCGCCCTGCTGATGACGCTGGCCTACATCGCCGGCATGACGGAACCGTTGTTCACTGTCATGGAGCACGGCGTGTCCGGGCGCGACATCATTCTCTGCGCAGGCGGCTTGTTCCTGCTGTGGAAGAGCACGCAAGAAATCCATCAATTGCTGGAAGGCATTGAAGGTGAATCCTCCAGCACGGTCAAAAACAGTTTTGCAGCCATCATTTTCCAGATTGTGATTATCGATCTGGTGTTTTCACTGGATTCCATTATTACAGCCGTCGGCATGACCGGACAGATACCGGTGATGGTTGCCGCTGTAGTCGCCTCTGTGGGATTGATGATGCTGTTTGCCGGCGGCATTGGTGCGTTTATTGAAAATCACCCCACCATCAAGATGCTGGCACTGGCCTTCCTGCTGGTCGTCGGCGTGGTACTGATCGCAGATGGTTCCGGTTACCACGTGCCCAAAGGCTATGTCTACTTTGCGATGGCGTTCTCGGTTGCGGTGGAAGCCCTGAATATCCGTCTGCGCAAACGTGCCGGAAAACCTGTGGATCTGCACGAAGCCTATGCGACGGAAGACGACATAAAAAATGGCTGACTATCAACAGTGGCTGCTAGTCGCGGCAGCACTGTTGGTCGCGCTCTGGCAGACAAAAAACTGGCTCTTCACTCGGCTTGATCTGGAAGCCTGCGCACAGTACTGGCCGCGCAACATGCATTCAGACACTGTGCGACAACACGTCGAGCAGTTGCTGGCGCGCATGACTTTGCAGGAAAAAATTGCCCAGATGTCTGGTGATGGCGGCGCGGCCATCTTGCCCAAGCTCGGCATCTTCGTACTGCTACTGAAACGCTTCCCTAATATTTATTCCGGCTACAACAAACGCCTCAATATTCCCCCACTGTCTTTTACCGATGGCCCGCGCGGCATTGTTATCGGTAATGCCACCTGCTTTCCGGTCGCCATGTTGCGCGGCGCCTCGTGGGATGCGGAACTGGAAAGACAAATTGGCGAAGTAATCGGACGCGAAGCCCGCGCCAGTGGCGCGAATTATTTTGCCGGCCTGTGTGTCAATTTGTTGCGTCACCCGGCCTGGGGCCGCGCGCAGGAAACCTACGGCGAAGACAGTGTGCATCTCGGCATCATGGGCAGTGCGCTAATGCATGGCGTGCAGTCTCAGCATGTCATGGTCTGTGCCAAACACTTTGCAGTGAACAGCATCGAGAACTCGCGTTTCTATCTCGACGTGCAGATTGACGAGCAGACACTGCACGAAGTTTACCTGCCGCATTTCAAGTATCTGGTTGATCACGGCATCGACTCCCTGATGAGTGCCTACAACAGGATCAACGGCGATTATTGCGGCCATAGTGCTCCACTGCTGCACGACATCCTGCGCCAGCAATGGCAGTTTGAGGGTTTTGTGTCGTCGGATTGGCTGTGGGGCATTTATGAAACGCAAAAACCCGTGCTGGCTGGCATGGATGTCGAAATGCCCTACGCACAGTTTTATGGTCGCCATTTGTTGCGCGCGGTAAAAAAAGGGCAAGTGCCCGAGTCAGTCATCAATGACAGTGTGCGGCGCATCCTCAACGCCAAACTGCGCTGGCTGACAACACTGCCGGACGAAAGCCTGCCGGCAGAGCTCATCGCCAGCAGTGACCACCGCGCACTTGCACAAACCAGCGCCGAACAATCCATGGTGCTGCTGAAAAATCACAAGCATACGCTGCCGCTGTATCGCGACAAGCTGCAGACCTTACTGGTGATAGGCGAACTGGCAACGCAGCCCTGTCTCGGCGACCACGGCAGCAGCCGGGTTTCGCCACCGGATACCGTAACGTTTTTGCAAGGTTTGCAGGATTACCTGCAACAGGATGTTCGCATCATATTCTGCGATGGCAGAAATCCGCAGCAAGCAGCATCGCTCGCACGTGAAGCCGATGCCGTATTACTGATTGCCGGTTATCACGCAGAGGATGAAGGTGAAAACCTCACATCGAACCGCAAGCCGGTAAAAAATCCCAAGGTGCCGCGCGGCGGCGATCGTCGATCATTGCACCTGAATGCACAACAGGAAAACCTGATCAGCACGGTTTGCGAGCAAAACGCGCGCAGCATTGTTGCAGTGGTTGCTGGCAGTGCCGTGATGATGAACCGCTGGCAGGATCAGGCTGCCGCCATTGTTTTTGCCGGTTATCCCGGCATGCACGGCGGACACGCACTCGCCCGCCTGCTGTTTGGCGAGGTAAACCCTTCAGGAAAACTGCCCTTCAGCATTCCTGCAAGCGAAGCACAGCTACCAGCCTTTGACTGCTGGAGTGAAACGGCACGCTACGATTATTTTCACGGCTATACCTTGCTGGACAAGATGCAGGTACAGCCTGCCTTTGCATTTGGTTTTGGCCTCAGTTATACCGATTTCAGAATTGGCACACCACACTTACAAACAGTAGAACTGTGTGAAGACGATACACTGATCGTCAATGTCGATGTCTGTAATGCCGGCAGCCATCACGGTGCAGAAGTCATTCAATGCTATATCGGCATCGAGCAGCCGCAATCACAACCGACGGCACGCAAACAATTGCGTACATTCCAGAAAGTCTGGCTGGCACCAGGAGAATCGAAGGCGATCAGCTTGCGTGTTCCTGTACAACAACTGGCACGCTATCACAGCGATACCGGCACATGGCAGGTAGAAAAAGGCAATTACTGCCTGTGGGCAGGAAACTCTTCACGCGAAACCGATTTGCAGCAAACCGGCTTTCGCGTGATCTGATTCAAGCACCGCGCGCAGGTTCGTTGAACACCACAATGCGCGGAATGGGCAAGGAATTGAACGTGGTTGCCGTGGCGGCAGTGTAAGCGCCCATCATTCTACCCACCATCAAGTCACCCACTTCCAGCGCCGGCAATTCCAGCGCTTCTTCAATTACGTCAATACTGTCGCAGGTGGGACCGACTACCGCGGAAGGCACGGTGGGGCCGCTGCGGAACACATGCAACGGATAACGCGCATGATCGTAAATGCGACCGCTGAACATACCGTACACGCCGTCATCCAGGTAGTACCAGGGCTGATCGCCGCGCATGGCCTTGCCGACCACCGAGACAATACACGCGCAAGCTGGCGCAATCAGGTAACGACCCGGCTCGGCAATCACTTCCACATGCTCCGGCAGTTTTGCCAATGCCGCACGTATCGGCGCACAAAACGCTGCGATATCAATGTCGCCTGCGTTATCGTAATCGACAGGAAAACCACCGCCGATATCGAGTATGCGAATCGGCACCTCGTATTCCTCGATCAAGCGCGAGCAGGCCTCAATAGCTGCAACATGCGTGCTCGGTGAAGTGGACTGCGAGCCGACGTGAAAAGACAAACCTTTCACATGCAAGCCCAAGGCATTCGCCGCCTTGATCAAAGCCGGCACCTCCTCTGGCGAGCAGCCGAATTTTTTCGATAGATCCACCGCACAATCCGGGCTGCGAAAAGCCACTCGCAGCAGCAAACCGACACGATGGGCATATTTACGAAACTTGGCAATCTCGGCAGGGTTGTCGACGACAAAGGTGCTGCAACCGAAGCGCAAGGCATCACGAATGTCTTTATCTTTCTTGATCGGATGCGTGTGGATCGTGTTGCGCGGATTCACCTTCTGCTTGCGTAACAGGTTGATCTCACCTGTGGAGGCAATATCAAAACCGGCGTCGAGCTGGTTTAACGTGTTGACGATAGCCGCGTGCGGAAACGCTTTCACTGCGTAGAACAGTTTTACACCCGGCAACGCCGCCGACAACTGGCGATACTGATCCGCCAGCTTTTCGCAATCGAGCAGCAGCATCGGCGAACCGTACTGCTCTACCAATGTGCGCGTCTGGGTTTCATCAAACAAAACGTCCGAGAACAGATTGGCCATCACCTTACCTCTACCTGCTTTCAAGCAATCGTCAGCACCAAAGAATAAGAGCCGCATATAGCGGCTCCCCTCGTTTCGACAACAGCGATCACAATCAGCTGTTGTCGGCCTTGCCTACTGCTTCCAGCACATACTGTGGCAAACAGAAAGAAGCCACATGGATATCCGGATTGTAGTAACGCGTTTTGATACCAGATGCCTTGAAACGTTCACGGATGGTATTCACGTCGACATGGCGCAGCGCCTTGTTGTCGCTGGACCAGGCGAACGTCATGATGCCACCGACATAGGTCGGCACCGCAGCGCTGTAGAAATGCACGTCATCAAAGGTCAGCGCCATACGTTGTGCCGTGGTTTTCACCTCGTCCAGCTGCATGAACACCACGCCGTTCTGCGTCACCATGATGCCGCCATCGTTCAGACAGCGTTTGCAATCGCTGTAGAACTGGCTGGTAAACAACACTTCGCCTGGGCCGATAGGGTCGGTCGAATCCGAAATGATGATGTCGAATTTTTCCTGGCACTGCGCGACAAAACGGCAGCCATCGTCGATGACGATGTTGGCGCGCGGATCATCGTAGGCACCGGCCGAGTGATTGGGCAGGTACTCGATGGCCATATCGATCACGGCCTTGTCGATTTCCACCTGCGTCACATGTTCGATGGACTGGTGACGGCAGACTTCGCGCAGGATGCCGCCGTCGCCGCCGCCGATGATCAGCACGCGCTTCGCCTTGCCGTGCGCCAGAATCGGCACATGCGTCAGCATTTCGTGATAGATGAATTCATCTTTCTCGGTGGTTTGCACCACGCCGTCGAGCACCATCACGCGACCGAACAATGCGTTGTGAAAAATCATCAACTGCTGGTGGCCGGTATCGAACTCGAAATAGACTTTATCAATGTCGTGGCGCTGGCCCCATGCATCGTACAGCGTTTCATTCCAGGTCTTAGTCATCGCTTTGTGTCACTCCACGCAGGTGTTCAGTAATGTTCATACGCTTGGGCGAAAACGCCTTTTTCAGTACAGGAATTGCTTTTTCAGGTTCAGCATCGCCGCACATGAAAACGTCGAAGGCTGCAAAGCCTTTTTCGGGCCAGGTGTGAACACTGATGTGGGACTCCGCCAGTACTGCGACGCCGGAAATACCGCCATTGGGCGTGAAATGATGTAAATGGATATGCAGCAGGGTTGCGCCGGCTGCTGCCACGCTGTCGCGCATGGCTATTTCCATCAATGCCAGATCATCAAGCCTGTTTGCTTCCCAGAAATCAAAAATGAGATGCGTGCCAGCAAACTGGACACCATTGCGCGTGATGAAATGATCCTGAGACTCGGATCCAGGGGTGGTATTTTCATGAGCAGGCCAGGACTGGCGTTGCTCGACAGCAGGAGGCTCGCTTACAAGAGCGAGTGCGGAGTTTGTTCCCATCAAGGCAACCCTCATAACAGAACGACTTTACAATTCACGCCGTTTCCGTGTCAGAGGAGACGACGCCCTAGAGAATAAACATCAAGCCCCACACGGGTTGCCGAAGAGCTGCGAATTATGTACACGTTTGCCGGATTTGCAAGGCTTTCACAGGTACAATTTTCAAAATCTTGCCGGATGCTGGAGCACGCCATGAAGCGCTACAAAACTGCAGCCATGCTGGCCCTGATCGAACAATCGCCAGCCGCGGTGGCTGCACATGACAAGTCAGCATGGCTGGCCTTGTTCGCCCGTCAGTTCATGGTGGAAGATCCGGTCGGCTCGCAAGCGGTTACCGCTACACCCGCCGACACTCTCGCCCGCTTTTATGAAACCTTTATTGCAGCGAACCAGATCCGCTTTGCTGTGGCGCGCGACTACTGCGGCCCGTGCACGGTGGTGCGCGATCTGGATATCCATATCACCATGGCACCGGGTGTAGCACCCTCTGTGCCCATGCATCTGGTTTACGAAATAGATGAGGAGCATGACCAGCTGCGCATCAAACGCCTCGCCGCACATTGGGAACTGGCGCCCATGATGCTGCAGCTGCTGCGCATGGGCCTGCCTGCCCTGCCCGTGATGTGGCGCATGAGCCTGCGCATGTACCAGCAGCTAGGCATCAAGGGCATGCTGGGTTTCGCGCGCGCTGCCCTCACTCGTCGCGGCAGGTTGTATCACTTGCTGGAGCAGCTGGTGACTGCACTCAATTGCCAGGATCATGCAGCACTGAATCGCTGTCTGGTCGCGAACGGCAAGATAAGTGACAACAACGGCGCAACAGTGCCACTCGCCGCACTGAAAGGTTTGCGTGTCACCAAGAAAATTGCGGCGGGCCACTGGATCAGCGCCAGCCTCACGCTGCCCAGCGGTAACGCGCTGCTGCTTGCAGAAACGGATGCCGCACATCGCCAGCTCCTGCGCTGCAGTGTGTTTTTCGACACCACGGCAGTGTGATTCACACAAACACGGAACTCCCTGCACTACACGAGGTCATTGACCGCACGGCTATGGCAGCGGCAGCAGTGAGCCGCTACCATGCCCCACTCGTTTTCCGGCAGTTGGAGATAACACGCAATGAGCCTGCAAGAACAATTCATGCAACGTCGGCACTGGCTGGAAACCCGTATTCTCGGTCAGGCACAACTGGTGGAGCGCCTGCTGATTACCCTGCTCGCCGACGGTCACCTGCTGGTGGAAGGCGCACCGGGTCTGGCCAAGACCAAGGCCATTCGCGAGCTGGCCGATGTCCTCTCCGGCAGCTTCCAGCGCATCCAGTTCACGCCCGACCTTCTTCCTTCTGATATTACCGGCACCGACATCTATCGCCCGGAAGAAGCGCGCTTTGAATTCCGCCCCGGCCCGATCTTCCACAATCTGGTGCTGACCGACGAAATCAACCGCGCCCCGGCCAAGGTGCAGGCCGCACTACTGGAAGCCATGGCCGAGCGCCAGGTCAGTGTCGGCAACCAGACCTATGCCCTGCCCAAAGTGTTTCTGGTCATGGCCACGCAAAACCCCATCGAACAGGAAGGCACCTACCCGCTGCCGGAAGCCCAGCTCGACCGCTTTCTCATGCATGTCAAAGTCGGCTACCCCGATGCCCACACCGAGAAATCCATCCTGCAACTGGCGCGCAATGAAGCGCAGAGCAACTGGAACGGCGATGCACCCACAAAAATGACAGAGCAGGATTTGCTCGCTGCCCGCGAGGCTGCACTCAATATCCATATGGCCGACAGTGTCGAGGAATACCTGGTGCAACTGATTCTCGCCACGCGCACACCCGGCCGCTACGACAGCAGTCTTGAGCGCCTGATCGAATACGGTGCCAGCCCGCGCGCCACCATCGCGCTGGATCGCTGCGCCCGTGCCCGCGCCTGGCTGGACGGTCGCGATTTTGTGTCGCCGGATGACATCCGCACGCTGGCACCGGATGTGCTGCGCCACCGCATCATCCCCAGCTTTGAAGCCGAAGCCGAGGGCCACAGCGTCGACAGCCTTATTGCCCGGCTGCTGGAACGTGTTCCCTGCGTCTGATCGCCATGACGGCCAACAGCCACCCCCACAGCCACAACGCGCGCACACTGGATTCACTGGAACCGCACGGTGCCAGAATCGTGCTCGCCGATCTGCTGCGCTGGCGCCTCGCCGCACAGCACATCCCGCTGGAAAACCGCCGCAACAGTTCACAACTCGCCGGCGGTCGCCGCTCCAACCTGCGCGGCCGCGGCATCGACTTCGACGAAGTGCGCCTTTACCAGATGGGCGATGACGTGCGCGCGATTGACTGGCGCGTGACAGCACGCACGGGCAAACCACACACCAAGATTTTCCGCGAAGAAAAGGAAAGGCCGGTACTGCTGGTGATCGATTTGCGCAGCGCGATGTTTTTCGGTTCGCGGCGCTGTTTCAAATCCGTGCTCGCTGCACACGCCGCTGCCCTGCTCGCCTGGGCGACGTTGGCATCCGGCGATCGCATCGGCGCCATGCTGATCAGCGACACGGGCATTATCGACATCAAACCGCAGCGCAGCCGTCACACCGTACTGCAGATTTTTCGCTGCCTGCTCGACATCGAAAAACGCCAGCACGACAATGATAAAAACAACACCGCAAGCGCATCACCAACACAAGAAATGGCACCAACACTGGAACTTGCCTGCGCACAATTGCGCGCAGTGGCACGCCCCGGCAGCTGTCTGATTTTGCTCAGCGATTTCCACGACTGGAATGAAGCCTGTGCGCGCAGTCTTCACAGCGCAGTTCGCCACAGCCAATGCTTTGCCATCAGCACGCAGGATCCGCTGGAACAGCAACTGCCCGCCGTAGGCCTGGTGCGCCTGCGCGCCGGCCGGCAGCGCGCAACGATCGACACACAGGATCAAGCATTACTGGCGCGCTATCGCGCACGACAGCAACAACATTACACACAAATAAAAGAACAACTGCGATCGCTGAAAATTCCACTGCTGGCGTTGGCGACACCACAGCCACTGTTTCCCGCGCTGCGGCAATTCTTTTCTACTGGCGCCAACCCGGGATCCTTGCATCATGAATAATACGGATCCACTGGCAGCACTGAAACCGATGATCGCACCAGCGCCGGTGCCATGGTGGCCGCTGGCACCTGGCTGGTGGGCACTGGCTGCATTGCTGTTGTTGCTCGTCTGCGTACTGGCCGTATGGCGCTATCGCCGCCATAGTTTTCTGCAACGCACACGCTATCGGCGTGAAGCACTGGCTTTACTCGCCGCCATTAACAACACGCAAGAAGGGAAACAGCAATTGCAAACCATTGCCAGCATCCTGCGTCGCGCAGCCATTTGCGTCTGGGGACGCGAATACGCCGCGATTCGACCCTGGCGCGAGCTGCTGGCACCCAGAGAGAAAAAATCGCGCGCGTGTTTTGACGATGCAACAATCCAGTTGCTTGACGAATACCAGTACCGCCCGCAAGCACCAGCCGAGGAGGCTTTACAGAAATTGCACACGCAAGCTGCGGACTGGTTGCAACAACTGCCACCGCTGGAGCACGCACCATGAATGCTGCCAGCTCCCTAAGCTCCATGCTGGATACGGCATTCACCCTGCACTGGCCCTGGCTGCTGCTTTTGCTGCCGCTGCCGTGGCTGTTGCGCAAACTCACACGCGCCGCAGACAGCACGGAACAACAAGGCGCGTTATTTTTCCCACCGTTAAACAGCGTACTGACTGCTCGTGGCAACGCAACGGTAGCGGTAAAAAAAACCGAAAGCGCACCGCTATGGCTGTGGCTGATCTGGTGCCTGCTGGTAGTGGCTTGTGCGCGTCCGCAATGGCGCGGTGAAGCAGTAGGTATTCCCACTTCCGGGCGTGACCTGCTGTTGCTGGTGGATATTTCCGGCAGCATGGAAACACCGGACATGAAACTGAATGACGAGAGCGCGCAACGCATTGATGTCGTGAAAAAAGTCGTCGGTGAATTTGTGCGCAAGCGCACCGGTGATCGCGTTGGCCTTGTATTGTTTGGCACACAAGCCTACCTGCAAACTCCACTCACCTTTGATCGCGAAACACTGGCGAAACAACTTGAAGAAGCCCAACTCGGCTTTGCCGGTGAAAAAACCTCGATCGGCGACGCCATCGCACTTTCGGTCAAACGCCTGCAGGATCACGACCAGAAAAGCCGCGTCATCATCCTGCTGACGGATGGCGCCAATACAGCGGGCAATCTCAAACCGCTGGAGGGCGCTGATCTCGCTGCCACTTTGGGCATCAAGATCTACACCGTAGGCATCGGCGCCGATGTTATGGAACAGCGCATGTTTTTCGGCTTGACCCAACGCATCAACCCTTCTGCTGATCTCGATGAAAACACACTGACCGCCATCGCCCAGAAAACTGGCGGCGGTTATTTCCGCGCACGCAGCACCGAGCAGTTGCAAGGCATTTACGCCATGCTCGACAAACTAGAACCCAGCGCTGGCGATGAAGAAAAACTGCGGCCGGTCAGCGAATGGTTTTACTGGCCGCTTGGAGCTGCACTGTTGCTGAGTTTTGCCGCAGCTGTTATCCGGCTACCGCTGCAAACACTTTTTGTGAAAAACGGCACTGCGGGGAAACAAGCGTGATTGCCGATATCACTTTTCACCTGCTGCGCCCATGGTGGTTGCTGAGTCTGCTGCCTGCAGCATTACTCTACTGGCAACTCGGTAAACAGCGCGCGGCAACAACGCGCTGGAGCGATGTCATCGACAGTGAACTGTTGCCGGAGCTGCTGGATGTCATGGAGCAGCCACGCTCAAGCTGGCCGTTGCGCGCGATGCTACTCGGCTGGATCTGCGCAAGCCTGGCACTGGCCGGCCCCAGCTGGCAGAAACAGGATCAGACAGCACTGAAACAGGCGGATGCTGTAGTAATTCTGCTCGACCTATCGCCTTCGATGCTGGCCAAGGATGTCACACCCAGTCGCTTGCAGGCCGCACACTACAAGATTCTTGATCTGCTAAAGGCGCGTAAGGAAGGCTACACCGGACTGATCGCCTATTCCGGCAGCGCACATGTTGTTTCACCACTTTCGGATGACTCTGGCACCGTCGCTGCGCTGGTCAACACACTGGAACCGGGCATCATGCCCAGCATCGGCAGCCAGACAGAAGATGCCGTAGCCGCCGCACGTGAATTGCTCGTCAACTCGCATTTTCCGCGCGGAAGATTGTTATTGATTAGCGATGGATTAGTTCCTGAAGCCCTCAATGCCATACATGAACAACTGCAAAACACATCCATCGAACTGCATGTCATTGGCGTAGGCACCGAACAAGGCGCACCCATTGCACTCCCCAACGGCGGCTTCCTCAAGGACGATCAAGGCAAAATCGTGACCAGCCCACTGCAGCGCGCAGCCCTGCAACAACTGGCACGCGACAACAACGGCAGCTACAGCGACCTGCAGATTGATGACAGTGATATTGCTGCTCTCGCTGCACCACCGGCATGGTTGACACAAACCAGCAACCTGCGCAGCACCAACCACACCGTGGAGCAATGGCTGGACAGCGGTTACTGGCTGGCCCTGCCCTGCCTGCTGTTGGCATTGCTGGCATTCCGTCGCGGCGTGGTGATTTGTCTGCTGCCCTTCACGCTCGTGCTGCTGACAACACCACAACGCAGTGAAGCGCTGGAGTGGAAAAAACCAGAGTGGCAAGACCTGTGGCAGACACCGGATCAACAAGCGGCAAGCGCACTGCAAGCAGGCGACAGCAAAAAAGCGGCGGAGTTGTTCCAGAATCCGGAGTGGAAAGCTTATGCGCAATACCAGAACCAACAACCCAAGGAAGCGGCGGAAACACTGGCCAATGCCGATTCTGCCAACATGCTGTACAACCGCGGCAATGCGCTGGCCAAAAGCGGCGACTTGCAAGGCGCACTGGGCAGCTATGACGAAGCCCTGAAACACAATCCCCAACTGGATGACGCCAAAGCCAATCGCGATCTGGTGCAGAAGCTGCTGGAACAACAGGACAAACAACAGCAACAGTCCAGCTCTCCACCGCAGGATCAGGACCAACAGGATCAAAACAAACAGCAACAGGGCGGCGAGCAACAGGATCAACCGCAATCCGCCCAGCAACAACAAGAGCCGCAAGACCCACAACAGGGCGAGCAACAGAGTAGTGAGCCGAAATCCGGACAGGACAGCGAACAGCAACCCTCCCAGACTGATGCACAGCAGCAAGCAGATGGACAACAAACCGATCCGCAACAAGCTGAACAACAACAAGGCGGACGCCAACCGCAAGAACAGAAAGACAGCCAGGAAAAAGTAAAAGAAACCGAAGAAGAACAATCGTCGGCCAGACAGGCAGAGCAACAATCTTCTGAAGAAAAAGCATCAGAAGAACAGACATCTGAAATACAGGAAAAAGACACTGTAGCGACTGGCAACGAGGAATCCACATCCGCTGAAAAAGCAAAACAGCAGATGGCCGAACAAACGCTGCGCCGCGTACCGGACGATCCGGGCGGCCTGCTGCGCAACAAGTTTGAATACTACTATCGACTGAACCAACAACAGGAAATGCGCAACCGTCGCAATCCTGAATACACGGAGAAGGAGCAACGCTGGTGAAAACCGCAAACAAGCTGCCCGTACTCGCCCTGCTGCTGACCCTCTGCCTGTCGCTGTCGTCACTCAATGCCCTTGCCGGCACACTGAGCAGCACAGTCAATCGTACGCAGATCAATGAACATGAAACGCTGGCGCTCACCGTGCAATACGATGACGATGCCGACGGAAAAGAGCCTGACAACCAACTACTGTCACAGGATTTTTCCATTGTCAGCAGGAGCAGCGCATCCGGCTTCCAGTTCATCAACGGCAAAGCTTCGCGCAACACTACCTGGCGCTATGAACTCATGCCGCGCAAAACCGGCAAATTACTGATTCCCAGTTTCAACATAGAGGGCAATTACAGTGAGGCCATTACGATAGAGGTAAGTCCAGACGTCAACCGCACCGCCAACGCACAGAAGCAGGAGCAGCTATACACAGAAACCACGCTGGATCACGACAGCGTACATGCACAGGAGCAGGCAATACTGACTGTGCAACTGGTATCACGCCTGAATATTGATGAACCGGCATTTGCACCCTTGCAGATTGACAAAGTCATCGTTCACGATCTCGGCAATCGCCAGTACAAACGCGCCGGCGTCAATGGCGGCGTTGAAAGCATCATCGAGCAGCGCTATGCACTGTTTCCACAGCAGGCAGGTGAGATAGAAATTCCTGCCGTGACACTGCAGGTTGTCGTCAACACCGTGCGCCAGTCAAGCATGGGCATTCTTCATCAAAGCAGTAACCAGGTAAGGATGCGCAGCAACCCGCAGACACTGCATGTGCTTCCAGCGGAAAACAGCAATGGTGATTGGTTGCCTGCTCAAAAACTGGAAATTGCCCAGGAACTTTCCGGAGACGCCAAAAGCGGCACCATCAAAGCCGGCGAAGCTTTCACCCGCGTGATTCGCCTGCGCGCAGAAGGCCTCACTGCCGAACAACTGCCACAGCTGGATCTGCAAATTGCCGGCGCCAAGGCCTACCCTGAAAATCCGAAGCTGGAAAACAAGACTGATGAAGCCGGCATTATTGGCACACGCACAGAAAACGTCGCGCTGATGGCTACGCAATCTGGCACGTTGGAATTGCCTGAAATTCGAGTGCCCTGGTATGACACTCGCAACGCACAATGGCGTGAAGCCGTGCTGCCTAAAACCGTATTGAGCGTCTCACCAGCAAACAGTGTCACTTCGCAGCACGACGAGACAACAGCCAAACCGACAAGGAAAAATGGACAAACACCTGCAGCAGGAAGATCTGATACACAAAAGACTGCATCCCCTGCGTCTACCGATGTAGCAACGCCCCTGCAAGTCGATGCAGTTCACGGGAAGCACGGCAACCCGGCTCCACTGATTGCAAATACCTCTCTGTGGCAAGCGATCTCCGCCGCACTGTTGTTGCTGTTGATTGGCTCAGCGCTATGGATAGCAAGGTTAAAGCAACAATTGCAGCAAAACTTATCCGCAGAAAATCCACAAGCACCCTCACGCCCAACCCAAGGCAAACATTGGGACAGCGCCGCACTGCAACATGCCTGTGAAAGTGGCGACATCACCGCCATTTACCAGGAAATCCTGTCATGGGCACAGCAGCGTTGGCCGCACTCTGCACCCGCCAGCCTGATCGAAATCAGCAAGCGCGTTAACGACGCCGCGCTGCGCGACAGCCTGCTGGCACTGGAAAAAATGCGCTACGGCAATATTGAGCAGACCCTGCCCGATCCGGCAACGCTGATCTCGCAACTGCAGGCATTACCTGACAGCATCCCAGAAAACACCAACACCGCCACTCAGCTTGAAAATTTGTATCGCTGAGTCTTAACGCTCAAACTTCACCCACAAAAAAAGAGCCGCACTGCGGCTCTTTTTTTGTTATGCAGATCAAACCCGCTCGAGGAACAGCGGCAGGTCGTCTACCGGCTTCGGCAACGGCACATACATCATTTTCGGGTAGTAGTTTTCCGGCGTACGGAAACGGTACTTGAGCAGGAACTGATGCAGGAACAACTTGGCCTGCATGTTCGCAAAGTGCATGCCGATACACTTGTGCGGGCCGCCACCAAAAGGCACATAGAGGAAAGCATGACCCTTGTGCTCGGCGCGCTCCGGGCTGAAACGATCCGGATCGAATTTTTCCGGATGCGTCCAGTACTTGTCCATCTTGTGATTGAAGAAGGTGGGAATATAGATCATGGTATTGGCCGGCACACGGTAGCCACCGATTTCGCAGGCACGCACGGTGCGACGTGTCATCAGCTGCACGGATGGATGCAGGCGCAGCACCTCATGGAACACATTGTCCATGCTGGTCATCTTGTCGATGTCTTCGTAATCCAGGTATTCCTTGCCGAGTGCACGACTCTCTTCGCGCAATTTTTCCTGCCACTCCGGATGCACCGCCAGACGATAGATAATGTGCGTCAGCGCGCTTGTAGTGGTGTCGTGCGCACCGAACAGCAGGAAACTCACGTGCTGCACAATGTCTTCTTCGGAGAACAGGTTGCCGCTCTCGGTTTTTTCCTTGCACATGAACGACAGCATGTCATGACCATCGCCGGCACGCTTCTGCACGATCAACATCTTGACGAAATCATGGATGACTTTCAGACCCTGCATGCCTTTGTGGTATTTCAACCACGGTAGACCAATGTCCTTGCGTACAATAGCCGTCAACGCATCGTTGATATCGAGAAATGCTGCATTCAGGCGATCGGCATCGGCGCTGATGTCATCCAGATCAATGAATACTTTCGCCACTGCCTTCAGCAGCGACTCCTTGATGAACGAGAAAAAGTGAAAGCCAACCGGATTGATGCCGTCGATGTATTTCTTGAACTGTGGATTCATCACATCCACATAGCCTTTCATGGCCTGGTTCTTGAATGCGCTCTGGAAAATACGGCGCTGCGCGCGGTGCTCGTCGAAATCCCGCAGCAGTAAACCGCCTTTGTAAAAACGCCCGAGACGCTCGGCATAACCCATTTCAGTCGAGAAATTGCGATCCGGATCCAGATAAACCTGCTTCAGGTTCTCCGGCCCCATCACCAGCAAGCCGCGCTGTCCACCGAGATTGATTCGGGAAACTTCACCGAAGCGCACATAGTGATCCATCACCATCTTCTGCATGTCGGTCAGCACTTCAAAGGTCTTGCCCAATACCGGCATACCATACTCACCGGGAATATGATCCAGATTCTGCGCATCCGGTTGTTGTTTGTACGACAAATCCATCACGGTCTTGCTGGCTGGTGATGCTGCGCTTGTCATCTGCGAAACCCTCTTGTCTGGTTATCATGTCTGGCATTGCAACGGCAGCGCCGGTGGCGACTTCCGTCAATACATGCATAGTCAAACCGATTAACGACAAGCAGGACTTGATTCTGGTCAATACGGAAACCCGTTACGACAAATGCATTAGACCGCCAACACCTCACAGACAACATAAAAAAACGGGCATGAAAGCCCGTTTGTAATATGCAAAACCGTCTGGCATTTCATCAACTGACGTTGGCAATGCCTTTCAGTTTTTCCATATCCAGAATTTCGATTTCACGATTCTCTACACCAATGATTTCCTGCTTCTGCAAACGGCTGAAGACGCGGCTCACCGTTTCAACCGTTAACCCCATGTAATTACCTATCTCGGCGCGCGACATACTGAGACGAAAGCGTGTAGCCGACAAATTGCGATGATTATTGCGCGAGGAAATGCTCAGCAGCAGCGATGCCACACGCTCTTCCGCAGAGTTCTTGCCCAGCAAGGTCAGCATCTGCTGGTCCTTGGTGATTTCCTTGCCCATGATCTGGAAGAAGCGATGCTGCAACGACGGCAACTGGCTGCTCAGTTCTTCCAATCGACTGAAAGGAATCTCGCACACGGAAGACGTTTCCAGTGCCACGGCCGAACTGCAGTGTTTGAGGCTGCTGATGCCGTCCATACCGAGAATTTCACCCGGCAGGTAAAAACCTGTTACCTGTTCGGTGCCGTCATCTGCTGTGGAATACGCCTTGAAGCTGCCGGAACGCACGGCGTACACAGCATGGAAGGCATCGGCCTGACGGTAGAGATGCTCTCCCCTGTTCAGTGGCCGGCCACGCTTGACGATTTCATCGAGCTGAGTGATTTCATCGGTGTTGAGGGCAATAGGCAAACACAGCGGCCCGAGGCGACAATCCCCGCAATTAACCATGGGGTTGGTATGGCAGCGTTTGGGTTCGGCACTACTCATGAGTATCTCTCTGGCAGAAATAGCGCGCCAATACTAGCGGAAGCCGGGCTATTGCCAAAGTATTTTTCACAAGGTTCTGGAATAACGCACCTTCTGCGACTGCAAATGACCGGCCACATATTCATCGAAGGCCATACTGATATTGCGCAGGAACGGGTAACCATTCTCATTTACCAGAATGCTGTTCACATCCATCTGCAGCAATCCGTCTGCTTCCATATCGCGTAACAGCTCGACAGCCGCAGCAAAATGCTCGAAGAAATGTATACCGTACTTCTGTTCTATTGAGCGAATGTCCAGCTGCCGCTGACAGAGAATGGACTGGATTATCTCGCGACGCAGCACATCCTCATCTGTCAGCACCACACCTTTGGCAATCGCCAGATGATTGCTTTCCAGATGGCTGTAATAGGCTTCAAGGTCCGTGCAGTTCTGGGCATAGACGCGATCAAAACTGCTGATAGAAGAAACACCCAGCCCGATCAGATCCTGCGCCTTGGCAATGCTGTAGCCCTGAAAATTTCGCGTCAGCCGCCCTTCTTGCAGCGCCAATGCCAGACTGTCATCGGGTTTGACGAAATGATCCATGCCGATATAGACATAGCCGGCAGCAGTGAGCCTGCCAGTAATCAACGACAGCATTGCAATCTTCTGTTCGGCTGTCGGCAGCGTCAGGCGATCAATGGCGCGCTGCGGCAAAAAGCGCTCGGGCAAGTGCGCATAGTTGTAGTAGCTGATGCGATCCGGCGACAGCTTGATCACCTCGTCCAGCGTCTTTTCCAGCGTATGCTCATCCTGTTTCGGCAGACCGTAGATCAAATCAAAATTGAGCGAATGGAATGAGCGCTCGCGGATGTAATCCACCAGCTGGCTCACCTGCTCCACGGTCTGGATACGGTTGATGGCCTGCTGCACATCCGGATTGAAATCCTGTATGCCGAGGCTGATGCGGTTGAAACCCAGACCGCGCAGCAGGTCAATCTTCTCGCGATCCACAGTGCGCGGGTCGATCTCGATCGCGTAATCGCGATGGCTGTCGCGCACCAGATTGAAGTGATGTGCAGTCATGTGCATCAGCTCAGTCATTTCTGCCGCATCAAGAAAGGTTGGCGTACCGCCGCCCCAGTGCAATTGCGTCACCGGGCGATGGTGCAGCTTGAGCTGCAGGTGCATCAATGCCATTTCCTTGTGCAGGTGGTCGAGGTACTTGCGCACCACGGAGCGATCACGCGTCACTACCTTGTTGCAGGCGCAGTAGTAGCAGATGTTCTCGCAGAACGGCAGGTGGATGTACAGGGACAGCGGCGTGATGGTCTCCACCTCCGAGTACACGGCATTAAGGAAGTCACTGCCATCAAAGCCGCTGGCGAACTGGGCCGCCGTCGGGTAACTGGTATAGCGCGGCCCGCTGACGTCATACTTGCGCAGCAATGCACAATCGTGCAGCGCCGGGGTCACAAAACCGTTCTGGGGACTGGGACTGGCCATCTGATTTCCACCCTGAATACAGCTGCAAATAGTAGCCACCGGGCCGGCAGGCGCGATGACCTGCGTCAAGCCTTGGGCGATCCCCTTCGGCCTTTGACGCGGCAGCGGTCATCCGATAAGGTTCCCGGCCAGACTCAACCCAATAAATGACTCCAAGGAACCACCATGGACAAGACGCCCATTCGTCGCCTGCTTGCCACTTCTGCCCTGCTGCTTACATCTACTTCGGTCTTGGCCGGCGGGGCGTTGGACATCACCTTCGGAACCGAAGGTAGCGTTTTGACGGATATGGGCACAGATGACTTAGCGCAGAAAATCATCCAGCAATCTGACGGCAAGCTGGTAGTCACTGGCACCAACTTTGAAGTAGCTCGTTACAATCTCGACGGCTCTCTCGACACAAGTTTCAGCAGCGATGGCAGAATAACCACCACATTTCCCTACGACCATGGACAGGATATAGGCCAGCAGACTGATGGCAAGCTGGTTGTTTTTGGAACCAGCAGAAACAACACAGTTATGGTTGTACGCTACAACAGCGATGGCAGCATTGATTCCAGTTTTAGTGGTGACGGCATTCAAACCACCGCAGTGGGTTCTTATCCCAACATTCAAGCGGGCATCATACAAGCCGACGGAAAATTGGTTGCCGCAGGCTCAAGTACATTTTCAGGACGCCACTATTTCACATTGGTACGTTACAACAGCGACGGATCTCTAGATACTACATTTGACACCGATGGCATCGTTACCACCGGCGATACAACAAGTGAAAATATCGGGCAATCACTCATACAACTACAAAATGGAAAACTACTGCTAGCAGGCCGGACTACAGTCAACGGACATGAAAAATTCTCTCTAGCTCGCTACAACATCAATGGATCCCTCGACTTGTCATTTGACGGCGATGGCAAGACAACCACAGCCATTGGTGCTTATCACGATCAAGCGTTCTCTGTCATCCAGCAATCCGATGGAAAATTGGTCGTGGCAGGTACCACTCAGTTTGACTACTGGGGTGATAATAGTGGCTTCGCTATTGCGCGCTACAACCTGGACGGCTCCTTAGATACCAACTTCGGCACAGGCGGAAAAGCAATCACAGCAATAGACCTCAAGGACGCCGCCTACTCAATTATTCAGCAAAGTGATGGGAAACTCGTAGCGGCTGGCTATAGCAATCCCGGCAATGACCTCACCCATGGACTATTAGCCAGATACAATCCAGATGGAACACTGGACAGTACATTTGGCAGAAATGGCAAGCTGATTATTATCAACAGCAATCGCACAGAATTTCAGTCCATCATCCAACAAACGGATGGAAAACTCGTCGCAGCCGGCTTTGCCTCCAACCCCTTATCGTGGGACTTTTTTTCGGTGAGACTGCATTCTGACTTCTACGATAATGATGCAGACACCATTGATGATGGCACCGACAATTGCCTAAATCTTGCCTCCACAGACCAAACAGACGCAGACAATGACGGATTTGGAAACCCCTGTGACATTGATGACGATGGCGATAGCGACAACGACGGCGTTCCCGATAGCGCTGACCAATTTCCGTTAGATCCACTGAAATCTGGCGATTTTGATCACGACGGCCTCGACAACTTCGTCGACAACGACGATGACAATGACGGCGTTGACGACATCAACGATGCATTCCCCTACGACCGTTTTGCAAGCATCGACACTGACAATGACGGCATGCCCGACAACTGGGAAGTATTGTTCAGCTTCGACCCCAACAACCCAGCCGATGCCAGCGATGATATGGACAGCGACATGCTGAACAATCTTGTTGAATACCAACGCGGCTTGTTGCCCGTCGAATCCGACACCGATGGCGATTACGTCTCCGATGACATGGACGCCTACCCCACCGACAAACACCACGCCCATGACGATGACAACGACGGCATGCCTGATGGCTGGGAAGCTGCACACGGATTGAATCCGAATGACACCAACGACGCAGCGGCAGACTGGGATGGCGATGGCCTGAACAACTTCGACGAATTCAAGGCCGGCACCGACCCGCACCCTGTTTCCTATCACAATACTAATGATTTCGACCACGATGGCGTGATGGATGGCGACGACCGCTGGCCAACCGACAATCGCTACGCACTCGACAGCGACGACGACGGCTTGCCCGATGTCTACGAAGATGCGCATCCGCCACTGGATAAAAACAATAGCGCCGATGCAACATTCGATTTCGATGGCGATACGCTCAGCAACCTGCAGGAATTTGCAGCCGGCACCCAACAGCACGTTAGCGACAGTGACAGCGACGGCTACTGGGACAATACCGACAAGTTTCCGCTGCAAGCACAATACTGGGATGACAATGACAACGACGGCATGGCTGACGAGTGGGAAGATGCAAACGGCCTCGATCGCAATGACGCTGCGGATGCTATCAATCCTTTCTGGGGCGACACCGACCTGTTAACACCGCTGCAGGAATTTATCTCCGGCACCCACCCGCAAAACAACGACACCGACAACGACAGCTGGGATGACCGCCGCGACATTGCGCCAACACAGGCTCATCAAGGCCCGGATATCGATATGGACTTTGATGGCATGCCCATGTGGTGGGAAAACCTGCCGTGGAATGGCTGCTGTACGGATGACAGCTTCGCCTTCGATGGCTTTGATGACATGGACGGCGACGGCGTCACCAACCTACAGGAATATGAACGCGGCAGCTTCCCCGACATCGCGCAAGATCGCGACGACGATAACGACGGCATGCCCAACGGCTGGGAAGCCGCGCACGGTCTGAACCCGAACAACAACGGCGATGCGCCGTACGATCAAGACGCCGACGGCCTCAGCAATCTCGAAGAATTTGCAGCCGGCACCGACCCTCGCCTCGCCGATTCCGATCGCGATGGCGTGAACGATGGCGACGATCACTGGCCGATGGACAAGCGCTACGCACTCGACAGCGACAACGACGGCTTGCCCGACGCTTACGAAGATGCGCACCCGCCACTGGATAAAAACAA